>JAFURT010000039.1 GCA_017471765.1 Clostridia bacterium
AATCCACCCAGGAGGCCATTGAATTTGCGGTGGCCGCCTCCGCCCTCAAGCATTCCGTTGAGGGCGACTACAACCGTGTCTCCGTCAGCGAGGTAGAAAAGCTGGCGGGCGGCGACGGCTCCGGACGTGTACAGAGATGATGAATGGTAAAAGTGGGATTGTTCGATAAGTAGCTAGATGCAGAGAATGTCTCACCCTATTTTGCCGATAAGCCCTCAAGCCTTGTGTATCAAGGCTTGAGGGCTATTTTTATACCCAAAATTTCTGCTAGTTTTTACGCCGAAAAAGTGCGATTTCTAACACTTTTCTAACGGAAGCAGGTTCTCGAGGGCGTCACAGATGTTACTTTTTGAGGTCGCATAGCTACATTCCGTTCTGACCGCCGACAGGCGGTAGCGGCTCAGTTCCCGTGCCAACAGACGGCCCACTACACTGCCGGCGATAATGTCTTTGGGAGCTGTTATTCTGGGACCGTTGGCAGACAAGTTTGAACCGAAAAGGATTCTTATAGGGTCCTTCCTGTTGACCGGGATTGGATGCGGGATTCTGCTGCTGTTTACAGAGACTACCTCTGTGCTGCTACTGATGCTATCTCTTGGTGTTCTTGGCTTCGGTCTGGGTGGAAACGGCACTATCTTTATGAAGGTTGTTCTTTCCGGATTGCCGCCGCAGGCCGCAGGTGCAGGGACAGGAACGTACGGTTTGTTTCGGGACCTGGCAGCCCCTTTCGGTGTAGCCGTGTTTGTCCCGTTATTCACCAATCAGATTACAGAAAGAATTGCCGCAGGCACGGCAGAGCCGGTAGCAGCGGTGGCTTCGATTCATTTTCTGGCGATAGCAGAGATCTTGTGTGTGGCATTGGGTGTCGCTACGGTTGCCCTCCTGCCAAAACAAAAAGTTATAAAGGAGATTTAATATGAGATTAAAAGAGAAAGTCATTCTGGTAACAGCATCCACCCGAGGGATCGGCCTTGCTATTGTTAAAAAATGTGCGGTCGAAGGTGCCCGGGTTTATATGGCGGCCCGGGATATGGAACGGGCGAAGGTAATCGCAAACACCTTGCATGGCGTAAAATGCGTGTACAACGATGCCACCAAACCGGAAACCTTTTCGACGATGGTGGAAGACGTCGTTCGGGATGCCGGCCGTATCGACGTACTGGTCAACAATTTCGGAACATCCCATCCCGGTAAGGATTTGGATTTTGCCAACACAGAGCCGCAAATCTTTCTGGATACCGTTAATCTGAATTTGAGAAGCGTCTTTCTGGCGAGCCAGGCTGCGGTAAAGCGCATGGCAGATCACGGCGGCAGTATCGTCAACATTTCCTCTGTGGGTGGTCTTGTCCCGGACATTTCCCAGGTTGCCTATGGCACCAGCAAAGCGGCTATTAACTATCTGACCAAGCTGATTGCCGTACAGGAAGCCAAGCACCGTATCCGATGCAACGCTGTCCTTCCCGGTATGACCGCCACACAAGCGGTGGAGGAGCACTTGTCCGACTATTTCCGCAGTTTATTTATACGGCACATTCCTTTGGGCCGCATGGGGCTGCCGGAGGAAATCGCAGAAGCCGTCTGCTACTTTGCCGACGATGCCTCCGCCTATACCACCGGGCAAATCCTCACCGTTTCCGGTGGCTTTGGCTTGGCTACCCCTGTCTATGGCGATTTGGCCGGGGAAACAAACCGCCGTTAAGGCAAGCTGGCTGTGCCATTGTGTAAATAAAAAAGAGCGCAGAAAGACCGACCGATCTTTCTGCGCTCTGGGTTTTATGAAAGCAACATTTCCTTTTATGCATGTATCTCGCAATTATTTTGTCACATCATCAACGCAATTTGCTCCAAAGCTTTGCATCGGAGGGGGTGGTTTTTTACGGTAAAGGGTGGCTTGGCTTTTGCTGACCGGCAAAAATGAATGCTGAAAGCACTTTTCGGTTTGTGGAGTCTTGACGGGAGTTGTTTTTTTCGCTATAATAACAACCAGCAAAACAGGCGTTCTGAAAACAGGAGGGTATTATGGGATTTTTGACAGGAAAAACAGCAATCATTACAGGTGCTGGATTTGCCACATTGTCTGATGGCAGATGTGGTTCTATTGGCTACGGTATTGCGACTGCGTATGCAAAAGAAGGCGCAAACCTTGTTATTACCGGAAGAAATATGTCGAAGCTTGAAAAAGCTAAAGAGGAACTCGAAAAACTGTACGGAATAAGAGTTCTGATTTTCTCCGCAGACATTGCCGCAGGTTCGGATAATGAGTCCATCGCAAAATCGGTTGTGGATGCGGCGGTTGCCGAATTCGGAAGAATTGATGTGCTCATTAACAACGCACAGGCTTCAGCTTCGGGTGTTGCCATTCAAGACCATACCACAGAGCAGTTTGACCTGGCACTCTATTCGGGCCTGTATGCCACATTCTATTACATGAAAGCGTGCTATCCGTATTTGAAGGAGACGAAGGGGAGCATTATCAACTTTGCTTCCGGCGCCGGCCTGTTTGGCAATTACGGACAGTGTTCCTACGCCGCAGCCAAAGAGGGTATTCGCGGTCTTTCGAGAGTGGCTGCTACGGAGTGGGCAAAAGACGGTATTAACACAAATGTGATTTGTCCCCTTGCATGGACGGCACAGCTTGAAAACTTCGAAAAGGCGTATCCCGAAGCCTTCAAGGCTAACGTGAAGATGCCGCCGGCCGGACATTTTGGGGACTCCGAAACGGAAATCGGCCGGGTTTGCGTCCAGCTGGCCTCGCCCGACTTTAAGTATATGAACGGTGAAACACTCACGCTGGAGGGCGGCATGGGTCTCCGCCCATAAATGATGCAGTTGTTTCAAACAGTTACGAACGGTATAAAGCGTTTATAAAGAAATTTGTAGCAAAACGACTTCGCTTTTGAGCGAAGTCGTTTTTTGCATCTCCGGACAGGAAAATTCTACCGGAGAAGATAAAAGGGCAAAGTGATACCTCTCTTTCTCTTGTCCGGGAAGAGGGCCTTTTTTCACGGGTATCACCTAAAAACTATATTTTAGAACAATGAACAGGCAGACAACATGGTTGTCCTACCTGTATCTCACAGCTTCGCCTAACAAGGGATATTTATGGCTTGCGGAGCGAAGGGAAATATGGTATGCTGATGCAAAAGGAGGGGGCGCAATGCGGTACGGATGTGTAGTGGCCGGGCGGTTTATCAGCCGGCCAAACCGGTTTATCGCCCGGGTGGAGATAGATGGCACCGAACACACGGTGCACGTGAAAAACACCGGGCGGTGTAAGGAACTGCTGGTGCCGGGATGCACCGTGTATCTGGCGGTGGCGGATCATCCTGCACGTAAGACGGCATACGACCTTATCGGGGTGGAAAAACAGCGCCCCGGTCAGCCGCCGCTGTGTATCAATATGGATTCCCAGGCGCCCAATGAGGCGGTGGGGGAGTGGTTACCGGGCAGTGGACTGTTCTCTCCCCAAGCGGTCATCCGCCGGGAGGTTACCTGGGGTGGCTCCCGGTTCGATTTCTATGTGGAGGACGGTGGACGCCGAGCATTCCTTGAGGTAAAAGGGGTGACGCTGGAGCAGGATGGCGTGGCCATGTTCCCGGATGCGCCCACGGTGCGTGGGGTCAAACATCTGCACGAACTGACGGCGGCGGTGGAGGCCGGGTACGAGGCGTATGTGCTGTTTGTGGTGCAGATGAAGGAAATGCATCAGCTACGGCCGAATGACGTGACCCACCCGGAATTCGGTGTGGCGCTGCGGCAGGCGGCCGCCGCCGGGGTGACGGTACTGGCGGTGGATTGTGTGGTTACCCCAGAGAGTATGATGATGGATAAAGCTGTGCCGGTGGTGTTGTAAAGCCGTTTTTAGTGCGATGCAACTGACGGTTGCTAAATTTCCAAGTCAGGTTGGTGGACTTTTTCGGCAGATAGCGATAAGATGGAAGCCGAAAGGAGAATGTATATGGAACTGAAAAAATTGGGAGAGCGTATCTACCAATTGCGGACGGCGGCGGGTTTGTCTCAGGGTGACCTGGCCGACCGTTTGGATGTGTCCCGACAGTCGGTGTCTAAATGGGAGACCGGAGCGGCAATACCGGATTTAGAACGGCTGATGGGGTTGTGCGACCTGTTCGGGGTGACGCTGGATGCGTTAACCGGTCGGACAGCAACGCAAGGAGGTGGTAAGGCGGAAGCCTTTACGCCTTTTCCGGCCACCCCGGCGGTGTCGCAGACAAAGGTTGTGGGATATATCTTGCTGGCCGTGTCTCTATTGGGCAGCTTGCTTTTGACGCTGATACAGCTCTATCATCTGCTGTTGGTGGTGGCGTTGCCGGTGCTGTTATGCAGTGTGCTGTGTCTTGCCTTACCTCGACGGGCAGGCTACTGGTGCCTATGGGTGGTGTGGCTGGCAATGGAATTTATGTTGGTGTTTGGCGTTTCGCTAGTCACCGGGGCTTGGCTGTTTCCCGGCTTTGCGGCGGTGCTGTTGGTAATTATCGGTGTAGCGGCGTGGCGTAGCTTCCGGGACGTAACGGTAACGGTCAGCTGGCGGCGTGGGCTGTGGCTGGCGACTGGTTGGATCGGCTATATCGCTTTGACGGCCGGCTTGATTTATTGGGTGTACCACTATGGCTTTGTGGGCGGTGTGTTCGATCTGTTGGTGTACTACGGTGTGAGTGCTGTTATGACTGGCTTGCTGGCTATATTGTTTACCTATACGATGTGTTTTGTGCGAAGCCGGATACACAGGAAAAATACGTAAACGAAAAGGACGGAGAGCCATCTCCGTCCTTTTATGCTTCGTGTGCTTCTACAAACCAGCGGCCGTCATCTAAAAACAGATAGGTCTGCTGGCCGCGGATGCGGCAGGTATACCGTATGCCGCATCCACCGGCCTTCATGGCGGCGGCGTGGCGGATGTCCAGCACCCGGTCGATGGTATATACACGACCATCCTCCCAGTGGACTTCCTGGGGAAGCACCGTCCCCTCCGGGGTGAAGACGGCGGCTACTTCTACATATACTTTACGGCTCATATATATCCTCCAATTTGCCGGAAAATCCGGTAGGGTGCACGGTATGGGCGTCATAGGGACTGAGGCTGGTAAGGGCCGGGTCCTCCAGCAGGATGGCCCGGCGGACACAGGCATCCCCGAACCGCTGGCGCAGGCGGTCCACCGTCTTATCCAGTGTCTCCCGTTTTTCTCGGCCGGTGCTGTCGGTCATATCCAGCTGGCAGGGCAGACCGTCCGGCTCCAGGGCGGTAATTCCCACTGTGATACTGCGCAGAGGCTGCTGCCAACGGTAATTCTTTTGAAATAGCTCAAAAGCGGTGGCGGCAATGTCGCCGGTGGACTGGATGTAGTGGGGCAGGGTGGTGCGGTGGCTGGTGGTGACCAGCCGGGTATCCCGTAGGTACAGCTCCACCGTCCGACCGATGAGCTGTTGTTCCCGCAGACGTCGTCCCACGCTCTCTGCCAGTACGGTGATGACCCGTTGGACGTCACGGTCATCCACCAGGTCGCGAGGGGTGGTCATGCCATTGCTCACCGATTGCACGCCTGCTGCCTGCTCGGAGGGCACCACCGGCTGGTGGTCTTCGCCATTGGCCATGGCATGGAGGGCCGGCCCCCATTTTCCCAGCATGGCCTGGAGCAGGGCCGGGTCGGCACAGGCCACATCCCCGATGGTGTATAGGCAACGTTCCTCCAGCTTGCGCTGGGTGGCCTTGCCTACAAACAGCAGGTCGCCGATGGGTAGAGGCCACACCCGCTGCCGGAAATTCTCCCGAGAAAATTCCGTGACGGCATCCGGCTTTTTGTAGTCGCTACCCAGCTTGGCAAAGGTTTTATTAAAGCTGACCCCCACGCTGACAGTGATGCCCAGTTCTTCTTTGACCCGACGCCGGATGAGGTGGGCGATCTCCCGGCCGCTATGGCTATCGGCTGTCACATCCAGCCATGCTTCATCCAGCCCGAAAGGCTCGATGAGAGGAGTGTAATCGGCCATGATTTTCCGCACCATACGGGAAAACCGGGCATAGGTGGGGAAATCCGGCGGCACCACCACCAGGTCGGGGCATTTTCGTCGGGCCGCCCACAGCGGCTCACCGGTGGTCAGACCATACTTGGCGGCAATCTCATTTTTGGTCAGCACGATGCCGTGGCGGGAGGCTTCGCTACCGCCTACCGCTACTGGCTTGTCCCGTAATTCCGGATGGAGACAGCACTCCACCGAAGCGTAGAATTTATTGCAGTCTACGTGCAGGATTTTTCTGTCCATCTCTCTCACCGCCAAAAGAACATTTGTTCGCAATCGGTAGTATACCACACAAAAGAAGGGCTGTCAATGGAAAAAGTTGACAAGGTGTGGTATATTTATTTTTACAGAATACGATGTGAAAATCACAGGATAAACATAATTCTCCTATATACTGGAAAACAAAAGGGGGCGATGCCTTGTCATATCAGACGATATTCCAGCGGCATGAGAATAAATATCTTATTACCCGGGAACAGCAACAGCGGATGCTGGAGGGCATTGCCGCCTATATGCGGCCGGATGCTTATGGCCGCAGCACCATCCGCAACGTGTACTTCGACACCCCGGACCACCGGCTCATCCGCCGGTCGCTGGAAAAGCCGGTGTACAAAGAGAAACTCCGTGTGCGCAGTTATGTCACGGCACAGCCGGACAGTCCGGTGTTTGTGGAGATGAAAAAGAAATACAAGGGCGTGGTCTACAAGCGACGGATATCGTTGCCGGAGGAGACGGCGATGGCCTATCTTTGCCGGCGACAGCCGGTGGGGGACAGCCAGATCGTACGGGAGCTGGATTGGTTCTTGGATTTCTACGGCAATCTCCGTCCGGCCATGTTCCTGTCCTACGAACGGCAGGCCTATTATGGCCGGGAGGACAGTGGTCTGCGGCTTACCTTTGATGAGCAGATATTGTGGCGAGAGGATCGCCTGAGTTTGCAGGAGCCGCCGGATGGTGCGGCACTGCTACCGCCGGACAAGGTGCTCATGGAACTAAAAACACCCACAGCCCTGCCGCTGTGGCTGACGGACCTGCTTACCCATGAGCGCATTTTCCGCACATCGTTTTCTAAGTATGGAACAGCTTATCTAACCACCCAAAGCAATAAGGAGGATATATCGCATGTTTACTGATCTGTTTCAAGGCGTTTTTGACAGCAATACCATCCAGGCTATCCCCGTCCCCAAGTTCCTGCTATGCGTGGGGGTGGCCCTGGTCATCGGGATATTCCTGGCACTGGTGTATACCTACCGCACCCAGTACACCCGGAGCTTTGTGGTGACGCTGGCCGTTCTGCCGGCGGTGGTGTGCGTGGTCATCATGATGGTGAACGGCAATATCGGGGCCGGTGTGGCGGTGGCCGGTGCTTTCAGCCTGGTGCGCTTTCGTTCTGTCCCCGGCACGGCAAAGGAGATCGGGGCCATTTTCCTGGCCATGGCCACCGGCCTGGTGGTGGGTATGGGCTACCTGGCCTATGCGGTGCTGTTTGCCGTCATTCTGGGGCTGGTGTGGTTGCTGTACGAGCGTCTGGGCCTTGGCGGCCGGACAGGAAGTAGGCACCGGGTGCTGCGGATCACCATCCCGGAGGACCTGGAGTATACGGCGGTGTTTAACGAGCCGCTGGAGCAGTATACCCGTTCGGCGGAGTTGGTACAGGTGAAGACCACCAATCTGGGCAGCTTGTTTAAGCTGACCTATCGGATCGAGCTGAAGGATGCCGCCGCCGAAAAGGCACTGATTGACGCTATCCGTTGTCGCAACGGCAATCTGGAGGTGTCTATCGGCAGGCAGGAGGGAAATGCAGGTGAACTGTAAGCGGATACTGGCGGTGTCGGCGGCGGTAGTGCTGTTGCTTTCCGGCCTGTGCGGTTGTCAGGGCGGCGTCCCTGCCGGCGATCCTTCCACCGTAAACACCACAGGAGATATAGCGGGCGATGCCGGCACAACGGCAACTACTTCCGAGGACGCCGGACAGAAGACAACCTCTCCCACGGCCGGGAAAACCGAGGCGGATGAGCCATTTACCGACCCGGCATATGACGCCGACAGTGCGATCAAAATCACCTTAAAGGATAACGGCACCACCGCCTCCGGCGGCAATGCCGTCACGGCCAAAAATAACAATGTCACCATCCTGAAGGCTGGTACGTATGTGCTGTCCGGCACGCTGCCCGGTGGGCAGGTAGTGGTGGATGCCACCGCTAAGGCGGAGGTGCATCTGGTGCTGGATGGGGTGAGTATTACAGCGGAAACCATGGCGGCCTTATATATCAAAAAGGCCGGCAAGGTGACGGTGACACTGGCAAACAAATCGCAGAACACCCTGACCACCACCGGTGCCTTTTCGGCGGATGGAAACACCAATGTGGATGGGGTGGTATTCTCCAAGGAATCCCTGACCATCAACGGCAGCGGCACGCTGACTGTAAAGGCCGCCGCCGGTAACGGCATCGTGTGCAGAGATGACCTGGTAATCACCGGCGGAGCATATACGGTGGAGGCGACCGGACACGCCATCCAAAGCCGGAACAGCGCCCGGTTTACCAATGGGTTTTTCACTCTGGTGGCCGGGCAGGATGGTATCCATGTAGAAAATCCAAACGATGCCTCGAAGGGGTCATTGGCAATCGCCGGGGGTACATACACTGTCACAGCGGTGTCGGACGGTATTTCTGCCGCCAGCACCTTGCAGGTGACCGGCGGCACCGGTACGGTGACAGCCGGTGGCGGTGAAAAGAACGCCCCTTCTGACCAAGGCGGAGGAATGGGCGACCGGTGGGGACAGAACACCTCGACTACCGCTGGCGTGAGTGCCAAGGGCTTCAAGGCCGGTAGTTCCTTGTCGCTGGAAGGGGGGAGCTGGACACTGGATACAGCAGACGACGGTCTGCACAGTAACGCTGACCTGACCGTATCCGGTGGCACCGTGACGGTTGCCTCCGGCGATGATGGGATCCACGCCGATGGGCTGACGGTAATCAAGGGTGGTACCGTGACGGTGACCAAGAGTTATGAGGGCATCGAAGGCAATGCCATCGAGATTGCCGGCGGCACCATTAGGGTGACCGCCAGTGATGATGGCTTGAATGCCGCCGGTGGCAATGACCAAAGCGGTTTTGGCGGACATGGCCCCGATGATTTCAGAGAGACCGATAGTAGCAGTTACATCCGCATCAGCGGCGGCAAATTGACGGTGAAGGCCGGTGGCGACGGTATCGATGCCAATGCGGCGCTGTATGTGACCGGAGGGGAAACCTACATATCCGGCCCCACAAACGGCGGTAACGGCTCGCTGGATTATAGCCAAATCGGCCAGATTACCGGCGGGATTTTTGTGGCCGCAGGAGCCAGCGGTATGGCGCAGGGCTTCACCTCTGCGGAAAACCAGGGGGCTATCCTGGTTAATACCGGCTCCATGGCATCGGGGGAGATTGTGCTTAAGGATAGCAGTGGCAAGACGGTGTTTTCATGGATGCCGGAAACCTCTTACAGCACGGTGGTGCTGTCCTGCCCGGCACTGAAAAAAGGAGAATCCTATACCCTTGTCACCGCCGGTGGCACACAGACGATTACTATGGAGGACTGGCTGTTTGGCGGCTCCGGCGGCATGGGCGGCCCGGGTGGCATGGGCGGCCCGGGTGGCCGTCCCGGTCGCTGGTAACGGTGCAGGTGAGGAAAATACAACAAATGTGCGGAAAATATGCTATTTTTCCGGATTGCTATTCCACCAGAAGTGTGGTATAATCCCTCCAATGAATATGACCCTGTGCAGAGGCAGGGAAGAGGAGTGACAATAATGGCGATTGTGTATCAGGCGGAAACCAAAACCTTCTTCTTGGACGGAGCAGGGGTGACCTACGCCTTTTGTATCAACGAGGCCGGATATGCGGAGCATCTGTATTGGGGCACGGCTATTCCCCATGATGACCTGCGGTATACCTGCGCCCGGTGGCAGTTGTGGCAGATTACCCCTCCCGGGCAGGATGAGACGGCCACGTATCAGAGCTATGCGCCGGAGCTGGCCTTTTTCGGTACCGGTGATTATCGGGAGCCGGCGGTACTGCCGGTGAATGAGGCCGGAGACCGTCTGTGTGAGCTGCTGTATGCGAGCCACGAGATTCTGCCGGCTAAGCCGGCGATGGCCGGAATGCCCTCCATGGAGGGTGGGGAGACTCTGGTACTGCACCTGCTGGATAGCATCACCGGCTTTGCCGCCGACCTGTATTACACCGTCTATGACGACTGCGGTGTCATCGCCCGTCGGGTGGTGTACCGCAACACCGGCAACACGCCGGTTATCCTGCGGCGAGCGTATTCCTTCTCGATGGAGGTGCCGGGGCAGGACTACGAGGTGCTCACCCTGTACGGTAACTGGGCAGCGGAGCGCCGTATCCAGCGCACGCCCGTACATCACGGCGTGGTGGCGGTGGATTCCAAGCTGGGTATGTCCTCCAATGTGCTCAATCCCTTCCTGGCGGTGGTGGAAACCGGTGCAGATGAACTGTCTGGCGAGGCTTTCGGCTTCAGCTTAGTGTATTCCTCCTCGTTTGTGCTGAAGGCACAGGGCACCTCCTTTGGTAACGCGTTGGTTACCGGCGGTATTCAGGATTTTGACTTCTCCTGGACGTTGGATGCCGGTGAGGAGCTGGAGACCCCGGAAATCGTCATGGCCTATTCCGACGAGGGTATCGGTGGTATGAGCCGGGCGTTCCATCGGGCCTTCCGTGAGCATCTCATCAACAAGCGGTATGTAAAAGCCTCCCGCCCCATTGTGATTAACAACTGGGAGGCCACCTATTTTGATTTTGACCTGCCGAAGCTGAAGGCTTTTGTAGATACGGCGCAGGGTACCGGCATCGACACCTTTGTGCTGGATGACGGCTGGTTTGGCAAGCGGGACGATGATACCTCCGGCCTGGGTGACTGGGTGGTCAACGGCCAAAAGCTGGAGGGCGGTCTTACTCCCCTTATCGACTACGTGCACAGCAAGGGGATGAAGTTTGGTCTGTGGTTTGAGCCGGAGATGGTGAACGAGGACTCCGACCTGTTCCGTGCCCATCCGGACTATGCCATTGGTGTGCCGGGGCGGCAGCGTTGCTACGGTCGTCACCAGTATGTGCTGGATCTGACCCGGCAGGAGGTGCGTGACTGCATTGTTGAGTCGGTTAACGCTATCCTGCACACCCACGCCATCGACTATGTCAAATGGGATTTCAACCGCCCTGTGGCGGAGTTCTATTCCTTGGGCCGTGAGGCCGGTCGGCAGGCGGAGTTTGCCCACCGCTTTGCCTTGGGCCTATATGACCTGTGCCGCCGTATTGTAGAGGGCAATCCGGACATTATTTTTGAGGGCTGCTCCGGCGGCGGTGCCCGGTTTGATCCGGCTATGCTGGCCTATTTCTCTCAGATCTGGACCTCGGATGACAGCGACGCTGAGGAGCGCACCCGTATCCAGTACGGCACCTCGCTGGTGTATCCTCTGTCGGCTATGAGCTGCCACGTGTCGGTGTGTCCCAACCACCAGACCGGTCGCACCACCCCCTTTGCCACCCGTGGACACATTGCCTCGCTGGGAGCCACCGGCTATGAGCTGGATCCCACCCGGCTGTCGGTGGAGGAGCTGGAGCAGGTAAGACAGCAGACTGCCGCCTATCGGGAGACGGAGGCGCTGGTGCTGGAGGGTGATCTGTACCGGTTGGACGATCCCTTTACCGGCAATTATTTCAGTTTCCTGACGGTATCGCCGGATAAGACACAGGCGAAGCTGACCGCTTACCGCCGCTTGGTGGAGCCGCTTCAGGAGGTTAAGCGGATCCGGCTGGCAGGGCTTGCCCCCGACAAGACCTACACCATCCCCGCACTGGGCATCCGTGCCACAGGAGCAACCTTGATGCGTGTGGGGCTCATCCCGGTGTTCGGGGAGGGCGATTTTCAGTCCGTCCAGTATATGATAACAGCAGAATAAAAAATTTCCGTCGGCTTTTTGAGCCGGCGGAATTTTTTTATCGTTTATATTTTATGTCTTGCTCTTTTGTGGTGTTGGTGCTATAATGGCGGCAAAGATACCATACAGGTGCTGGAGGGATGATATATGCCTGATAAACCAACCACACGCATACCCGATTTTATCCGTGACCCGGATATTGCCTGCTTCAACGGTTTCCCAGAGGGGGAGGGCCGGGATTTCACCATGCAGACCCAGATCCATTACTATCCCCCTTATGAAAAGGAGCGGCAAATTGCCTCCATCCAGGCACGTAAGGTGGGGCATAGCCACAAGCGGTTTGAGCATGAGGTGGAGACCTACGAGTGGACCAGCGGTATTATCCGCAATGTGGTGCCAAAAGCTCAGCCGGCAGACCGGCAGGAGGCCCTGCAGGTGGTGTTTGATTGGTTGGCGAAGCAGACGGAGGGGAAACAGCATCCCTGGGCCAGTATGGAGAGCTTTATGCGGTATCAGCACTATACCGCCCATCACGGCTATGACTATATCGGCAGTGAGATTGGCGCCAATGTGGCGGCCTATAACCTAAGCATCGCCTTTACCCGGGGGGCGGCCAAGCAGTACAATGCCCGGCTGGGCTTTGGTAATGTGCAGGCGTGGTTTATCGACTATTCTCTGTGGAATTACCTGGGGATGGTGAATTACAGCGGTAACCCCATGATGTATCAGGATCCCAATTGGCTGGGGAGCGATACCGCCGTGTCCAGCAACGACTATTCCGGCCAGTCGGTCAGCGCCGTGCGCCGGGGTTATTATATGACCTACATGGCCGGTGCCCAGTGGCTCATCAATGAGGCGGGCGGTCAGGGCGGTTTTTATGCGGAGACCGACTCGGACGGCCATTATACCTTGTCCCCCCACGGGGAGATGTTCCGGGAGTTTTTTGACTTTATCAACCGTCACCCCGACCGTGGCGTGACGTATGTACCCTTTGGCGTGGTGTTGCCCTTTGCGCACGGTTTGCCTTTTGGTCACTGGAACGAGCCGAAGGCCTTTGAGACCTTCGACCTCACTGCCGGAGATAAGATGACAGTGGCGCTGTTCGACCTGTTCTTCCCCCGTTCCTGGGGTGACCCGGCCAATTTTGGCACCTACGGCGGCCGGGATGAGAACGCCCAGCAGACCGAGACACCGTATGGCGATACCATGGATGTCCTGCTACAAAATGCCTCTCAGCGGGTGCTGAATAGTTATCCGGTGCTGATTTTGTCCGGTGACCTGCAGTTAACGGAAGAGGAGCAGGCCCGCTTTGTCAGCTATGTGCAGCAGGGCGGTACGCTGGTGATGAATACCGCCTACGCAGAGCAGTTCCCGGACTTTGACCACGGCAAGGGAGAGGTTATTTCCTATGGCCCGACCTATGATGTGGCTGAACTGAAAACGATTTTAGAGACGCTATGTGTAAAGCTGATTCCCTTTACTGTTTCCGGCAGGGTGCAGACTCTTTACAATGTGAAGGACGGCGGCCTGGTGGTGACCGTCATCAACAATGAGGGTATCCACCATAAGTATAACGAGCCGGTGGAGATCGACGAGACCGCCGCCCAGACGGTAACGGTAGCGTATACCGGTGACAAGCCGGTACTGGCGGTGCGGGATTGGCTTACCGATGAGGAGCGACCGGCTTCGGCGACCCAAACGGTGGATATTCCCGCCGGCGGTGTGGCCGTACTGGAATTTGTGCTATAATAACCACTGTAAAGCGGAACGCCTTGTCATCTTGCAAGGCGTTCTTTTTTTGCATAGTAGGTCTATCTTCCGGGCAAACTGCTGAAAAAAGGGAAAGGAAGTTTGCTGTGGAGGAGAAAAAGCCCTTTACGCCATATATCCCGGCGCACCGCATTACACCGGAGCTGACGGTGACCTCCGTTTTGGTGGGGGTGGTGCTGGCGGTTATTTTCGGGGCGGCGAATGCCTATCTGGGTCTGCGCGTAGGCATGACTGTGTCTGCCTCTATCCCGGCGGCGGTGATTGCTATGGGCGTCATCCGGGTGGCTTTGCGTCGTGATTCCATTCTGGAGTGCAACATTGTGCAGACGGTGGGCTCTGCCGGCGAATCGGTGGCGGCAGGGGCTATTTTCACCCTGCCCGCCTTATTTCTGTGGGCAAAGGAGGGGGTCATGGAGTCACCATCCCTGCCGGAACTGACCCTGATTGCCTTGTTGGGTGGTTTGCTGGGGGTGTTCTTTATGGTGCCGTTACGCAACGCCCTTATCGTCCGGGAGCATGGGGTATTGCCCTATCCCGAGGGCCAAGCCTGTGCGCAAGTGATGCTGGCCGGGGAGAAAGACAGCGGCAGCACCGCCTCGGTGTTTGTAGGGATGGGGGTTGGTGCCCTATTCAAGCTGGTGGTGGATGGACTTAAGCTGGTGCCGGGGGAGGTCAACCTGCAAGGAAGCGTAAAAACCTATCCCGGTGCCATCGGTACGCAGATTTACCCGGCGGTGATGAGCGTGGGGTATATCTGCGGCCCTCGCATCGCCTCCTATATGTTTGCCGGCGGCATTGTGAGCTGGCTGGTGCTGATCCCTCTCATCGTGCTGTTAGGGGGCGAGACGGTGCTGTACCCCGGCACCGTACCCGTAGGGGAGCTGTTTGCCGCCGGCGGTGCCGGTGGTATCTGGAGTACCTATGTGCGCTATATCGGTGCCGGCGCTCTGGCGGCGGGGGGCATTATCAGCCTTATCCGGTCTATGCCGCTGATTTTCCGCACCTTCCGGGATGCCATAGGCGGTTTTTCGGTGGGGGCAGGGGGGAGTACAGCCCGGACGGAACAGAATTTCCACATCCGCACCGTGCTGGTGGCCATCTTGGTGTTGACGCTGGCGGTGTGGCTGATTCCGGTGATTCCCGTTTCCTTTGTGGGGGCGGTGATCGTGGTGCTGTTCGGCTTTTTCTTCGCCACCGTGTCCAGCCGTATGGTGGGATTGGTGGGGAGCAGCAACAACCCAGTTTCCGGCATGGCGATTGCTACCCTTTTGTTGGCAACGCTGGTGCTCAAGCTGGTGGGACAGGCCGGTGCTACCGGGATGCAGGGGGCCATCGCCATCGGCTCGATTATTTGTATTGTGGCGGCTATTGCCGGAGACACCTCCCAGGATCTGAAAACCGGCTATCTGCTGGGGGCAACACCGAAAAAACAGCAGATGGGGGAGATCATTGGCGTGGTGGCGGCCTCTTTGGCTATCGGGGCTACCCTGTTTTTGCTGGACAGGGCTTGGGGCTTTGGCTCGGAGGAACTGGCAGCGCCCCAGGCCACGCTGATGAAGCTGGTGGTGGAGGGCATCATGGGCGGTAACCTGCCGTGGGGGCTGATTCTGACAGGGGTGTTCCTGGCGGTAGCCTCTCAGCTGCTGGGGGTGCCGGTGTTGCCCTTTGCCATCGGCCTGTACCTGCCGGTACAACTGAATGCCTGCATCCTGGTGGGGGGCATTGTCCGGCTTTTCTTCGACCGCATTAAAGCTTCGGAGCATCGGCAGGCTGTGGTGAATCGGGGGATCCTCTATTGCTCCGGTATGATTGCCGGCGAGGGCTTGGTGGGCATCTTGCTGGCGGTGCTGGCTATCTTTGGTGTGGATATCGCTTTACAACAGGCTCTGCCGGAGCGGTTTGCCCCTATCGGTGGCCTGACGGTGTTTGCTTTGTTGGTGAGTAGTTTAGTTTGGTTTGCCCTGCGAGGAAAGAAAAAGGAGGGATAACCGTGAAGAAAAACAAAGCTACCCTGTCCCTCTCTTGGGTGCCGGTGATGGCCGGGCACATCACATGGGAGGCCGATGCTACCGGTTTGGTGACCCTGTGCGTGAAAAATACCGGCTGGGCCAACCGGATAGCCCAGGCTCTGTTTCACCGTCCTCCCGTCAGCTATGTCCGGTTGGACGCACTGGGCAGTTTTGTGTGGCGGCAGGTGGATGGACAGCACAGCATCACCGGGCTGGCCCAGCTGGTGGAGGCAGATTTCGGCGAGACTGCTCATCCGCTATATGAACGGCTGGTGACTTATTTACGGATATTGCACAGCTATGGCTTCATTCGCTGGGCATAAAATCTTTTGACAAAAAGAACACAGGGCCACCGCCGTTGGCAGTGGCTCTGTGTTCTTATGATTTTATCCCTCGGTGTGTTCCACCATAAGGGTGTAGATCGTGTTCAGTTGCTCGTCGGTCAGCCCAGCAAAGGTCTTGAGATAGGTGGCGGCTTTTTCCTGCAAGGTTTCCCCTTCCAAAGCCATAAACGGAGTCATAAAATCCGTAAACAATTCCATATTTCTTGAACGGACACCCCAGATGGTGAGGCTGGTAAACTCAAACTCGTAAACCAGGTCGTCGAGGCTCATTCCCAAAAAGGCACCCAGGATAAACGCAAAGGTGCCGGTACGGTCAGCACCGCCCCAACAGTGGAAGTAGATGGGGTAGTTCTTCTCGTCGGTGAAGGTACGGAAAAACTTGGCGGTGGCCGAATTGTGGCTTTCCTCCAGCACCTCCTTATAAGGCAGACACGGGACATGGACTCGGGTCATTCCCAGAGCCTCCATGGTGGTGTATTCCACCTGCCCGATGATCTCGCCACGCATATCCAGGTCGGTGCGGATACCCAACCGCTTTAGTTCATCCGCCCCCTCGGGAGTCAGGTGCATGTGAGCCTCACATTCGCCGCCTCTGTACACAAGCCCCTGGCGGATTCGCCCGCCCGTAACGGGGTAGCCGCCCATGTCACGCACATTGAATACGTGGTCGATCTTTATGCACCGGGGGAGCGTGCAGGCAGTGGTGAAAGAAAAAATTTCGCTCCGTTGGCCGTTCTTCTGCACGCACCAGAAGTAGCGTGTGCCGATCTTCAGATTGTAGACCTCCTGGCGACGATCCTTAGTGATGTATACCCAGGGGGTGTCCATCGCCTTGTTTTCGGCAACAAGAAGATAGTAATAGGCATCCGGTGCGCTGTCGTCGCCGAGCTGCTCCCAGGAGAAGGAAATCGGGAGGGGTTGGGTCAGGTCATTGCCTACCCGTTCCAGGTCATCGAAGCGGAAGGGCTTGGAACCATCTTCGGCGGCTCGCTTTTCTCGTTCTTCATCAAATCGCTTTTGTATGGCGGTTTGCAGGCAAATGGTTTCGTTTTCCTGGGGAGTTTTCAGAAGGATCATCACGATTTCTCCTTTGTGTTTATTTCCGTAGACGGTGTTCTCCCAAAATATGACCGTCGCTGTCGGTAAAGGTAACCGTGATGGTATCCTCCCCAAATACATAGCCACAGCCAACGAACCCCTCACCCTTGGGCAGGCTGCCGATGACGACAGGACAGGGCTGCCCCAATTTATCCTGGGGACAGCCAGGCGCCCACACCTCGGCGGTGTGCTTGTGGCCGCAGATCATTACGTGGGGTTTGACCTGCTCCCGGAGCAGACTGCACCACTCCCTGTACAAATCCTGCTCGATGTCAAAGGGCTCGGGAAAGATATTGGAGAAGGGATTGTGGGCGATGACCACCCGGGTGGTGATGCCGGGGGCGGCGTATTCGGATTCTGCCCGACGGATGACATCCTGCAGGAAGGCGGTCTGCCGTCTGCGGAACTGGTGGCAGCAGATGGTGTGACCGTATTCCGGGCTGGTGTCAGCTTTATCCTCACCGCAGTCCAGCAGGATGCCCCACAGCGAGCCCAGCCGGAAGGTGTAGTAGGTGTTGCCTCGGCTGTGGGGGGTGTACTGGGCGAATTGCTCGGCGTAGTTGCCCCGCATATCGTGGTTGCCACGGGAAAATACCGTGGGAATACGGCCGCCGGTGAGCTTAGAGCAGATGTGGTAGATGTTGCTGAATTTGGAGGGGTCGCCGCTGTGGTCGATGACATCCCCGTTGAGGATGAGCAGGTCGATGTCTCCGAAGGCTCTGGCGGCGGCCACCGGGCTGTCGATCCGGTTGTGGGCATCGGAGATATGATAGGCACGGATACCGGTCTGCGGCACCGGCCGGAAGGGATAGGTATATTCCTCCACCGGGGCGGTTTCGGTGAAATAGGGCTTGCGCTCCACCAACGGCCGGATGCAGACGGTGTAACTACCGGCGTCGTCCAATGCCGCCATCGGTACGGTTGCCCGGTGTAATTCCGATAGAGAGCGCAGGATTCCGTTGGACTCGTCGTAGTAGCAGGTGTCGCCGATCCGCACCCAGAAAAGGGATTCCTTTTCCACAGGGACCAGAATTTGATAGGTGTCTTCTACGGCGAATACTGCCGGTGAGATGTTCAGCATATAGTTCCCCTCCGTTTCTTTTCCTGCATGATAGCACAAACCATCCGCTGTTTCAAGGGGTATCGCCAAATTCCTCCAGGATTTTCCGCTGTATGTGCGGGTCTGCCGCCAGCATGGGCGGTAACGGCTTTTGATGCAGACGACGGTCTATGTAGTTGCGGGTGATGCTTCGCACCTGCCCGCTGAGTGCCAGCACCCCGATAAGGTTGGGGAGCATCATCAGGCCATTGAAGGTGTCGGCCAACTGCCAGACCAGAGTGGTGTTGAGCAACGCTCCCGGCAGAATCAGCAGAACAAAGACGACCCGGTAGGCTTTCCCGGCGGTGGGGCCGCCCAGGTATTCCGCTGCCCGGCTACCGTATTGGGACCACCCCAGCAGGGTGGAGAAGGCAAACAGCACCACCGCCACCGCCACAAACTGCTTACCCAGTGGCCCAAAGGTGTCGCAGAAGGCGGCGGCCACTAAAGTGGTACCGTCGCCGGTGGCCTGTGGATTGCTGACAAGCACCACTAAGGCGGTAAGCGTACACATCACCAGGGTGTCTACAAACACCTCGAAGATGCTCCACATCCCTTGTTGTACCGGCTCCCGGCTATGGGAACTGGCATGGATGAGCACCGAGGAGCCGAGGCCGGCCTCGTTGGAGAACATCCCCCGCCGGAAGCCACAGGAGATCACCCCTTGGATAGAAACACCGGCGACCCCTCCCGCCGCCGCACGGGGAGAGAACGCCTCCCGGAAGATGGCGGCAAAGGCAGGTAAAATATTCTGATACCGGTGGAGGAGGATACCGCCACAGCCCAGCAGAAACAGCAGAATCATGCCCGGTACCAGCTTTTCGGTCAGTTGCGCCACTCGGTTGGTACCCCCCCACAGCACGATGCCTATCAGCACCGCCAGCCCAACCCCCATTCCTCCTCCGGAGGGAGCGAGGGGGAAGGCGGCTTGCACATGGGTCACAATGGCGTTCACCTGCCCTATGTTCCCCATGCCGAAAGAGGCCAGCACGCAGAACAGGGCGAACAGGATGGCTAACCAGCGCCCCAACCGCCTACACCCCCGGCATTTTCCCAGTCCGTCCCGGAGATAATACATTGGGCCGCCTTGCCAGCCGCCCGGTTGCCGTCGCCGGTAGTACATCCCTAGTACATTTTCCGAAAAGCCGGTCATCATGCCGAATAGGGCGGCCACCCACATCCAAAATACCGCCCCCGGCCCACCGGTGGCGATGGCCGCGGCCACGCCGGCGATGTTTCCCACGCCCACACTGGCCGCCAAGGCTGTGCACATGGCCTGAAATTGGGTGACTGTGCCCGTTTCCCCACCGTCTTTCCGTGAGCGACGGTGGAACAGGCTGCCCAGCGTTTCTTTCAGCCAGTGACTCAGGTGAGTGAACTGGAAACCGCTGGTCAGGCAGGTCAGCCATACGCCGGAGCCAAACAGCAGAAGCAGTCCCGGAGCTCCCCAGACAAATCGGTTGACTCCATCGCTGATGCGCCCCAGACACTGCAGGATTATAGCCATTATGTGTTGCTCCTTTCGTCTGTTGCTACCGGTGGCATTTCCGGCGTGTTGATAAAAGATACCGGTCTGAAATCGTGCAGATTGCCGGAATTTGAAAAATTTTCCGTTTTCCCTTGTATGTCCGAAGGAAATAGTGTACAATAACTGCATACTAAACCCAAGGAGGTAAGCCAATGATGAAGGAAGCCTTTAAGATCCCCAGTAAACGGAAAAACCTGTTTTTGCGTGTGATGCAGGGGCATTTTGCCACCAGCCACAGTCATACGAACTATTATATTGACGTGACAACGCAGAAAATGCGTCTTTCGGAGGCAAAAGCGGTGGCAGAGGAACTGTTGCCCTATTATGATACCAGTACCATTGTGGATACCATCCTGTGTCTGGACGGTACGGAGGTCATCGGCGCTTGCTTGGCAGATGAACTGACCCGGAGCGACCATGTGAATATGAATGCTCACCAGACAATCTACGTGGTTACCCCCGAGCATACCGTGGGTAGCCAGCTTCTCCTGCGGGATAATATCGTCCCTATGGTGGCCGGCAAGCACGTGCTGGTGCTGGCCGCCTCCGTGACCACCGGCTATACGGCGGCGGCCGCAGTGGAGGCTATCAACTACTATGGTGGCAAGGTGGTAGGTATTTCCGCCATTTTTGCTACCACCGAGATGCTGGCCGGACAGACGGTGCGTTCCTGCTTTAATCCTAACAACCTGCCGGATTACGCCAGTTACGCTGCTCATGAATGTCCCCAGTGCAAGCAGGGGCTGAAGCTGGATGCTCTTATCAACAGTTACGGCTATTCCAAATTGTAAGATTTTGGTATACAAAACGACGGTGAGGACAGTCAAAAGTTCCCGCCGTCGTTTGCTTGCATGTACAATGAAGAAAGAGGATGTATATGTCTAAGAGCGCTAAAAAGAAATCTCCGGTTTGGGGAATTGTTATTGCTGTCGTGCTGCTTCTGACGGTTGTTTTTTGCTGGCCGGAGGGAGAAGAGCCTTCCCCGTTGCCGGGGACAGAGGGGACTTCCGGAACGGAACAGCAGACCACCGAAACCGCAATAAATGGGGTAGGGACAACGATGACGACGAAGGATACTTTTGTAAAAACCACAAAAAAAGCCACCACAACGACCAAAAGAGTGCCGACCACCGCAAGCGACCTCCCCGGCTTGGCGGCGACTTACAATAGCCATCCGATGTTGCAGTGCCGAAAAATGGGGGCTTGCAGTACCCTGACCGGCAAGGTGATGCTGACCATGGTGATGGTGGACGATGACAATGGTGCCTGGACAGAGGCAGCACTGGCGGACTATAAGCAGGCGCAGAATAAAGCTACGGATAGGCTGCTGGCGGATGCAAAACGGTACGGCGTACAGTTGGATATCTCCATCCGCTATATCCGGTGTAAGACCACCGGGTCGGTGAATATGACCACCTATAACGAGTGGAGCGCCCGTGCGCTCAAGGCAGCCGGTCTGGGGGATTCCTCCACCTTAATTCCACGGCTGAAAAAACAATACGGCGTAAAAGAAGCACCGGTGATGTTCTGCGTGAATTATACGGGTCGTGCGTTCTCTATCGAGTGGAATCAGCCGGAGTATTTTGAATATGCGGTATTTTACAGCACGGATGCGGATTACCGGCATGAGCTGTGCCATCTGTTCGGGGCAACGGACCTGTATTCGCCTGCGGTAGTCAAGCAGGCGGCTGAAAAACATATACCGAAAAGCGTTATGATTTCCTCGGAGTACGGCGTTGACAGTCTGACGGCGTATCTGATGGGTTGGACGGACAGCGCCGCTTCGGATATGCAGGCTTTCCTGAGCGAGACGGCGTGGCTGACGAAGGAATATCTGGATGAAGAGGGAAAGAAGGAAATCTACACCGGCTATGTGACAAATCGCCGTGTCGGTTCCGGCGTCTATACCGGAAATTTGGTAGAGGGCGGCATCCAGGGTAAAGGTAAAATGGTGTGGGATAACGGTGATGTCTACGAGGGCGATTGGGTCGGCGGTGTGTATCACGGACATGGCACCATCACTTGGGCCAGCGGCTCCACCTACACCGGCCAGTTTGACAACGGTGTTGTGAACGGCAAGGGCAAAATGGTATGGAACAACGGCGACGTCTATGAGGGCGACTGGGTCAATGCGGCCTACCATGGCCAGGGCACTCTGGTCTGGGCCAGCGGAGCCAAATATACCGGCGACTGGCGCAAGGGTACTATGCATGGCTATGGTACCTATGTGTCTGCGGAGGGCGATGTGTTTACCGGCCGCTGGGAGAACGGTGAATATAAAGGATAGAGAAACCGGTAAAGAGGAAGTATGACATATGGGCTTTTTAAGAAGTCGTTGGGGCGTTGTTCTGCTGGTGGGTGTGATAGTTCTGCTTTGTGGGGTGGCAGGGGTATGGTACGCCCTTGGTCATGGAGCGACAACGGACACGGAGGAGGGGATATCCTCTGTGGGGGCGACTCGGCTACTACCACTACAACCACAACCACGACAGCCTCTGCGGTGCCGGATGGGCTGTCTTTCACCGCTACTGTGGCGGATGTGGGGGAGGGCTGGCTGCTGGTGGAGGCGGATGAAGGCGGCTTCGTCAGCGGGACGGTGCGGGTGTTGTTTGAGCAAGCACCTTCCGTGGCCGTCGGCGACCGGGTGACGGTGTGGCACTCCGGCCAGATGATGCCTTCTCTGCCGCCGCAGTTGGTGGCGGTAGCGATAGAAAAACTTTCGTAAAAGGAAATATGGCAAAAATTAAAAATAGTTTGCCGATTTCGCTTTTTCCCCTTGACAAAAGGGGGGGAGAATGGTAGAATATTCACCGTCAGCTGTACGGAGAGGTGTCCGAGCGGTTTAAGGAGCCGGTCTTGAAAACCGGTGACTCGAAAGAGCCAAGGGTTCGAATCCCTTCCTCTCCGCCACACCTTTTTGACAATTGCATAGGCTGAAATGGCTGCTCACCGCACCCGTTTCTGCGACATTCGGAGTAGTACTCAAGTTGGTGACGAGGCGCCCCTGCTAAGGGCGTAGGTCGGGTAACCGGCGCGAGAGTTCGAGTCTCTCCTACTCCGCCAAGACTAAAGGCACCCCCAAAGGGGTGCCTTTAGTCTTTGTAGTCAGAAATAACACTCGAACTCGAGCGCCGAAGGCGCGGGCACCGCCTGCGAGCGCCGCCGGTGGCGGATACAGCGAGCAGGGGGTGGCGCAGCGGTCGAAATTCGACGAGCGAGAGCGAGGTGAATGAATTTCGGGCACCGCAAGAGGGGAATCGAGTCTCTCCTACTCCGCCAAAAAATTCGACAAGTTTCAACTTGTCGAATTTTTTTATCCAAGCCGCAGGCTTGGCATATCATCACCGCGCGAAGCGTGGTGCATATCATCAGCCCCTTTGGGGCTGTATCTCATCACGCTTTAGCGTGCATCTATCT
>JAFURT010000040.1 GCA_017471765.1 Clostridia bacterium
ACACCGTCTTCACGTGGGCGGCGAATACGCAGGTTGAGCAGGTGTACCACATACTCAATATCAAACGGGAAATCCTGCTTATGGCTCATAGTTCGACCCCCTTCCTGTTGAGCTTAACTCAAATTATTAGCTTGCCTGTAATTCGGTACGGGAAGCAATAATCAAGGTCGCTGCAGCACGAAGGATGTTCTCTTCAACCATATAGCCGGTGAGATAGAAACGCAGACTTGCGGCTCGTCTTTCGGCAACCTGAGAGAGTTTTTGACCCGCACAGGCACCGCTTGTAACCACATAGTTCAGTGCTTCATCCAGCGTCATAACGGCGCAAATATCTTCAACGGACATATCCTTAGTGTAGGCAGGACCGGTTTTCTGCTCCGTCTCTGCCGCCTCGTCTAAAATTTCTTCAATCACCACTGCGGCAGGGGTAGGTGTAACAACTTTTGCTGCATCGGCAACAGAAGCAATCGGGGTAACCTTTTCTACAGGTTTTACCTCGACAGCGGGTGCCGTAACAACAGTCTGTACCGTAGCAGGAGTGCTCTCTGTAACAACTTCCTCAACCGTTTCTTTTACCACAGGGGGTGCAGATACGACAGGGGGCGCTACAACGGGTTTTTCCTCTACCTTAACGGTTTCCTTGACTTCGGGCACTTTGACCGCAGGAGGCACCTCTACGGGCGTTACAATCGTCTTTTCGACAGGTGCGGTCTGTACGGGTGCAGTGTTTGTCTGTGCAGTGGGCTTAACCTCACCGTCAGCAGAAACAAACTGAATACCAAAGCCGGCATCACTGAGAGCCTGACCCGTTGCAAGATCCTGTGCATATTGCACGTACTTGCCATCGGGGATGCTTTTTGCATCACAGGTCGCGGTATAACTCGCTACCGCTTCGGTATCACGGCGATCAAGGAATACTCTCGCCTCAATCATTGCCAGTTGGTCCGTAATACGCAAATTGGTAATACGAACTCTGCCTTGCGGATATTTAAGACGGAACCACAGCTTTTTATATTTCAACGGCAGTTCCATACCGTCGGCAGTTTTCTTCAGATACCTTAACGGATCGAAGCTCGGCACTCGGTTTAATTCGGCCACTACAGGAATGTTATACATCATTGCACTTTCAGCAGATTTCATTTGGGTAAACTCCTTTCATATATAAACATACATTTAGTAAGCGAATTTCCTCACATTAACTCGCTTTTTTCTCATTTTTGAGTGTATAGGCTTTAAGGTATTTGCCGATACGCTCTCCAAGTAGGGTATTTCTCTTACCGGTCTCATTCTTATGGATAGCCATAATTACCATACCTTTTTGCCCGACCAGGATAACCTTTTTCTTGGCACGGGTAATCGCCGTGTAGATAAGGTTTCTGTTCAGCATAATGGCATGACTGCGAATCACGGGAATTACCACTATGTCGTACTCGGAACCCATCGCCTTATGAATGGTGGTGGCATAGGACAGTTCAATATGTCCCATATCCTCCATACCGTATTCGACTGTGCGATTATCCGAAAACTCAATAGTAAACTTTAATGCGTCCTTTTCATCACGGTAGATCTTACGAATAAAACCGATGTCGCCGTTAGATGCATCTTCATTGTTCTTTGTCTGCATTACCTTGTCGCCAACACGGAAAAATCGGCTGCCGATTTTGTAATCCGGCAAATCATCCTGTACGGGATTTACCATCTCACGAATTGCCGTATTAAGTTTATCCACGGAGGCTAAACCGTCACTACGGTAAGGCGACAATATCTGCACCTTTTCGACACCGTTTTTCTCAACCTCGCTACAGAACAACTGACAAATAAGGTCGGCTGCTTCTTCCTGCGTTTGACATTTGACAAACTGAAAATCATCACCGTAAAGAAGGTTCGGATCCGCTTCATTGATTTTTTTAGCGTTGTGAGCGATTCGGCTATCCTTACTTTGACGGAAGATCTCGTTAAGCACGGTTACGGGTATCAATTCGCATCGTATCAGTTCACGGAAAACATCTCCTGCGCCGACACTCTGCAACTGATCCACATCGCCAACAAGCACAACCTTTGTTCCCGGGCGAATGCGATAGAAGAACTGTCGGGCAAGCCACATATCAATCATAGAGCTTTCGTCCACGATGATAAGGTCTGCATCCAACGGCTCTTGCTTTTTATCGCGGGTAAAACCGTCTTCGCCTAAAAGACCAAGTAGGCTATGCAAGGTTTTTGCGTCCTTAAACCCTGTGCTTTCAGCCATTCGTCTGCTCGCTTTGCCCGTAGGTGCGGCAAGCATTATTTTTCCGTCCGGCTTAATGCTTCTGAACACTTCGATAATGGCTCGGAGAACAGTCGTTTTACCGGTACCGGGCGAACCTGTGATAATAGACAGGTTGTTACGGAAGGCAACGTAGACTGCTTCACTTTGCCTTTGGGAAAGTGATAATCCCAAATTCTTACGGATGTGCTCTAATGCAAAGGTAATATCCGTCTTGTCCGATGGTACGGCTAATATCTGTGCGATACGGTTTGCCGTTTCGTCTTCCTGAGAAAAACTGCTCATTTGATAGATATTGCCCTCACTGGAAACGATCTCGCCGTGGAGAATCATATCCTCGATAACTGCCTCAACCTCGGCAGCCTTCACGCCGAGCTGGGGTACGGGCTGATTGGCATTCAGCAATTTCACCGCCGTTTGCTTCAATCCCGTTTCGGTAAGGAATAAATGTCCTTTGTCCGAACGCTGATTATCCAAAGAAGCAAATATGGCACCGTGAATACGCTGGGGAGAATTAAACGCCATACCGTTTTTAAGAGCAATGGCGTCAACTCGCTTAAAGCCAAAACCTGAAATCTGACACAGCTCAAAGGGATTACTTTGCAGTATTTCCACACTCTTTGCACCAAAGTGTTCGTAGATCTTGGTCGCTGTAGCAGGTGTAACCTGATACGGAGACAACAAAATCATAAGGTCACGCAAACACCGGCTTTCGTCATACGAGAGTTTGATTTCATCCAGCTTTGTCGGCGTGATACCTCGTATTTCAAGCAGTCGCTCAGGCTGTTTTTCAAGAACATTCAATGCGTCTGCACCGAAGCGTTCCACAATCTGTTCTGCAATCTTCGGACCGATACCTTTCAGCAATCGAGAGGAGAGATACCCTTGAACGCCTTCCTTGGTTTGCGGCACAATTTCTTCACAGCGTTCCACCTGCAACTGATAACCGTGTTTGCCGTCTTTCCATTCACCGTCCAAAAGCATACTTACTTTGTCAGTACGGGGCAGCTCATAACCAACGGCAACAAAGCGAATCATATTATCCCGATGCCGATAAGCACTACGGGCTTGCTGAGGGATATTTTGATCCGTGCTTTTCACACTGATAATGCAGTATTTGTTGCTTGGATTGTAGAATATCGTCCGGTCATAGACCGCCACATAACTCATTACCAATCATCATCCTTTCTTCAAAAAAATTAAGCCGCCTCTTCAAGCGACTTTTTGACATAGAACCGATGGCTTACCACTGGCGTTACATATTCATTATAAATATCAGGGTGTCGTACCTGTAACCGCAACAAGCCCTCTTTGCTGATAGCAGGGCGTGAGGAAGGTTTGTAGGTAACGGCAAACTTTTCTGCACCAACGGTACACTCGGCAGAACTGCTTTTACCCATTTCCGCAAGAACCATACCTTGCAGGCGGTCCATCTCTTTTTTTAGACGGTTTGCCTCTGCATCGGCAGCCTTTTTTTGCGCCTGTAATTCCGTAAATCGCAGAATACAGCTCGCCAAAGGCAGACTCAAGGTTACAGTAGGTGCATCGGTATCGACAGCTCCAAAATGTCGCCGGATACTTTCGAGTATCAGTTCGCCATCCTCGGTATAGGGCGGCTCTACTTTTTTCAGCACGTTATTAACCCAAAAATCTTCTTCGACCATAATCAATTCGTCTTCGTAATCATAATCGCGTTTCAGACTTCGGATAATGACCTCTTCAAAACTGTTGCCATACAGACAACAGTAGAATACCTGGTCTACGTTCATAACGCACATATAGTGCCGGCCTTGCGTTTCATAGTTGACGGGGACGACCTCTTGACCGTCTCGCCACCAATGGTCTCTGGCATTGTAGTTTGTGGTTTTAATCTCCAAAATAGCAGTAGTGCCATCGGGGAGCTCCACAAAGTAGTCCACGTCTGCCAGCATAAAGGTATGCTTGGGATGATGAAACATCTTTTTTACCTGATAGATCTTAAAGCCGGTTTTTTTCGCAAATATTTGAGCGACTAAATCTTCAAGTAAATGTCCTACTTGTTTCTGTACCCAGTTTTCGTCGGTCTCTTCACACGGCAAGATACCAACTTTGTCGTAGTAAAGATCACGGGCTGTTGCAAATGGGGATATACCGAATATGGCTGCAGCATCACTGCCACCGATACCTTTTCGGCGCCATTCCAACCATTCCGCTTCGGGAAGGTCAGCGGTATCCACCAATACGCATGGGCTATACGCTTCTCTCGGCATTGTCACGCACTCCTTTTATAGTGAATTTGTGAGTGTCGGTACGTTGCCATACGGACGGGGTATTTTGCACGCTTCTGTGCCTCCTTTCTTAAAATCTGCTGCTTTCTCACAGCAGGCTTGGGCGTTCGTCTTTTGTAACGAACATAGGTCTTTCGCTTCATTCTGGTTTTCCGCCTTTCTTTAATTTATTCCAAACACCTTGCGGCATTTTGGGCAATAAAAAAAGCGAGAACAACATACCTTCCTGAATATCTCAGGTCTGGCGTCTGCAATCAAGCAAACAAATGTCATTCTCGCTATAGGGGGATTTCTCCCATAAAAACAAAAAAGCCAGTAATATACCAGCCAAAAGGCATAGCAATACTACTGACAACTTAAAAAAATAACAACGTGTGCAATGTGGTGAAACCACTGTACCCTTGCGGGCGGCGCACAAAAATCAATTACAATGGTATTGTACCACTATATATTGTGTTTGTCAACGAAAAGAACTTCAATTTTCAGAATATCAATTTGGAAGCGAAACCGCTTTACTATTTGTCGAAATATGATATACTGAAAACATATGAATCAAGATAAGGAGGAGATTGAATGGACGTAAGCAATATTTATAGGAAGTATTTATTCAAATATCGTTGGAATAAGCATCGAGCCTTAAAGGCGGCAATGCATGAGATTACTAAGCACATTAGCTCTTTAGATATTAATGATAATTTTATGAAAGAGTATTATAAAGCCAAACGACATCTTATGATACTAAATGTGATTTCTCCATCCATACTTTTAGGCTTGAGTACAGGCCTTTTGGTATCTGTACTTAATGTGCGGGAGATGCCATTTAATTTGGAAGATCTTTCGCTTTCTACCGTTTTTCAAATTGTATTGTTTTTGTGTGGGGAAAATATTCTTCCTTTAATTATCGGTGTTACCGGTGTGTTTTTTCTAGTTGTGTTTAATTTTGGCACGAGAGTTAAGTGTGTGTTGTATCCTCATTTGGTCAAACAGATGGAAGAAAGAATTGAAGAGAGTTATCGTCTTCATAATATAAAAAACACAAATAAAACCGTATTCGAGTCAAAAAGAAATACAATGATTCTAAGCGGTGAACAATAGAGACGCAACAAAAAGGAGGGAGCAAAATGGCAAATTCGCTTGCTACTGAAGATAGAAAAAAGGGCGCAATCCAGGAGTTTAGATATATACTTGAGACTTATATTTTACCTTTACTTAGGACGGAAGGGTCGCTGATATTGAAAGTAGAACCAACCTTTTCCAAAAGACTGGAGAAGCATATTGGATGCCACAAAAAAAGAGGAGAACATTATTTGTACTTTTTTCCTGCGTTGTCAACCCCTCAATTTCATTATCGAATAAAGACGAATCATCCTAAGCAAAAACTAGGTGCGGCCGAACGGATTTTGCGAGAAATATTGTTAGTTAGTCAATTTGATTATCAATCTAAAGATTTCACAAAGGCAAACTATTACGATATTAACAATCTATACCGAAATGCAAGATTTGATGTTGCGTTTGAAATAGGATTATGTGGTTGGCTAGGTGGCGAATGCATTTATGGCTTAATAGAACGTCTTCGCGATTGGTCCCAGAAAACCTATGAAGGCAATCATATGTCTTTTGGCTTTATTATTGATGCAACAAAGACAACCGTTGGTGAAGTAGATTATTTGAGTTTTTTAAAGAGTAATCACAGTGCTGTTTTTACCGATGGCATGTCTTCGGGAATTAAATTGGACTGCAACGGAAGGATAGTTAAGTACTTTTCTGCTGTACAAGAAAAACCCGAAGGCCGTTTTAAGCACACAACTTGGACGCCATACGAATTTGTGGATTTTGCCAATAAATGCCATTTCCATAATGGCTCTCAATGGATCGGCATTATAATGCAAAGCAATGGTGACATGCTGGTTTTCAAATCCAAGCACTTAGTGTTTGTCAAGCGCAATGGGAAATGGATATACTTGGATTCGCACAACATAAACTCTATAATACAAACAAAATACAAAGACTACGGGCTTGCAGATGAAAGTGAGAGCAAAAAATTTGCGGATGAAGTGTATCTGTCGATATTGGATACATCGTTTGCTCACACAGGTGGATGTATTGCTATTGTTGATTCTAAAAACATTGAAGTCGTTAAGCTGCAGTGCTTTCCAAAGGATTCATTGGATAATGAAGTGGATAGTACAGAAAAGAAAGCCATAATTAGACGTTTGATTAGCACGGGTTCGGTTGATGGAGAAAAACAATATTTTCAATATTTGGATAGAAAACTTCGATTAGAACTCTTGAGTCTTGATGGTGCAACCGTGATCGATTCATCCGGAAGAATTTTGTGTGTAGGTGCAATTGTTAAAGTTGAGGGCGGCAGTGAGGATGGCGGAAGAACGGCGGCAGCAAAGGAACTTGCGAAATATGGGCTCTCTATGAAGATTTCTGTGGATGGAACTATTAAGTGTTTCATAACAGATGATAATCATAAGCTTAAAGAATTGTTCAGAACGCTTTGAATTTGCTGAGTGCAATAATAACTTTCGGTAGAAAAACGGAAAATCACATATTGACATTGTGGCATTTTTTTGTTATAATGCATATACTAAGTTTGGTGGAGATAGAATCTCTTGCCAGTGTTCGTCCTGAGCTAGGATCAAACTCTCAATTCGGGATGAGCAGAAACAGGAACGTGTGTGGACCACATTGTTCCTGTTTTCTTTTTTATTGAGTTTGTAAATTAATGGTGTTATAGAGGTCGCCTATGTCATGGACTGGGCGGCCTTTTATATTTCTTAACCACGGCTAATATGCATTACATAGAATCCTTTTCACTGTATGGTATTCTCAAAAGTAATACCTACTGATGAAATTATAATTGAAATAGTTTTTGAATATCAAATGCGATAAAGTTTCTGTTTTTTTGAGGAAAATGAGGTGGTTTCTGTATGTTTATAAGTGAAAGGACAAATATCCTTGTTTGCACCTTGACAACTGAATAGCCCACCATCGGGAGTTATACAGGTTTTGCGGATAGTGTGCCATAACGCTTGTTGCCGAGCACGCCCACAAATGAAATGCTGCATAGCACAGCCTGCAAATACACGGTTGAATAAGCGTAGGAAATGGCTCGGTGTGATGGGTGCTTCATCTAATTACGAAACAAACAGGAGGAACATCATGTATAAGAACATTGATGAACTCCCCATTACATTCGGACCGGTTGAGTTGGCATCAATACTCGGTATATCGCGTAACAAAGCATATGAGTTGGCCAACCGAGCCGACTTCCCAAAATACAGAGTGGGGAGGAAAATAATTATTAGCAAAAAGCATTTCGTTGCGTGGATGGATACTCATTTTTCTGACACCAACGAAGGTGTCTTTTAGATAAGGTTTGGTTGAAAAACCTTGCCCTAAGTAGTAAAATAAATATGAGTAAAACCCGACGGTACTTTGACAATTTAATATCACAGAATACGATGCTTTTTGCTCTAATAACAAGGAGGATTATCTAATGGGCAAAAAGAAAGCAAATGGTGAAGGTTCTATTTCCAAAAGAGCCGACGGCAGATATATGGGACGTTATACTGCCAACGGAAAGCGAAAGGCGGTCTACGGCGCAACGCATGAAGAAGTGCGGTTGAAACTAAATGAAATACTGAACGATATCGCCAAAGGTGTTTACATCGAACCCGGCAAGGAAACCGTAAGCTCGTGGTTACGGGATTGGTTGGTGACTTATGCATTGCCAACAGTCAAGCAATCGACCTATATTTCTTATGAGGGCTATGTGCGTAATCATTTGATACCAGAATTAGGCGATACTAAGCTGACTGCATTATCCAAGGAACAGATTCAACGCTTCTTCAATAAAAAGGGAGCAGGCAGAAAAGGGAAAAAGGGTTTATCTCCCAAAACCTTGAAGAACATTTATAATATGTTCAATTCTGCTTTGGATCAAGCAATTATCAATAACAAACTGGCTCGCAGTCCGCTTCTCGGCGTTAAGCTACCGAAAGTCGTAAAAAAAGAAATTCGTGTGCTTGAACCCGCTGAACAGATTTCTTTACAAAATGCTGCGGAAAGCTCGCCGGAATTACAGGCGTTTGGTATTATTTTCACTTTAAGTACAGGTGTCCGGTTGGGAGAACTTATCGGTTTTCAACGCGGCGATCTCAACCATAAGCGACACTCTATTAAGGTGAGAAGAACGGTAGGACGCTTACAGAAGGTGGACGAGGAAGGAAACCTGATTAAAAAGGCAGACGGTGTTAAAACCACTGAGATCGTTATCCGTACACCAAAATCCATAACCTCGCAAAGAGAAATTCCTTTATTCGATGAACTGTGGGATGGTCTATTGGCTTACTGTTCAAAAATGGAAGAAATGATGGATGCACTGGGAATCGAATATGGCAATAACTCGTTTCTGTTTTGTAACGGAATGGGCAACCCTTACGATCCCAGAGTGTATGAAGACCTATTCAAGCGAACGCTTAAATCTGCCGGATTGGATAATATCAATTTTCACGCCCTTCGCCATACGTTTGCAACGCGAGCCCTTGAGGCTGGTATGGATATAAAAGTATTATCGTCCATCCTCGGTCATGCTCAGGCTTCTACCACGCTAAATCTGTACGGTCACGCATTACCCGATCATAAGAAAAATAGTATGGATAAAATGAGCGATTATTATATTGGCTCGGTTGACACCAACGACAAAGATAAATACGACGAAAAAATTATCCAAATCGCAGGTTGACACCAACGGATTTTAATGTCAACACCAAGATGGGCACAAAAAATTGGTGTCAAACAGAAATCTGTTTTAGGAAAATCCTTTTTTACTAAGACAACACTGGTCTCCAACAAAATGGAGTCAAAATTACGGTTGGTGTCAATCGTTGGTGTCAAAACCAAAAGGCTACCTTCAAAATTTAAGTCAAGGGAGGGACAAGAACCGAAGCTTTCTTCGCAGAAAGCAGAATAACAAATTGGTGTCGGTTGGTGTCATCCCGAAATCGAAGAATCATCAAGGGAAAAGAAAAATACCGAAAGCCCTTGAAAACAAAGGACTTTCGGTACGTTTTTGGTTGCGGGAGAAGGATTCGAACCTCCGACCTTTGGGTTATGAGCCCAACGAGCTACCCCTGCTCCACCCCGCGATATTTAATTTAGGCACACTCAAAGACACAATCGCATTTAACGGAAACTCTCAAGGTTATGAGCCCGACGAGCTACCCCTGCTCCACCCCGCGATATGTGTGCCCTCTCTCGAGTGCCTATATAGTATACCTCATGTTTTCGGAAAAATCAAGTGTTTTTTTCATTTTCTTTGGATTTTTTCTTATTTGCCGTATGAATCCACTCCCATCCCGGCAGAACAGGGGCAGTTTCCCTTGACGGATAGAGGCTGGCTGTGCTAAACTAGTCTAATAACAGCCTATGCGGAGAAAGCGAGGAACAGACCATGCGCATACAGGATATTTTAACCTTTTTAGATACTAGGGCACCCTTCGCCACGGCGGAGGAATGGGACAACCCCGGCCTGCTGGTGGGCAGTCCCAGCCAACCTGTCAATGGTATACTGGTGGCCTTGGACGCCACCCCCGGCGCCATTGAATCCGCCCTGGCAATAGGAGCAAATCTTATCGTCACCCATCACCCGGTGATCTTCGCCCCCCTGCGGCGGCTGGACGGGGACAGTCTTCCCTATCGACTGGCGGCAGCCGGCATCGGGCTGATCGCCGCCCATACCAACCTGGATATTGCCGCCGGCGGTGTCAACGACACGTTGGCCGCCTGCCTGGGGCTGGAAGATGTGACCGTAGCCCCCGACGGCATGAGCCGCATCGGCCGTCTTCCCACACCTGAGGAAAGCACTGCCTTCGCCCGGCAGGTAGCCGAGGCACTGGACACCCCGGTGCGGGTGTGCGGCAACCGGGAAATCCGTACCGTGGCGGTGTGCGGCGGTGGCGGTGGCGAGTTTGCCTCCGCCCTGACCGGGCAGGTAGATGCCTTTGTCACCGGCGAGGTGAAGCACCACCAATGGCTGGAGGCCAACGCCGCTGGTCTGACACTGATAGAAGCCGGTCACTACGCCACCGAAGTGCCGGTGGTAGATACACTCTGCACCTGGTTGCAAGAGGCCTTCCCCACCCTGCCTGTGACCCCCTATCGGGACGGCCAGCCCTATATCACTGTGAAATGAGGAAAACACCATGGCATTAGACGGTGCCTTTTTAGCCTGCCTGCGGCAGGAACTGGTAGACGCTCTGCCGGAGGCGCGCATCGACAAAATCCACCAGCCTGCCCGTGAGGAACTGCTGGTTGCCCTACGCTATCGGAGTGGTAACAAAAAACTGTATCTTTCTGCCGGGGCCACCGCCCCACGCATCCACTTCACCGACACCACCCCGGAAAACCCGGCCCAGCCCCCCATGTTCTGCATGCTACTCCGCAAGCGGCTCACCGGAGGACGGTTAGCGGCCATCCGGCAGGATGGCTGGGAGCGTGCGCTATACCTGGACTTTGACTGCATCAGCGAGCTGGGCGACCCGGTGCGGCTGACGCTGGCGGTGGAAATCATGGGCCGCCACAGCAACATTATCCTCATCGGCCCGGACGGCCTCATCATCGACGCTATCAAGCGTGTAGACCCCGCCATGTCCACCGTGCGCCCCATCCTGCCCGGCCTACGCTATGAGACTCCCCCGGCGCCCATAGGCCGCATCGACCTATCACGGGACAGCGTGGACAGCCTGCTGGAGGCGGTACGCACCGGCAAGGATGTGCCGCTATCCCAGGCCATTTTGACGGTGTCGCAGGGGTTATCCCCTCTCTCCTGCCGGGAGATTGCCTACCGGGCTACCGGCGGCATGGACAGCGTGGTCAGCGCCCTCACCGCCAAGGAATGGGAAAAGCTGGCCGACTGTCTGGAGCGCACCCGGCTGGCTGTCACCGAAGGGGTGCGCCGCACCCCCTATCTGCTCACCCGCCCCGACGGCACGCCGCTGGAATACAGCTTCCAGCCCATCATCCAGTACGGCCTGGAGGCCACTGGGCAGGAGATGCCCTCCTTCTCCGCCCTGCTGGACGCCTTCTACGCCCGTCGGGCGGCGGCCGACCGCCTCAAGGTACGCGGCCAAGACCTGCTCCGGGTACTGACCAGCGCCACCGAGCGTGTGCGTCGAAAACTACACAATCAGCGGCAGGAATTGGCCGCCTCCGCCGATCGGGAAAAATGGCGGCTGTACGGCGACCTCATCACGGCCCAATTGCACAGTATTCCCACCGGGGCGGCGCAGGCGGAGCTCATCAACTATTATGATGAAAACTGCGCCCCCATCACCGTGCCCCTTGACCCGGCGCTATCCCCCATGGCCAATGCGCAACGGTACTACAAAAATTATCGCAAAGCCCAGACCGCTGAGAAAATCCTTACCGAGCGCATCGTCGCCGGTGAGCAGGAGCTGGCCTATCTGGACTCGGTGTTTGATGCCCTCTCCCGGGCGGCAACCACCCGGGAACTGGAGGAGTTGCGGCTGGAACTGGAGGAGCAGGGCTACCTGCGTCGGCAGAAGGGCAAGCAGAAGCCGCCGCCCCCGATGAAACCGCTTACATTCCGGTCTGATGACGGCTTTACCATCCTTGTAGGGCGGAACAACCTGGAAAATGACCGCCTCACCCTGCGCACTGCACGGGGGGGCGACATCTGGTTCCACACCAAGAACATCCCCGGCTCCCACGTCATCCTGCTCACCGAGGGGCAGACGCCCCCCGACCGGACGCTGGAGCAGGCCGCCATCCTGGCCGCCACCCACTCCAAGGCGGCGGCATCGGTGCAGGTGCCGGTGGATTACACCGCCGTAAAATACGTGAAAAAGCCTTCCGGCGCCAAGCCGGGCATGGTCATCTATACCGATAACCGTACTGCCTACGTCAATCCAGACCCCGCTCTGGCAGAGAAATTACGAGAAGAATAAAGACGCCGGATGGTTTATACAAACCATCCGGCGTTCCTTATTATGCAATACTAAAAGTTTTCTTAACCGCCTTGTCATCCCAACTAAACAATTCCGACACCTCGACCTCGATATCGGTGGTTGTGTCATTAAGTACATAAGCGACCTCAACGTCGAGCGTTGCGCCTGTTTTGATTTCTTTGCTTTGATTATCTGCAGAATAATCTGCCGAATCAACTAAAAAGTACGCCTCGTTTAGCCCTATACCGTCTTGATACACATTATCTTCAAATGCAAGCATAAAGGAGGCCGGCTCCTCATCGTTGTTGGTAAATCCATATTTGACAATAACCACCGGCTTGTTGTCATAATCCTTAGATAGACGGCAACTCTTTATTTCAACGGAGTACTTGTTAAGTGCTGTATTGTCGGACGTCACCACATCGGCACTACCAGTACCTTGATTGCCATCTCCGTCTCCGCTGTCACTGCCGCTACCCAAGGCAAACAGCATGAAAGCTGCCACCATGAATACACACAAAATAACTGTTACTACCTTTTTCATTGTTTATCTCCCTTTCTGTTTTGAAAAATACATACAGCCACGCCGGCTGTGAGATACATAAAACAATCCCACCAATCTGCTGTTCCGGAGACCATGGAATAAAGCTGTGCCCCTTCCCACAAGACACCTGCTACCACCACGACGATAGCCACCCACCTCCACTGCTTGCCAACAGGAAGTAAAACAGCTCCCAATCCATAACAAAATGAATATGCCCACAAGCAATCCGGCAGATAGTAGCAAAGCAAATCTTTCCCCCAAAAAGCACTATGGGCCAAAACGCCTACGATCCCAAGTATTTTATGTAAATATGTGTCCTTGCGGAACAAAACATAACAACAAGCACCGATGGCCAATGCCGTCACACTGTGACATAAGAATTTAACACGTTGCTTCATACGGACTATTATAGTCATATTTATGACTATTGTCAAGTATATAACTATATTTTATTCTTTATAATATAGTCGAGGGGAGGTGGCGTATTGATTAGCTATGAGCCTTTTTGGCGCACACTTAAAGAAAAAGAAATCAGTACTTATACACTAATTAACAAGTATAATATCAGTAGCGCCACCATCAATCGCATGAAACAAGGCGGCGGCATCAGCACCATGAAAATTGACGATTTCTGCCGCATTCTCCATTGCCGGGTAGAAGATATCATCTTATATTACGAAGAGCCCTAGCATCCATGCATGCTTGCACGGATGCTTTTTCGGGCATGGCACCGTACTGCCTACGTCAATCCCGACCCCGCTCTGGCAGAACGGCTACGGGTTGAGCAAAAACCATAATTTACAATTTGTTTAACAAATTAGACTTGACAAGAATCCCCTTTCTGCGTATACTTTTTTCAAAAGGAGGCGTGTTAGTATGAAGAACACCGAAAAGAAATTTAAACTGCCGAAAGGCATCGCAGTGGGCGCTGCGATTGTCATTGTAGCCCTGATCGTGGTAGCCAATGCGCTGGTCATTGTCCAGCCGGGTCACACCGGTGTTGTGGTCACCCTGGGTAAGGTCAACGACAACGTTATGCAGGAAGGTATCCACCTGAAAATTCCCTTCGTGCAGGATGTGGTGCAGATCAGCAACCGTATCGTCAAGCTGCAGGTAGACACCGAGGCCTTCTCCTCCGACCTGCAGACGGTGTCCACCACCCTGGCCATCAACTACCGGGTAGATTCGGCTAAATCCTACAGCATCTACAAGAACATCGGTGCCAGCTACGAGGATGTACTGGTGGTGCCGGCGGTCAACGAGGTGCTCAAGGCCATCACCGCCAAGTACACGGCAGAGCAGAGCGTCACCAACCGGGCGCTCATCTCCGACGGCCTGGTGGAAGGACTCAACGAAAAGCTCAACGAGGCTGGGCTGTATGTCACGGATGTAAACATCATCAACTTTGATTTCTCCGAGGCATTCATCACCGCCATTGAGGAAAAGCAGGTCGCCCAGCAGCAGCTGCTGAAGGCGGAGACCGAAAAGCAGACCGCTATCACCAACGCCGAGGCGGAGGCGGAAGCCATCCGCATCCGTGCCGAGGCAGAGGCGGCCGCCAACAAGGTGCTGACCGAATCCCTCAGCGAGCTCATCCTGGAGTACAACAAGCTGGAGAAGTGGAACGGCGAACTGCCCATGGTCACCGGCGATGCTGACCCCTTCATCTCCCTAGATGGTCTGAAGGACGACAAAACCCCGTAATAATGTAAGTAAAACAGGCCGTGTGGTGAAAACCACACGGCCTGTTTCTTATAAAGCCTATTACCGAATAAAGTTAGTCATGGTCCAGGGCTCTTTTTCCGGGATGCCATAGGCCTCCTTGCCCAGGGCGATACTCTTAATCAGGAAGGACATATTCTCTGCCAGCGTCCGCATGGTCTGCAGACCCTCCTCGTCCTGGGCGGCCTCCCCCGGCTTGCGGCCGTGGACGCTGTTCCAATACTGGCTGGGAGCCACCGGCATACCGGCGATAGTGAAATACTTATTCAGCTGGTCGAAGGTGGCGGAGCATCCACCACGGCGAGCCACCGCCACGGCGGCCCCCACCTTCATGGTCTTATTGAACTTAGTGGAGTAGAACAGCCGATCAAGCAAGGACACCAGCGTGCCGTTGGCGGCGGCGTAATACACCGGACTGCCCACCACCAGACCGTCGCAGGCCTCAAATTTGGGTGCCAGCTCATTGACAATGTCGTCCACGGCGCATGTTCCGTTCTTAAAGCAGTATCCGCACCCAAGACAACCACGAATCTCCATGCCGCCCACCTGGACGGTTTCGGTTTCGATGCCGTTTTTGGCAAACACCTTCTCCATCTCTGCCAGCGCCACGGACGTGTTGCCGTTCACCCGGGGACTACCGTTGATTATCAGTACTTTCATGTCATCCGTTCCTTTCATCCTATGCTTTTCAGCACCCATTCCGCACAGCGGATACCGTCCACAGCGGCAGACAGGATGCCGCCGGCATAGCCGGCGCCCTCGCCGCAGGGAAACACACCGGCCACGGAAGCCTGGCCACAGTGGTCACGTAGCAACCGCACCGGGGAGGATGACCGGGATTCCACACCGGTCAGCACCGCATCCGGGCGGTCAAAGCCAGCCAGTTGCCGCCCCAATAGGGGCAGGCCGGCACACAGAGACTCGCTCACAAAGCCGGGCAGACATCCACGCAGGTCGGTAAGGGTCACCCCCGGCTGATAGGAGGGCTGTACCTCCCCCAAGCGGCTGGATTCCCGCCCGGCGAGAAAATCCCCCACCAGCTGTGCCGGGGCCTTATACCCACCGCCGCCGAGACAGTAGGCGGCCTGCTCCATCTGTCGCTGAAAATCAAAGCCGGCCAAGGGATGGGCCGAGCCGAAATCCCCCGGTTCTACCCCCACCAGCAGAGCGCTGTTGGAGTTTTTCGCATTCCGGGCGTGCTCACTCATGCCATTGACCACCACGCCCCCTTCTTCGGAGGCGGCAGCCATCACCACCCCGCCGGGGCACATACAAAAGGTGAACACACCACGTCCCCCATCCGGGCGGCAACTCAATTTATAGTCTGCCGCACCCAGCGCCGGATGGCCGGCCGCCGGGCCGTATTGGCTCCTGTCAATCATCCCACGGGGGTGTTCAATGCGCACACCCACAGCAAAGGGCTTCTGCTCCATGGCCAGTCCCCGGCGGTGGAGCATCGTGACCGTATCCCGGGCAGAATGGCCAATAGCCAGCACCACCTGCCGACAGGGAAGCTCCTCCTCCCCCGAGGGGTCGGTAACCGTCAGGGCCGTCAACGCCCCATCCCGGATGACCAGGTCGGTCATCTGCGTGTGGAAGCGCACCTCGCCCCCTAGTCGGATAATCTCCTCCCGCAAACCACGCACGGTTTTTTGCAATTCGTCTGTACCGATGTGGGGCTTGGCCTGCCACAAAATCGAGGCCGGTGCTCCGGCGGCCGCAAAGCACGCCAGCACATACCGGCTACGGATATCCTTGATACCGGAATTCAGCTTGCCGTCAGAGAAGGTGCCAGCGCCCCCTTCGCCAAACTGCACATTGGTGGCGGTGTCCAACACACCGGTGCGTCGGAAGGTATCCACCGCCGCCCGACGGCTGTCCACATCCCCGCCACGCTCTAATAGCAGTGGTCTGGCACCGGCTTTTGCCAGTGTCAGGGCGGCAAACAGCCCGGCCGGGCCGCTTCCCACCACCACCGGGCGCACCGCCGGCGGATTAACCGTATCTGGCAGAATATACGTGCTTTCATCGACTAGATTCACCTGGCGGTTTCCCCGACAGCGGCGGAGAGCGACGGCTTCATCCGCCACTGTCACATCCACCGTTATCTCAAAATGTACCCGGTCTTTTTTGCGGGCATCCACCGACCGCTTTCGCAGACAGCAAGCCGTCAGCGCCCCCACAGGCACACCAAGAACACCTGCCGCCTTGCGGCGCAGGTCCTCTTCGGTATAGGAAAGGGGCATGGACAGCCCGGTTATGCGTATCATACTCGAAACTCCTCTTACCAATTTCCGGCGATACTGCTCGCCGCCATATAAGCACTGCTCCAGGCAAACTGCAGATTAAACCCACCGCAATCGCCGTCTACATCCAGCACCTCGCCGGCTACATATAGCCCCGGGTGCCGACGCAATGCCATGGTAGCGGCCTCCACCTCGTCCCCGGCGATACCGCCGGCGGTGACCTGGGCACCGCCAAAGCCCTGGGTACCGGTCACCGGCAGAGCCCAGTTTTTCACCACCATTGCCGCCTGTCGGCACTCCTTGGCAGACAGGCTGTCTGCCGGACGGGTCAGCGGCAGTACTTCCGCTACCCGCAGCACCGTCTGCCCCACACGTTTATGCAGCAGACCGGTGAACAGATCCTCCAGCGTACGACCGGCCAGGCCGCTGCGCTGGTGCAGGCGAGCCTCCACCTGTTCCTGCGTCCACTCCGGAAGCAGGTCAAGATGGGCTGTCAATGTGCCTTTTTTCTGCCGTTCCCAATCCGCCGCCGGCCGGGAGATGCCCATCACAGCCGGGCCGGACAGCCCATATTCCGTAAACAACACCTCTCCCTCTGCCTGGGCCACCGGGCGGCCATCCAGCCGCAGGGTCACCCCGGCATCCACCCGGATGCCCTTCACCGCCCGGACATAGTCGGTAGCGGTGCGAAGCTGGACAATGGAGGGGAACAGCGGTGCTTTTTTACATCCCAGGTCGGTGAGCAACCGATAGCCGTCAGCGCTCCCCCCCAAAGAGGGAGCCGCCGCACCGCCCACCGCCACCAGCACCTGCCGGGCGGTCAAGGTCTGTGTGTCCACCGTCACCTGCCAGCCATCCCGGGTGGGACGCAGAGAGTCCACCTTGTGGTCACAGCGGATGTCTGTGCCCAAGGCTTCCGCTTCCAGCCGCAGGGCATCCAGCACAGCGCCGGCCTGCTCGGAATAGGGGTACACCTTGCCATCCGGCCGCACCCGACAGTCCACCCCAATCTGTTCAAAAAACGCCATGCTCGCCTGGGGCGTCAACGCCTTGAGCGCTTTCTCCGCCAAGGCAGAAGCCCCATGATAATGGACACCGGCGGCATGGATATTGGTCAGGTTACAGGTGCCGTTGCCGGTAGCCAGTAGCTTCTTTCCCACCCGAGGCCCTTTCTCCAATAACAGCACAGACCGCCTGACCCCTTGCCGGACGGCGGCCTGCCCCAGAAAGACAGCGGCCGCCAGCCCGGCGGCGCCGCCTCCGATAATGATGCAATCGTATTTCATACCCATACTTCCTTATCCCCGGCGGGCCAACATCTTCAAGGCATCCCGCACCAGCACCTCCACCGGCAGGGCACTATCCAGCTTGCCCACGGCGGCCGAAGCCTCACCAGCGGTAAAGCCCAATACCGTCAGGGCATCCACCGCCTGAGCGGCGTTACTGCTGGCGGACACCGCCGCCCCGGCCGGAATCTCCACCGCCCCGGTGGAGGTACTCAGGGCCGTTACCTTATCCTTCATCTCCAGCACAATGCGCTGAGCCAGCTTGGGGCCCACACCCGGGGCTTTGGTCAGCGCCTTGTGGTCGCCGGCCGCTACCGCCAGCGCCACACGCTCCGGGGACAGCTCCGACAGGATGGAAATGCCCACCTTGGGCCCCACACCGGATATGGCGGTGAGCTGTTTAAAGCAGGCAAGCTCATTCTGGTCGGCAAAGCCGAAGAGCTCAATAGCATCCTCCCGGACATTCATGATGGTGTACAGCATGGCCTCACCGCCGATAGCCGGCATCTGCCGGGCGGTGTTCATGGTAATCTGGCAACGGAAGCCCACCCCGCCACAGCAAATCACCGCCATCCGGGGCTCCAGGTGGATGAGTTCTCCTTTTACACTATACAGCATGGTTTATCTCTCCTTCAGCAGGGATTGTTTCAGTGCCGTGCCGCCGTACTGGGCGTGACAAATGGCAATCGCCAGCGCATCAGCGGTGTCATCCGGCTTAGGCACGGCTTTCAGCCGCAACAGCCGTTTGGTCATCTCCATCACCTGGGGCTTCTGCGCCTGGCCGAAGCCGGTAACGGCGCTTTTTACCTGCAGGGGGGTGTATTCGAACACCGGCACCCCCTGCTTGTGGATGGCCAGCATGGTGACACCACGTGCCTGCGCTACATCGATGGCGGTCTTCTGGTTGTTCTGAAAATACAGCTTCTCCACCGCCACGGCATCCGGCGTGTGCTGCGCCAGCAATGCCGTCAGCTCATCAAAGATGACCTCCAGCCGCCGATTGAAAGGCATATCCGCCGGGGTGGTGATGGCGCCGAAATCTATCGGCAGATACCGTCCCCGTTCATAGCGGATAACCCCCCAGCCAATGATGGCGTAGCCGGGGTCAATCCCCAGTATAATCATAGGTTTCCTGCTCCGTTTCTTTCCGTTGTTCCTCTTCTGCCGAGGGCTCCTCCGGCGGCTCGCCGGTGGTGGTCGTGGTCTCATCAGGCACTGCCGTCGCCGTAGTGGTCGCCATAACCCCCTCTGTGGCAGAGGTTGTCACGCTTGCGGTGGTAGCCGTGGTGGTCACTGTCGTCGCCGTGGTCGACGTAGCAGTCGCGGTCGTTTCTGTCACAGGTACCGTGGTGCTCGCGGCAGTGCTCCCCGGCGAGGTAGTGGTTACCGTGGTGGTGCGGGTGGTGACACGGGCAGTTGTCCTGCTGCCACCGGAGAGAACAGCCGGCATTTTCGCCCGGTTATTCACCCGGTACACCGCCTGGCTGTCCGTATCCGCCGTACGCCGGGCGGCAATAACCAACCGGGCGGCAGAATAGCGGTAGACATCCTCCGCATTCACCGATAACAGAAGCAACTCGTCTGCCGCTGTCACCTCCAGGTTGCTGTGGAACAGAGAACGCTCCTGCAGCATGGCGATGTGGGCGGAGAACTCTGCCTCATCCGCAAAATCCGTCCGGCTGTAATCGCACTCCTCCGGACAGCGTTCATCCACCACCAGCACCGCAAAAATCTCCCACCGGGCGGATTCCACCACCGTGTTCATCTCGATAAGGGGATGCTCCTGCAGGAAGGCTACCCGCCGGTAACCCAGCAGGTCAGAGAACATCTGCCCATCCCCGGTATTTTTACCGTAAACGGTGATAGCATGATAGTCTGCCTTAGGCCGCAACAGGGTATCCTCCGCAAAATACGGCTGACCGTACACGGAGTATTGGTCGTTAAAATTATGATTCTTATAATAGCCGTCGGTGTAAAACATCACCGGATAATCCACCGCTGTATCGGAAACCTGAATCCAGCCGGCCACATGGGGGTTTATCTGATACAGTCCCCGGAACTGGGCCATCAGCCAGCTGGGATAGTTTCCCTCCTCACCAACATCCTCTGTCAGGTCGGTGTTCCAATACAGTTCGCCCAGCTCATTCTGGAGCTGGCGGTTGCTGTTCGGGGCCAGCAAGTAACGGTAGCCGAGCATGCCGCCCCCCACCAGCAAGGCCAATACTACCAGCCAGGCGATGCATTTAATCAACAGCACACGGAGGCTGTCACCACGCCAGGGCAACAATCTGGTCCGTAGCCGGGGATGGGCCTCTCCCTGGGTACGAGGGATAGTGCGTTTGGCTTCCCGGTTGGAGATGCCCCCCGCCATGACGGTGGGATAGGCCTCCAGATACCGGTACAGCAGATACAACACATGGCTGGCCGCCTGCCGGCGGATAGCGTTCCTATCCCCCTGCAGGTGCAGTTCGCACACCCAGGTGCGTCGGGCATCCGCCAGGGCGATAAACACCGTGCCCACCGGCACCGCCTCTGCCGCCTGGGGACCGGCCTCGCCGGTAACCGCCACACCGATGTGGGCGCCGGCAGACTCACGGACACCCTGGGCCATCTGCTGAGCCACGGCGGCGCAGACAGTGCCCTCCAGCTTGAGGGTCTCGGGGGACACGCCCAGCATCCCTTGCTTGCAGTCAGCCGAATAGCTGACCACCCCGGTACCAAACACCCGGGAGCTCCCCGGCACACCGGTCAGCCGGGAGGAAATCATCCCCCCGGTGCAGGACTCAGCCGTAGCCACCGTCTTCCCATAGCGGGTGAGCAGGGCCACCACCTGCTGTTCCAGACTCTCGCCGTCGGCGGCGTATACGCACACCCCCAGCCGTTCCCGGACGGTGGCCTCGGCGGCCTCCAGCACAGCGGAATCCTCCGCCGTCAGGGTCAACCGCCCCTCCCCTTCACAACAAGAAAGAGCCGCCTGTGGCACAGCACTGTCCAATATATCCGCCAACTGCCGCCGCAGAACGTCTTCTTCCACGCCAAACAGCATAAGTTCCCGGGTCATGGGCACTGTTGCCATAAACAGCTCTCCTTTCCTTAAATTTCGATTGTACGGATACCCTTGAGCGCTTCTGTCACCAAGCCGTCAATATCCAACACTGCCTCTGCCGCCTCTACCAATTTCAGCTTGGGGCGGGTGTCGGGGTGACGAGGGGTAAACACGGTACAGCAGTCCTCATAGGGCTGGATGGACAGCTCAAAGGTATCGATACGCCGGGCAATAGTAACGATTTCCTCCTTGTCCATACCAATCAGAGGGCGGAACACCGGCATGTTCGCCAAGGCATCTGTCACCGCCAGCGCCCGGATGGTCTGGCTGGCCACCTGCCCCAGACTCTCACCGGTAATCAGCGCCCCGCAATCCGCATCCCGGGCCACCTTCTGGGCCAGACGCATCATGAAGCGACGCATAATGAGGGTGAAATACTCCTCCGGGCAGTGGTTACGAATTTCCTCTTGAATGTGGGTGAAGGGCACGATGTGCATCTTCATATTTCCGGCATAGCGGCTCACCTTTTCCAAAAGGGAGATTACCTTCTGCTCCGCCCGTTCACTGGTATACGGGGGTGAGGCGAAATGCACCGCCGTCAAGCGGATGCCCCGCTTGGCCATCATATAGGCAGCTACCGGTGAGTCGATACCGCCGGAAATAAGGATGGCCGCCCGACCGCCGGTACCTACCGGCATACCGCCGGCACCGGGTAACTGCTTGGCGTGAATATAAGCGCCAAAATCCCGGATTTCCACCATGATAAGCACATCGGGGTCATGGACATCCACCCGCAGATGGGGGAAATGGGACAACACATAGCCGCCCACCTCCCGGCTGATTTCGGGAGATTTATAGGGGAACTGCTTATCCGACCGCTTTGCCTCCACCTTAAAGGTTTTGGCGCCCCGGAGCTGGTCGCCCAGATACTCCACAGCCGCCTGCTGGATAGCCGCCAGGTCCTTGGGGGCCATCCGTGCCCGGGAAAAGGCCGCAATGCCAAACACACGGGAAACGGCGTCACAGGCCTCCTCCATATCGGCATAGGCGTTTTTCGGCTCGATGTAGATGGTGGACTGGGACTTCCGCAGGGTAAATTCTCCTGCCTTCCGCAGACGGTAGCGCAGATTCTGCATCAGCGCATCCTCGAAGGAGTGGCGATTGAGCCCCTTCAGCGCCAGCTCGCCGTTTTTAATCAAAATAATTTCATCGGGTTGATAAGACATGATACCCTTCCTTACTGATTCTCTGTGTTTTCTTCGCCACCCTCCACCGGCTCGCCGGTGGGCTCTGTAGCGGGGGCTGTAGTTTCTGTGGGCTCCTGCTGGGCGGCTGTGGTGCTCTCAGCGGGAGTGGCCGTGGTCTCGGTTTCCGTAGACGCACCGGTGGTAGTGGCCTCTGCCGGAGGCGTGGCCGTCGTGGTCTCCCCTGCATTGCCGGCGGTAGTCGCAGCCGGTGCATCCGTGCCGCCCGTCTGGCCGGCAGTAGGCGCCGTGGTCGCACCGGCGCTGCCGGTGGTTATGTTGCTACCGGCCGGGGCTTTTGTGGTCGTTCCATCCGTGGAACTGCCGCCCATTTGGCCGGTAGTGCTTGTACCGGTGGTCTCGGTGCCGGTCATGTCGGTCCCGGTGCCGGTAGTGGTGGTGGTAGGCCACTGGATGCCGCTACCAATGGTGGTTGTCCCGCCGGAGGGAGCCGTGGTGGTCAAGCCGGCATGGTCGCCACCGTAGTATTCATGAAGCACAAGTCCCTGGTTGATGTACCAATACCGGGGCATGATCACATCACCGTTTCGCTGGATAAGGGTGGTGTCCGTCACTGCGTCTCCCGGCTGCATTTTACGGGCAACAACCACCAGGCGGCCATCTTTAACCTTGGCGGTACTCTTGGCGGTGCAGGTGGACAGCACCAACAGCTCATCGTCTGCCTCTACCTCCACCGGATAATCGAACAGCGACCGGGCACGTAGCTTCTCCACGTAGCCGAGGAAATCTTCCTCCCCGGCAAAGCGGGTGCGCCGGGTGTTGAAGTACCACTTATCGATCTCGTCCTCGTCGGTGATCAGCACCGCAAAAACCTGGTACGTATTGTTCTCGTAGAGCGTGTTCATGGTCAGGTGTGCCGCCGCCCGGGCGTTGCCCACACTGCCAATGAATTTATTAAGCCCGGCAAACATCTGGCCGCTGGCCATATTGTGCCCGTAGATGATGAGGGAGGTGTTCCGGTCATCTGGGGTATCCAGCTTGTTGTTCATGTCGAAGAACAGCGCTCCGTTTTTGTTCTTCTTTTCATCAAAATCAACAGTCAGATACTTATCGTTATCCCCGGAATACATGACAGGGTATTCAATATTCAGAAAATCCTTATTCCCCGTGGCGTGATAGCTGATCCAGCCTCGCACCTCGTCATTGCGGTCATACAGCTCCCGGAAGGAGGCCAGCATCCCCTCGGGATAGTTGCCCTCGGTGACCACCTGGCTGTTTTCAGGGTGGTACACCTGCTCCAGTTCCCCATACATTTGGGAATTCTGCATCGGTAACACCACCACATCCACCAGGATGTACCCCAGTGAAACGATCAGCACCACCAGTGCCAGCAGAAAGGCGCATTTCCGCACTAAGGCTCCGGGCGTATCCCCCCGCTGAGGCAGATTGGCCCGGAAGCCACGCCACATCACAACAAAGGGGTTCCGCCGGGAGGGGACGGGGGGCAGGTCCTCATCTTCGTCGTCTAACCACTCTACCGGCCGGTTGCCCCTCCGACGAGAATCGCCCGGATAGTCCTCTTCCTCGGCCACTTCATAGGGATCGATCAGTAGATAGGCCAGGTCATCCACCGCCGCCCGCTGTTCCCTGTCGTCCTGTGGGGGGGTCGGCTCGCCATCGGCAACCGGCTTTTCCGGCTGGGGAGCAGGCTCCGCCTTCTCCATGCTGTGTAACAGACGAAGAACCTCCTCCTGATCCTCCTGCCCCTTGGGGGTATTTTTCAGCTCGTCCATCGCTTACTCCTTTCCGGCGTTTACCGCCTGGCTAACTGGCTCATAGCCTCTTGTAAAGCATCCGCAAAGCGGTGCATATCTTCCTCTGTGTTGTCCCGACACAGGCTCACCCGCAGGGCGCTGTCGATCTCGTCGGCAGGTAGCCCCATAGCCGTCAGTACCGGACTTTTGGCTCCCTTGGCACAGGCAGAGCCGCTGGAAACATAGATGTCCTGCTGGGCCAGGAAGTGTAGCATCGTCTCACTACGGTAGCCCGGCACCGACAGATGGATAATATAGGGGACGCCTCCCTCGGGGAGATGAAGCCGCACACCGGGGATATTCTCCAGCCGTTCCAACAGCACCTGCCGCAGAGCATCGTACCGGGCCAACTGCACCGGCACAGGCGGCAACTGCTCCACCGCCGCCCCAAAGGCGGCAATCAGCGGCACCGCTTCTGTGCCGCACCGGATGCCTCCCTCTTGTTTGCCCCCCAGGTTCCGGGGAATCACCCGGGCGCCCCGGCGCAGATACAGCACGCCGCACCCCTTAGGGCCGTGGAGCTTGTGGGCGCTGGCGGAGAGGGAATCGAAGCCCCAACGCTCCACCTGCAATTTCAGTTTGCCAGCCGCCTGCACACCGTCAGCGTGGATATGGGCCTTGGGTGCCACCTGCCGGATGGCGGGTACTGCCTGCTCCAACAGGAATCGGGCACCTGTCTCGTTATTGACCAGCATCACCGTCACCAGCACGGTGTCCGGCCGGCAAGCCTCCGCAATCTGGGTCGGCGTAATACAGCCATTTTCGTCCGGTGTGAGCCGGGTAACGGTGTAGCCCTCCTGCTCCAGCCGGTCACAAGCCGCCGCCACCGAGGAATGTTCCACTGCCGTGGTGACGATATGCTTCCCCCCGTGAGGATGGGCCGCCACACTGCCCAGGATGGCCAGGTTGTTGGCCTCGGTACCGCCGGAGGTGAAAATAAGCCCCTCAGGCTGCACCCCCAGCATAGCGGCTACCGCCTTACGGGCGGCGGTCATTTCCTGCTCCGCCCGGAAGCCCATGGCGTGGAGGGAGCTGGGATTGCCGTAGGTTTCGGTCATGATTTCATACGCCTTGTCCGCCGCCGCCCGGCACACCCGGGTGGTAGCGCTGTTATCCAGATATACAGCCGCCACAGGCTCAACTCCTCCCACATAGCTATACAAACTATATTATACAGCAACACCACCTGTTTTGCAACAGTTTTATATATAAAGAAAAAGGGGATTTCCACTCACGAAATCCCCTTTTTCTCCATTTTTCGTTTTTTTATCCCCTCAGACGGCGGCTGTCCAGAAAATCCTGTAGAATAATGGTGGCCGCCACGGTGTCCACCACCTGCTTGCGCTTTTTGCCCCGCACATCCGTCTGGTTGAGGTAGCCGATGGCAGAGACGGTGGTCATCCGTTCATCCCACAGCTCCACCGGCAGGCCGGTAGCCTGCCCCAGTGCCTCAGCAAACCCTTCGGCCCGGCGGGCGCTCTCCCCCCGGGTGCCGTCCATGTTCCGGGGATGGCCCACCACGATCAGCTCGGCCCCCTGCTCAGCGGCAATCGCCGCCACCCGGGTGACCAGCCGCTCCAGGTTGTATTCCTCCATCGTACCAACCGGGCTTGCCAGCATCTCCCGTGGGTCGCTGACCGCAATCCCGGTCCGGGCCAGCCCTAAATCCACTGCTAAAATTTTCATACAGCCACCGCCTTTTCGTTTTTTATCATACCACAAATTGTGCCAAAATGCAACAGCGCAGAGTGCAATTTTCGCCCTTTTGTATGTCAGTTTTGGCAAAAACAGGGGGGCGTTTGGCGAATTTATGAAAAAATATGAAATTTTGTCAATTTGTTCTTGCAAATAGTCATTTCTGTGCTATAATGATGTCAATGTCGGGAAAACCCGACCAAAGCCTACATAAAAAGGAGTGCTGTATTATGTCTTATGTCGATCGTGTGCTAGACGACCTGAAGGTCCGCTACAAGGACCAGCCGGAGTTCCTGCAGACCGCTGAGGAGGTGCTGGAGAGCCTGCGTCCCGTCATCGATGCCAATCCCAAGTATGAGGAAGCCAGCCTGCTGGAGCGTCTGGTGGAGCCGGAGCGTGTGGTTATCTTCCGTGTGCCGTGGATTGACGACAACGGCAAAATTCAGGTCAACCGTGGCTACCGTGTGCAGTTCAACAGCGCTATCGGCCCCTACAAGGGCGGCCTGCGCTTCCATCCCTCTGTGAACCTAAGCATCATCAAGTTCCTGGGCTTCGAGCAGACCTTCAAGAACTCCCTGACCAGCCTGCCCATGGGCGGCGGCAAGGGCGGTTCCGACTTCGACCCTCGAGGCAAGTCGGATAACGAGATTATGCGCTTCTGCCAGAGCTTTATGACCGAGCTGTTCCGCCACATCGGTGCCGACACCGACGTGCCCGCCGGCGACCTGGGCGTGGGTGCCCGTGAGATCGGCTACATGTTCGGTCAGTACAAGCGTCTGGTCAACCGCTACGAGGGCGTGCTGACCGGTAAGGGCCTCGCCTACGGCGGCTCCCTCATCCGTCCCGAGGCCACCGGCTTCGGTGCGGTGTACTACACCGACGAGATGCTCAAGTCCTTCGGCGACACCATCAAGGGCAAGACCTTCGCCGTCTCCGGCTTCGGTAACGTGGCCTGGGGTACCGTCAAGAAGGTCACCGAGCTGGGCGGTAAGGTGGTCACCATCTCCGGTCCCGACGGCTATGTCTATGACGAGGATGGCGTCTGCACCGAGGAGAAGATCAACTTTATGCTGGAGATGCGTGCCTCCGGCCACGACAAGGTGAAGGATTACGCCGACAAGTTCGGTGTTCCCTATTTCGAGGGGCAGAAGCCCTGGGGCACCAAGGCCGACATCATCATGCCCTGCGCCACCCAGAACGAGGTGGGCATGGCCGAGGCGGAGCAGATCGTCGCCAACGGCGTCAAGTACTATGTTGAGGTATCCAACATGCCCACCACCAACGAGGCGGTGGCCTATCTGAAGAAGAACGGCGTCATCGTGGCCCCCTCCAAGGCGGTCAACGCCGGCGGCGTGGCCACCTCCGGTCTGGAGATGAGCCAGAACTCCATGCGGTACAGCTGGACCGCCGAGGAGGTCGACGCCAAGCTGAAGCAGATTATGTACAACATCTACTGGAACTCCTTCAATGCCGCCAAAAAGTACGGCATGGAGGGTGACCTGGTGGCTGGTGCCAACATCGCCGGCTTCGAGAAGGTCGCCGACGCCATGATGGCTCAGGGCGCGGTGTAATAAACACAACACAAACTAAAACACCCCGGCTTGGTGGAGCAATCCACCAAGCCGGGGGCTTTTTTATGTTAGGTATCGGTGTGCCTCAGCCGATGCACTGTCAATCCATCAGGCTGTACAAGGCTTCAATATTTTCAATCGGAACATCCATCTGCAGTCCCTGGCTCGGCCCGAAAATATATCCATTATTAGCACCGAAGCAATCGATAAACCGCCGGCATTCCGCCTTGATCTCTTCGGGGGTGCCGCTGGGGAGCAACCACTGCGTATCAATACCGCCGCTGAACGCTATCTTTCCGCCGAACTCTGCCATAAGGCTCTCCGGCTCCATACCCTGAACCTTCTGGATGGGATTCAGAATATCAACCCCGCACTCAATGAGATCCGGGATAATCGGCCGTACCGCGCCGCAGGAATGTTGCATATAAAAAGCGCCGTACTTATGAGCCAGATCCGCCAACCGTCTTGTGTTTTCTTTGAAAAATTCCCGCCACATGGGCACGCTGAACAGCATCGAGGTCTGGGTGCCGTAATCGTCATTGCACAGGAGGTAGTCGATTTGTCCGTCCGCCGCCTGGAACTGTCTTTCATAATATTCCAGTTCAAATTCTACATATTTGTTAAATACAGCCTTCGCCAGATCCGGATCCACCGCCATATCGGCGTAGATGTTTTCCGCACTACGCATAAACGTAGCATACTGATATGTACCGGGGCCGCCAATGCCGATAGCCCTGTCCTTATAGCTGTCCACTTCCCGCTTAAACGCCTCATAATCGAAATCATCAGCGTGCAACCAGTCCAGATTTAAAATATCCTCTGCCGACTCTGCAAAATCCCACGGGAAATCCACATTCATGGGATACATCTCCAGGCCGGTCACGTGCCACTTCTGCCGGAAGCCGTACATGGTCTCCTCAACGCGGAGGCCGTCTGCGTCGATGTAGTCTTCCAATTTTCTTTTGTTATACACAGGAAAGGCCATTCGCAAATCGGAGTGAAAACGGTCCCTGACCTGCTCATAGTCAGAAAAACCGTAATGACTACGAATCTTTTCATAGGTTTTTCCTGTTGCTGTAAACTCGCAAGGCAATCTATCCACCGGCTTAAACTCCATGGCTTTGCGGAATCGTTCTTTTGAGGTCATGCGAATCTTCCTTTCCTAATGCATTTCATTGTCTATGGATATTGTTCAGTATACCACACGCAGAGCCTTTTGTAAATATGGCGGCTTTGTATTGACAGGGGGCCACAGAAACAAAACCACATAAAATTTATGCAGTAGCGATCGCCGGTTGACCGCCGTCAGTGTGACGCAAGGGGCGAGCGATTCTACCCACAACCTCAAAGTAACCCCTTCTTCGTCCCGGCGAAGATGTCCGGTTTCCCCCTTGCATTGTTCGGCAATATGTGGTAGAATGAAGAAGTATATATATAATATCCGGTGGGTTGTATCCCGTCATGTCGGATGAAGCGGAGGACGTTTCCCATGAAGAATGGATTAATTTACGAAAACGGCGAACTGATCTATTATGAAAGCGACCACCCCAGGCATGCTGGCGTCATCAAGGTTGATGGAGATATTTATTATATCAGCCGGCACGGACGAGCCGTCAAAGGGCATCACATCGTCCATGGTGAGATGACCAACGGCCTGCTGAAACGGGGCACCTACACCTTCGGTGAGGATTACAAATTAATCAAAGACTCCTATGTGGCTCCCAAAAATTCGAAGAAGAACAAAAAGGGTGCGAAGAAAAATAAGCGGTCAGCCTTTATTTTGCCCGCCTGTTTGGCGTTGGCTTTGTTGCTGGTTGCAGGCGCAATCTGGATAAAGGAGAGCCGGTTGCCGAAGCCTTCGGACACACCGGACACGGACACCAGTACCTCGGACAGAATCGTGCTGCCCACCTTTGATGAGGAGGTCTTGCTCTGCTCCCCCGAGGCAAAGCTGGTGTATGATGGGAAACTGAGCGTAGCCAAGGCGTGCGCCTCCGGCAACCCTTACCGAGCCTTTGTGTTCAGTTATGAGCTGAACGGTCAGGACGGCCTTCTGAAGCTCAGCGAGCACGCCGACCTGTCGAATGCCAAAGAATATATCCTGGCGGGTAAAAGTGTTTCCCTGTCTATCGATAACCTGAAAACCAACACCACCTACTATTACCAGGTGACAGTCGCCGGCGAAAACTATACCGGCAACTTCAAAACCGCTCAGTCCACCCGATTCCTTTCTATCCCCGGCCTGTATAACACCCGGGATATCGGCGGCGGCTCCACCATGGACGGCAAGACCGTCAAGCAAGGGATGCTTATCCGCGGAACAGAACCGGATGGCTTGGTGGAAACCAATTGTTTCCTGAGCACGACGGACATTCCGTATGTTCAGCAGACCTTCGGTTTTGTGTGCGACCTGGACCTGCGGGCGGATATCCTGTTCCCCGGCGAATACCAGTCCCGGCTGGGCGAGGATGTCAAGCACACCTTCTATGAAGCCCCGGCCTTTGGTGCCGTCTTCTCCACCACCTATCGCCCGATGCTGAAAAACCTGTTCCACGAGCTGGCCGACCCCGCCAACTACCCCATGTATATGCACTGCACCTACGGTGCCGACCGGACAGGTACCCTGATCTATCTGCTCCAGGGCGTGCTGGGTGTTGCCGAGGAGGATATGGTGCGAGAGTTCCAGACCACCGGCTTTTTCTTCAACAAATATGCCGCTTCGAACAGTCTGGATGTAATCCGTGCAGGCCTGGAAAACTACCCGGGCGATACCCTGCAGGAAAAAATCGTCAACTTCCTCACCACCGGTGTAGGCGTTACCCAGGAGGAGATCAACTCCATCCGACGCATTCTGCTGGAAGAATAAACACATACTAAACAGCCCCCTTTGCCTGTCAGGCAAAGGGGGCTGTTGTCACGTCTGCTCCATACCGGCATATACTGGTCATAGAAAGGAGCTGACCGCCCATGGACTCCCTTATCCCTTTACATGCCCTCAAGCCCGGTCAGCGGGCAGTAATCCGAAGGCTGGACACGCCCGAGCCGTTGCGGCGACGGTTGCTGGAGCTGGGGCTTCTGCCCGGCGAGGCCATCGGCTGTATCGGCCGTAGTCCGGGCGGCGATCCCTCCGCCTACGAACTCTGCCATGCCGTGGTGGCCATCCGTCGGCAGGATGCGGCAAAAATATGGATTTTCACCGGGGAGGGGAATACCAGTGGGACTGACGAGTAAAGCCATGGGGAGAGGGGCACTGGATGCCAATCTTACCCCAAAAACAGCCGCTAGCGAAGCGGTTATTGCACTGGCCGGCAACCCCAACGTGGGAAAAAGCACCTTGTTCAACGCCCTCACCGGCCTGCATCAACACACCGGCAACTGGCCGGGAAAAACCGTGGTCAGCACCCAAGGGCTTTGGCATAGTGGAAAGCATCTGTGGCGGCTGGTAGATATTCCCGGTACATATTCTCTGGTTGCCGATTCCGCTGAAGAGGCCGTCGCTCGGGATTTCCTGTGCTCCGGCGACCCTGCCGACAGGCCGGATGCTGTGGTGGTGGTGTGTGATGCTACCTGCCTGGAGCGCAACCTGTATCTGGTCCTGCAAATCCTGGAAACCGGCCTGCCCACCGTGGTGTGCGTCAACCTGATGGACGAGGCAAAACGGAAAGGCATCGTCCTCGACCTGCCCCTTCTGGAACAGCGGCTGGGCGTACCGGTAGTGGCTACCGTTGCCCGAAAAAAGGCCACCTTGGAGGGTCTGGCCTCTGCCATAGAAGGGACGCTGGCAACACATCGCCCCCTCCCGGCTCCAGTCACCTACCCTTCCGCAATGGAACGAGCCATCTCCCGGCTACACCCCCTGCTCCACGCAGCCGGAGCCGGGACAAACAGCCGCTGGCTGGCTCTGCATCTGCTGGACGGCACCGTTCCACCGCCGGAAACCGAGCCGCTGGCCACCGCCATCACCGAGCAACAAGCCCGGCTGGCCGAAGAAGGGCTACCACAAGACGCTGTTGCCACCGCCATCAAGGACACTGCCCATCGTCTGTGCCGGGGTGTCATACGCTATACGGCCGCAAAAGAGCCTGCTGACCGCCGCATTGACCGGGTAGTGACCAGCCGCCTATGGGGCTATCCCCTGATGCTTCTGCTCCTGGCGGGTATTCTCTGGCTGACGGTGGTGGGGGCCAACACCCCCTCCCAGTGGCTGGCCACCGGGCTGTTTTGGGTACAGGAACAGCTCACCGCCCTGTTCCGGGCGCTCCACGCCCCGGAGTGGCTACATGGGGCACTGGTGCTGGGGGTATACCGGACACTGGCCTGGGTGGTCTCGGTGATGCTCCCTCCTATGGCCATCTTCTTTCCTCTGTTCACGCTACTGGAGGATGTAGGCTATCTGCCCCGCATCGCCTATAACCTGGACCGCCCCTTCGCCCGGTGCCACGCCTGCGGCAAGCAGGCACTGACCATGTGCATGGGCTTCGGCTGTAATGCCGCCGGGGTGGTGGGCTGTCGCATCATTCGCTCCCCCCGGGAACGGTTGCTGGCTATTATCACCAACAGCTTTGTCCCCTGTAACGGACGCTTCCCCACCCTTATTACGCTCATTACCCTATTTTTTGTGGGTGTCGGCAGTGGCGCCACCCTGCCGGCCGCCCTGTTGCTCACCGGCCTTATTCTTTTGGGCATTCTCGCCACCCTGCTGATGACAAGGCTGTTAGCCGTCACCCTGCTAAAAGGCGAGCCCTCCGCCTTTGTGCTGGAGCTGCCCCCCTATCGGCCACCGCAAGTAGGACGGGTGATCCTGCGGTCGGTACTGGATCGCACCTTGTTTGTGCTGGGACGGGCGGCGGCGGTGGCCGCCCCGGCCGGGCTGGTCATCTGGCTGCTGGCGAATATCCCCGTGGGGGATGCCAGCCTGCTGACCTGCGCCGCCGGTGTGCTGGATCCCTTCGCCCGGCTGATGGGGCTGGACGGCGCCATACTGCTGGCCTTTATCCTGGGCTTTCCGGCCAATGAGATTGTCCTGCCGCTGGTGCTGATGACCTATTTATCCGGCGGCACGCTGACGGATGCCACCGATTTATCACAACTGTATCAGATTTTAACCGCCAACGGGTGGACCTGGCACACCGCCGCCTGTACCATGGTGTTTTCACTCTTTCACTGGCCCTGTTCCACCACCCTGCTCACCATCCGTAAGGAAACCGGCTCCTGGCGGTGGACGGCGCTATCCGCCCTGCTCCCCACCCTACTGGGGATGGCGGTGTGCATGCTGATTACCGCCGTCGCTGGGGTGCTGGGAGTATGAAAGAAGCCTCTTTGTCATAGACAAAGAGGCTTCTTTCTATATGAGAACAAGACTGTCAGGGAATCTATCAATCAAACACAAACTCAAACACCCGATAGTCGCCGGGCCACAGGCAGGTCGATACTTTGTTCCCGCTTTGGGTAACCTTTTCGCCGTAGAACAGCTCCTTTACCTGCTTGATCTTCAGCTTACCGGTATAGGTGATATCCAGGTTCATCGCCTTGCTTTGGTCAAAGGTGGGTTGCTCATTCCACTTCTTCTCTACGCCGTCGTTATTAATCACAGTAACGATCAGGCTACCATCCTTTACATTGACCAAATACTGTACCTCTTTAGAGAAGGTGAAGGGGATGTACTTGGCCACCAGCTTCTGCAGGATGCTACCCAGGTTTGCGACGCTGTAATCGGGGCCGTACACGATCACCGTGCCCTTGCCGTCTTTGATTTCCTGCCGGGTACCGCCCTTGTAGGCGGATTTGTAGGCATCAAAATACTTGAGGTACGCCGTGTTGCAAAGGAGGGTGCCTCCCTGCTTCACATAGGCAACATACCGCCCGACTTCTTCAGTTGACAAGCGTACATCACCGGAGAGCAACAGCACCGGATAACTGTTCAGCACCTCCTGGGAGGCGTTCTGCAACAGGAAGTCACAGGTATCCCCATAGGCGTTATTTTGCTGATAATAGCTTTCGATCTCGGGGGAGCCATACGCATTGGTGTGGCCACGGGAGAAAAAGCCGTCGGGGAAGAATTCCTGAATTACATCAATGTTCATTCTGGTGCCTTCATCCATAGAAAAGACACCATAGCTGCCATCCACTGCACCGGCGGCACGTGTAGGCGCTACATTCATTAGGCCGTGGTAATAATCCAGCACCACACCAATGGGGGTGTAGTTGTAGCCAATATCCCGGTGCTTGTCCGAGAAGGCCACCATCTTCTGCATCATTTCTCCGTAAGGAGTCAGCGCATAATAGCCGTTCTGGTCCTTTTCGCTGGCATCCTTGAAAGCAAGGACATTGCCTGCCTCAAAGGTGAAGAAGCCGGCGCCGCCCATGTAAGACATCAGATACGTACGCTCGATGAGATTCATGGAGTGGCCGTAATCTTTTCCGCCATACTGTCCCCAAATGGACTTATCGTCCTGATACGTGCCGATAAAGCTATTGAACCAGTTGGAGAAATACATCACCGCTACCTTATTATACTGCCGGGCGGCACCACGGGTAAAGGCCATGTGGGTCTGATGAGACGCAACCGATTCGCCTACCTCAGCGCCAACGTAGTCAAAGCCAAATTCGGCCCCATAGTGCTCCCAGAAGGTGTGACCGTTAATGGCGGCCATGCCCTTCATGCCAGGCTTGATTCCATAAGGGTAATCGACATAGTGGGAAAACACGTGTTTCCGGACATAGGCCAACGCATCCTTTTTGGTGGTGGGCTTATAGGTCTTCCAGGCGTCGTGCAGAAAAAAGTTCATTCCCCATTCGCCGACCATCTGGGGCAGGCCGTCCACCGGCTCCATGTAATTCACGCCCAAGCCTAAGTCAGTCATGGATTTTTTCCACAGGTCAATGTCGAAGCCCCTGGTGGTGTAAACGCCCCGGATGATAAACTCTTCCTGCCGACCAAAGTCATTATAAGCTTCAAAACCCACCTTGCTATCCCGATACCGGGTAGCAAACACCGCCTGGTTGCGGATAAAATCCGCTGCCTTCAGGTTGTATTGTTTTTCGTTTTTGGCAGTCGTGGTTGCTTTCTGGGTGGTCGTTACTTTATCTTTTCCGGTGGTGTGGCGACTACCTGTAGTGGTTTCTGTCGCTATCCCGGTGGTAGCGTCTGCCCCAGCCGTAGTGGCCGTAGTGGCGTCAGCGGTGGTGGTAGTATCGCTTGCCTCGTTGGACACAGGAGAGGAACTCTCTTCTGTGTTTCCGTTGCCGCAGGCGGCCATACAGCCGACCAATACCAACACAGCGAACAATATGGATAAAATTCGTCTGGTCATTTCTGCTTTCCTCCTAATAGCACGTGGATTGTTTGTATGCTACCATAAATCCGCACAAAAAACCATGGACAAACGTATTTCTTTTTTGCGTTTTTGACTTATTGGTGAGTCGCTGGCAGAGCCGGGGATCTCTCTTACAAAAGAACGGTTTGCTATCTACATAGCAAACCGTTCTCTCTTATTTCCAATTCAGCGGTGCGATGGACACACACCCGGGGTTGGGATTGGGAAATCCGTTCCAGCCACAGGTGGTGATATAATCCTGCCCGTCCACCGACAGCACCTCCGGTGCGTGGGCCTGCAACCGGGCCACCGGCTGCACTCCCTCGCCAGCGCCGTTATATTCACCGAAAGAGGTGGGGTCATCTGAAGCGAACACCAGGGTGTCATTGTAGTTCTCCGGCTCACAATCGGTATACGTAATGAACAGATAATACCGCCCATCTCGCTTTACCACGTAGGGCGACTCCATCGCCCCCCAGCCGGGATGCAGCGGTGCCTCCTCGCCGGAGGTCAAAGCAAAGCCGGCAAACTGCCAGGTAAGCAGGTCAGACGACCGGAACAAGGATACCGCCCCACGCTTTTGGTGCACCCCCACCACATACAGCAGGTAGTCTGCCTCCCCCACCTTGAGCACAAAGTGGTCCCGATGGGCCGCCATGAGCGGCTCACCCTCCAGCCGGACGGGATACCCAAACCACTCATACATATCAAACGACACCGCCAGTTGGGTGGGAGATGGGCCGTAGAACATATAGTAGTTCTCCCCTTCTCCGATCACACAGGGGGCCCACGCCAGCGTGCCACGGTCGATGGAGCGCCCCTCCTCCTGCATCGGGGACAGCAAAGACGCACCCCGTGCGTGGACAAAATACCGTTCCGTATACGAGCCACCGCCAAAGCCGGTAATGCCGTACAGGTGATACGCTCCGTCGGAGCCTTTCACGATGGTGTGGTCATTGACATAATTTCCATTCTCCGTGGGGCGGAATAAAACCTGCCACTCTCCGGCAATATACGGTACTTTCATCCGATTCCCTCCTGCTGTTTGTCTGCCAAAAGAAGCCCACCGGGCTGTACTCTCCCGGTGGGCGAATTTATTGGTTTTCTCGTCGGTTTTTGCCGACGCTTTTATTAACTAGTACATTGGTCCTCACCGAATTGGTCAGGGTTTATAGGCGTACCTTACCGGCTATGCCGGTGAAATCTACTTAGTACATTGGTCTTCACCGATATTCTTTCTTCAAATTTTGTCTAACAGAGACTATCTGTGCATCGGAAACACCTTTCGCAGTAGATTTTGGTCGAGGTTACTTACTGACTAAATCTTTGGACTCATTCCTTTCTGCATCGATTTTCATTTGCGAAACGGGCGGAGTGTCGTTATTCGCCATTGGAATCAGTCCCCTTTCTTAGCCAACTTCATCTTGGTTATTGGTGTTCTTTGTCTTTCTCTGGCTTTAGTATAGCTGAAAAAAACGTTCCTGTCTATTCGCAAAATACACAAGGAATTTATGAATTTTTCTACTACCACTCTGGGGCGAATGTGTGGTATAATGGATGTGTTGGGGCGTGAAATGTTGGTTTCACGCCCCTTTGTTTTGCTCATAAAAGGAAGCCGCAGACGTTGTCTGCGGCTTTCTGTCTTATTTGGTTTGTCAGCCCTTCAGCAATGCCTCGGCCTGCGCCAGCAGAGCCTTCTCCTGCTCCGCCGCCTCCTGGGCGGTAGCCCCGATAGCGGTGACATAACCCTTGATCTTCGGCTCGGTGCCGGAGGGGCGGATAATCAGTCCGGCGTTCCCTTCCAGCGTATAGGACAGCACATTCGACCGGGGCAGGGTCAGCGGCAGCCGGTCACCGGTGACGAAATCGGTATACACCCGCTCCCGGTAGTCGGCACAGGCCAGCACCCGGCATCCGGCCAGCTCCGTGGGAGGATCTGCCCGCAGGTCGCTCATCAGCTTATCCATCGCCAACATCCCCTGCTCGCCCTCAAAGGCCACATTCACCAGGGCGTTGCGGTAATAGCCGTGCTCCTCATACAGCTGCTCCAGCCGCTGTAGCAGGGTAATCCCCTGCTGGCGGTAGTAGGAGGCCATCTCCACAATGAGCATGGAGGCTACCACGGCATCCTTATCCCGGACATAGCTGCCGGCCAGATAGCCATAGCTTTCCTCAAAACCGAATACGTACCGTTCCGGGTGACCCTCCTGCTCCAGCAGACCGATCTGCTCACCGATATACTTAAAGCCGGTAAGCAGGTCACGCAGCTCACAGCCGTATTTGGCGGCAATCGCCTTCACCAGATTGGTGGTCACGATGGTCTTGACCACCACCGGGTTTTCCGGCAGTGTGCCTGCCGCTGTGCGGCAGGACAGGATGTAATCCAGCAACAGACATCCTACCTGGTTGCCGGACATCAGCGTATAATCCTGACCGTCCCACACGGCGATGCCCACCCGGTCGCAGTCCGGGTCGGTAGCCAGCAACAAGTCAGCCGGATTTCCCTCTGCCAGTGTCAGTGCACAGGCGAAGGCCTGGCGAATCTCCGGATTGGGATAGGGGGCGGTGGGGAAGTTGCCGTCCGGCAGTTCTTGCTCCGGCACCACCGTTACCTGCTGTACACCCACCCGGCGCAGGATCTCCCGCACCGGCACATTGCCGGTACCGTTGAGGGGGGTATAGATTACCGACAGGCCGGCCTCGGCACTGACGGTGGGGTTGATTTGCTGAGCCAGCACCTGCCGGTAATAGCTGTCCAGCAGGTCATTACCGATAAGACGGATGCGTCCCTCGGCTACCGCCTCGTCATAGGCCACCACCTGCACATCCTCGAAGATGTCCAGCGCCCGGATATAGTCGGTCACCTCGCCGGCCGCACCGTCTGTCATCTGACAGCCGTCCTCACCGTAGCACTTGTAGCCGTTATACTTAGCCGGGTTATGGCTGGCCGTCACCATGATGCCCGCCTGACAGCCATAATACCGTACCGCATAGCTGAGCACCGGGGTGGGCTCCAGCTGGGGGAAAATGTACACCGTCACGCCGTTAGCCGCCAGCACCCGGGCCGCCTCTCTGGCAAACAGGTCGGACTTGATGCGGGAGTCATAGGCAACAGCCACCGCCGCCTCGGTATAATGAGCACGCAGGTAGTTGGCCAGCCCCTGGGTGGCCTTACGGACGGTGTAGATATTCATCCGGTTCTCGCCGGCGCCGATTACACCACGCAGGCCGCCGGTACCAAAGGCCAGCTCCTGATAGAACCGGTCCCGGATAGCTTCCTCCTGGCCGACAATGGCCGCCAGCTCGGTGCCGAGCTCGGCATCCTCCGTGGCGCAGGCGCACCAACGGTCGTACTTCTGCATGATTGCTGTCATAGAAAAACCTCCTAGGTACATTGAAACAAATTTCGCCATACTGGGCAAACTACCCGGCAGGCTTGCCTCTTTTCACGGATATAAGTGTACCATAAATCTATGCCTTTGTAAATAGACCGATACCAAAATACCGAACAAAAAAAGCCTGACCGAACAGAATATTCGGTCAAGCTTTTGTGTTATCCTACCGTTACCGGACTTTCGGCATCGGGTACCCGATGCTGGGCCACCGCCTGGCGGTTGACCTCCTCCGGGGTCTTGAAGGTGGGCACAATGCGGCGCATGGTGGCCACCATCTGCTCCACGTCCTCGGTTTCAATCACCTGTCGCAACAGTTCCAGGTCAGCCTCCATTTCCTCATGGGGGATGGCTTCCTGCTGCTCGATGAATATCTTGTTGTTCTTAGTTGCCGTCAGAGTGTCGCTGTCCATCAGCAGTTCCTCATACAGCTTTTCGCCGGGGCGCAGGCCGGTCTCGATGATATCCACATCCACATAGGGGGTCAGCCCTGCCATCCGCACCAGGTTTTCTGCCAAATCCAGAATCTTGACCGGCTCGCCCATATCCAGCACAAACACCTGGGCGCTTTTGGCCATGGCGCCGGCCTGCATCACCAGCTGGGCGGCCTCCGGGATGGTCATGAAATACCGGATGATGCGCCGGTCGGTGATGGTCAGCGGGCCACCGCCGGCCAACTGGCGCTTGAACAGCGGGATAACCGAGCCGTTGGAGCCCAACACATTGCCAAAGCGCACCGCCACAAAGACGGTATCGCTGACATTCTGCATGCTCTGCACCACCATCTCGCACAACCGCTTGCTGGCACCCATAACGTTGGTGGGGTTCACCGCCTTGTCGGTGGAAATCAGCACAAATTTCTCGGCCTGGTACCGGGCGGCCGCATGAGCCACATTGTAAGTGCCGAATACGTTATTCTTGATAGCTTCCTCGGGGCAGGGCTCCATCAGCGGCACATGCTTGTGGGCGGCGGCGTGGAAAACAATCTGGGGATGATAGCGGCGGAACAGGATATCTATCTTCTTCTCATCACGCACGGAAGCAATCTCCACACGCAGATCCAGCCCATCGCCATACTGATGCCGCAATTCCTGCTGAATGTCATAGGCGTTGTTCTCGTAGATGTCTACAATAACTAACCGCAACGGATGCTGGGCGGCAATCTGCCGGCACAGCTCGGAGCCGATCGAACCACCGCCACCGGTGACCATAACCACCTTGCCGGAAAGAAACTCGTACACGTCGGTATTCTGGAAGTTGACCATTTCCCGTCCCAACAGGTCGTTCGGCTGTACATCCCGCATATGCCCCAGCAAAGACCCGCCTTCGCCGGACAACTGCTGGTCGATATTCGGCATCATCCGTACACGGCAACCAGTCTGGCTGCAAATCTTCAGTATCTCCTGCTTGCGCTCATTTTCCAGCGAGGGGATGGCAACAACCAGTTCTTTAATTTCCGTATTCCGTACGTGCTCCACCACCGTACTGACCGGGCCCCGCACCGGGATGCCCCGGACGTGTGCCCGTTGCTTTATGGGGTCATCGTCAAAGAAACACACCACATCGTACGTACAGGCTGTGTCACGGCGAATCTCGTCCACCATCGCCACGCCTACATCCCCGGCACCAATAATCGCTATCTTGGTGGTGGCTCGCTTGCTGTGCTGCCACGACAACCGGAGCTGGCGCTGATAGCGACAGACAAAGCGGAACATCCACATCGTCACCAGGGTCAGCAGCATAGCGAACAGTTGCAGACGCAAGGGGCATTTAAGCTCCGGTGCGATCAGAAAACGATTGCCCAAAGCAAACAATACATTGCCACAGGTCAATGCCAAAAATTGCAACAAATATTCCTTCGGGCTGGCATACCGCCAAAGGCTGTCATAACAGCCAAAGGCCAGAAGGAACAGGCTGTTACAGCCCAGCAGTAGCAACCAATGCCACCACCAAGTACCTTCCGGCAACGGCAGGTTGTGGATAAGCACCACCCATGCGACAAAAAACATCACCGAGATACTGAAAAGGTCCGCCAGGAACAGAAAATACCGACGAAACCGGCGGATATCCGATGTCCTCTTTCCGTTCTTCCCATTCAAGACAATTCCCCTGCCTTTCTAGTTGCATTCCTCCATAATTTCTCTGGCTGTGTACCTGATTTGTTGCAGCCACATCCGCCCGACCCGATTGCGGGCAAGCAAAGCCATCGCCTGCGCCAGTTGAGGGGCGCGTTCGCCCATATCGTGCATATCGGAGCCCACTACCAGCCGCAACGAAGGAGGGAGCCACTTCAACAATTGCCGAAGCTCCCGCTTATCCGCTAATGTTTCTGCATTGAGCTGGACGATGACCCCCGGCAACTCCGTCAAGGCGGCGATGTCATTGCTTTTATACCAGGTCATATACCGGTCCAGGTGGGCAAACATGACCGTCAGCCGCTGGCCGAGGACGATGTTTTCCACCTCCTCCAGCAACCAATGCGGTGCCCGCATAAAGGGCAGTTCCAACAGCAAAATATCCGTCCCTTGCAAGCACAGAGGACGCAGGTCCATCCGGGACAGCCCTTCTGAAAGGCGCACCTCTGCTCCTAAAAGTACAGATGGGCAGTCAGCCGTCAGGAGAGGCCGCAACTGGTCGTAGCAACGCTGCCGTCTCTCCAAAAAACTGTTGATCGAATCATATTCCCAGTAGAAATGGGGGGTCGCCACCACAACCTCGGCGCCTTGCTTTGCCGCCGCACGCAACATCGCCAAAGAAATCTCCGGTGTTTTTGCCCCATCGTCCATATCCGGCAGGACATGGCTGTGAAAATCAATCATTACTCTTACCACTCTCCGTATACGAGTAATCGTATGCACGGTAATAGCGGCCATACCGGCCATAACGACCATAGCGGCCGTAGCGGCCATACCGGCCATAACCGCCGTAGCGGCCATAGCCAATGGGGTCCTGAGTCACGCAGGTCAGCACCACGCCCAGCAGGTTGGCGCTGGACAGCTTGACACTCTCCACCGCATCATTGAGTTCCTCGTAACTGGTCTGCTTATGCCGGCTGACCAGTACCACGCCGGCTACCATCGGCGCTACCACAAGGGCATCTGCCACCACACACAGGGGCGGCATATCGATGAAAACATAGTCGTACTTCTCCTGCAGTTCCGCCAACAGCTCCTTCATCCGGGCAGAGCCCAACAGCTCGGAGGGGTTAGGCGGAATGGTGCCGGAGGGAATAATGTCCAGATTTGGCTTCACGTCCCGGCAGATACACTCCTCCAGCGGTTCCTGGCCGCTGAGAATCTTGGACAGGCCCTTGGTGCGGGGGAGCTTGAAGTTCCGATGCTGGGAGGGTTTACGCATATCGGCATCCACCAGCACCACACGAGAACCGGTCTGGGCCATCACGATGGCCAGATTGCCGCTGAGGGTAGACTTGCCGGCGCCCGGCTCAGCGCTGGAGAAGATGATCGTGCGGCTATCCGTAGTGGAAAGGGCAAACAGCAGATTCGTACGAATCATTTTGTAGGCTTCTGAAACCTGGAAATTGGCTTTTCGGGAAGTGCCCTCTGGCTTTCCCGCTGTGTCTTTCTTCGTATCCGGTTTATTAAGCATAGTAGTATTTGCCTCCCTTCTTGTTGCCGGCAGAATGCAGGTCAGGCACGGCGCCCAGCACCGTGACATCCAGCCGATTCTTTAGATCCTGCTCACTCTTGACCGTGTTGTCCATTAGATACAGCAGCAGGAAGAACGCATAGGCCAGCACGGCGCCAATCACACCACCCATAGCCGCATACCGCAGTGCACCGGAACTGACACGGCTACCCTGATCAGCATAGTCCACCGGGGTAATCGTACCCAGATCCAGCATCACCCGCTTAATTTTTTCCGGGGCGGTATCCATCAAGGCATCGCAGATGGCCTTGGATTTTATCGGATCATTGGTGGTGGACCGGATCTCCAGCAGAGAGGTGCCATTCTTGGAGGTCATAGTCAGGGTGCTACGGATCTCCCGGTTGGACATTTCGTATCCCTGCTGACGCAGTTGGCTGGCCACATCATCAATCACCATATCCGCCTTCAAAAGCGAAATATACTCGTTGACCATCTGCTGGGAGGCCGACAAACCGCTGGCACTGATACCGGTGTTGGAGCTGGCCTGTCCATTATCCAGGCTGGTCAGGTTCATCACATACATGGAACAGGTGGAAGCGTAGCTGGCCTCCACAAACAGCGCCACATATCCGCCCATGACCATTGCTATAACAACAGCTGCCACAATAATCCACTTCAGCTTCTGTATCAAAACGCCCAACAGTACCCGTAAATTTAATTCCTGCATATTGATCCTTCTCCTTATTGGTTTTACTGCAAACGGACAGGGAAACTCTTATATCATTATACCTTGTATTTGGGTATGTGTCAATGCCATTTTCCTTTCATAAGAAAAAGAAAATGGTAAATACCCCTTTTATACTGCAAATCTTTGTGGTACAATAGAGACGATGTATCTCTTATCCCGAAGAAAGGAGGCGACGCCATGGCGCAAATGCCCAGCCGCACCAAGCGACTCATCCACAGCCTGATGGCCTTTGACCGCCCATACAGTACCCTGCAGACAGAGCCGGTGGTGATCCCCTGTGCCGGTCTGCCGGATGCCTTTCACCTGGCGCGTATCGCCGTGGTGGCAGACCTGCACCTGCCGGACGCCCTGCTCTCCCTCCCCCGTCTGCTCCGGTGCGTTGCCATGCAGAAGCCGGATGCCATCTTCTTGCCCGGCGACCTAACCAACAGCTACGCCGCCTTTGACGAGGCCGGCTTGCGCCGACTGGCAAAAGGACTGGCCGCCATCGCCCCCTGCTTTGCCATTCCCGGCAATCACGAATTGCGCCTTGACCGGGAGCCGCTGTACCGGGAGATCCTCACCGCCTGCGGTGTCCACTACATGAGCGATAGCTATGCCGACTGGCATAAGGACGGAGCCACCCTGCGGCTGTACGGTATGGCTCGCCATCGCCCGGCGCCTCTGGCCGTGTCCGGCCAGCCGGCTATCGCCCTGGCACATAAGCCGGAGCATTTCCCCTATTACCGCCACGCCCGCTGGAATGTAGTGGTGTGCGGTCACGCCCACGGCGGGCAGGTACGCATGGCCGGACGCTCCCTGTATGCCCCCGGGCAGGGCTTTCTGCCCAAATATACCGCCGGTATCTATACCGAAGGGACCACCACCATGATAGTCAGCCGGGGACTCGGCAACAGCTCCCTCCCCTGGCGGATGGGGAACCAGCCCCACCTGCCGGTGATTGTATTGGTGAGGAAGTAAACGGATATTAGCGAACAGGAACGGCGGCAAGGAGAGAACTCTCCTTGCCGCCGCTTTTCTTTATCGATCATTTAATCGTTCCGCTGTGCTGATCAAAATATGCAGATCCGCTTCGGACATATTGCGTGTCAGCTCATAAAGTCGTTGCACAAGCTGGGGATTCTTCATATCTTCATCAAAAAATTCTTTGGGAGTAACACCAAGGTATTCGCAAATATAGAGAAACTCTCCTAATGATGGCATGGATCTACCGGAAGAAATACTTTGCATATAACTTTTGCTGTGTCCCAAATCTGTACTCATTCTGTATTCGGAAACATTCTTTTTTATTCTGAGAACAGAAATGCGCTCCCTAATATATTGAAGATCCACCATCAACACCTCGCTTGAAATTATTGTATAATAATTTAAGCGGTAATATTCACGATAAAATTACTGATTATAGTTGATAATTACCGTTTGTAGCGGTATAATAACTTACAAATTCAAATTTTAATCAGTAATCAAGGTGGGAGATGTGCGGCGATGTTAGATCTTTATACGGTTTCCTTTTTTGGCCATAGATACATAGACAACATTCTTAAAATAGAAGAATTGCTGGTGGAACAAATCCGTATGCTAATTGCTGAAAAAGACTATGTAGAGTTTTTAGTGGGACGTCACGGCGATTTTGACCAATGCGTATCTTCGGCCGTTCTGCGTGCACAAAAAGCCTATCACGATGCAAATAGCTCACTCGTCTTGGTGCTACCATACCTAACTGCAGAGTGCCGGAACAATCAAAAACAATTTGAGGACTACTATAGTCATATTGAAATTGCGCACGCGGCGGCAAATAGCCATCCCAAAGCGGCAATCCGGCTACGCAACCGGGAAATGGTGGACAGGTCTGACCTTGTGATTTGTTATATAGAGAAAAAACATGGCGGTGCTTGGCAGGCCGTAAAATATGCAATAGAGAACAATAAAAAGATTATAAATCTTGCTGAAGGCGAAAATCTGAATAACAGAAAATAGCCTGTGGCGATACCATTTCCAAAGCGAGGAGCAAAAGGAATATTCTCGTTATCGCCATGGAGGTGTCTGCCAAAAGTGCCGATATCCATCTTGTATTTCTCCATATATGGGGATTATATCCCCTTAATATTTGAGATTATAACCCCCATAATACTGTTTGTCAAGGGGGCGAATTGTATGATTGTATTTGACCGGCTATGGGCAACCATGAAAGAAAAAGGATTTTCGACCTATACTTTGCGGGAACGGTGCGGCATTGACAGTAAAACCGTCCGTCGCCTGAAAGCCAATGAAAATATCGAAACCAAAACACTGGATAAACTTTGCTCTGCACTCGGCTGTAATCTGGAAGATATCGCCGAGTTTATACAAGACTAAAAAGCCAGCGGCCATCCCATCAAAATGGAATGGCCGCTGGTTTCTATCTTAATCCAGAAAATCCTTCAGCTTCTTGCTACGGCTGGGATGACGCAGTTTGCGCAGGGCCTTGGCCTCAATCTGACGGATACGCTCACGGGTGACATCAAACTCCTTGCCCACTTCCTCCAGCGTACGGGGACGGCCATCCTCCAGGCCGAAACGGAGCCGCAGTACCTTCGCCTCTCTATCGGTCAAGGAGCTGAGCACCTCTTCCAGCTGTTCCTTCAACAGGGTATGGGAAGCAGCATCGGCCGGCGCCGGGGCATCATCGTCGGGGATGAAATCGCCCAGATGGCTGTCCTCCTCCTCACCGATGGGGGTCTCCAGCGATACCGGCTCCTGGGCCACACGCATAATCTCCCGCACCTTATCTACCGGCATGCCCAGTTCATCGGCAATCTCCTCAGCGGTGGGCTCATGGCCATTCTTGTGCAACAGCTGGCTGGAAATCTTCTTCACCTTATTGATGGTCTCCACCATGTGAACCGGGATACGGATGGTACGAGCCTGGTCGGCAATGGCCCGGGTGATGGCCTGCCGAATCCACCAGGTAGCGTAGGTAGAGAACTTAAAGCCCTTGGTATAGTCGAATTTCTCCACAGCTTTGATCAGTCCCAGGTTGCCCTCCTGAATGAGATCCAGGAACTGCATGCCACGGCCCACATACCGCTTGGCAATACTGACCACCAGACGGAGGTTAGCCTCGGACAGCCGCTTTTTGGCCGACTCGTCCCCCTCGATGATGCGCATGGCCAGCGCCGTCTCCTCCTCGGGGGTGAGCAGCGGCACACGACCAATCTCCTTGAGATACACCTTCACCGGGTCATCTATGGCCACCTGCTCGGAGGGAGCCGGCTCCTGGGTCTCCTCGGCTTCGGGAGAATCCATAGAGAAATCCAGGTCGTCCAAGGACACATTGGCAAAATCGTCCACCACCGGGATATTGTTGGCCTCCAACTGCTCATACAGCTTGTCCATCTGCTCCGGATCGAAGTCGATGTGCTCCATGGCATCCATAATTTCCTGGTCTGTCAGCTTGCCCTTTTGGCGGCCAAGCTCCACCAGGTCTGCGATGACGGTGCTCTTATCCCGCTTGACAGCCGGTTGGGGTTCATCGTCAAAAAACCCATCCTCTGCCATGGTCTCCTCTGCCGGGGCAGTGCTTTCCTCCAGAACCTCCTCCGGCTCCTGGGCGGGTGCGGTCTTCTTTTTGCTCATAATGGGCGTCCATCCTTTCTTTTAGGGTCTGTCCCTTATTTTTTCTTGCGGGCACGCAGGGCATCCAGCATGCCTTGTATATCCTCATCGGAGGCTCCCTCCGGGTTGGTCATATAGCGCAGGGCATATTCCTCCCGGATGATGGCTGCATAGGCCGCCACATCCTCGGCAGAAACCGCTCGTTCCCGGGCATCCCGCACCATGCGGGAGATATAGGCCATGCCGTCCTCGTCATAGTCGGCAGCCAGAAAAGCCAGTTCCACCAACAAACCTTGCCGCTGTCGTTCCAGCAACCGCTTGTACAAATTACGGTTAAATTCCGTAACTATCTCATCCGCTGGCAACAGCATAGCTATCTGCCGGATATAGTCGGGGTGCAGGATGAGGGTACCCAGCAGGCTCTCCTCGGCGCTGGCGGCACGGGGATAGGTCAGCGCATCCGGGTTGACCTGCCGCATCTCCTTACTTTCCTGCCGCATCAGATTGGGGAGCTGATATTTCATCTCCTGCCGGTTCTTTTTCTTGCGACGGCTCTCGATCTCACGCAGGATGGAGTCCTTTGAGATGGACAGCATCTCACTGAGCCGCCCGGCATAGACGTCCCGTTCCACCGGGCTTTCCAGCTCGGCCAGTACCGTGGCCGCCTCCCGGAAATAGGCCAGCTTGCCGTCGGGGGTGAGGATGGAGTGGCTCTTGCTAATCTCCAACAGCCGGTATTCCACTGCATTGGCAGAGCGCTCCAGCAACAGCTTGAAAGCGGCCGCCCCATTCTTGCGGATATACTCATCCGGGTCTTTGCCGTCAGGGATGGTGACCACCTTCACGTCCAGGCCGGTCTTGCGCAGGTTATCTATCGCTCGTTTGGTGGCCTTCTGTCCGGCCCCATCGGCGTCGAAAATCAGGTTTATTTTGTCGGCATACCGGGCAATGAGCTGCATCTGCTCCTCCGGAAAGGCGGTGCCCAGGGCGGCCACCGTGTTGGTGAAGCCCGCCTGATGCATGGCAATCACGTCCATGTAGCCCTCGCACAGATTCAGTTCCCGGCCGGCATTTTTGGCGAAATTGAGGGCAAACAGATTGCGGCTCTTGCTGAATGCCAGCGTTCCCTCGGTGTTGATGTATTTCGGCTTGCTGTCGTCCAGCACACGGCCGCCGAAGCCCACCACATTCCCCCGGATGTCGATGATGGGAATCATCGCCCGGTTGCGGAAAATATCGTAGGCGCCGCCGTTGCGGCCTCGGGCGGCCAGAAATGCCGCCACCAGTTCCTCGTCCTTGAAGCCTTTGGTGCGCAACGCCTTGAGCAGATAGTCCCACCCCGGCGGGGCAAAACCCAGCCCAAAGTGCTTGATGGTAGCATCGGTATAGCCCCGGCTGTGGTAATAGTCCAGCGCCACCTTGCCCTCCGGGCGATACAGCGCCGCATGGTACAGCCTGGCCGCCTCCCGGTTGGCCTCCAATATCCGCAGACGCAGGCGGGAGGTCTGGTCGTTCTCCTGCCGGTTCTCCGGCATCCGCATCCCGGCCCGGTCGGCCAGGAAGCGGATGGCGTCCATATAATCCAGATTTTCGATGCGCTTAATAAAGGTAATCACATCGCCCCCCGCCCCACAGCCGAAGCAGTAGAAGGAGGAGGTCTCCGGGTAGAGGTTAAAGGAGGCGGTCTTTTCTCCATGGAAGGGGCAAAGCCCCACCAGGTTGCGGCCTCGCCGCTTCATGGCCACATAGGAGGACACCACGCTTTCGATGTCGTTCTTAGCCAATAATTCCTGTAAAAAACTATCCGGCAGAGCCATTTCCCCGCCTCCTTTCTCATCGCTTGTATGTTCTGTCAGCGCAACACCACAGACCAACCACGGGGGATATACAGCTCGTGGTACATCTCCAGTGCAAAATTGTCCGTCATGCCGGCTACGTAATCGCCCACCGCTCGCTGGGCGCCATCCCGCTCCCGGATGAGGGCATATTCTTCCGGAAGTTTATCCGGATTTTTGACATAATACTCAAACAATGCCGATAGCATGCCAGCCACCTTGCTCTCTTCGCTCTTGGCCTTGGGGTTGCGATAGAGATAGTCGTACATGAAGGCGTGCATATCCCAAAAATACGGCTCCACTGCCGGGTCCATGGCAATATCCTCGCCGCTGGCCCGAATCATGGCCGACACCATCGTATCGATGCGGGCGGTGGTGCTATCCCCCAGGTGCAGGTGCAGTTCCAGCGGGATATCCTCCTCACGCAGAACGCCCGCCCGGATCGCGTCGTCCATATCGTGGTTGACATAGGCAATCTTATCCGCCCAGCGGACAATGCGTCCCTCCAGGGTGGCGGCTTCCTCCCCCTTAGTATGGTGCAGGATACCGTCCCGCACCTCCCAGGTCAGGTTTAAACCCCGGCCGGTATTCTCCAGCCGTTCCACCACGCGGACGCTCTGCTCATAGTGGCGGAAGCCACCATCCAGGCAGGCATCCAGGCACCGCTCGCCCGCATGACCAAAGGGGGTATGCCCCAGGTCGTGCGCCAGGGCGATTGCTTCCGTCAGGTCCTCATTCAGCCGCAATGCCCGGGCGATGGTGCGGGCAATCTGCGCCACCTCCAGGGTGTGGGTCAGACGGGTGCGGTAGTGGTCTCCCTCGGGGGCCAGAAACACCTGTGTCTTATGCTTCAGGCGGCGAAAAGATTTGCAGTGCAGTACCCGGTCCCGGTCACGCTGATAGGCGGTACGGTAGGGACTGGGCTGTTCCGGCGTTTCTCGTCCCCGGCTGTTGTCGGAAAAGGCGGCAGACGGCGATAAAATCGCATGTTCGGTCTGTTCCCAAGGAACAACGGCGGTCAAATCCATCTATAGGCCTCCTTTTTTGGTCGTTCATGTAAGTTATACGCAAAAAAACAAAAAAATCCTGCCTGCTTGCGAAAAAAGTTTGTTTTTGGCAGATTTTTTTTGATGCAACCACAAAATTTCGTGTTTGCGGTGTTGCGAGAGGGTGATTTGCGGGACGCAAGGGTGCCATCCTCTACGATGTGGTTGCGGTTTTAATCGTAGGGTGGGACCTTGTCTGTGCCAATCTATGCGGAAGGCATAAATGCCTTCCCTACGGCATCACACCGGGCCGGATAGAATCTGTAGGGAATGGATTTATCCATTCCGCCAGGTTTCGGGATGGGACATCCCTCCCCTATGATGTTGTTTTTTGGGTTATACAGACCCTTGCGGGACGCAAGGGCGTCGTCCCCTACGATGTGGTTGCAGTTCATCCGCAGGGTGAGGGCCCGTCCTATGTTGTTGCTCACACCTTACAGGGCAACCACATCTCTCCGGCAAAGGTAGCGGTCAGGCGGCCGGCACTGCGGTCGGTGAGCACCGCTTCCAGGTGGCCACGCCCCTCAACCGGCAAGGAAAAGTTCACGGTGACCTCCTCGCCGAACTCCGTATCGGTGACCGTTGCCCCCTCCTCCGCCAGCAAGCCGGGAATAAAACCGTACTGGGCATAGTCGCAGGTGATTGCTCCGGTGAGGCACAGACGCATCTCCACCACACCGGCGGCATCCACCGCCAGCTTGGCCGCATGGGAATAGGCCCGCACCAGGCCGCCGCCACCCAGCAAAATGCCGCCGAAATACCGGGTCACCACCACCACACAGTCAGTGAGCCCTTCCTTGCGCAGAACATCCAGCACCGGAATGCCGGCAGTGCCCTGGGGCTCGCCGTCATCCGAAAAGCGGCAGAGGTTGCCCCCATCCAGCACATAGGCGTGAACGTTATGCTTGGCATCCCAATAGGTCTTGCACCGCTCACGGATGAATGTCTGGGCTTCCTCCTCGGTGGTCACCGGACGAATGGCCCCAATAAACCGGGAGCGCTTTTCGGTAAATTCATCCTCTGCCTCCACGGCGACAGTGAGATAGCTGTTAGCAGACATAGATACACCTCCTGTGGGAGTCCTCCGTTTTGCACCGATAACGCACAAAACCGGGCCGTTTAAAAAACGAGAAAAGGCAGTGCAAAATGCACTGCCGTCAGATACGCATACCTTATTTCTCGGTGGTCAGACCAAAACGCTTGTTGAAACGGTCCACACGGCCGCCGGCATCGTTCAGCTTCTGCTTGCCGGTGAAGAAGGGATGGCACTTGGAACAAATTTCCACACGGATATCCTTCTTGGTAGAGCCGGTCGCAATCACGTTGCCGCAGGCACAGGTGATGGTAGTCTGCTCGTATACGGGATGGATGCTCTCTTTCATGCTTGTCACCTCTTTCGGAAACCATAGATTAACGGATAGACTATACCACATCCGTCGCAAAAAAGCAAGGGGAATTTTTATTTTTTTTGATTTTTCCCCGTTTTCCCTTACTTTTTCTGCCAATAACGGGGAAAATGACCGCCGACGGCACACCGTCGGCGGTCGCAACAATCACATCAGAGGCGATTACTTCTTCGCCTTTGCCTCCCGGCGATTCATCCACCGTACCCAGATGGGGCCGCTGAGGAAGAGGGAGGAATAGCTACCGGAGATCGCACCGAACAGCATGGGCAGAGCGAAGCTGATGATGGAATCCACATGCATCACCAACGCCACCACCAACACCGCCGCAATTGCCAAGCCGGTGGTGACCGTGGTCACGATGGTGCGGCGCAGCACCTCATGCAGAGAGGTGTTGACCACATCCGCCAACGGTGCGTCGCTACGCTTACGCAGGGTACGGATCCGGTCGAAGATAACGATGGTGTCATTCAGGGAGTAACCCAGAATGGTCAGCATAACCGCCACGAAGTTGTTGTTCAGCTCCAGGCGGAAGATGACAAAGGTGAAATACACGATAATCAGGTCGTGCAGCAGAGCAATCAGCGCCGAGATAGCCGCCGGGAAACCGCCAATCTTGCGGAACCGGAAAGCCACATAGGCCACCAGCAGAACAGCCGCCAGGCCCAACGCAACCAGGCAACGCAGGAAGAACTTGGCACCCATGGCCGCCGGCAACGTGTTAGACTGGAAGGAAGCCATCTTGTTGTCGGCGAAGTCCTTTTTGATGGCCTCCGCCAGAGCCTGCTGCTGCTCGGTGGTCACCGTGCCGGTCAGCGTGATGCTGACCACCTTGGTGCTGTTGATCTCATCCAGGGAGACCTGGGGATCTCCGCCCAGCTTATCCTTCGCCGTAGCGGTCAGAGCCGAAATGTCAGGAGCCGTCTCATAGCTGTAACGAATGAGGGTACCGCCCTTAAAGGACAGATCCATCTTGGTGCCAAACACCACGTTCATAACCACACCCACCAGGATGATGGCCAGGGAAATGATGAGAGCGCGCTTGAGGTTGGCTACGAAATCATACTTTTTCATGCACGCTCACCTCCATAGAACCAAGGATTGCGGAAAATCTTAAGACGGGAGACGGAGCGCAGCATCAGCCGGGACAGCCACATACCCATCACAAAGTTGGTAATCACACCGACAAGCAGAGTGTAACCGAAGGAATACACCGAACCGGTGGTGGAAACCGGCAGCCAGCTGAACAGCCAGCCAAAAATGCTGTCGGAGGAACCGAACACACCCATCAGCACAGCGGCCACGATCAACACCGTGACATTACCGTCCAAAATGGCACCGAAGGAGTTCTTGGAGCCGGAACGGATGGCGCTGTCGATGGTCTTACCGGCACGCAGCTCGTCACGGACACTCTCGGCGGTGATAACGTTACAGTCCACACCGATACCGATAGACAGAATCAGACCGGCCACACCGGGCAGGGTCATGGTGAAGCTGTCGAAATTGCCGAAATAGCCGGAGATAGAGGCGATGGTCAGTGCCATCTGGCCACACAGGGCGATAGCCGCCACAAAGCCGGGCAGACGGTAGATGACAATCATCATCACGCACACCAGCACCATAGCGATGGCGGCGGCAATACCCATAGCGTTGAGCGCATTAGTACCCATGGTGGGGGAGATGGAGCCCAAGCTCTTGGCCTCTACCTTGAAGGGCAGGGCACCGGAGTTGATCAGATCGGCAACAGACTTGGCATCGGCCGCCGTAGCGTAACCGGTGATGATGGCCTGACCGGTGGTGATGTGATCGTTAACATCGGGATCCTGCAGCATCTTATCATCCAGCCAGATGGAAATCTTGCCTTTGCCCTTCAGCTCCTTGGTGGCATCGGCAAAAGCCTGCTTGCCGCTTTCCTTCAGCTCCAAAGAAACAACATGGCCGTAGTTGCCTTTATCGTCGATGACGGTATACAGCGCCTTGGCAGACGCCACATCGTCACCATCCAGCACCAAAGCACCGGTAGGCTTGCCTTTATCGTCAGTCTCACTACCCTTGTGGAACTCCAGCATAGCCGTCTGACCGATCTCGGCTACCGCCTGCTCGGGAGTTTCGGTAGTGCTGGCCCAGGGGAACCGCACCAGCACCTGGTTGGCGGCGGCGTCCACATAGGCCTCATAGTCGGTTATGTTCTTGCTGACCAAACGCTGTTCAATAATGCTCTTAACGGCATCCAGCTGGTCGTCGGTGGGGTCGACATTCTCATCGGTGGGACCAAAGGTGACGTCCACACCGCCGCGGATATCGATACCCCAACGGATGTCGCCGACACCCCGGATGACCGTATCCGTGCGATCACCGTAGCTCGTGTACACGCCGCACAGGGCCGTGTAAGAGAAGACTACGATGAGGATCGCCACGATGAAGAATGCCGCTTTAGGCGTACGCTTCATGTGATTGACCTCCTGTTTGCTTTTACGGCTTATAGCCGATTTACCAATCCATTATACTAGCATCAAATGAAAAAGTCAATGAAAAGTATGCAAGTTATAAAAAAAGATACCGATATAAAGTTGTGTTGACAATCCCACCGCCTTTTGTTAGACTATAGTTGCGCAAAGCCCCGATTCACCGAAAGAGGAGGATGTTCTATGACACAACAATCCGCTCCCTATTTTGGCGCCGCCTATTATCCCGAAGGCTTGTCGGAGGAACGCATCGACTACGATATCCGTCAAATGAAAGAAACCGGCATTAACACCGTACGGCTGGCCGAGTTTGCCTGGAGTCGGATGGAGCCGGAGGAAGGCCGTTTTGATCTGCAGTGGCTACACACCGTAATCCGGAAGCTGGGTGCAAACGGTATCAATGCCATTCTGTGTACCCCCGGCGCCACACCCCCGAAATGGCTGACTGACCGGTATCCGGAATCCCTATCCGTCCGGTTCACCGGCACGCCCTCCTCCCACGGTGCACGCACCCATTTCTGCCCCAGCAGCCCCACCTACCGGCGTCTGCTCAGCAGAATCAACCGCCGGATGGCCGAAGAATTCTCCGGCTACGATACGGTGATCGGCTGGCAGATCGACAACGAGGTGTACATTCCCTTCGGAGAGGGCTGCTTCTGCGATCACTGCGTACAGGGGTTCCGCCGTTTCCTACAGGAGCGGTTTGACACCGTGGAAAACCTGAATACCGCCTGGCAGCTGACCCTGTGGAGTCAGGAATATGCCTCCTTTGACGCTGTGGTAGCCCCTAAGCCGGACACCGCCCACCACCCCTCCCTGAAGCAAGCGTGGTTAGAGTATCAGGCGGATCAGGTCCGGGATTATGTCCGGGAACAGGTGCACGAACTGAAGGCCTTCACCGACAAACCCATCGGCACCGATATGATGCCCCTGCCACTGATAGACCATGCGGCACTGGCGGCGGACAGCGACGTGGCTATGTTCAACCACTACTGCAACGAAAACAGCCTGCCTAACAGTTTTTTCTGGATGGACTTTATGAAAACCCTCAAGGCCACCCCGTGGTGGAGTACGGAAACCGACCCCAACGTAAACGGCGGCACCTTTGCTACGCCCTACCGTCCGGCCGGTATGTGCCGGGTCAACTCCTGGCTTCCCTTCCTGTTTGGCGGCGAGGCCAATCTGTACTGGCACTGGCGTGGTCATCGCTCCGGGCATGAGCTGATGCACGGCTCGGTCATCGACGCCTACGGCCGGCCCACCTATACCCATACCGAAATTTGCCGTATAGCAAAGGAACTGAACGTGGCGCAGGAATTCCTGACCGCTACCAAGCCGGTGCAAGCACAGGTGGCGTTGCATTACGCTACCTCGGCCGAAAGGCTGTTCGCCTGTCAAAGCATTTGTCCCCACCCCGCCTACCAGCCGGTGCTGTATGAGTATTTCTACCGCCCACTGACAGAGAACGGCATCCGGGTGGATGTAATAGCACCCCGGCACGAATTGGACGACTACCGGGTAATCTTCTCTCCCCTGTTACCCTGTCTGGAAGAACACGCATTAGCAGAGCGGTTAGAGGCATGGGTGCGTGAAGGCGGCACATGGATTGTCGGACCGCTGTCAGACATACGGGACGTGCATGGGTCTATGACCGAAAAGCCCTTTGCCCATCTGGAAAATTGGACGGACATATACCGGCAGTTTGCCGCCGTCCCCAACCCCGACTATCCCTTCCGCTACCATCTGGACGGTCAGACCTTCGAGGCCTTATATTGGGCAGATGCCTTCCGTGCCGGAACAGACGGCGTGGTGGCCGCCTATACCGATTCCTACGAGCTTTCCTCGCTGCCGGTGATTACCGAGCACACACTGGGTAAGGGCAAGATCATCTTGTTAGGAACGGTGCCCACCCGGGAGGCTATGGACCGACTGCTGCAGCGGTACGTGCCAACAGCCTGTGCGCTCTCCCCGCTGGCCTGCGATCACGTGCTGGCCGTGCCCCGGCAAGGAAACGGCCTGTCCGGTCTGGTATTGGTGGAATACCGCAATCAACCCGGCTGGATCGACCTGCCCGGCCCGGCAGTAGACCTGCTCTCTGGTACCAGCCTGGAGGGACGGGTGGAGGTGCCCCCCTATGAGGTAATGGTGCTCCGCTACATATAGCCACAGAGAAGGAACGCAAAAACGGACGGCTGAACAGCCGTCCGTTTTCCTTTTTTAGTATTCCGCCAGTAATTTCTCCACACACGCCAGCTCCACGCACAGGCAGAACATCTCCATCGCCTGTGCCAGCTCCTCCACCGTGGGGAAGGAGGGGGCGATACGGATGTTGCGGTCACGGGGGTCATTGCCGTAGGGGAAGGTGGCTCCGGCAGGTGTCATCACCACACCCGCCTCGCGGAGCAGCTCCACCGTCCGCTTGGCACAGCCGTCCATCACGTTGACACTGACAAAATAGCCGCCCCGGGGATGGTGCCAATGAGCCACGCCCAGGTTGGCCAGCTCTGCTTCCAGCGTATCCAGCACCACCCGGAACCGGGGGCGCAGAATGGCGGCGTGCAGCTTCATGTGCCGCTTGATGCCCTCCACATCCTTAAAGAACCGGACGTGGCGCAGCATATTCAGCTTATCATGGCCAATGGTCTGCACCGTCATGCGCCGCTTCACATCCGCCACATTGGCCGGGCTGGCGGCCAGAGCCGCTACGCCGGAGCCGGGGAAGCTGATCTTGGAGGTGGAGGTAAACTCGACAACCATATCCTCGTGGCCGTGCTTTTCCAGCTCGGGGTAGATATTCAGCAGGGTATCGCCCTCGTCATCCAGATGGTGGAGGCAGTAGGCGTTATCCCACATCAGCCGGAAATCCGGGGCCGCCGGTTGCATCGCCGCCAGACGGCGGACGGTATCATCGGAATACGTGATGCCATCGGGATTGGAATACATGGGCACGCACCACATACCCTTCACCTGAGGGTCGGCAATCAGCGCCTCCACCTGGTCCATATCCGGGCCGTAGGGGGTCATCTTCACAGGAATCATCTTGATGCCGAAATACTGGGTGATGGCAAAGTGCCGGTCGTAGCCGGGGGCCGGGCAGAGGAAGATGACCTCGCCCTGCTGGCACCAAGGGGTATGACCGCACACACCGCGGCTGTACGCAGTAGAAATGTAGTCGAACATCATATTCAGGCTGGAATTGCCCCCCACGATGACCTGCTCCGGGGACACGCCCATAATCTCGGCGAACAGCGCCTTGACCTCCGGCAGGCCGTCCAGCAGACCGTAGTTCCGGGTGTCCATCCCATTCTGCGCACGGAACCCGTCACGGGCGTTGACACAGTCCAGCATATCCAGCGTCAAGTCCAGCTGCTGGGCGCCCGGCTTGCCCCGGGACATATCCAACTGCAGGCCCTGGGCCTTGTAGGCGGCATACTGCTGCTGCAGGCGACTCTCCCGCTGCTGCAACTGCTCTTTACTCATATCTTTCAGTCTGCTCACATCGGCACGACCTTTCCATTCTGATATTACATTAGATTGCATTATACTATATTCCTCCCGATTTTGCAAGTCTATTTTTCGATTCTTGCAAGGTTTTTGCATTTTTAGAGGTTTTGCCCTATTTTTTGCATTTTCCGGCCAGCCAAAACAGCAAAATGGTGTCCTCTACCGTAGTTTTCCCCACGTTTTAGCCGGTCGTGCATATTCCCCAAACTTTTTTGAGATTTTCTCTTGACAAGACGTGCTTTTTGGGGTATAATCCCATTTGCAATTGTGATATGGACAATTAGCTCAGCTGGTAGAGCATCCGCTTGACGTGCGGAGGGTCAGCGGTTCGAGTCCGTTATTGTCCACCAAAAAAGAAGTAACTTTTGTCTACCAAAAGTTACTTCTTTTTTTATCCAAGCCGCAGGCTTGGCATATCATCACGACGCAGTCGTGTATATCATCAGCCCCTTTGGGGCTGTATCTCATCACGCGTCAGCGTGC
>JAFURT010000041.1 GCA_017471765.1 Clostridia bacterium
CCGGTTTCTATTATTTTTTTAGGACTTGGTGTTTTTATACCTCATTCTATTCATTTTTCGACAAAGGGTAAAAGTGCCAAAAACCCTGTAAAATAAAGGATTTTTAAAAGTCTTGGTGAATACTTGACACGTGGAGACGACCTTGGCCGTGTGGTTATCCGCCGCACTATGTGAATTGGCGAGGGTGCTCCGTCAAAAATGTGTACAGACTAGCGGTGGATTTGTAGGGGCGAACTGTGTTCGCCCGCCAAGGTTTGCACCGTCCATAGGGGCTAAAAAGCAAAATGGAGCCGATGAACAAACCGTTCATCGGCTCTTTCCCTGTGTTATACGTCCAGCGGCTCGCCATTCAGTGCCGCCTGCACCAGCGTTTCCCCCTCATACACCAGCTTCAGGGAGAAAAAGGGCTCCTCAGCCGCCAGCAGGTCGAGGAAGATCCGGTCACCCGCCCAGGTGGGCAGGGTGGGGACAATCGCATCGTCCACCCATTCCAGCGTGCCCTCGTCGCAGGGCTTCAGCTCGCCGGTGTAGGCGTGACCGGTGAACAGGTGCATATACTCCGTCGCCCACTTGTCGGAGACGAAGGTGACGATACCTCGGTATCGGTAGGCGGTGAGGGTCAGGCCGGTCTCCTCCAGCACCTCCCGCAGGACGCACTCTTCCGGGCTCTCTTTGTCCTCGAAGTGGCCACCCACCCCGATCCACTTGTCCCGGTTGAGGTCATTTTCCTTTTTCACCCGGTGGAGCAGCAGGGTCTGCCCCTTATCGTTATGAATATAGCACAGTGTGGTGTTTTTCATCTCCGTCACCTCTTATTACGTATTGTATCAGCAGAGAAGGAAAAACGCAAGAGGGAGGCTGGCGAAATTTTCCTTGTATAATCCTTTGGGGTGTGCTATACTATATCAGTTAAGAGAATCCAAAACAGATAGGAAGCGCAGAAAAATGGGAAAACGAGAAAATTTACGGAATGTAGCCATCATCGCCCACGTTGACCACGGCAAGACCACCTTGGTGGACCAGTTGCTACGGCAGAGCGGTATTTTCCGCAGCAATGAGCAGGTCGCGGAGCGTGTGATGGACTCCGGCGACCTGGAGCGGGAGCGTGGCATCACCATTCTGTCCAAGAATACGGCCGTCATGTACAACGATACCAAAATCAACATCGTAGACACCCCCGGCCACGCCGATTTTGGCGGCGAGGTGGAGCGAATTCTGCTGATGGTGGATGGCGTTCTGTTGTTGGTGGATGCCTTTGAGGGATGTATGCCCCAGACCCGCTTCGTGCTGAAAAAGGCTCTGTCCCTGGGCAAAAAGCCGGTGGTGGTCATCAACAAGATCGACCGGGACGGCGCCCGCCCTGACGAGGTGATCGACGAACTGCTGGATCTGTTCATCGAGCTGGATGCAGACGAGGATCAGCTGGATTTCCCGGTGCTGTTCGCCTCCGGCCGTGACGGCTACGCCTCCCTCAACCCCGACGCCCGGGAGGGGGATATGCGCCCTCTGTTCGAGGCTATTCTGGAGCACGTCCCCGCCCCCGAGGGGGAGCCGGACGGCCCTCTGCAGATTTTGTTCTCCAACATCGACTATGACGATTACACCGGCCGCATCGGTGTGGGCCGTGTGGAGCGTGGCAGCGTGAAAACCGGCCAGTTTGTTACCCTCTGCCGCCGGGACGGTACCACGGTGGGGGCCCGCATCGGTAAATTGTACCAGTTTGAGGGCTTGCGCCGGGTGGAATGTGAAACCGCCGCCCTGGGCGACCTGGTGGCCGTTACCGGTATTACCGACCTGAATATCGGCGAGACCGCCTGTGACCCGGAGCATGTGGAGGCGCTCCCCTTCGTCCACATCGACGAGCCCACCATCTCTATGGTGTTTATGGTGAATAACAGCCCCTTCGCCGGGCAGGACGGCAAGTATGTCACCTCCCGGAACCTGCGTGACCGCCTGTTTAAAGAGGTGGAAACCAACGTGAGCATGCGGGTGGAGGAGACCGATACCACCGACGCCTTCAAGGTGTCCGGCCGTGGTGAATTGTCCCTGTCCATCCTGATTGAAACCATGCGGCGGCAGGGCTATGAGTTTGCGGTCAGCCGCCCCCAGGTTATCTACAAAGAGGATGCCGACGGCAAGCTGCTGGAGCCTATGGAGCTGCTGGTCATCGAGGTGCCGGAGCAGTATGTGGGTGCGGTGATGGAGCGCCTCGGCTCCCGCAAGGCGGAGATCGTCAACATGGGTACCCGGGACACCGGCATCAGCCACATGGAGTTCCGTATTCCCTCCCGTGGCCTGATGGGCTACCGTCAGCAGTTCCTGACGGACACCAACGGCAACGGTATCATGAACAGCCTGTTTGACGGCTATGAGCCGTATAAGGGGGAGATTCCTCAGCGTGTGCAGGGCTCCCTGGTAGCCCATGAGACCGGCGAGAGCTGTGCCTACGGCATCTGGGGCGTCCAGGACCGTGGCGCTATGTTCATCGGGCCCGGCGTGCCGGTGTACGAGGGCATGATCGTGGGTCAGTCTCCCAAGGATGAGGACATTGTGGTGAACGTGTGCAAGAAAAAGCACGTCACCAACACCCGTGCCTCCGGCTCCGACGAAGCCCTGCGGCTGGTCCCTCCCACCATCCTCAGCCTGGAGCAGTCGCTGGAGTTTATCAACGACGACGAGCTGGTGGAGGTCACCCCCCTCAACATCCGTCTGCGTAAGCGCATCCTGTCCAAGGAACTGCGTCTGAAGGCGGAAGCCAAGAAAAAGAACAAATAATGGCAAAAATGCCGCCTGCCGGTTTGGGCGGGCGGCGTTTTCTTTGCATAATCTGCGTCCTTTCACACACACTACTCACAATCCCAAATAATCAGGAGGTAATGTGTGATGAAAGCAAGTAAACGGATATGGGCCGTTCTGCTGACGGTAGCCATCCTTGCCACCCTGTCGCTGACGCTGACAGGCTGTGGGCGAAAGGACGACACCGTCACGGTGCGGTATCTCAACTTCAAGCCGGAGATCGCCGGCAAGTATCAGGAACTGGCGGAACTCTATGAGAAGCAGACCGGTGTGCGTGTCATCGTGGAGACCGCCGCCAACAACACCTACGAACAGACGCTGGCGGCCAAAATGGCCACCGACGAGGCACCCACGCTGTTCCAGATCAATGGCCCCCGGGGGTATGCCAACTGGGCGGACTACTGCGCCGACCTCTCCAAAACCCAGCTATACCAGCACCTGACGGACAAATCTCTGGCGGTTACCGCCGGGGACAAGGTGGTGGGCATTCCCTATGTGGTGGAGGGCTACGGCATTGTGTATAACAAGGCCATCACCGACAAATATTTCGCCCTCTCCGGCCGGAAAACCGACTTCGCCTCTATGGACGAGGTGAACAGCTTCGCCAAGCTGAAGGCGCTGGTGGAGGATATGCAGGCACGCAAAGCCGACCTGGGTATCCAGGGGGTGTTCGCCTCCACCTCGCTGAAGACCGGCGAGGACTGGCGCTGGCAGACCCACCTGGCCAACCTGCCGCTGTACTATGAGTTCCGGGACGGCAAGGTAGACCTGACCGATGATAAGGCCACCGCCAAGGTTGCCTTCCGCTATGCTCAGCAGTTCAAGAACATCTTTGACCTCTACACCAACAATTCCGTTACCGAAAAATCCCGGCTGGGCACCAAAACGGTGATGGATTCCATGGCGGAATTTGCCTTGGAGCAGTGCGCCATGGTGCAGAACGGCAACTGGGCCTGGAGTCAGATTAAGGATGTAGCCGGCAACAAGGTGAAAGAGGAAAATGTGAAATATCTTCCCATTTATATCGGCATGGAAGGGGAGGAGAGCCAGGGTCTGGCCATCGGCACCGAGAACTTCTATGCCATCAACGCCAAGGCCACGGAGGAACAGCAAAAGGCCGCCGCCGATTTTATCTACTGGATGTATTCCAGTGAGCAGGGCAAGAAGTATGTCACGGAGGAATTCGGCTTCATCGCCCCCTTTGACACCTTCGGGGAGCAGGATTCCCCCACCGACCCGCTGGCGAAGGAAATTGTTGCCTGGATGAACCGGGAGGGTGTCACCTCGGTGCCGTGGAACTTCACCCTGTTCCCCTCGGCCAAGTTCAAGGAGGATTTTGGTGCCTCACTGCTGAAATACGCCCAGGGGAACAAGGACTGGGACGCCGTGGTGCGGGATATGGTCGCCGGCTGGGAGCGTGAAAGCACCGCCGCCACCACGTAACGGCCGAAAGGGACGGTGGCTATGGACTTTCGCCAACTGAAACGGTGGTTCCCTGTGTTTGTGTTGCCCACGCTGGTGGCCTTCTGTGTGGCGTTTGTGGTACCCTTTGGGATGGGCGTATGGCTGTCCTTCCACCGCTTCACCACCGTCACCAACGCCCGCTTTGTGGGGCTGGAGAATTATGTCCGGGCGCTGACAGCGGATACGGATTTTCTCCGTGCTTTGGGCTTTACCGCCCTGTTTGCGGCGGTATCGATTTTGCTGATTAATGTGCTGGCCTTTACGCTGGCCTTGCTTCTTACCCGCCCCCGGCGTGGGCAGAACCTGCTTCGCTCGGTGTTTTTTATGCCGAATCTCATCGGTGGTATCGTGCTGGGGTATGTGTTCAGCCTGCTGATAAACGGCGTGCTGGGGCTGTGGGGTGTGGATATCACCTACGCCGCCAAATACGGCTTCTGGGGGCTTGTGCTACTGAATGTGTGGCAGTTAGCCGGGTATATGATGGTCATCTATATCGCCGGTCTGCAGAATATCCCCGGCTCGCTGCTTGAGGCGGCGGCCATTGACGGTGCCTCCGCCGCCACTACCCTGTGGCGGGTGAAGTTACCGCTGGTGATGCCGGCTATCACGATCTGCACCTTTCTGACGCTGACCAATGCCTTTAAGCTGTTTGACCAGAACCTGGCGCTGACTGCCGGTGCCCCGGAGGGAAAAACCCGGATGCTGGCGCTGGATATCTACCAGACCTTCTACGGCCGGGCCGGCTGGCAGGGAGTGGGGCAGGCGAAGGCGGTGCTGTTCTTCCTGCTGGTGGCGGCGTTGGCCGCCATCCAGCTACGGCTGACCCGTAGTCGGGAGGTGGACGCATGAACGGAAAACCCTCTCTGGGTCATCGTCTGTCCACCGTAGCTCTGTGGGTGCTGGCGGCGGTGTTCCTGCTGCCGGTGGCCTTGGTGGTGATGAACTCCTTCAAATCCCGGCTGTATATCTCCGGGGCTCCCTTCGCCCTGCCGGATGCCGGCACCTTTGTGGGGTGGGAGAACTACCGCACCGGCCTGACCTCTGCCGGGTTTACCGCCGCTTTCGGGCGCAGCCTGTTCATCACGGTGGGGTCGGTATTGCTTATTGTGGTGGGGTGCTCCATGACCGCCTGGTATATCGCCCGGGCGAAGAGTCGGTGGACAAATCTTCTCTATTATCTCTTTGTGTTCAGCATGATTGTCCCCTTCCAGATGGTGATGTACACCATGACCTATGTGGTGGGGTCGCTGGGGCTGGATACGTTGCCGGGCATCGTATTTGTGTACCTGGGCTTCGGGTCGGGGCTGTCGGTGTTTATGCTTACCGGCTTCGTCCGGGGCATCCCGTTGGAGATTGAGGAAGCCGCCACCATGGACGGATGCAATCCGTTGCAGTGCTTTTTCCGCATTGTGATGCCGGTGTTGCGCCCCACCGCCGTCACGGTGGCCATCCTCAACGCCATGTGGGTGTGGAATGACTATCTGCTGCCCTATCTGGTGCTGGGCACCGACCAGAAGACCATCCCGGTGGCGATTCAGATTGCCATGCAGGGGGCTTACGGTGCCACCGATTACGGTGGCCTGATGGCTATGCTGGTGCTGGCCATCATCCCCATCATCCTGTTCTATCTGGTGGGGCAGAAATATATTATCCAAGGTGTGATTGCCGGCGCTGTCAAGGGCTGACCGGCGGAATAAACAGTAAAGGACGAAACGAACATGCGATTTCCTCGATGCGCCGGTGTGCTGATGCACATCGCTTCTCTGCCGGGCCCTTACGGGATTGGCGTGCTGGGCCGGGCTGCCCGGGAGTATGTAGATTTCCTCCATCGGGCGGGACAGAGCCTGTGGCAGATCTTGCCCATCGGCCCCACCGGGTTTGGGGATTCTCCCTATCAGAGCTATTCCAGCTTTGCCGGCAATCCCTATTTCATCGACCCGGAAGGCCTGCTGGCCGGGGGGTATATCACCCCACACGAGCTGGAGGAGGCCCGCTATCCCGGCGACCCCACCGCCACTGACTATACATGGGTGGAGGAGAGCCGCCGTACGCTGTTTGAGCGGGCATTCCCTCGGTTCCGGGCGAATCCCCCGGCCGATTTTGCGCAGTGGTGCCGCGACCAGGGAGAGTGGCTGGAAGAGTACGCCCTGTTTATGGCGGTGAAGGAATGCCACGGTGGGCTGCCCTATTACCGGTGGGATGAGGATATCCGTGTCCGTCGCCCCCAGGCGGTGGCCATGTGGCGGGTGAAGTGCGCCGAGGGCGTGGCGTATTATAAGATGCTCCAGTACCTGTTCTACACCCAGTGGATGGCGGTGAAGCGGTACGCCAACAGCAAGGGCATCCGTATTGTGGGGGATATCCCCATCTATGTGGCCCCGGACAGTGCGGACGTGTGGGCCAACCCCCACCTGTTCTGTCTGGACGAGGAAGGCCGCCCCACCGAGGTGGCCGGCTGTCCCCCTGACCTGTTCTCGGAGGATGGCCAGCTGTGGGGCAACCCGGTATATGACTGGAAGAGCCTGCGCCGCAGCGGTTATGCGTTTTGGTTACAGCGGCTGGCTGCCTGCCTGCGGCTGTATGACGTGGTGCGCATCGACCATTTCCGGGCGTTTGCAGACTATTACTGCATCCCGGCCGGGGCGGAGAATGCCCGCACCGGCGAGTGGAAGGACGGCCCCGGCATGGACTTTTTCCGGGCGGTGGAGAAGCACCTGGGGGATATCCCCGTCATTGCCGAGGATTTGGGCGACCTGTCTCCGGCAGTGTATCAACTGTTGGCAGACAGCGGCCTGCCGGGCATGAAGGTGCTACAGTTCGCCTTTGACCCCTGGGGGGATAGCGAGCACCTGCCCCATTACCACGTAAAGAACAGCGTGGTGTATACCGGCACCCATGATAACGATACCATCTGCGGCTGGGCGGAGCATTGCCCGGCGGAGGCCGGCTATGCTCGTGCCTATCTGGGGCTTGCCCCGGAGGATGACCTCACCCGGCCGCTGATGCGGCTGGCACTGTCTGGCGTGGCAGATGTATGTATACTGACTATGCAGGATTTGCTGGGCCTCGGCTCGGAGGCCCGGATGAACACCCCGGCCACCGTTGGCGGCAACTGGCGCTGGCGTCTGGCCGACGGCCAGGCTACGCCGGAGCTTGCCGACTGGCTGGCCCATAAATGCCGCCTGTATCGGCGGGAAAGGAGATAGTATGAGTTCACTAAGCCGTGACCTTGCACTTTTTGCCCGGACGGCTTATCAGCGTACCCCCCAGCAACTCACCCCCCACCAGCTTCATCATGTGCTGGCGCAGGCGGTGCTGTTGCATATCGCTCCTGCCTGGGAGCGTTCCCGGCACCGCCATGCCACCCGCCGCCGTGCCTATTACCTGTCGGCGGAGTTCCTGGTGGGGCGTGCCATTGGCAATAACCTGTTGTGCACCGGCCTGTGGGATGACGCCATGCAGGCGTTGACCGAGATGGGCATTGACTCCGGTGTGCTGGAGGAGATGGAGGATGCCGCCCTGGGCAATGGAGGCCTTGGTCGGCTGGCCGCCTGTTTCCTGGACAGTGCCGCCACACTTGGCCTGCCGCTGGACGGCTATGGCATCCGTTACCGCTACGGCCTGTTCCGGCAGGCTTTCCGGGATGGCTTCCAGCAGGAGGAGGCGGACGACTGGACTCGCCACGGCGACCCATGGTCGGTGCGCCGGGAGGAGGAGGCTGTCACTGTAACCTTCGGGGATGGCCCGGTGCGGGCGGTGCCCTATGATATGCCGATTATCGGTTATGGCGGCCGGCATATATCCACCCTGCGGCTGTGGCAGTGCGAGCCGGTGACCCCCTTTGATTTCCGGCAGTTCAATGACCAGCAGTACGATAAGGCCACCCGGCTGAAAAACCGGGCGGAGGATATCTCTCGGGTGCTGTACCCCAACGATTCCACCCCGGCCGGCCGGTTGCTACGCCTCAAACAGCAGTATTTCTTCTGCTCAGCCTCTATGCAGGACATGCTGCGCTCCTTTGAGGTCACCCACGGCGATGGGTGGGAGCAGTTGCCCAAATTCGTCACCGTCCAGCTCAACGATACCCACCCGGTCATCGCCGTGCCGGAGCTGGTGCGGTTGCTCACCGGCCGTGGGGTGGCCTTCGAGGAGGCCGCCCACATTGCCGAGCAGGTGTTTAATTACACCAACCACACCATCATGCAGGAGGCCCTGGAAAAGTGGGATATGGCTACTGTCCGCAAGGTGTCTCCGGCCATCGCCCGGCTGATTACCCGGCTGTCCCGGCTGTTTGATAAGGAACTGGACGCCGCCGGTGTGGCCGCCGAGGCTCGTCCCCAACTGCAAATTTTGCAGGGGGATACGGTGCATATGGCTCACCTGGCCTGCCGCTATTCCACCCACATCAATGGGGTGGCGCAGATTCACACCGATATCCTTCGGGAGCGTGTGCTGAACCGGTGGCACCGGCTGTACCCGGGGAAGATTCTCAATATGACCAACGGCATTACCCAGCGCCGCTGGCTGGCGCTGTGCAACCGGCCGCTGGCCACCCTGCTCACCGACCTGTTGGGGGAGGAGAGCTGGGCTACAGACCTTGGCCGCCTGCGGGAATTGGAACGCTATGCCGCTGACCGGGAGGTGTTACAGCGGTTTATCGCCGTGAAAAAGCTGGGCAAGGAACGCCTGGCCGTCACCCTCCGCAACAAAGAGGGGGTGCAGGTGAACACAGAGGCCCTGTTCGATGTGCAGATCAAGCGCTTGCATGAGTATAAGCGGCAACTGCTGAATATCCTCTGCATTCTGGAACTGTATTTTGAGATAAAGGAAGGCTCCCTCAAGGAATTTGCCCCTACCCTGTTCCTGTTCGGGGCGAAGGCCGCCCCCGGCTATGCCCGGGCAAAGGGCATCATCAAGCTCATCCATGAGGTGGCCGCCCTCATCCGGCAGGATGAAGCGGTCAACCGGCTGATGCAGGTGGTGTTCGTCACCGATTATAATGTATCCTACGCCGAGCAGATTGTGGCGGCGGCGGATGTGTCGGAGCAGATTTCCACCGCCGGGACGGAGGCCTCCGGCACCGGCAACATGAAGCTGATGCTGAACGGGGCGGTGACGCTGGGCACCTACGACGGGGCGAATATCGAGATCGTCGGGGAGGCCGGGGAGGAGAATAACTATATCTTCGGCGCCCGGGTGGAGGAGATTGAAGCCGCCCGGGAAGACTACGATCCCAAGGCGCTGTATCAGAAGGACAGCCGCATCCGGCGGTGCTTGGATGCCCTGGTGGACGGCACCCTGTCGGATGGCGGCACCGGGATGTTCCGGGAGCTGTACACCTCCCTGTTGGAAGGCGCCTCCTGGCACGCCCCCGACCACTATTTCCTGCTGTTGGATTTTGATGCCTGTCTGCAGGCCAAGAAGCAGGTCAATACGGATTACCGTACCGACCGGCTGGCCTTTGCGGCCAAGCAATGGCACAATATCTGCGCCGCCGGGAAATTTTCCTCCGACCGCACCATTGCGGAGTATGCGAAGGCGATTTGGAAGATTAAGTAAAGCAAGCCGGCGGCGCATGGTTGTCGCCGGCCGTTTACTGTTTTCGGGGAAAAACGAAGGATATTTTGCGTCACTGACCGCCCAAGTCTCTCAAAATGCTTAATTTCGAAAAAAATTTGCAAGAAAACGAAAATACCTCTTGCATTTTCGGAAAGGTTGTGCTATAATACCAATCGCAATCGCATCCGGGTGTGGCGCAGTTGGTAGCGCGCTTGACTGGGGGTCAAGAGGCCGTGAGTTCAAGTCTCGCCACTCGGACCAAGCAAAAAGGAGTACCGCTTGTCGGTACTCCTTTTTGTTTTATGCAAGCGGAGGGCTTTTGGCGGCCTCTTGACCCCCGGGTCAGGCTTTACCTGCGAGCGCCGCCGGTGGCGGAAACAGCGAGCAGGGAAAGGCGCAGCGGTCGAAATACGCCGAGCGATAGCGAGGAGGGCGTATTTCGGGCACCGCAAGAGGTAGCCGTGAGTTCAAGTCTCGCCACTCGGACCAAATTAGCACGATGGTTTTGATACGAAACCATCGTGCTTTTTCTATATTTATTGATTTTTACACAGCATTTTGATACAATCTATTCGATAAACTTGAATTTGACGAGGTGTATGCAGGTATGCTACCAACAAGAGAAGCAGCAGAGATGCTTTTACAAGATGCAGAAAAATGCAATCCTGGCCCATGGGGGAATCATAGTCGAACAGCAGCACATTGTGCCGAGAAAATAGCACAAGCATGTGGTGATATGGATGCAAATAAGGCATACATACTTGGGTTGTTACACGATATTGGAAGGAAGTTTGGAGTGCGGCACTTGGGTCATATATCAGATGGCTATACCTATATGATGACATTGGGATATGATGAAGTAGCCAAGATTTGTCTCACTCACTCGTTCAATAACCAAACATTGGACGAATACATTGGAAAAATTGACACAACTGCAGAAGAAACTGCCCTTATCAAATCTCAGCTGCAGTCTGTTCATTTTGATGAATACGACAAACTCATACAGCTTTGTGATGCGTTGGCAGGAGCAGAGGGAGTATTGGATATTGAGTTAAGAATGGAAGATGTAAAACAGAGATACGGATTCTATCCAAAAGCTAAATGGGACAGTAATATGAGGCTAAAAAAGTACTTTGAAACTAAAACCGGAACTAACATATATACGACAGTTGAAAAAGAGACTTTTCAACCATAAATTCGGTATATCCCAATTTGACAAGCTGTTTAGCATAGTTTCAGTCCCAAAAGAGAGTTTCACTTCCCGCTTAATAGTTTCATTTTTTGAGTGAAACCAAATGAAACTATTTGAAACCGTATCATTATTATCAAGATACTTCAAGCAAAGAGGAGTATCGCTTGTCGATACTCCTCTTTGTTTGTAAACGAAAACCACGCGATAGTCGCGTGGTTGAAAAGAGCTTTAGCGATGAAAGAGCCTGCCGCAGCGGTAAGGCCCCCTTGTGTAAAGGGGGCTGTCAGCCGAAAGGCTGACTGGGGGATTGTTATGATATAACAAAGAGCGTTGATATACTTAACAATCCCTCCGACCTCGTCGGCAATGCCTACTCGGCCACCTCCCTTTGCACAAGGGAGGCGTTACTAGGCTCTCTCCCAACCCATTTATGGGTAGCTAGTAATCCATGCGTGGCTGGCAGGCCAACATACAGCGCACTTGTGCGCAGCCAGTAGTATTAGGGCTATGCCGAGCGAAGCTCTAAAATGAAATACCCCCCGCTATGCGGGGGGGATATTTATTCTTTCAGGTTCTGCCGATAGGCTGTGGGGGAAAGGCCGAAATGGTCGGTAAAGCTATGGGTGAAATGCGTCAGGCCGGAAAAGCCGGACTGTGTGGCGATGGCCGACACCGATTCGGTGGTTGCCTCCAGTAACTGCTGGGCATACTCCAGCCGCAAAATCTGAATGTATTTCATTATCGGCAACCCGGTAGCATTTTTGAAGCAACGGCAGAAATACGACACATTATAGCCGAATCGCTTGCTGAGAGAAAGGGTGGTCTCCTTCTCCAAAAAATGGTCGTTGATGTAATCGATCGCCCGGTTTATCGGTCCGTCGGTTTTGGAGGACACCCGTTCGAAGGCAATCCCATGGAGATAGAAAGCGCCCAGCAGAGTATACAGCGCACCGATTATCTGCAAGGGGGATTCGTTCTGGGTGTACAGCTGAATAAGATTCTGGTACAGCCGCAGGATTTCCGGTTCCTGAGTAACGGGGTAGAAAATCGTCCGTCGCCGAAGCAACGGGTCCACATATTTTTGGGTGGTGACAGGGGAGCAACACAGGTTCTGTACGTCGAACGCCGTCACCTCAAAGACAGCGTGCTCGTCGCCGGACATGCCGTGGTGCACCTGATAGGGCGATACGATGCCCAAGGTGCCGGGACGCAGTTTGACCGTGGTATTTCCCACCGAAAACGAAATACTGCCCTCCAGCATGCGGATAATTTCCATCCGCTTGTGCCAGTGCGGCCCAAAGCATCCGGTATGGGGAGGGATTTTCTGATACGGAATCACCCGTACCAGCCGTTCGCCAAAAACCAGTGGTGTAACCTCTTTTTGTCCTTCCATTGAACACCTCAAAATCATAAGATGATAGTCTACACCACTATCATAGCACATTCTTGAAAAAATACAACCACCAATTTTGTTATGTCGTTTCCCGGTAACGCTTACAGCGTCCCCAGCAGGTGAATTACCGTCTCCAGACTTTCCGGCGTTACCCGTTTCACCGGGCGGTCGTATTTCACGCAATCGGTGAAGTAGCGAATTTCCTCTGCATAGGCATTGGTGGCCGGCAGGGTATATTCCGCCTGGTTGGCGCAATCGGCCGCTTTTGCCGGCTGAAAAATCTTGCCGGAACGCTCGTAAACGGTCAGCACGTTATCTTCGTAGGCGATAATCGCCTGTTCAAACTGGAAACGGAAGGACATCCGGAAGGGATACGGCGAGGCAAACCAAGACGCATCCACCGTCACGAAAAAGTCGTCGTATTCATACACGGCGCAGAGATAATCCTGATCCGGCCGCTTGGCACGGTGGGCGGTGGCTTTGTTGGGGGCGCCGAAGGCGTACACCAAAAAGTCCAGGTCGTGGATGTGCAGGTCGTAGGGCACCAGACCGCTTCGCTTTTCGTCATGCATCCAGTTATCCCATGTTGTTCCGGGAATCGCCCCTAAACGGGACATGGAGCCGGACAGCAGACGCCCATACCGGCCGCTGTCGCACACGGCCTTGAGGTATTCGTATTCCGGCCAGAACCGAATAACCTGAGCGGCCATCACCTTGACCCCGGCAGCTTGGGCGGCGGCGTAAACACGCCCCACGTCCGCCTCCTGCAGGGACAGCGGCTTTTCGCACAGCACGTGGATGCCCTTTTCCATCGCCTTGACCGCAAAATCGGCGTGCAGGTAGGTAGGCAGACAAATATCCAGAATGTCTATCTGCTCCTGCTCCAGCATACAATCAAACTCGGTGTAGTGCCGGATTTGCGGATATTTCTCCATCTGCTCCGGACGAATATCGCACAGAGCCACCAACTCCACGTCCTCCATGGTCAGCCAAGCCGGGATGTGGGCGCCGCTGATACCGCCAACGCCCACCAATGCGACCTTTAACATGCCTTTTCCCCCGTAACTTCTTCAATAATCGTCTTCAGATAGTCTCTGGCGGTACAAATGTCGATTGCCTGCTGTTCGCCGGAGATTTCCCGTTCGATGGTGATATAGCCGGTGTAGCCCAGCTGATGCAGTTTGCGGATCAGTGCCGGGAAATCCACCATGCCCTGCCCGATGGCTTTTTCTTCTCCCAGGTCGTGGCCGTTGGTGGGGTAGCAACCGTCCTTGGCGTGCAAGCCCCGGACGTACCGGCCGATAACCTGCAGAGCGTCCACCGGGTTAGCCCGGCCGTAGAGAATCACGTTGGCGGTGTCCAGATTGACCCCCAGATTGTCCGTCCCCACCACCTCAAAGCAGCGGAGCATGGTCACAGGCGTTTCCTGCCCGCTTTCGAACAGCAGGTACTGGCCGTTTGCCTGCAGGTGCAGGGCGACCGTCCGCACCGCCTCGCAGAAGGGCAGGAACTGAGGATCCAGCGGATTTTCCGGGATAAAGCCCATGTGGGTGACTACGTCTGTGACCCCCAGTGCCTTGGCGAAATCCGCCCCATCGCACAGGTTGCGGATCCGCATTTCCCGATAGGCCGGCGGCACCAGCCCCAGTGTGGTCTGCCCGTCGTAAAAATTCCATTCCTGCGGCCCTTCCCATCCGCACCAGAAGGCCGAGACGGTCACGCCGTTCCGGGCGAACAGCTCTTTCAGCACCGCCGCATTGTCCGCCGTCCACAGGGCAGGTGCCCAGGCGATGAGTTGGCAGTTGTCAAAGCCCTGTTGCCGCAATTTTGTCAGCTTTTCGGGCATTTCTTCCATGGAGGTAAAGTTAATGCAAGTACCGATTTTCATGTCAGTTCTCCTTATATCGGTGGATTAAATCACAAACTCGAGAATGGCCAGGTCTCCCGGTCCGATAACGATAACCTGTTCTGCGCTGGGCTCCAGCGGTTCGCCCAGCATCCAATCCCGCACAGCCAGCACCTCGCCGTCACCGGTATAGCGGACGGTGACCTCTTTGGCCTTGGTGGGGTCGGTCTGCACGGCGGTGGTGGGGTATTTTACCGACCCGTCGTTGTTGATGAGCGTCAGCACCAGACTGCCATCTTTCACGTTTACCACATAATCCACCCCTGCGGAGATGGTAAAGGGGATATATTCCGCCACCAGCTGCCGCAGGATACCGTCCAGCGACTCCACGCTGTATTCCGGCCCGTATACCAGCACACGGCCCTTGCCTGCCGTCAGGGTGTAATCCCCCTCCTGCCCATTGTCATAGCCGGAGAAATAGTCCAGATAGGCTCTGTTCAGCACCAGCGTGCCGCCCTGCTCCACATAAGCGGTGTACCGGGCGACCTCCTCCTCGCTGAGGGCGATGTTGCCGGACAGAATCAGCGCCTGATAGCTGTTCAGCACCGTCTGGGAGGCGTTCTGCAACAGGAAATCAAAGGTCTCGCCGTAGGGGGAGGTAATCAGCTGGGCTTCATCCGAATCGGTGTCCATGGGATAGCCGCCCGGCCACAGAAGCTGGATCAAGTCCTGCGTCATCCGGTCGCCGGCCTCCAGCGGGAACACCTCGAACACCTCCAGCGCCTTCCAGTCGCCGTAGGGAAGCCCGTGGTAATAATCCAGCACGATGCCGAAGGGGATGTAGGTATCTCCCCGGTCGGCGTTGCGCTGGGTAAATTCGTAGTATTCCTGATAGGCTTTGCCGTGAGGTGACAGCAGATAGTTGCCGTCCTCGTCGGTTTCGTTATAGAAAGCCACGGTAGCCGCACCCTGCTGAATCATCGCCGTCGCCCCGGCCATGTACGCCAGATACATGTGGCGGCGCATGGCGCTGACCGACTGGCCGGACACCTCGTTGCTGGATACCGCATCATCGCTGCCCAGCCAATCGGGGTCCTGATACAGCATGGGGTTGCCGGAGTAGTTGACCATGCCCAGCAGATGCCAGGCGGAGAAATCCACATGCCAGCCGGACACGTTGCCGGTACCCAGCGCCTTGTTATACTGCTTGGCGGCGCCACGGGTGAAGGCGATGCGCATGTTACTGCCTGCAACGGTGGCACCCAGCTCACAGCCGATATAATCGTACCCGAATTCGGCGGCATAGTGCTGGTAGCTCATGAAGCTCTCGTCGGCAATCCAGGTGTGGTCTTTTCCTTCGGTTTCACTGCGCAGGAAGTCAAACACAATTCCCAGTGCTTCCTGCCGGGTGGCAGGCTTGGCCTCCTCCAGCAGCCCGGCCACCGTGTTAGAGGTCCACTCATGGGTTTCCACGTTGTGGTCGAATTGCTTGGCATCCGTTCCCAACAGCAGGTTTTCCACCGTCCAGTCCTTCAGCATGCTGCTGTACGGCTCATACGCCCAGCCCTTGATGCAGACGTAAAACTCGTCATAGCCGGATATCCACGGGAAGCGCCCCACGGCCGGGTTGCGGAGATAATCGGTCACCTTGACTTTGCCGGAAACCGGCTGGCTGTCAAAGGCGTTTTCGCCGATGTTAGCGTACTCGGTGCTTTCTGCCTTGACGGAAGCACCGTTGGCGGCATCTGCAGGGGCACCGGATATCGTGGCGGACACCGCCGATTGCTTGCCCGGCGCCTCTGTCCCATCAAAGCCGTCGTCCCCTTGCTGGGTCACAGAGGAAACGGCGGTCTCTGCCGGCGGCTGTTGCAGACAGAGCAGGCCGGCCAGCATAAGCACGGCGCATAAAAGCGCCGCTATGCGGATAGAGCGTTTATTCATCGCTGTTTCCTCCTTTCATACACGTTTGCGGCGTTTTAACAACGCCACGCCGACGAGAGCCATACCGCCGCACAGCACAAGCGGCCACAAGGGCAGCTGGCCGGTTGCCGGGGAATCCGCAGGCTGGTACAGGGCCTGTACGGTGTAGGTCACCGCATGGTCGGCACTGATGTATACGTCCACATAGCCGATTCTGGCCATGTCGGCCACGCCGCCATACAGCGGTGCGCCCTTTGAGTCGGCAAACACCATCCGGTAGCCAAACCGTACCGCCACCGCCTTGCGGAAGGTGGTGGAATTCATGGGGGCACGGAGGGTGATGACCTTATTTTGATTATCCACGGCGACGGTTTCTGCCCCGGCGAAGAGCAGGTCGTCGTCCGGCAGGCTGTTCACTCCCTTGGTGATGAAGGTGTACACCTCCCGGAACAGGCTGACCGAATCCAGATACAGCTCAACCGGGCGGTCGAACCGGAATTGCAGTTCTTTTACGGTGGCCATATCGGTGTCGGCGGCAAAGCAGGTGCCACTCACGGCAACAAAGCCGCAGAAGCCCTCCGGAATGCACAGCACCCCGGCTTTTTCAAAGGGATGGGCGGTCACGTCGCCGGTGTTGTAGTCAATGAGATAGTACAGGTCCTGCCGCAGGTCTCCGGTCTCCCACCGGAGAGCGCCGGTGGCGGTCTGCAGGGCGAGGGTGATGTTCACCGCCTGCGCCGTATCCATCCAGAAGCTCACGCCGCCGGGGCCGGCTACCAGAGCCGGATCCTCCACCGCCCCCTGCAGATGCAGGGTGGCGGCCTCGTCCGCCAGCACATACAGGCCGTAATACGCCTCCGACCAGTCGCCGGTAATGGCCAGCTCTGCCCGGTCACTCCATACCTCGATTCCCTCGCCGGGGGCGGAGCCTACGCCGTCATCCTCGTCGCTCAGGTGGTCGAAACTGTTAAAGGAAACATACGGAATATCCTCCTTCGGCAGTTCGCCGTAGGTGGTCAGGAAGGGGGTGAGCTGGGAAACGAAGCCTATGTTATCCAGATAAATCGCCCCGGTAAAGCCGGCATTGTCCAGAATGAGGGAAAGGGAGGTGATGGAGGGGATATCCGGCTCCCCATCACCGCCCTCCGACCAGAAACAGGTCAGGGAGGAGAAGGGAAGCACCACCCAGCCCTCGAATTCACGGGGCAGGTCCAGATGCTGGTCGCTGGCCACCACATGGGTGTTGCTGATGCCGTCCTTGCCGATGGTGTAATAGATGGCGCCCGTAGGGAGCTTAAAGCAGTCGGTGCCGGACTCGGTATCGTACAGGAAGGTGCGGAAGGAGGCTGTGCCCATGATGCCCGACTGCGTCATGGATACCCAGAAGGCGAAGCCTTCGTCGGTGGTCTCGCCGTTGGCGTTGAACATGACGTCAAGCTCGCTCATGGTGCCCTCCGCCTGCGGACGGCTCCATTTGTAGGCCATGCCGTAGGGGGAGGGGGAGGTGGCGACCTTCTCTCCTGTGCCGGCACGGTTGTCGGAGGAGGGGAAGGTGATTCGGCCGGAGCGATGGTCAAAATCCACCGCCGGGCGGAACAAACCATCCCCTTGGTCGCTGTCCCCCTCGCCGCACAGCGCCGCCAGCAGGAGGTCGATGCGGTCGGTGTGCCCAATCTGGTCGATGGACAGCGGAGTGGTGATATGAACGCCGTCGTTGTAGAACAGGGACAGGCTGCAAATGCCGGCCACGTCCATGCTCTGGGTGGCGTCGGCGCCCCAGAAGTATTCAAAAATCCCATATGGAAGCACCACCCAGCCGCTGAAATCGGGGCTGATTCGGAAGGTGCGCCCACTGCACTGGCGTGCTTGCAGAATCCCATCGTCTCCTACGGTGTAATAGGTCTGTTCCCCGTCCTTCAGGCGGAAGCAGTCCTCCCCGTTCACCGCCTCATACAGGTGCGGCGTAAACCACGGGCTTTCACTGCCGGTGGTCATGCGGAATGCGATGGCGGTATCGCCGGCTCTTCCGCCGGCGGCGAAATCAACCACCAGCTTGGAGGCGGTGTTGCCAAGGCCGGTGTCCTGTTGCCACAGCAGTGCATGGCCATAGCCGCCGCCGGACTGCACCACCGCTGTCCGGGCGTTTTCGCCGGGTGTCACCGAGAGGGGCTGCAGTTTGTCGAAGTTGACCGCCAGATAAAAGCCTTGCTGCTCGCCCGGCCACAGCTCCACCACGTCGTTGCCGCCGGGCTGGGTGGTTGTGGTGGTTGCACCGGTGCTTGTGCCGGTACTGGTGGTAGTCGTGGTGGTTTCGGTGGTGGTGGTACTGCTGGTACGGGTGGCCATAAAGCCGGCCATGTCGGCGGTAAAGCCCAGCTCATCCAGATAGATGGTGTTGGGAGCGGGCCACTCGTTGTACAGCTGAACACCGCAGAAGCCGCCGCTCAGTGGCCGGTCGCTCAGGGCAGGGCCCCAAGTCACCACCAGCGAGGACAGCGGAATCACATACCAGCCAGAAAAGCCGTTTTCCAGCTGGACAAACTTATCCAGTGCCACCGAGACGGTCTCCTGCTTGCCGCTGTCGCTGACCCGGTGGTAGGTTGCCCCCTTGGGCAGGTGGAAGCAGCGGTTGCCGTCGACGTCATAGAGATAGAGCTGAATATCCCGGGGGGAGCTCCAAGGGATGTCCTCCCCGGACATCCAGAAGACAAAGGCCTCCTCCGCCCCGTTGCCGGTGGGGGTAAAGGACAGCTTGCTTACCGAAACAGAGGGCTCCCATTTGAGGCCCTTTCCTGTCTGGCCGAAGCCCACTCCCTCCGTCCAGCCGGCGGAGCCGGCATCCTTGGAGGTGTACAGCTTGGTGTCAAAATCCACCACCGCCGTGTATGCCCCTGCCTGTGCAGGCGGTGTGGGCTGGGTGGTTGTGGTGGGTGTCGTCGTGGTGGTTGTGATGGTGGCAGAGGCATTGCCCCCTACAGCGGCCATAAAGCCGGCCATGTCGGCGGTAAAGCCCAGCTCATCCAGATAGATGGTGTTGGGGGCAGGCCACTCGTTGTACAGCTGGACATTGCAGAAACTGCCATTCAGCGGCCGGTCGCTCAGGGTGGGGCCCCAGGTTACCACCAGCGAGGACAGCGGAATCACATACCAGCCGGAAAAGCCGTTTTCCAGCTGGACAAACTTATCCAGCGTCACCGAGACGGTCTCCTGCTTGCCGCTGTCGCTGACCCGGTAGTAGGTCGCCCCCTTGGGCAGGTGGAAACAGCGGTTGCCGTCCGTATCGTGGAGGTAGACCTGAATATCCCGGGGGGAGCTCCAGGGGATATCCTCCCCGGACATCCAGAAGACAAAGGCCTCCTCCGCCCCGTTGCCGGTGGGGGAGTAATAAATCCGGGTAACAGAAACAGAGGGCTCCCATTTGAGGCCCTTGCCCGTGTAACCGAAGCCGTCTCCCTCTGTCCAGCCGGCAGAGCCGGCCTCCTTGGAGGTGTACAGCTTGGTGTCAAAATCCACCACCGGCGTATACGGTAGCGTGGTGCCGGCGGCCTGCAATAGCGGCACCACCGCTGTCAGCAGAACGGTTATCAGCACTGCCGCCGCACACAGCACCGCCAATCCGCCGCAGAGCCGGGTTTTCCGGTGGGCAGATGGGGTCGCCTTGTCGAGTCGTTTTAGTAGCATGTGTCAGTTCTCCTTACATACAGCCCGGCATTTAACGGGCTTAGCTGAATTTCCAGTGCTTGAGGATAGCCTCCAGCGTGGTCTTTTTGTTGGCCAGCACGGTCGACCACTGGTTGCCGTTGGAAACGACCTCCGTCAGCCCCGGGAACTGGCTGCTTCCCAACCAGCCGCCCCACAGGTTAGCCGCAATCACCGTGTAGTCCTTGCTCAACAGCTCCTGCGTATAGGCCTGCTCGGCGGCGGTCAGCACCCCTTCGCTGTCGGTGCCCACCTTCTTTTCGCCGTACTTACGGGTGTAAGCGGTGTCGCTGAAGGGGAGAGCCTCCAGCCAGGGATAGTTGAGGAAGGCCCATTTCCGCAGTTCGATGACGTAGGCGGCTCCCTCCGGGTTTTTGGCACCGTCCAGAATGCCGAAGGTGAGCTGCAGGGTCAGGTTGTAGGTGTGCTCGGATTTGTCGTCCAGCTTGGGCAGAATACACCATTCCACCCGGCCGCTTCGCCGGGCGGCATCCATTTCGTGGGTCATCGCCCAGCCGGCGGTCATGGACATGACCGCCGTGCCCTTGCCCACGTCGCTGGGGTAGGAGAAGCCCGCAGACTGGGTGCCGGCCACGCCCATATCATACAGCGTGTTCATCAGGGTTTTGTACTTGGAGTTGGCAATGTTCAGCTTGTAGCCCTTGGCACGGTTGTATTCCACCAGCTCCAGGCCGGTAATCATACCCACGTCGCCGGGAATCAAGCCGATGCGTGTCACCTTGCCGCCGGTGTCAACAATGCGGGTCTTGTCGGCGATGTTTTGCATCGCCTTCAGCGTCCATTTTCCTTTGCGCCACAGCTCCAGCGGCGTTTCCAGTCCGGCCTGCTTGATGATGGTGGGGTCATAGTACATCAGCTCGTTAATCTGCATGTACTCCACCGAGAAATAGGTCTTGTTGGCAATTTGGTACTTTTTGGTCAGCTCCAGCGCATCCGCCCAGATGGGGGCGGTAAAATCGATGTAATCGTCAATGGGAACCACCAGCTTGGAGGCGATGGCGGCCGGATAGGTGGTCCCTACGTCCCACTCCAGCAGGTCGGGGGTTTCGCCGGAAACCTTGGCGGCGGACAGGGTGTCCATGTAGTTTTCGAAGGTGGCCGCATACCATTTGATGGTCAGCCCGGCATCAGCGTATACCTTACGCAGGTCCGGCTTGGTAGCCGAATAGCATCCGTCGGACATCTGGTCACGCCAGGAAAACACCGTTACCGTCTTGTTGCTCAGCGTCCGCTGGGGCATGGCTACGTTTTTGTTCTGCTCATAGTATTTGTCCCGGTCAATGGCGCTGTCGGTATCCAGCGGCGCATCCCCTCCGGGAAGGGTGCCGGCAGTCGTTACCTTGGCGGTGGTTTTGGTGGTGCTTGCGCCGGCGGTTGTGGGGGAGGGTTCGGTGCCGGTGGTGGTATCGACGCTGTCCACGGCATTTGTGCCGGTGGTGGATACAGCGGAGGTGGCGGTGGTTGCCACGTCGCTGTTTTCCGGCGGCTCGGACGATGCGGCAGGCTCACCGCACCCGGCGGTGGCCGTCACCAGCAACACACCAGCCATCAGGACGGACATAAGACGCTTTTTCATAGCAGATTCTCCTTTGTCAAAGCATAATTACAGTACGCTGTAATCATAGCACATTCCGGGCTGGTACGCTCTTTCCGCATTGACCTATACTTGCGGTATCTTGACTTTTTGACCGTGCGATCAAGGGGATTACGCCTGCTCCTGATGGAACTTTTTCCACGCCTTCCAGAAGCCGCTATACGACCGATAGCCTACATAGTGGGCTATCTCGCTTAACGGCACCTGCTTCTGCTCCATCAGGTGACCGGCAATCAACATACGGTGCCGGGTCAGTTCCTGTCGGAATTTGTTGCCGGTGTATTTGACCACCAGCCGTTCTGCCTGCTTCTCCGATACATGGAGCAACTGCGCCAAGTCCGACAGATACACATCCTTGTAGTAGTGATTGTCAAAGAAATGGCGAATCAGATATGCATAATCCGATTCCTTTTCCGCCGCCAACGGATGGGGGAACAAATCACAGCAAAGTAAGGAAAAATAATGGCTCAGCTTGTGAAAATCCCGGCTTTTCAGCGCCGTCTGTATCTCATCCTGAAACAGCTTGACGAGTGAGGGCGGCACGTGGAGCCTGGTTGTCTGTTCTAGCGGCAGGTCCACCGAAAAAACCACCTGCAACAGCTGGTCAGAGCATGTCTCCAGCAGTTCGTGATAGGTGTGGGGCGGTATGGCCAGCAAATCCCCGGCGCGCAAGAGAAACGTGGTATCCCCCACACGCATGGTTTTGGTGCCGCATATCAAAAGGTGAACCTCCGCCATTTCATGCTTGTGCAAGGGGGAGGAGAGGGCCGTAGCGGCGCTGCGGGCAAGCAGCTCTTCATTGGTGAAGACAGCTTTTCGCAACGTTTCGCCGATATAAAAAGGGATAACAAAGATCGAAACATTTCCAAAACGGACGTCCTCAGCAAAAGACATTAAATTTGTCCCTTCTTTCGTTGAAAAATTAGTGAAATAACTGTATCATTTAACCATGGCTCGGCATTTTTGTCAAGCATTAAAGCAACTAGGAGGTATACTATGAAGAGAATAGGTAAGCGTTGGCTGTCTCTGGCACTTTGTGTGGCATTATTTCTGTCGGCAATGCCGCTGTTTGTGCTGGCAGAGACCGCCGACCCGTATCTGGCCGGGTATTTCACCGACCGGACGGTGACGGTAGACGGCGTGCTGGCAGAGATGTGGCTGACTTCCGGTAGTTTTGCCGGAAACACCGGCCGCATCGGTGTGCTGTACGACGCCGACAACCTGTATTTTGGCATCAAGAGCGCCGATGCCACCGCCGTCAGCCTGACGGTGAATGGCAAATCCGTGACCTATTCTGTGGTGGATGGCTTTGCCACAGGGATAGATGGGGCTTCCGCCGCCGTAGGCAGTGGGATTATCGAGCTGGCCGTCCCCTTTGCCTATTTCGGCCTGCGTGCCGAGGCAGCGGACACTAAGGTGGACTTTGCCGCTTCTGTGACCACCGCCGACGGTGAGGCGGCGCTGGATGCTAATAAACTGTCCCTGCGTTTTGCCACCCTTTCCGCTGTCCGGGATATGGATAACGAAACCCCTGCCACCAAATGGGGACAGGAGTACAATGTGGGTGGTGGTACCACGTATGTCGCCTTCACCGGTGACGCCGAAAACGGTTTGGTGAATGTTGCCATTGGTAGCAACGGTAACGGAAAGAATGCCATGCACGGTCGTTACTTTAATGTTGGGTATGCCGGTGGCGCTTTCAATATGGAAGTATCTCTGACCATCCGTGATCTGCCCCAGTATACCGCCGCCAACCTGGCTGGCCGTGCCGGTTGGGATGGTATTTCATTTGAAGTGAAGAATGGACGCCGTACCCGCTGGAGTTTGTTGGCAGACGAGAATGATAACATATACTTTGGTTACGTTCTCTCCGGATCTTCCTCCAAGTATTTTGATACCGGTCTGCAGGTGGGCGATTCCGCCAAGCTGCGTGTGGAGGTTGCCGCCGATGGTGCCTCCGCACTCTACATCAACGATGTGCTGGTTAACACCTTCACCCAGGGGTATGCGCACGCATCTACCACCGCCAATATGACGGTGACCGGCGGTAACTACAATGCTGTAACCACCGCCGGCGAAATGGATGTGGATATTCATGACCTGGCTTTCTATACCCCCTGTGGTGATGTGCTGGATACCCTGACCTTTGATACCATCCGGGGTACCAATGCGACCCAGGAGCGGATTACCTCTAACCTGAATCTGCCGGCAACCCTGTCCCTGCAGGGCATCTCCTACCCCGTGACCTGGACCTCCAGCAACGCGGCGATTATGAGCGATGCCGGTGTGCTGCAGGCAGGTGCCAGCGGCGACGTGACCATGACCGCTTCTGTTACCGTGGCGGGTGTACCCACCACCAAGTCCTTTGCTCTCACCATCTATGAGGTGATGGACACCAATATGCTCTATCTGGAGCAGGATCTTAACCCTTATGTGGGAGCAATGAACATCACCAACACCCCCACCAATTTCACGCTGGACGGCACCTACAACAGCGTGGGCTACGACCTGGGGAGCGTGCAGTCCTTCAACCGGGTGGTGCTGACCAACGCCAATGCTACCCACAAGCTGAAGAAAAGCGACCTGTCCCTGTATGTCAGTGACGACAACGTTACCTATACCCGTGTGAAGGACTGGGATATGGCTCGCTCCGGCAAGGCGATTTACCTGTATAATTTCTCCGCCGAGGGTCGGTATGTAAAGGTGCACTGCCACTATGATACCGCCGACGAGCTGAGCTTCACCAACAAGCTCAATAAGATGCTCTGGGTGGGCAACGAAACCGACCTGCCCGGCAACGGCGGCGGCAGCTTCCGTAAGCTGAGCGAAGTGAACCTGCGGGCTACCGTTACCGACTATGACACCGTAGCTTTCGTCTACAATGACGACTTGGCAACCGCCATCGCCGCCTCCAAGGCGGACCGCAGTGACCTGCGTTTCCTACTGGATGGCAAGGTGCTGCCCTACTACCTCACCGCTGAGGGTGTGTATCTCCGTATGCCCTACACCGAGGCGGATAAGGCATATACCATCGACGTCTATGGCGGCAACGAGAATGCCGTTGACCTGAGTGACATGGAGTACGTCTACGAGGTCACCTACGGCAACCGCACCGTCACCGATCTGGTGGATGATGGCTACATAATGAACGCCGCCACAGCGCTGATGCCCAACGGCGACCTGATTACCATCGGTGACGTCACCACCGTCAATAACGGTAAGATCTATCTGCGTCGTTCCACCGACGGCGGTCGCACCTGGAGTGCCGCCCAGCTGATGTACGACGACCCCAACGACTATTCCACCGACGGCTTCGGTTTCCTGCTGGACGGCAACAAGGTGATGATGTTCTCTCATGTTTCTGCGAAACCGGAACGCACCACCTACATGTTTGTTTCCACCGATAACGGCATAACCTGGGAGACTCCCGTGGATATCGGACACGATATTCTTATCGACGATATGAACTATTGCGACGGTATACTGGCTCCTTTCTACGATGGTGCGGAGGGTGACGGCGTCGACTATGTGGTAGGCACCCACGGCTGGTGGCATAAGGACGGCGGTGAATATCTGGCTGTTTCGGTTATTTACTCCACCGACTGCGGCGCTACCTGGCAGTCCAGTGAGGATATTATCACCGGTGGTCTGCAGTTCGATAACAGCGAAAACGGTGCCTCCGAGCCGTCTATCGTGGCGCTGGAGGATGGCACTTTGCTGATGTTACTCCGTGCCCAGAACTGCCCGGAGCAGGTGTTCTATCAGTGTTATTCCTACGATAACGGCATCACTTGGACGGATGCAGTACCCAGCAAGGTATATGCCTCCAACACCATGCCTGCTCTCAAGCAGTACGGCGGTGAGACCCTGTTGGTTTTGTCGGGCAACACCGTACAGGGCAGTGCCTCCTATTTCCGCTATCCCTTGACCCTCGCTACCTCCAAGGACGGCGAGACTTGGGAGAAGAAGCTGAACGCCTGGCAGGGCACCTCCCGCGGTCACGCCGCCGGTTTCCTGATGCGTGCCACCCAGCCCTCCATCGCTCTCGGCGTTGGCGAGAATGGGGAGGATGCCTATATCACATGGTGGGAGTATAACCAGCGCAACACCGGTTTGCTCATCGAGGATTTCGACGAGTATCTCAACAAGACCAAGGGTGCTGCCAACAGCTTTGAGGGCTCTTCCGCCCTGTATGCCGACTGGCAGCCCACCTACAAGTCCGGAAATGTGGCTTCTGCTACGGTGGAGATTTCCTCCGATATGGCGGCTGCCGGCAGCCAGTCCCTGAAGATTGTGGACGGCGGTCGTGCCGTTCGCTCCATGCCCAATATGCTCAAGGGCGAGATGTCCTTTGATATTAACCTCAATGACATCACCGGTAACGTCACTATGGAGCTGAAGAGTGCCTACACCGGCGACTACTGGAACGGCAACCGCTTGCACCTGAAGTTCTATGACAACGGCAACATCACCTACCTTGACCCCGTTGCCAGCTGGACCGGTCTGGGTGCGGTGATGAACGCCGACGGCTGGAATAATGTGAAGATGAAGTTCGACCTGACTCAGGACAAGATTGACCTGTACATCAACGGCACCTTCATCCGCACGCTGTCCAGCGCGACTTTGAGCGGTACTCCCTACGATACCGCCCAGTCTGACCCGGAGGACGGCATCTCCTTCATCACCCTGATGAGCGAGAACAGCACGCCCATTTACATCGATAACTTTATCGCCTACGAGGGTGTGACCCTGGAGATCACCGAGCCGGAGGACAGCTATTATGTCACCGAGGTGACCGCTGTGGACGGCACGGTTACCCCCGCTATTATGCATAAGTGGGACAGCATCTCCATCGACAACGAGGCTCGTACCATCAACATCGTGATGCCCTCCTACAATAACCCCCGTGTGGCATCCATCGTCCACAGCGGCGGCGTTACCAACCTGATTGGTGAGGGTACAGCCAACCAGAATAAGTGGACGGCTCTGATGGAGCAGTACGAAAACGCCTATCTGCACGACGGACAGGTGCTGGAGATTCCCTCCACCACCGGCAAGACCACCAAGGAATACACTGTGCACATTACCTATCCCGAGGTGGAGCTGCAGGGCAGCGGTACGGAGGCTGACCCCTATCTCATTACCTCGGATGCGGATTTTGCGTATCTCTACGGCAAGATTCAGCGCACCTCCTGGTCGGATAAGACCTCTGCCTGGGGTCTGCCCGGCGCTCACTTCAAGCAGACTGCCGACGTGTCTTATAGTGGCGCACTGGTAAATAAGGATTCTTGGACCAATAACCTGTTCTTCCATTATGACGGTGACGGACACACCATCACCTTCAACTGCACCACAGACACCTATACGGGTGCTCTGTTTGCCGGTCGTTTCTACGGCACGCTGGAGAATGTAACCCTGGCAGGCACGGTATCCGCTACCGGCGGTACGATGCTGGCCGGTACTGTCCGTAACGGTGCGGTGCTGCGCAACATTCACTCCACCCTGACCCAGGGCGGTGCTAACACCTTTATCGTGTCTTCCTCCTGTGATGCCGGTGCCATCGTGGAGAACTTCCTGCACACCGGTAAGCTGAACGGTACCGGTCTGTGCAGTGCTTACTGGGGCTACGGTAAGAAGGTGTACACCACCGCCGATAATATGGCAACCAACTGGAGTTATCATACCGACGTGCGCTCCACGGTTGCTACCGGTGAGCTGCTGGCTACCCTCAATGCCTATGCGGAGGAGAACGGTCTGGTTACTTGGGGACAGGAGATCGGTATTGATGCTACTCCCATTTTGGGCAAGGTGGTTGTTGTCAAGCCGGTCATTACGTTGACTCCCTCTATTGAGAGCGGTAGTAGCGTTGCTACCGGCACGGTGCTGACCTTCTCTGCTAACGAGGGGGCTACCATCCGCTATACCACCGATGACAGCGACCCCAACGCTGACAGTGCTGTGTATGCGGGCGGTATTACCTTGGTAAATGATGGCGATGCTAACATCACCGTTACGATTAAGGTATTGGCAACGCTGGAGGATGCCGACGATGTAACAGTCACCTACACCTACACCGTGACACCGCCTCCTGTCTTGACCGACAGTGTGATTGTCGACTTTGAGAATGCGGCGGATTACACTCTGACCGACAGCGGCTCTACATCTTCGGTTGTGGACGGTGTGATGCAGTACAAGGTCAACAGCGGTTGGAAGCTGACTCTTGACTTTGCGGCGGCCAGCGATTTCATTTCCGGCGACAACTCTGCCATCGCCCTGTGGTACAGCGTGCCCGAGAGTGCACCTGCCAACAACAGCGTGGTTATCCAGTTCAAGGAGTCTACCGGCGCCGGTTATGGGCTGAAGCACGGTGCGACCGTGTATCTGTATGATGAGGTTAAGAGCGAGCTGTCCGAGGCAACCGTCAACGGTGTTGAGACAAGTGCTTGGTACAACAACTCTTTGAATTTGTTGCCCGGCTTCTCCGGCTGGGTCATCATCCCGGCGGATGCCCTTTATAACAAGAAGGATGGCCCTGCCGGTACTGTCGCAGATACAAATGGTCAGCTCGACCTGAACACCATCAACAAGGCGTTCTTCTCCAACGGTGGCGGCGGTAAGTTCAACGAGGTGGTGATGTCGGTTGACAACATCACCTTGGTTGGTGAGCTGGATACGTTCATGGAGCAGTTGACGATGGTTGACCCCAACGGCGACGGCGTGCTGAACAGCCGGGACGCCATCCAGCTGCTGTATCATACGTTGCTGCCTGACCAGTACTCGGTCAAGGGTAACGCAGACGTCAACGCCGACGGCATCGTAAGCGAAAAGGATGCGGTGTATATGCTGTACCACATCATGCTGCCGGAGAGCTATCCGCTGTATGTTTCGCCTGTGGCCGGACTGAATTTCTCCATTATCGGCGATAGCATCTCCAGCTATGACGGCTACCATAACGACGGCACCACCAACAGTACGTTGGCGGGTCGCTCTGACGGCGGTATGCAGCAGTATCTCAACTCGGTTGACGAAACCTGGTGGAAGCAGTCGGCGGACAAACTGGGTATGAACGTATTGGTGGATAACTCCTGGTCCGGTTCTTGTGTCTTCGGCATTCCCTCCAACGGCTCTCAACCCGCCTGCGGTGACCGTGCCGTCAACCTGCATTGCAATGTGGGTGAAAAGAATGGCACAACCCCTGATATCATTGCCGCCTTCATTGGCACCAATGATTTCAAAAACAAGGCAGCGCTTGGCACTTACAGCGAGGAGCTGTACAACACCATCATCACCGATAACGGCAACGGCACCTATACCTATGCAGAGCCTACCACCTTCATCGAGGGCTACATTATTATGATGCACAAGATGACTACCACCTACCCGGATGCTAAGGTGTTCTGCTTCACCCTGCACTCCAACACCTGGCGTGTGGACGATGCGGCTTTGCAGGAGTTCAATGCCGCTATTAAGACCATTGCCGCGGATTTTGATGCGGTTGTTGTGGATATTTACGCCAGCGAGCTGGATGCGACCAGCGCCTATTTGGCGGATGGTCTGCACTTCAATGCCATTGGTATGGACGTGGTTTCCGAGGTGTTCGAGGCGGCTGTGCTGGAAGCGTATCGCAAATAATCTTTGCCTTCCGTCCGAATTTCCATTTGTGCAAAAGAAAAAAGCCGGGGGCTGTGGAAATCCACAGCCCCCGGCCGTTTTGGTTGTAGCAAAGACAACCCCCGGTTTTACCGGGGGTAAAAGAATAGCTTTTAGCGAGGAGTAAAGTAGACAAAAAAGAAACACCCTGTTAAAGTAGAAGTGGTTTGCCGACCACACAACTAAAATAACAGGGAGGTCTTTAACGTGAA
>JAFURT010000005.1 GCA_017471765.1 Clostridia bacterium
ACGCAGTGTTGCATCTCATCAAGCCGCAGGAGGATGCACGCTGACGCGTGATGAGATACAGCCCCAAAGGGGCTGATGATATACACGACTGCGTCGTGATGATATGCCAAGCCTGCGGCTTGGATAAAAAAAGAAGTAACTTTTGGTAGACAAAAGTTACTTCTTTTTTTTGGCCCGCCCGGAGGGATTCGAACCCCCGGCCTTTGGAATCGGAATCCACTGCGATATCCAGCTTCGCCACGGGCGGATATGGTGCTCTTTTTGGAGCAGGTACTATTGTACACTACTTTCGCCTGCTTTGCAAGAGGAAATTTGCTTTTTTTCAAAAAAATCCCCAGAATGTGGCGTCGGAGCGGCTTTTGCCGGATATTTTCATTGACAAAGCAGGCGGTCGGGCGGTATACTAGAGGGTAACAATGGGAGAAGCTCCCGATTCTACCCCAATCTTTGAGGAGTGAGCAACAATGAAGGATATTCCCGCCCTGTTTGGCTGTATGGTATTTAATGACCAGGTGATGCAAGAGCGTCTGCCGGAAGCCACCTATCAGGCACTGATGCGCACCAAAGAGAACGGCCGCAAGCTGGACCCTTCGGTGGCGGCGGTTGTGGCGGCGGCCATGAAGGACTGGGCCATTGAAAAGGGAGCAACCCATTTTACACACTGGTTCCAGCCCATGACCGGCATCACGGCGGAGAAGCACGACAGCTTCATCTCGCCGGTGGCCGGGGATAAGGTGATTATGGAATTTTCCGGCAAGGAGCTCATCAAGGGCGAGTCGGATGCCTCCTCCTTCCCCTCCGGCGGCCTCCGGGCCACCTTTGAGGCACGGGGTTACACCGCTTGGGACCCTACCTCCTATGCTTTTATTAAGGACAATACGTTGTATATCCCCACGGCCTTCTGCTCCTATGGCGGCGAGGCATTGGACAAGAAGACGCCGCTGCTCCGTTCTATGGAGGCGCTGAACAAGCAGGTGCTGCGTGTGCTCCACCTGTTCGGCAACGAGGATGTGACCATGGTGCGTACCACCGTGGGGCCGGAGCAGGAATATTTCCTCATCGACAAGGCGATGTACGACCGGCGCAAGGACCTCATCAACACCGGCCGCACCCTGTTCGGCGCCCGCCCCTCCAAGGGGCAGGAACTCCACGACCACTATTACGGAGCCATTAAATCCCGGGTGGCCGCCTATATGCGCGACCTGGACGAGGAGCTGTGGAAGCTGGGTGTGCTGTGCAAGACGGAGCATAACGAAGGCGCCCCGGCCCAGCATGAGATGGCACCGATTTTCAACACCGCCAACATTGCCGCTGACCACGACCAGCTCACCATGGAGCTGATGAAAAAGGTGGCCGCCCGGCACGACCTGGTGTGCCTGCTGCACGAAAAGCCCTTTGCCGGGGTGAACGGCAGCGGTAAGCATAACAACTGGTCGATTTCCACGAACACCGGTATGAATCTGCTGGAGCCGGGCGACACTCCGCATGAGAATGCCCAGTTCCTGCTGTTCCTCTGCGCCGTCATCAAGGCGGTAGACGAGTACCAGGATATGCTGCGCGTGTCGATTGCCTCTGCAGGCAACGACCACCGCTTGGGCGCCCAGGAGGCGCCGCCAGCTGTGGTGTCCATTTTCCTGGGGGATGAGCTGACCGCCATTCTGGAAAGTCTGGAGAACGGCACCGCCTACGCCACCAAGGAGCAGGTGCAGATGAAGGTAGGCGTCCACACCCTGCCCCGGTTCCCCAAGGATACTACCGACCGTAACCGCACCTCGCCCTTTGCTTTTACCGGTAATAAGTTCGAGTTCCGTATGCTGGGTTCCTCCCAGCCGGTGTCCGAGCCCAACGTGGTGCTGAATACCGCTGTGGCCAAGCAGTTGGACGAGTTTGCCACCGAGCTGGAGGGGGCAGAGGATTTCAACGGGGCGCTGGGCGCCCTCATTCGCCGGGTTATCCGGGAGCATAAGCGGATTATCTTCAACGGCAACGGCTACGATGAGGCCTGGACGGAGGAGGCAAAGCGTCGGGGGCTGCTCAATCTGCCCACCACAGCAGACTGTCTGCCCTGCTACATTCTGCCCAAGAACATTGCGCTGTTCGAAAAATATGGGGTGTATTCCGAGGCAGAGATGCACTCCCGGTACGATATTTACCTCACTAACTATGCCAAGGTATTGCACATTGAGGCCCATACCATGGTCAGCATGACCCAGAAGGACATCGTGCCGGCGGTCATCCGGTACGGCCGGGAACTGGCCGAGGCCCTGTCTGCCAAACGGGCGGCCATGCCCTCGCTGGCCTGTAACACAGAGACGGCTTTGCTGGAGAAGGTCAGCGCCTTGACCGACCAGCTGACGGATCGCCTTGCCTGCCTGCGGCAGGTGCTGGCGGTGGCAGAGCAACCGGGACAGGAGCCCCAGACGGTAGCCAACTACTACCGGGACGAGGTTATCCCGGCCATGGATGCCCTGCGGCAGTCTGCAGACGGCCTGGAGGTGCTGGTGGCCAAGGATCTGTGGCCCTTCCCCTCCTATGGCGATATGCTGTTCTCCGTACGGTAAACAAGATAAAAGCAGGAGCAGACACTGTCTGCTCCTGCTTTTTTACCACTCAATTTTCCGGTTTTTGAAGTAGTATTCCCGGTCGTGGTCATTGACTTCCCGGAGAATGCGGCAGGGATTGCCCACGGCCACCACGTTATCCGGCAGGTCTTTGGTGACTACACTTCCGGCACCGATGACCACATTGTCCCCGATGGTGATGCCGGGGAGGACGATGACGCCGGCACCCAGCCAGCAGTTTTTCCCGATATGCACAGGCGCATTATACTGGTATCCCTGTTCCCGGAGTTCCGGCAGGATAGGGTGCCCGGCCGTGGCAATGGTTACGTGGGGTCCCAGCATGGTGTAGTCGCCTATGTAAATATGGGTATCGTCCACCAGTGTCAGACCGAAGTTGGCATACACCTTCTTGCCGAAATGAACGTGGTGGCCGCCCCAGTTGGCGTGTAGCGGCGGCTCGATGTAACAACCCTCACCGATTTCGGCGAACATGGCCTGCAGAAGCCGCACCCGCTTTTCCTGTTCCAGGGGGCGGGTGGCGTTGTAGTCGTACAGTTTTTCCAGGCAACGTAGCTGTTCCTCCATGATGGAGTCGTCATCCGGCAGGTACAGCTCGCCTGTGTGCAATTTATCCTTCATACGCATAGAAAACACTCCTATTCTATCTGTCTACCCGGTGCAGGCCACGGAGGTACTCGCCGGGGGACAGGCCCATGTGCTTTTTGAACAGCCGATAGCCGTAGGTGATCTCCTCCACCCCCACATTCAGGCAGGCATCCCGGAAGGACAGCCCTTTGTTTTCCATCAGTTCGGCCATTAGCCGCACCTTTTCCCGGTTGATGTACTGGTGGATGCTGATGCCGTTGTTCTTCTTGAATATGCTATTGAGATAGTTGGGGGATTTCCCAAGCCGTCCGGCGATGTCTTGTAGGGTGATTTTTTGTCCCAGGTGACGAATGATATACCGCTTGATGCGGTAGTCCAGCGGGGAGCCGCCGGGGTCGCTGTATAGGCTACTGCGGCAGAGGGCATTGACCTTGGCCAGGACACCCATAGCCCGCAGGGAGGCGGACAGGGCATTTCCCTTGCGGTCGGCCCCCAGGTCGGATACGATGGCGAACAGCTCCTTCCGGATACTCTCGCACTCCTCGCAGGGAGGCAGGACAAAGGGAAGCAATATACCGGCGAAATCCTCCGGCGGTAACGCATCCTGCCCCAGCAGGGTGAAGGCGTACTCTCCGGGGATGAGCTGGACACTACAGTGGCTCTGGGGCAGACCGTCGGTGGAATACAGCCGGATGGGCAGGTGACGGAACAGCACCAGCAGACTGCCGGGCTGGGCGATGAAGCGCTTGCCGTACAATTCCCCGGTGATACCGCCACCGTTGATGTACACCAGCTCAAAGCTGTGGTCGCCTTTGCCGTATTTTTGCCAGTAGTTTTCTTCCATATAGAAGTGGTGTGCAAAGCCAATTTGCGGCAGTGCGGAAAAGGTTACGCAAGCCCGAAACATATCCACCCCCCTCTCTGCAGGCAGTATAGCATAAAATCGTTGTTTTGTACAGTGTTTTGTTTTTAAACACTTGATTTGTTCCGCTTCGGCAGGTATAATGCAGGTAGATTATATAGAAGGAGCGATACGAATGAACAAAAAGGCTTTTTTCTTTATTGACGATGTTATTTGGGTGTTCCGTGACCTGACCCGGCAGCGCCCGGCCTCTGTTTTCGACCACTTTTTCCTGAAATCCCTCAAGGAGACCCACGATAAGACCGGCCTGAAGGTGCAGATGAACCTGTTTTACCGCACCGACTATTTTTACGGCACAGATGAGTTCTCCCTGGCGGAGATGACCGACGCCTATAAGGCGGAGTTCGAGGCCAATGCCGACTGGCTGAAGTTTGCCTTCCACGCCAAGCAGGAGTTCCCGGACTATCCCAGTATCAACGCCGATTACCAGGATATTAAAGACCTGTTTATGGCTATGGAGCGGGAGGTTATCCGCTTCGCCGGAGAAAAAAGCTGGGCAAAGAAGGCGCTGTGCACCCACTGGTTGCCCCTGAGCAAGGACGCCTGCAAGGCGCTGCACGATTGTGGTGCCGAGATGGTCTGCTGTACCTGTGGCGAAACGGAGGAGTACAACGGGGATGTAAACTCCCTGCCCTACGGCCATGCCGCCCGTCTGCTGCAGAACCGTAAGCCGGAGACCCGTGTGTTCCACCGTGGTAGCCGGGATGTGGCTATCGACCGTTCTGCTTGCGGTTGGAACCACATCACCGAGGAACAGTGGGCGGCGACCAAAACCACCCTGGACTATGTGATGGACGAGGAGACAGGCCTGCGCTTCAAGGTGTATTGCAACACCGGCACCATCAACCTGTGCAAGAGCTTTGATGAGGTGCGTGAGGACATCTGCCCTGCCCTGGACAACGAATATCTGGGCTTCCTCATCCACGAGCAGTATTATTATCCCGATTATTATGCCTATCAGCCGGATGCGGCGGCGAAGATCGACCTGGCCGCTACCTTGATTGCGGACGCCGGATTCACCTTTGTCTGCGGCGAGGACTTGCTGGTGTAATGAAACAGAAAAATCCGACCGGAAACCCCGGTCGGATTTTTTATGTCATATCCGCAGGCTGACCTCGCCGGCCTTCAGCAGGTGCTCACCGTCATGGGCGGTGACCAGCAGGTGGCCATCGTCCGTGATAGCGGTAGCGGTGGCCGGGAAGGACGCCTCTCCCTGGATGACCGTCACCGCCTGCCCCAGCACCACACTGCGGCGGCGGCTCTCCTGCAGGAAGTCCCCGGTGTCCAAGGTAGCATAGGCCGCTTCCCATTCCTCCAGCAGAGCCGCTATCAGCGCCTCCCGCTGTGGGGGCTCCCCCTCATTCCCCAGGCTGGTGGCAATGGCCTCCAGCTCCGGCGGCATGACCATGGGCGCTACGTTGATACCGAAGCCCAGCACGATATAGTCCATTCTGCCATCAGCGGTGAACCCGGCTTCCGCCAGGATGCCGCACACCTTGCGGCGGCGGATGTACAGGTCGTTGACCCACTTGATGCCCACCTCCAGGGGGCACAGCCGTTCGATGGCTCTGGCCGCCGCTACGGCGGCGCAGGAGGTGATCAGCTCCGGCCGGGCGTGGGAGGATGGCCGGAGCAGGGTGGACAGGTAGATGCCGCCGGTGGGGGAGAAAAAGCTCCGCCCCCGCCGCCCCCGACCGCCGGTCTGGGCGTTGGCGATGAGGGTACTGCCCTCCGGCGCGCCCTCGGCGGCCATCTGCCGCAGGTCGGTGTTGGTGGAGGCGGTTTCCTCCACCACCGTCAGAGGGCGGCCAAAGGCGTGGGTATGTAACCGGGACAGGATGGCCTCCCGGCATAGAGACTTATTCATCGGCGCCCTCCTCTGTCCCGCCAAAGGACAGGGCGGCCCGGGCCTTTCCTTTTTCCCCGTGGGTGCGGCGCCATTTGGCGGGCGTCATGCCAAACTGCTCATTAAATTTCCGGATAAAATAGCTGGTGGTGTCGTAGCCGCATTGGGCGCCGATGCGGGCGATGCTTTGGTCGGTCTGCTCCAACAGTCGTCGGGCCCGGTTGAGCCGCAGGGCGTGGCAATAGGCCAGCACGGTCAGTCCTGTCTGTTGGCGGAACCGCCGGCACAGATAGGCCTCCTCATAGTGAAAATGGGCGGCCAACTGGGCGGTGGAGAGGGGAGAGGTATAGTTGTTCTCGATATAGTCGATGACCTCCCATAGCCGCCGGTCGGCCGGGTGACTGGTATATTCCCGGTCGCAGAAATCCCGGGCCAGCAGGCCTACCAGGCGGTACAGCTGTCCCAGCACCAGGATAGGGGAGGCATTGTCGGCATAGTAGGCGTCGGTAAGGGCGTTGACCTCAGCGGTGACGGCGGGATGGTTAACAATGGCGTGAAACCGCATAGTGCCTGCCGCCAATTCCCGCAGGGGGGAGAGGTAAGGGAGAAGCTCCTCCGACAGCAGGCCGGTCTCGAACATCACCACCCGATACCGGACACCCTGTGGGCCGGCAATGCCTACATGGGGACACCGGGGAGGGATACTGACAGTATCCCCTGCCTTGGCCACCACCGTCTGTCCCCCCACCGTCAGTTGCAGGGTACCGGAATAGATGTGTAGCAGCTCCATCCGACGGTGCCAGTGGAGCGGAAAGGGCTGTTCGCCCCGTTCACAGCAATACAGCAGACACTTTACCGGCTGGCCGGCATAGTCGATAATATCCTTTTCTTCATAATTGAGGGCGATGTCATTCATGGCAGGCGCTCCTTAAAAAGTCAAAATCCGTTTATTTTTCAGCAAAACTGTTGGTTGTGATGATGTATAGAAATATTGTACCATTAAAGCAGAAAAAAAGCAACTGTTGCCGGCTGATTTTTTTGGCGGGCTGTTTGCGAAAAATCAAAACAGAAAGAAGTGGAGTATCATGACGTTTATCACTGTCAAGACCTACGAGGAGCTCAGCCGCAAGGCGGCCAACCTGATCGCCGCCCAGGTGGTGATGAAGCCGGACTGCGTGCTGGGTCTGGCGACCGGCTCCTCTCCCTTGGGCACCTATGCTAATCTGGCGAAGCTGTGCGAGGCCGGGGACGTGGATTTTTCGGCGGTTACCTCCGTTAATCTTGACGAGTATGTGGGGCTGACCGGCGACAACGAGCAGAGCTACCGCTATTTTATGGACCATAACCTGTTTGCTCACATCAACATCCGTCCCGAGGCCACCTATGTGCCCAGCGGCGTGTCTGCTGACCCGGTGGAGGAAGGCCGGCAGTACGATGCTCTTATTGAGAGCTTGGGTGGCATTGACCTGCAGCTTCTGGGCATCGGTCTGGATGGGCACATCGGTTTCAACGAGCCGGACGATTGCTTCACTAAGGAGACCCACCCGGTGGAGCTGGACGAGTCTACCATCGAGGCCAACGCCCGCTTCTTCGCCAGCCGGGACGAGGTGCCCCGCCAGGCGGTGACCATGGGCATGGGCGCCATCATGGGCGCCCGCAAGGTACTGCTTATTGCCAACGGTGCGGCCAAAAAGGATATTCTGGAAAAGGCCTTCTACGGTCCTATCACCCCCCAGGTGCCCGCCTCTATTCTCCAGTTGCACCCCGATGTAACGGTGATTTTCAGCGAGAACTGATTTCAAGCGACTCTTACCGGAATCCGGTAAGAGTCGCTGGTTTATGTCAAAAACGCTGCTGAAAAATGCAATAATCCGTTAAACAATCTCATTGTGTTGCTCACATGTTGGCATCTGAGCAGGCTATTACAGCATAAAATATTAGCAAATTATATGAAAAAGGTTTACAAACCCATTTCGATGCTGTATAATACTTATTGCTCAGGCGATGGCAAAACATTACGCTGTAACTGATATTATTTAGGAGGTAAATAAATATGGCAAAGAACAGATACATCGGCGAGTATCCGGTTATCGGTATTCGCCCCACCATCGATGGCCGCCGCGGCCCGCTGAAGGTGCGGGAGGGCCTGGAGGAGCAGACCATGGCGATGGCTCAGGCGGCGAAGAAGCTGTTTGAGGAGAACATCCAGTATTCCAACGGCGAGCCGGTGAAGGTGGTTATTGCTGATACTACCATCGGCCGTGTGGCGGAGAGCGCCGCCTGCGCCGCCAAGTTTAAGAAAGAGGGCGTGGATATCACCCTGACCGTCACCCCCTGCTGGTGCTACGGCTCCGAGACCATGGACATGGACCCCATGACTATTAAGGGCGTGTGGGGCTTTAACGGTACCGAGCGTCCCGGCGCCGTGTATCTGGCCTCCGTGCTGGCCACCCACGCTCAGAAGGGTCTGCCGGCCTTCGGCATCTATGGCCATGATGTGCAGAATCTGGACGAGGTAGAGAATATTCCTGCCGACGTGCAGGAGAAGCTGTTGCGCTTCGGCCGTGCCGCTGTGGCGGTTGCGACTATGCGGGGCAAATCCTACCTGCAGATCGGCTCGATCTGCATGGGTATCGGCGGCTCGATTATCGACCCCGCCTTCATCGAGGAATATCTGGGTATGCGTGTGGAGTCTGTGGATGAGGTGGAAATTATCCGCCGCATGTCCGAGGGCATCTATGACGCCGCCGAGGTAGAGAAGGCGAAGGCCTGGATTGCGGAAAACTGCAAAGAGGGCTGGGATAAGAACCCCGAGTTCGTCCGCACCTCCGACGAGAAGAAGGCGGAGCAGTGGGACTTCCTGGCGAAGATGTACTGCATCATCAAAGACCTGATGAATGGCAACCCCAACCTGCCGGCCGGTTGTGAGGAGGAGATGGTAGGACACAACGCCATCGCCGCCGGCTTCCAGGGCCAGCGTCAGTGGACGGACTTCTATCCCAACTGCGACTTCCCCGAGGCGCTGCTCAACTCCACCTTTGACCACAATGGCGCCCGTGAGCCTTACATCCTGGCCACCGAGAACGACGTGCTCAACGGTTTGGGCATGCTGTTCATCAAACTGCTCACCAACCGGGCGGCGATGTTCTCGGATGTGCGTACTTACTGGTCTCCCGAGGCCTGCGAGAAGGCTTCCGGCTATGCCGTGGACGGCGTTGCCAAGGAGAACGGCGGCTTTATCCACCTGATTAACTCCGGTGCCACGGCGCTGGATGCCTGTGGCGAGTGTACCGACGAGAACGGCGTCCACCTGATGAAGAAGTGGTGGGAGGTTACCGACGAGGATATCAAGAAGATGACCGAGGCCACCACCTGGCCGGCGGCGGATAACGGCTATTTCCGTGGCGGCGGCTTCTCCAGCTCCTTCACCACCCGTGCCGAGATGCCGGCGACCATGATTCGTCTAAATCTGGTCAAGGGTCTGGGCCCCGTGTTGCAGATCGCCGAGGGTTGGACGGTCAACCTGCCGGATGACGTGACCAAGACGCTGATGATGCGTACCGATCCCACCTGGCCCTGCACCTGGTTTACCCCCCGTTGCGACGGTAAGGAGGGCAGCCCCTTCAACACCGCCTACGATGTGATGAACAACTGGGGCGCCAACCACGGTGCCATCGCCTACGGCCACATCGGTGCCGATCTGATCACCATGTGCTCCATGTTGCGCATCCCCGTGTGCATGCATAATGTGCCGGATGCGGATGTATACCGTCCTGCCGCCTGGAATGCCTTTGGTATGGATAAGGAGGGCCAGGATTACCGTGCCTGTGCCGCCTACGGCCCGCTGTATAAGTAATCACGACCTATAAGAAGAGCCGTGCATCATGTGATGCACGGCTCTTTTGTGCTTCTTACCGTCCGGAAAATTGTTCCCGGTAGGCGGCGGCGTCAAAGGCGTCCAGGCCGCAGTCCTTGCGTAGGTACAGGGGGTGGTGAGGGTGGCCGGCCTTTGACCGGCGGCCGGCAGTCACCCAGCGTGCGCCGTAGTCTGCGCCGATGGCCAGCATATCCTGCAGACAATCAAACAGATAGGGACGCTTTTCGATGATGGTGCCCCAGGCCGCCCACACCGTGGGCGTACCGGCACACCCGGCCAGCACATAGCGGAAGGCGGCCATGTTCTCCCGGTGGAGTGCCTCGTTGCAGGCGGTGTCCATGCAGTCGGGGTCGGTGGCCCGCTGGGCGTAGACGTTGAACATAATGAAGCTGTCAAAGCCGTTGCCCTTGGCGATACGCTCCACCGATTTGAGCGTGTTGTCCAGGTCGCCCGGCACAGCGGTGGAGGGGTTGATGCCGATGCAGATGAGAGGGTTCTGTCCCCGGGTGCCGAGAATGTACCGATAGGGGGCAAACTGGCTCGGCACGTACAGCCACCCCTCCCGGTCGTAGTCGCAGGGGGAGCCACTCTCCTGAGCCAGCGCCTCGGCAAAGGGGAGGATGGACAGCTCTTGGGTATCCACCGTGGGGGTATACATAGGCCACATCCTTTCGTTTTTATTCCAGCAGTTCCAGTAGTTCTTCTGCCGTCAGGTCGTTGATGCTGGGGGTCTTGCCCCCCACTACCTGCTCGGCCAACTGCCACTTGCTTTCCTGCATTTGCAGGATTTTTTCCTCCACCGTATCCCGGGCGATGAGCCGGATGACCTGCACCGGGTTTTTCTGCCCGATGCGGTGGGCCCGGTCGGTGGCTTGGTTTTGCACGGACATATTCCACCACGGGTCGTAGTGGATGACCATGTCCGCCCCGGTCAGGTTGAGGCCGGTGCCGCCGGCCTTCAGAGAGATGAGGAACACCGCTGTTTCGTCGGTGTTGAAGGCTTCCACCAGCCGGGCTCGTTCCTCCTTGGGGGTGGAGCCCTGGAGCAGGTAATAGGAGATGCTCTCCTGCTCCAGCCGCTTGCGGATGATGGCCAGCATGGAGGTGAACTGGGAGAACAGCAACACCTTGTGGCCACCGGCGGTGGCCTCCTGCAGTAGTTCGATACAAGCATCCAGTTTACAGCTGCCGCCGGTGTACCCCTCACAGCACAGCCGGGGGTCACAGCACAGCTGCCGCAACCGGGTGAGCATGGCCAGCACGGTCAGCCGGTTTTTGCCGGTCAGGTGACCCATGCCGGTGATTTGTTGCCGCAACTGGGCGATAGCCGACAGATATACCTGCCGTTGGGGACGGTCCATGGTGGCGGGCAGTACACGCTCCGTCTTGGGGGGGAGCTCCGCCAGCACCTCGCTTTTCAGCCGGCGCAGGATGAAGGGGGACACCATCCGCCGTAGCCGGGTAAGAGCCCGGTCATCCTGCTCCCGTAGGATGGGTTGTTCCAACCGACTGCGGAATTTGGGATAGGAAAACAGCAGCCCCGGCATCAGGAAGTCCATGATGCTCCACAATTCGCCCAGCCGGTTTTCCACCGGCGTACCGGTGAGAGCGAAGCGGCTGGCCGCCCGGATGGTTTTCACCGCCCGGGCATTTTGGGTGCGGCTGTTTTTGATATATTGTGCCTCGTCCAGGACATGATAGCGGAAGGTGAGAGGCGTATAGGCATCCACATCCCGCTTGAGCATATCGTAGGAGGTGATGATAACGTCATAGCTACTCACCGTGTCCAGCCGGCGGCGGCGTTCAGCCGCATCCCCGATGACGCACAGTACCCGCAGGGCCGGGGTAAACCGGGCAATCTCCCGCTCCCAGCCCAGTACCACCGAGGTGGGACAGACCACCAGGGAGGGAACGGTGTTGCCGGCCTCCTTGGCCGCCAGCAGCAGGGCGATAATCTGTATGGTCTTACCCAGGCCCATATCGTCGGCCAGGATACCGCCGAAGCCCAGTTCCTCCATGGTGCGCAGCCACCGGTAACCGGCCCGCTGATAGCCACGCAGGACAGGTTGCAGGCTGGCCGGCAGTTCATAGCGGCTGTTCACCGCCCGGGAGAAGCGGTCCAGCAGGCTGGTGAAGGTGCGGTCACGCCGCACATCCCCCCGGTGCTCCCGGAGCAGGCGCTCCAGATACAGCGCCCGGTATTTGGGCAGAGACAGGTGGCCGCTTTTGAGGTCTTTCGGGGAGAGCCCCAGGCCCTCCGCCAGTTCGGCCAGCCTGGCCAGCTCCACGCTGTCCAGAGCGATAAACCGGCCATCCTGTAGCCGGTGATAGGGCCGGTTTTCCCGATAGCCGGACAGGATACCGGCCAGCTCGGCGGGGTCGATGTGTTCCAGTTCCAACTGCATATTTAGCAGGTCATCCACCAGCCCGATGCTGACAGTGAAGCGGGGGGCGGTGGCCAGGGACACCTGTTGCATGGCGGCGGTGGGATACACTTCTGCCACCTGCTCCAGCTTAGGCAGACCCTGTGTGATGAAGCCATACAGCGCCGCCTCGTCCCCATCCATACGCAGTAGTTCAGGGTCGTCCGGGTCGGCGGAGAAATAGCGTTGTAGCAGCAGGCGTACCCGCAATTCCTTCAGGGTATCCTGCCAGGGCTGGGGGGCGGTGGCATAGCCCGCCGTCAGCCCGCCGCCGTAGCGGAAGATGACCCGGGCGGTGACGGTGTCGGGCTGGGGCAAATCCAGCCGAATTTCCGTCCGCATGGGGGGCGGTGCACTGCTTTCCAGGGCAGCCATATCCCCCTCCGGCCGGATGTAGGGACGGATTGCTGTCCATACCCCACTGCAAAAGGCAGGAAGTTGCTCGGTGGCGATAAACAGCCCTTGAGGACAGCGGTTGACAGTGCGTAGCCACTCGGTCATCCGCCGGGTATATTCACTGCCGGTGCGGTAGAGGGTGCCCCGGTGGAGCAGGTACAGGGTAGAGGTACCGTACACCGTCTGCACCGGCTCGCCGATGATGCGGACGCCGTCTCGCTCCTTGCGGATGGTGAGGGGCAGGGTGGGCAGGCCTTCCGCCAGGGTGATGCGGTGTTCGCCATCCTCCCCACAGAGGGCGACGGTACTGCCAAGCAACAGGGAGAACAGCCGGTCGAAGCCGGCCGGGCTGAGCCGCAGTTCCCCCACATTGCCCAGCATGGCCTGGGGGATGCCCTGGCGTTCGGTCAGCTCGGCCAACAGGAACTCCAGCAGGGGCAGGCTCTCCGGAGCAAACCGTCCCCGGTGGTGGAGCAGGGTCAGCTGTTTGCCGTATACCGCCGTCTCCCCCCGAGCCATCTGTTCGCCGAAGCGGAGCAGGTTTTTGATGCTGTAGGGGCGCTCGTGCCCGACAGTGAAGGCCACACTGGCCCGGCCACCGGCCAGGGTCAGCATCGGCTGAAGGGATACCGGCGGCTCGTGCTCCTCGGCGGCGGTCAGCCGGGCGGCCTCCCGGGACAGGTACTGGTCGATAAGCTGGCGTGCGGCCGGGTCGGTCTCACCGCCTGCCCGGGTGACCGGGGCGGTGCTTGCCGGGGGGCCGTCCAGCATATCCTTGTAGTATTTGTGCACCAGTGCCGCCACAATGTGCTTGCAGGCTCCATGGCCCGGTCGGAACTGGCCGCAGGTACATTCCAGATGGGTGGCCTCGTCTACGTCGCCGAAGCCTACCTCCACCCGGTAGGTGGCGGCAGGCTCCTGCACCGTGGCGGTGATGAGCTCCGGGTAGAAAGCGTCTGGGGTGCTGGTGTATTCCCGCACCCAGCCGGTGTTATAGCCGCTGACCCCACGCAGATAGGCTTGCCGTCCATCTGCCAGCGCACTGATTTTTTTGAGTGGATATAACGGCATGTCTATCGCCTCCTTCCCGGTTTTTTTAGTATCTTATTATTATACCCCCAACCTTGTCTTTTGACAAGGCTTTTTTATTAATATGTAAAGAATGCAAAGGCGCTCTGTAGATTAGCAGAGTGCCTTTATGTTATGAATTATAACATATTATTCTAACAAGAAAAAAGACATACTTGATGTGAGGTGGTTTTTCGTGAAAGAGAAATTGATCATCAGACAAAAGTCCCTTCGGGGAGAAGATGGCTACAGGATCTTTTCTATCCGCATAAAGGAAGAAACGGTCAGAAATCTGGACGAGCTGTCCAAGGCGACCAATCGATCTCGCAACGAATTGATCAATATTCTTTTGGACTATGCTATTGACAACTGTGAGGTCAAATGACGTTGCGGCTTCGGCATCCCGAATGCGTCTTTTCTCAGCAAAAAATGCATACGTGCAGGAGGAGTGGAGGAGTATATGATGGTATCAGTTCAAGCAACGGCGCAACCGACCGCCGCAAATAGGCAAAGTCTGACCGGTATTGATGTGGCAAAATTTGTTTTCGCCTGTTTAATTCCTTTCTTGCACATCTCCTTTGGCGACAGCCCGGTCAAAGAAATTATGGCGCAGTATTTCGGGCGGTTGGGCGTTCCCTTCTTTTTCACCGTAGCGGGTATGCTGTTGGCAGGTTCCGTGGGGGTGCGCTCTCCCCGGGAGGCGCTGGTGCGGTTTGAAAAAAGAATGGCCGGTTGTTGCTCACCTGGCTGATTATCTATCTGCCTATTGTGGTGGTATATGAGGGTGTATCCTGGGGCCTTTTGCAGAGTGTCGTATTCCAGACTCCCGGCTATCTGTGGTATCTCACGGCAATGCTGGTAGCGGCAGTGCCCTTTTGCTTGGTGCGTAACCGGCGGCCGCTGTATGTGGTGGCGGGGGTGTTGTACGTGGCCGGTACGCTGTTTGGCGACACCTATATGTGGCTGACCGGCGGTATGCCCGGCTGGTATGCGGCGGTATTCCTTACCACCCGGAACGGCCTGCTGTTTGCGCTCCCCCTCCTGTGCGTGGGCGAGCAGATTGCGGCGGGCAGGGTCGTCCGGCATCTGCCGGTCAAGGCGGTGTGCAGTCTTGTGCTGTTGGTGGGAGAAATTCTGCTGGCCCGCAGCAAGGCTACGCCGGAGGCAGATTGCAGTATGTATCTGCTGTTACCGGTGGCGGTGTATTATCTGGTATCCTGGCTCCGTACCTGGAACCCCAACGTGGATACCCGGTTTATCCGAGGCGCCAGTACGGCAATTTATCTGGTGCAGTTTGGCTTTGTGGCCGTGGGGAAAAAGGCACTGGAGATTCTGCATATCCCGGACCATATCGGCGGTTGGATCATTTATGCCGCAGTGGTGGCCGGCGGTTGTGCGCTGTATGCTCTGTTCAGCCGGAATAAGTGGCTGAGCAAGCTGTTTGGATAACCGGAAAATGTATCGATTTGATACATTCATTGCCTATAAGCAACTACGGCTGAAGAGATAATGCAAGTAGACACGGTGTTGCAGCAAGGGTATATAGCAGGAAGTTTGGAGAGGGGGAAGACGAATGGCCAAGCAAAGAATACCATACATAGATTTGCTGAAGACGATAGCGATATTTTTGGTCATCACCTTACACAGCGGAACGTGGCACACGGATTTTATTTCGCTGGGCTCCTGGCAATCCATGGGGCAGTATTGTGTACGCCTGTTTTGCGAGGGTGTGCCTATTTTTATGCTGATAAACGGCTTTTTGATGTTTGACAGGCCGTTTGATGCAAAAAAGCACATGCGCCGGACGCTAAGGGTGGTGTTTATCATCCTTTTATGGTCTCTCATCATGGATGTCAGCATCACGCTGATCAAAGGGGAGCCGCTGACCCTGCGTAGCGTGGTGGACTCGGTTCTGCATACCGACATCAACAATTCCCACACCGGTGTCTTGTGGTTTTTGCAGAAACTGGTGGTGGTCTATCTGGTGTTCCCTGTGCTCAAGCATCTGTATGATACCAAGCAAAAGCTTTTCGATTATCTGTTGCTGGTGCTGATGGTTTCCACCTATGGAATCAATCTCCTGTCGCTGGTTGCCGGCGTTGTGGATAAGAGTCTGCTACATGGTGTGGTTTTCTTTTGCAAGCAGTATTCCCTGGTGCTCGGCACGAATATTTACGTCATCTATTTCATGCTTGGCGGTTATCTTTACAGGAATATGGAGACGATGCCCAAAAGGAAATATGCTGTGGCCGGCCTTGTCAGTGCGGTATTGACCTGCCTCCTGGGGGTTTCTGTGTCGTTCTATAAGGGAGCAACCTATTCGGCGGCTTTCAACTATTCCCAGATCTTTTTGCTGTTTACGGTGGTGGGGCTGTTTTTTGTCTGCAGCCGACTGCCTTTGCATAACCGTTTGTTAAACCGCGCGCTTTCCAGTGTAGGGGACAACACGATGGGAATCTATTTGTTACACAAGATCGTTATTGCTGTCATCGATAAAAAGGTAGATATCGCCGCCTGCTCGTTGGCGGAACGGATGGCCCTGTCATTGCTTGTGCTGTTCGTCAGCTGGGGGCTAACGGTTTTGATTCGGAAAATTCCCAAGGTATCGTGTATTATCAAACTGTGAGGGGTATTCCCGGGCGGTTTTGAAAAAAGATTTGACAAATCCTTCCGTTTATGCTATTGTATTAAAAAACCATGACGGAGCCAAGTACCACAGCAAGGCGCCCCCAGCGAGCCGGGGAGGGTGAAAGCCCGGCGGAGAGCGGCTGTGCGAATAACCCTCCCGAGTTGCAAACTGAACCGCCCGCAGGGGCGCAGTAGGGGCGCCGTAGGCCGTGCGTTAGACGGATAAGCCTTGTCAGAGGCGGAGTGGTCTGCAAAAGCAGACAAATTAGGTGGCACCACGGACACAGCGCTGTTCGTCCTAAGAGATTAGGGCGAATGGCGTTTTTTTATTGTTGCATACTATCCACAGAAGGAGAGACATATTATGAAACACATCGACATCGTAAAGCTGTACAATGACCCGGCGTATATCGGCCAGCAGGTCACCGTCTGCGGCTGGGTACGCACCAGCCGGGATTCCAAGAACGTGGCCTTCGTCGAGCTCAACGACGGCACCTCCCTGAAGCACCTGCAGATTGTGCTGGACAAGGCGGTCATCGCTGACGTGAGCCCCTTTATGCCCCTGGGCACCTCCCTCAAGGTGGAGGGTGAGCTGGTGCAGAGCGAGCGCAACGGGGTGGAGGTCAACGCCACCGCCGTCACTGTGCTGGGCGTCTGCCCCGGTGAGTACCCCCTGCAGAAGAAGCGTTGCACCCTGGAGTTCCTGCGTACTATCCCCCATCTGCGTGTGCGCACCAACACCTTCAACGCCATTTTCCGGGTGCGTAGCGTGATGGCCGCTGCTATCCACCGCTATTTCCAGGAGCGCAACTACGTCTATGTGAACACCCCTCTCATCACCGCCAGCGACTGCGAGGGCGCCGGGGAGATGTTCAAGGTAACCACCATCGGCTATTCCGAGGACTACAAGAGCGCCGAGGAATACTATGCCGATGATTTCTTCGGTCGCCGGGCCGGCCTGTCGGTTTCCGGTCAGCTGGAGGGCGAGATGGCGGCTATGGCCTTCGGTAAGATTTACACCTTTGGCCCCTCTTTCCGTGCGGAAAACAGCAACACCCCCCGTCACGTGGCTGAGTTCTGGCACGTGGAGCCGGAGGTGGCCTTTGCAGAACTGCCGGACATCATCGAGATTGCGGAGGAGATGATCAAATACATCCTCTCGGCGGTGCTGGAGGAGTGCCCGGAGGAACTGCAGTTCTTTGATAAGTTCTTCGAGAACGGCCTGATTGAGAAGCTCCGTAGCGTGGTGGAAAATGACTTTGTGGTGTTGGATTACACCGACGCCATCGCCCTGCTGGAGAAGGCGGATGCCGACTTCAAGTACCCGGTGTACTGGGGCTGTGACCTGCAGACGGAGCACGAGCGCTACATCACCGAGCAGGTGTATAACAAGCCGGTGTTCGTCACCAACTATCCCAAGGAGATCAAGTCCTTCTACATGAAGCAGAACCCCGACGGCAAGACGGTGGCCGCCACCGACCTGTTGGTGCCCGGCGTGGGCGAGATTATCGGCTGTTCTGAGCGTGAGGCCGACCTGGATAAGCTGTTGGCGGCTATGGAGCAGCGTGGCATGAGCCTGGAGGACTATCAGGATTACCTCGATCTGCGTCGCTTTGGCTCGGTGCCTCACTCCGGCTTCGGTCTGGGCTTCGAGCGTATTCTGATGTACGCCACCGGCGTGGCTAACATCCGGGATGCCCAGTTGTTCCCCCGTACGGTGGGCAGCATCCGGTAATCCCCCGCATCTCATTTTTTGGAGTTGATTGTATGTCTTGTCAATTTGTCCCCAACTATAGAGCCAAGCTGTCCCTGCGGCAGACCCAGCAGGCCATCAAGGTCATTAAGGACACCTTCCAGGTGCTGTTGGCGCAGAATCTGCACCTGGAGCGTGTTACCGCCCCGGTGCTGGTGCATGGCGGCAGTGGTATCAACGATGACCTGAACGGCGTGGAGCGGAAGGTGGATTTCACCGTCCGCAACATGGGCGAGGCTCACGCTGAGGTGGTGCAGTCGCTGGCTAAATGGAAGCGTGTGGCGCTGGGGCGGTATGGCTTCCGGCCCGGTGAGGGCATTTACACCGATATGAACGCCATCCGGCGGGATGACGATGTGGATAATACCCATTCCATTTTCGTGGACCAGTGGGATTGGGAGGCGGTTATCACCGCCGACCAGCGGACAGAGGCCTATTTGCAGAAGACGGTGCGCCGCATCGTCAAGGCACTGGTGGACACCAATAAGCTGCTGCAACAGAAATACCCGCTGTTGACCATGGAGATTGAGGAAGAGGTCTATTTTGTCACCGCCGCCCAGTTGGAGGCGATGTACCCCGACCTGACCCCCAAACAGCGGGAGGATGCGGTGACGAGAGAGCACCGGACGGTGTTCCTCATGGGCATCGGTGACGCCTTGCCGGGTGGCAAGCGGCATGATGGCCGTGCTCCTGACTACGACGACTGGACGCTGAACGGCGACCTGCTTCTGTGGAATGACGTCCTGGGTCACGCCCTGGAGATCAGCTCCATGGGTATCCGTGTGGACGCCAACGCTTTGGCCCGTCAGTTGGCGGTCGCCGGGGCAGAGGACAGGATGCAGTATCCCTACCACAAGGCGATTGCCGCCGGGGAACTGCCGCTGACCATCGGCGGCGGTATCGGCCAGTCCCGGCTGTGTATGCTCATGCTGGAAAAAGCCCACATCGGCGAGGTGCAGGTGTCCATCTGGCCCCCCGAGATGGTGGCGGAGTGCCAACAGCACGGCATTATATTACTGTAAGAAAAACCGGTATCCGCTAATGGCGGATACCGGTTTCTTTCTTGTGACCCGATCAGCCGTGCTTTTTCACAAAGGACTGGCAGTCGGTGCACTGATCCATCGAGGGATTCCCTTCATGGGTACCGACCTGAATGCTGTCCAGGCTGCAGTAATCCTCGCAACTGCAGTGGTTGGTGCAGGAGGTCACGGTACAATGGATGCTGTGGTTGGCTTTTTCCATGAGAACAGTCTCCTTTCTGACGGATTTCTGACCGCCGCTTTTTTTGCGGCTACCGTCAGTATGCCCGATAGAAAGAAAAACATACGCCAAAATCAGTCGGTTAATTTCTGTTGTTACACAGTTCCGCAAGCGAGCCGAAGGAGTAGCCCATTTCCTCCCATTTTGTCAATAATTCATCTAAAATTTCAGCGTTGGTTTTTGAGGTAGAGTGGAGCAGTACCACCGCCCCGTTGTGCACCCGACCCAGCAGTTTGTTGAAGGCCTGCTCGTGGGTGGGCTGTTTGTCAACATACCAGTCCACATACGCCAGGCTCCAGAAGAAGGTGTTGTACCCGGCCGCCTTGGCCATGGCCAGGTTTTGCTGGCTGTATTTCCCCTGGGGTGGGCGGTATAAGGCGGGCAGGTCTTTTCCGGTCACCTCTTTGTATTTTACCTCCACCAGTTCCAGCTCTTGCCGGAACACCGTCTCGTCGGCAATGCCGGACATATCCGGGTGGTGATAGGTGTGGTTGCCCACCGTGTGCCCCTCTGCCACCATGCGCTGAATCAGCTCCGGGGCGGTTTCCAGATAGTGCCCCACTACGAAAAAGGTGGCCGGTGCGTTGTGCTTTTTCAGCGCATCCAGGATGGCGGCGGTGTACCCATTCTCGTACCCGGCATCGAAGGTGAGATACAGCCGCTTTTGGGTCGTATCTCCCACATAGTAGGCGTCATAGGCCGATAGCGCCTCGGCGGTGGCGTTGGCCACCGGCGGCTGTCCCTCCCGCTGAAAGCTCAGCCCCCAGTTATTGCCGGCCGCATTCACTGTGGCGGCCTTGTCGGCCAGCCCGATGCCCACACAGCCGGTGACCAGCAGCGCCACCACCGCCAACCCGGCCAAAAGTTGCCGCCGTTTGATATACAGAATCATGTTCATACCTCCTTTGTATACGTGTATGGCGGGGGACAAGAGAAATAGACCAAAAAGTATCGCAACCACTTGCAACTGGGTGGGATTTGTGGTACAATACATCCCATACACTGGTTACCAAGGAGGGTAAACCTATGAACTATTGCGGCTATCACACACACACCACCTTCTCCGACGGCAAAAGCACTATGGAGGAGATGGTACAGGCGGCCATCCGGCTGGGGATGCCGGCCATCGGTTTCTCCGACCACAGCGATTCGCCCTATCAGGATTATTGCATGCGTGTGGCAGAGTACCCGGCCTATCTGGCAGAGCTTGACCGCTTGCGGGACAAATATGCTGATCACATCACCATCATGAAGGGCATCGAGCTGGACTCCCACTCCGACCCGGTGATCGTGGGGGAGCTGGATTATTTCCTCGGCTCGGTGCACGAGCTGGTGTTTGAGGACCGGTTCTACGGCATCGACCACGCCGCCTCCCTCCAGATGGATTGCATCAATAATGAGTTGGGTGGGGATAAGCTGGCCTTTGCCCGGTGCTATTTTGATGAGCTGGTGGGGCATATTCAGCGGAATAAGCCCACCATCGTGGGGCATTTCGATGTCATCACCAAGTTCAGCCTCATGGATGAGGATGACCCGGCCTACCAGCGCGTGGCGCTGGATGCGCTGGAAAAGGTGGTGGCGGTCACCCCCGTGCTGGAGGTAAACACCGGCGCCATCTCCCGGAAATGGCGTGACCGTCCCTATCCGGCGGATTTTCTGCTGAACGCTCTGCGTGAGATGGGAGGCAGGGTGATTCTGGGTGCCGACACCCACGCCGCCGACACCATCGACTGCGCCTTTCCGCTGGCGGTGGAGCTGATTAAAAAGGCTGGCTTTAAGAGTCTGCTGACCCTGTGGCCGGATGGCTTCCACGAAGAAGAGCTGTAAAGGAAATACACACAGACCGCCGTGGTTTTTACCATGTGCGGTCTGTTTTTCTTTCCCGGATAGAAAAATCACGGTGTGAAACAGAAAAAGAAAAAATTTTTACCTGAAATTATCATTTTTTTAACAATTAGGTCTTGCAAATGGAGACTTTTATGCGTATAATGATAATTGTGGAAGAAATGGCATTTTTCTACGGATGTTGTATGCCTGTATTCTATCGTTGCGATAATCGCACAAAAGGAAAGGAGTTTTTACTATGACCAAGAACCCGTCTGTTCTCAAGTGGTTGGACGAGATGACCGCGTTGCTGACCCCCGACGCTGTTGTGTGGGTGGATGGCACCGACGAGCAGCGTGAGGAGCTGCGCCGTCTGGCCTGCGAGCTGGGCGAGCTGGAGAAGCTGGATCAGGATAAGCTGCCCGGCTGTTACCTGCACCGCACCAACCCCAACGATGTGGCCCGTGTAGAGGACCGCACCTTCATCTGTACTTCCAAGCAGGAGGATGCCGGCCCCACCAACAACTGGTGTGACCCCCAGGAGATGTACAAGAAGCTGTACGACATCGCCCGTGGCAGCTACAAGGGCCGTACCATGTACATCATCCCCTATTCCATGGGCCCCATCGGCTCTCCTCTGGCCAAGATCGGCGTGGAGATCACCGACTCCGTGTACGTGGTGCTGAACATGCTCATCATGACCCGTGTGAGCAATCAGGTGTGGGATGTGCTGGGCGACAGCAACGACTGGGTGCGCGGTCTGCACTCTCGTTGCGAGGTCAACCCCGAGAAGCGGTACATCTGCCACTTCCCCGAGGATAACACCATCATCTCCGTCAACTCCGGCTACGGCGGCAACGTGCTGCTGGGCAAGAAGTGCTTCGCTCTGCGTATCGCCTCCTATCAGGGCTGGAAAGAGGGCTGGATGGCTGAGCACATGCTCATCCTGGGCCTGGAGAACCCCAAGGGCGAGGTGCACTACATCGCCGCCGCTTTCCCCTCTGCCTGCGGCAAGACCAACCTGGCCATGCTGATCCCCCCCGAGTACCTGCGTAAGAAGGGCTACAAGGTGTGGACGGTTGGCGACGATATCGCCTGGATGCGCATCGGCGAGGATGGCCGTCTGTACGCCATCAACCCCGAGAACGGCTTCTTCGGCGTGGCCCCCGGCACCAACGCTCACTCCAACTTTAACGCTCTGGAGTCCACCAAGAAGAACACCATCTTCACCAACGTGGCTCATTGTGCCGACAACACCGTGTGGTGGGAGGGCCTGAACAAGGATCTGCCCGAGGGTGCTATCGACTGGCGTGGCAATCCCTGGGATCCGGCCAAGTTCAACAAGGCTGACAAGTCCACCTGTGCGGCTCACCCCAACAGCCGTTTCACCGCTCCTGCCGAGAACTGCCCCTGCATCTCTGACGAGTTCAACAAGGGCGCCGGTGTGCCGATTTCCGCTATCGTGTTCGGCGGCCGCCGTGCCAAGTGCGCGCCGCTGGTGTACCAGTCCCGTGACTGGGAGAACGGTGTGTTCATCGGCTCCGCTATGGCCTCCGAGACCACTGCCGCCGCCGCTGGCGCTGTGGGTGTTGTCCGTCGTGATCCCATGGCGATGCTGCCCTTCTGCGGCTATCACATGGGCGACTATTTCCGCCACTGGCTGGAGATGGGCAAGAAGCTGGGCGACAAGGCTCCCAAGATCTTCAACGTCAACTGGTTCCGCACCGATGACGAGGGCAACTTCGTGTGGCCCGGCTTCGGCGACAATATGCGTGTGCTGAACTGGATCATTGCCCGTTGTGAGGGTGAGGCGGATGCTACCGAGACCGCCATCGGCTATGTGCCGAAGCCGGAGGACATCGACCTGACCGATCTGGACATGGATATGGATACCCTGAAGGACATCCTGACCGTGGACAAGGAGGTCTGGACGAAGGAAGCCGCCGAGATCGAGGAGCACTACAAGAAGTTCGGCGACCGTCTGCCGGCCGAACTGCGTGCCCAGCTGGATACCCTGAAGAAGAACCTGGGCTGATAAGCAATGCGAAAGCCTCCGTTTTCCGGAAAATCCGGAAAACGGGGGCTTTTTTTGGTGCTTTTTGGCAGATGCGGAAGAGAACACCCCGTGAAAGGCCAAATTCTCTTGCTATATACGAGGGGCTGTGGTAGAATACATATGGAATTATCAAGAGGGAGGAACAGATATGCGAATTGTGGTCTTGGATGCCGCCACCGTTGTTGGCGGTGGGGTGGAATTGGATTTTTTGCAGGAATTCGGGCAGGTGACGGCGTATGACCTGACCTCGCCGGAGCAGGTGGTGGAGCGGGTCGGCGATGCGGAGGCGGTGCTGTGCAACAAGGTGCAGATTACCGCCCAGGTGATGGCGGCCTGCCCCCGGTTGCGGTACGTAGGACTGTTCGCCACCGGGTATAATAATGTGGATGTGGCCTATGCCGCCGCCCATGGAGTGACAGTGTGCAATGTGCCGGGCTATTCCACCGAGGCGGTGGCCCAGCACACCTTTGCGCTGATCTTGGCCCTGACCAACCGGGCGGGGGAGTATAACGCCACCGTGGCCCAGGGGGACTGGATCAAAAGTGCCACCTTCTCCTATTTCCCCATTCCGCTGGCGGAGCTAAACGGCAAGACCATCGGCATTGTGGGGTACGGCGCCATCGGCCGTCGGGTAGGGGAGATTGCCCGGGCGTTCGGTATGCAGGTGGTGGTGTGTGGCCGCCGTCCTATCCCGGACGCTACCCAGCTCCCCTTGGAGGAACTGTTGGCGGTGTCGGATATCGTGACACTCCACTGTCCGCTGAACGAGGACTCTCAAGGGATGATGGATGCCGCCGCCTTTGCCCGGATGAAGCCGGGGGCGATTTTCATCAACACCGCCCGTGGGCCATTGGTGGATGAGGCGGCCCTGCGGAGTGCCCTGGACAGCGGTCACCTGGCCGGCGCCGGGGTGGATGTGCTGTGCCGGGAGCCCATGGCCCCGGACTGTCCCCTGTATAACGCCCCCAACTGCCTTATTACCCCCCACATCGCCTGGGCCGGGGTGGAGACTCGCCAGCGCCTGATGGGCATCGTAGTGGAAAACCTGCGGCAGTTTGCCGCCGGCACGCCGATAAATCGGGTGTAAAAAGAAAATAAGAAGAAGCCGACCTGCCACGCAGGTCGGCTTCTTCTTACTATTACATGATTTGATATATCCAAGCGGCTGCTTTATAGAATCGTAGAAAAGCAGAAAGACGGTGTGCTCCTTTCGGTGTGATATAATATATGCCCTTTCCATGCCTGAGCCTGCGGGAACAGTCCTTTTTCAGACGTAGGATGAGTAAACACCGTTTGGCGGCAGTGTAGTCGCTGGCCAACCAATCGTCCACTTCCAACAGTAACTCCGGTTCGGTCATGGTACGTTTGCGTAAGAGTGCCAGCAGGTAAAGCTCTATTAACTCTTTTTGTCGGTACGGATTCACAGGCTTCCTCCTTACATACAGTGTTTACTGCATATTTTAACCTGTTTCAGGTTAAAATACAATACCCTTAGACAGATTAAATTAGAATTTAACTACAATAGGGTATGGGAGGCAAGGGAATGTACAGAAGAATTCGTGATTTGCGAGAAGATCATGACTTTACGCAAACAAAAGTGGCCATCTATCTTGGCATGTCGCAAACCGGGTATTCAAAATATGAAACCGGAGAGAACGACATTCCTGTTGCTGTGCTTATAAAACTTGCTCGCCTGTATCAAACAAGTTTGGATTATCTGGTGGGGGAAACAGATTGTAAAAATCGGTATCCTAAGGCAAAATAACACATCAAGAAAACAGAGAAAAAAGAGCAGCCGACCTGCCACGCAGGTCGGCTGTCGGTTATTTATCCCCTGTTTTGTGCAATTTATCGTTGCAAATGGGGGTTGTCCGTTCGCTCCAAAAGGTAATCCACAGAAATATTAAAGTAATCGGCAATTTTTATAAGTTCATGTATGCCCGGCTCTCGCTCGCCGGTTTCATAACGACTGATTGTATTCTGGTTTGTATTTAAGTCTATCGCCATCTTCAGTTGTGATATGCCTTTTGCCCTTCGAATTTCTTTTAATCGCATAAAAATTCCCCCTTGACTTTATTATCCCACTTTGGTATAATCGAAATATCCCAATTTGGTATAGGAGGAGATTTTATGAAAAAAATATTATCCACACTGGCGGCAGCGTTTATGGTGTTATCGCTGGCGGCTTGTTCTGAACTGCCGCAAAAAGAAAATTTTCAGCCGGAGACTTCCGAAAAAGAGCCTAGCCAGCAGGAGCAGACCTTTGGTATTAACGAAACGGCCGTATTTGATGAACTGAAAATTACCGCTTTGGAAATCAAAGAATCAAAGGGAACAGAATTTTTTCAGCCGGAATCAGGAAATACGTTTGTTGGCATCAAATTTGTAATTGAAAACGTATCGGAGTCTGAGCAAACGGTCAGCTCTCTGCTGATGTTTGATAGCTACGCCAACGATGTGAAGTGCGATTATTCGTTCTCTGCCGCCTGTGTGTTTGACGAGGGGACAATTGATGGATCGATTGCACCAGGCAAAAAGTTGGTAGGTTGGTATGCATTGGAGGTTCCGGCGGATTGGACGACGATTGAACTGAATGTAGAACCCAGTTTATTTTCAAACAGCCTTGCAGTGTTCGTTTTTGAAAAATAACAGGCATCTAGCCGGCTTTTAAAACAAAAAGAACCACTTTTTTAAAGTGGTTCTTTTTGTTTATAGCTTATCCGAACGCCAAGTAAAACCCCCACTGTGTCAACGCACAGTGGGGGTTAGTTATGACTTTATTTGGCGTAATCCACAGCCCGGTTCTCACGGATGAGGTTGACCTTGATCTGGCCAGGATAGTCCATGTTGGATTCAATCTTCTTGGCAATCTCACGGGCCAGGATGACCATCTGGTCGTCGTTGACCTTGTCGGGCTGGACGATGATCCGCACCTCACGGCCGGCCTGGATGGCGAAGGAACGCTCCACGCCGTCAAAGCTGTTAGCCAGCTCCTCCAGCTTCTCCAGCCGCTTGATGTAGTTCTCCAGGTTCTCACGCCGGGCACCGGGACGGGCGGCGGAGATAGCGTCGGCCGCCTGTACCAGGCAGGCCACCACCGTCTGGGCCTCCACGTCGCCGTGGTGGGCTTGGATGGCGTGTACCACAGCCTCGCTCTCCTTGTACTTGCGAGCAATGTCCACACCAATCTCAATGTGGGAGCCCTCCACCTGGTGGTCTACCGACTTACCAATGTCATGCAACAGACCGGCACGGCGAGCCACCTCCGGGTCGATGCCCAGCTCGCTGGCCATGATACCGGACAGGAAAGCCACCTCCATGGAGTGGTTGAGCACGTTCTGGCCGTAACTGGTGCGGTAGTGCAGGCGACCCAGCAGCTTGACGATCTCTGGGTTGATGCCTCGCAGGCCGGTTTCCAGCACGGCACGCTCGCCCTCGGCCTTGATGGTGTTCTCCACCTCTTTGCGGGCCTTGTTCACCATCTCCTCGATGCGGGCGGGGTGGATACGGCCATCGGAGATAAGCCGCTCCATCGCAATACGGGCAATCTCACGCCGCACCGGGTCGAAGCCGGACAGGGTGATCGCCTCGGGGGTATCGTCGATAATCAGGTCGATGCCGGTCAGGGTCTCGATGGCCCGGATGTTCCGTCCCTCGCGGCCAATGATGCGGCCCTTCATCTCGTCGTTGGGCAGCGGCACCACCGATACGGTGGTCTCCGCCACCTGGTCGGCGGCCACACGCTGGATGGCGTGGGAGATCAGCGAGCGAGCCCGCATATCGGCCTCTGCCTTCAACTGGGTCTCATACTCCGCCAGCCGGACAGCCTTGTCGTGCTCCAGCTCGGCGGTGAGGGAGGCCAGCAGATACTCCTTGGCCTGCTCCTGGGACAGCCCGGACAGACGCTCCAGCAGATCCATCTGGCTCTTTTTCAGGGCATCCACCTCGGCAATACGGGCATCCGCCTCTTTGATCTTGGCGGCCAGGGTTTCCTCTTTTTTCTCGTAGTTTTCAACCTTGCGGTCCAGGGTTTCTTCTTTTTGCTGCAGACGGCGCTCCTGCCGCTGGACATCGGCACGGCGCTCCTTGATTTCCTTATCGGACTCGCTACGTAGGCGGTAGATTTCGTCCTTGGCTTTCACCAGGGCCTCTTTTTTCTCTGCCTCTGCTTGCTTCTGGGCATCCTTGAGGATGCGATCGGCTTCGGCTTCTGCGGAGCCAATCTGGATTTCTGCTTCTTTCTTGCGGTGACGGATACCGGCCTTAAACGCAACGAGGCCGGCCACGATAGCACCGACTGCCAGGGACGCTGCGCCAATACCCAGCGCCACCAACAGGCTTACATCTGGCATGGGATACACCTCCTAATAGAATGGAACAAGGCGATCCCAGGGGGAAAGACTTTTTTCAATTTTTAAAGCATGAATCGCACCAAAAGGTGCGTGCATATCAAAAAAAGTGGAGCCCCATGGGGCCGCCATGAATGGGTTTAACAGTCTCACACCCTGACGGGCGAATAAGGCCCAAATCAGTGCGATGAAAATGTCCGGTGACAGCCCACATAGACAGACAGGCTACAAATCACCGCTTACTATCTTACATCATTTTTGTGGTGCTTGTCAAGGGGAATTGCCAAAATTTACATACTTTCTTCCGGCTTTTTTGGTCACAAGCGGCGAAAATCGCCTCCTACAGAGGGGATAACGATAAAAATCTCCGCACCCCGGTTACAAAGCCGCATACATTGATAGAGAAAGCGGACGCACAGAGGAAAGGAGCAGGTGAGATGGCAATTCTCAATGTGGATGGGGTGCGGCAGACCTATCAAACCTTGGCCGGGGAGACGGTAGCGTTGGAGAACATCACCTTTTCCATGGAAAAGGGCGATTTTTTCAGCGTGGTGGGTCCCAGCGGCTGTGGCAAGTCTACCCTGCTGTCTATTATTGCCGGCACCTTGTCCCCTACCGCCGGGCAGGTAACCATTGCCGGGCAAACGGTGGAGGGCCCCAGCCCTCATATTGGGTATATGCTCCAGCAGGATAACCTGCTGGAATGGCGCACCATCCGGCAGAATGTGTTGTTGGGGCTGGAACTGCGCCACCAGCTGACCCCGGAGATGAAGGACAGAGCCGACCACCTGCTGGAAACCTACGGCCTGTCCGGATTTGCAAACAGTCACCCTTCTCAGCTGTCCGGAGGGATGCGTCAGCGGGCGGCGCTGATCCGCACCCTGGCGGTGAACCCGGACATCTTGCTTTTGGACGAGGCGTTTTCGGCGCTGGATTACCAGACCCGCCTGGAGGTGACGGAGGATGTCTACCGCATCATCCGGCAGGAGCAGGTAACCGCCCTGATGGTGACTCACGACATCCCGGAGAGCATCTGCATGGGGGATGCAGTCATTATTCTCTCTCAGCGCCCGGCGGTCATCCGGGAAACCTTGCCTATTCATTTCGACCTACCCGTCCGTTCGCCGTTGCGTTGCCGGAGCTGTCCGGAATTCGCCGGCTATTTCAGTCATATATGGAAGGAATTGGGGATGCATGAAACGCACAGCGAATAAGCCGGCTTTGTCGTCGGAGCGAGCCGCCTATCTACGGCAGAACAAACGGCAGGTACGCCGTATTCGGTTGTGCCGGTGGGGGTTTCTGCTGTTGTTGATTCTGGCATGGGAAGGGGCGGCCCGGCTGGGGCTGATGGACAGCTTTATTTTTAGCCAGCCCTCCCGGATACTGGAAACTTATGTCACCATGGCCGGGGGCGACCTGCTGTACCACGTGCAGGTCACCGTCACAGAAACATTAGCCGGCTTCCTGCTGGGTGCGGCGGCAGGGGTGCTGTTGGCCATCGTTCTGTGGTGGAGCCCCTTTATCTCTAAGGTGAGCGAGCCCTACCTGGTGGTGCTCAACAGCCTGCCGAAAATCGCCCTGGGGCCGGTCATTATCATTTTAGCCGGAGCCGGCACACGAGCCATCGTGTTTATGGCGCTGGCCATCTCGCTGGTGGTGACGGTGCTGGAGATGCTCAGCGGCTTCCGGGATACGGACGCCGGGGCGATGCGTATGGCGCGCACCTTCGGCGCCACCAAAGGGCAGATTTTCCGTAAAATCGTTTTGCCGTACAATATCCCCACCCTGTTTGACTCGCTGAAGGTAAATATCGGCCTGTCGCTGGTGGGGGTTATTGCCGGGGAATTCCTGGTCTCCCGGGCGGGGCTTGGATACCTCATCGTGTATGGGGGGCAGGTGTTCCGGATGGACCTGGTGATGGCCAGCGTCATCATCCTGGCGGTGGTGGCGGCACTGCTGTACGAGAGCGTGGTGCTGGTACAGCGGCTGGTGGGCAAGCGGTTTGGTTCGCACTGACTGATGACGAGGAAAGGATGATTGGCGATGAACAGATGGTTGCGGGGTGTGCTGGCCGGTGTGCTGGCAGTGGTGATGTTGTTTGGCTGTATGGCCTGCGGCAAGGACGGTGGGCTGGATAAGGTGACAGTGTGTGAGGTCACCCACTCCATCTTCTATGCGCCCCAGTATGCGGCGATTGCTCTTGGCTTCTTCGAGGAGGAGGGCATTGAGATCGAGCTGTCCAATGGCCAGGGGGCGGATGCTGTGATGGCGGCGGTGCTGTCCGGGAATATTGACATCGGCTTTGCCGGGCCGGAGGCCTCCATTTATGTCTATAATGAGGGCAAGGAGGATTATACCCAGGTGTTTGCCCAGGTGACCCGGCGGGACGGCTCCTTCCTGATTGCCCGCCAGCCGGACGACGATTTTAGTTGGACGGATGTGAAGGGGAAGGTGGTGTTGCCCGGGCGTAAGGGGGGTGTGCCCTACATGGCGCTGGAGCACGTCCTGCGGAAAAACGGGGTAGACCCGGCCACCGATACGACCCTGGATAACAGCGTGCAGTTTTCCATGATGACCGCCGCCTTCACCGGCGGCACCGGGGATTACGTTACTGCCTTTGAGCCCACCGCCTCTATGTTACAGCAGGAGGGCAAGGGGTATATCGTGGCCTCCGTCGGGGAGGCGGCCGGGGATATCCCCTACACCGCCTACTTTGCCAAAAAGAGCTTCATCGAGGAGAAGGGCGACCTTATCCAGCGCTTCACCAACGCCGTGTATAAGGGCCAGCAGTGGGTGGCCACCCACTCCGCCGAGGAGGTGGCCCGGGCGGTGGCTGACAGCTTCCCGGATACCGACCTGGCCTTGCTGGTCAAGTCGGTGGAAAGCTACCAGGCCATCGATGCCTGGAACACCGACCCCATCATGAGTGAGGAGAGCTTCAACCGCCTGCAGTCGGTGATGACCGAGGCGGGAGAACTGACCCAGATTGCCGATTACGGCAAGGTGGTCAACAACACCTTTGCCGAAAAAGCGGCAGAATAGCGCAGTACAGACCGTCCCCGGCATAGCCGGGGACGGTCTTTGCTATGCCCAGATATTGACAATCGATGTGTTTTGTGGTAATATACCCCCGTGAATGGGCATTTGTTCCCGTTAGGCGTAACAACTGTTTTTTGCAACAATCTGCAGAAAACGGACATGCTATAGAAAAAACCGTACCACGACGAGGGATTTGTATGGATAAACGTATTGCCGCCATTGTCGTTACCTATAACCGGAAAGAATATCTGTTGCGGTGCATCGAGGCGCTGGAGCAGCAAGCTTGTCCCCAGCTGGACATCCTGCTCATTGACAACGCTTCCACCGACGGCACCGCCGAGGCGGTGACCCCGCTGGCCGAAGCCGGTCGGGTGCAGTATATCAACACCGGGGCAAATTTAGGTGGCGCCGGCGGCTTTAATTTCGGCATGCGTGCCGCCATGGAGGCCGGCTACGACTATCTGTGGATCATGGATGACGATTGCATCCCTGACCCCGGCGCCCTGGCCGCTTTGCTGGAGGCTGACCGGAAGCTGGAGGGGAACTACGGGTTCCTGTCCAGCATCGCCTATTGGCAGGACGGGTCTCCCTGCAATATGAATGTGCAGAAAACCGGGCTGAAATCCAAAATAGAGGATTACGAAAGCCCGTTGGTGCCGGTGATTATGGCCACCTTTGTGTCTGCTTTCTTTCCTGCCTGCCGTGTGCGGGAGGTGGGTCTGCCCATCAAGGAGTTTTTCATCTGGTCGGATGATCTGGAGTACACCCGGCGTTTGTCGCTGAAGTATCCTTGCTATGCGGTAAACGGCAGTCGGGTGCTCCACGATATGAAGAGTAACGACAAGGTGAATATCGCCACCGATTCTCCCGACCGGCTGGGGCGGTATCGCTATCTGTACCGCAACGAGGTGTATGTCTATCGCCGTGAGGGACTGCGCGGCTGGGTGTACCTGGTCACCCGGGTGGCCTATCATCTGGCCAAAGTGGTGCTTAAATCCTCCCACAAAGTGGACAAGCTAAAGGTGATTCTGTCCTCCTTCTTTTCCGGTTTCGGCTTCCGGCCGCCGGTGGAGAAGATTTAACGAAAGGGTGTTACAAAACAATTATGGAGCCTATCCGCGTTTTACAGATCTTTGGCGAGCCGTTTTCCAACGGCGGCCAGGAAAGCTACATCATGAACATGTATCGGCACATCGACCGGCAACGGGTGCAGTTTGACTTTTTCACCCCCTTTGTTATCCGGAATCCGGGTATGCAGGCGGAGGTGGAAGCACTGGGTGGGCAGATGTCCGCCGCCGGCCATCCCTTTAATGTGGATAACAACCGGTATTTCCGGGAGGCGGTGTCTGCTTTCCTGTCCAGCCACCGCTATCATATTGTCCACATCCACTCCGGAAGCACCTATGCACTGATGATCGGCTCCAAGCTTGCCCGGCAGAATGGGGTGAAGCACGTGGCCGTCCATTCCCATTGCGGCGGCTTTGTCAATTTGAAGTACAAGGTTATCCGTTTGCTGTCCCGGCAACCGCTTTTGACCTATCCTACCCACTATTTTGCCTGTTCCCACTTGGCGGCCCGGTGGAAGTTCCCCACCCCTATTATCCGGAAGCAACGGTATACCGTGCTTAAAAATGCGGTGGATACCCGTTCTGTTCGCTTGGATGAGCAGCTGCGGAGTGAGTGCCGTCGGGAGTTAGGGCTGGAGGATAAGCTGGTTATTGGCCACGTAGGCCGGTTTGTAGAGCAGAAGAACCACCGCTTTCTGCTGGAGGTGTTTGCGGAGCTGGTCAAGCTGGAGCCGGAGGCTTGTTTGGTGCTGGCCGGCGAGGGCGTCCTGTTGGAGCAGACTCTTGCTCGGGCAGAGGAGCTGGGCATCAGCGACCGGATGCAATATCTGGGCGTTCGCCGCGATATACCGGCTTTGATGAACGCCTTTGACGTGTTTGTGCTCCCCTCCTTTTTTGAGGGACTGCCGGTGGTGGGCATCGAGGCCCAGGCCACCGGTCTGCCGGTAATCACCTCCACCGGGGTGACCCCGGAATTGCCGATTGAGGACTTGGCGACCTATCTGCCGCTGGAGCTGTCCCCCAGAGAATGGGCACAGAAAGTGCTGGAGGCGGCACGCAAGCCTCGCCGCAATACCACAGAAGAGATTATCGCCACCGGCTACGATGTGCAGGTGGCCGCACGCATCATGCAGCAGAAGTATGAGGAGATGACCTGATGGCAATTTATATCGCCGCCCATAAGGCGTTTACCGTTCCGCAGGAGGCCGGCTATGTTCCTCTGCAGGTAGGGGCGGAGGGGAAACACCCCCTGCCGTATACACCGGATAATACCGGCGACCACATTTCGGAAAAGAATCCCCATTTTTGTGAGTTGACCGGCCTGTACTGGATTTGGAAGAATTCGGACGAGCCGGTCAAGGGCTTGGTGCATTACCGGCGGTATTTTACGAAAAAAGGGCATCTGCTGACCCAAGAGGAGATCAGCGATGCCCTGACGGCGGCCGATATTCTGTTGCCCCGGCCGGAATATCTGCGTGAGAGTGCCTACGAAGAATTTGCGCTCCACAGTGGCCACGAAAAGGATCTGATTTTGCTGCGGCAGGCGGTGGAAACGGTCAGCCCGGAGGTGTTGCCTGCCTATGATCGGGTAATGGCCGGCAACCGGCTGAGTCTGTACAATATGGTTGTCGCTTCCCGCGAGATATTCGATGCGTATTGTGCGTGGTTGTTTGCGGTGCTGTTTGAATTGGAGCGGCACGTGGATATGACCGGCTACACCCCCTATCAGCAACGGCTTTACGGCTTTTTGTCCGAGCGCCTGCTGAATGTATGGGTAGCGCATAATCCAAATCTGCGGGTAGCCTATTGCAAGGTAGAGAATACGGAGCAGACTCTCAAGGGGCGTCTGCGGCTGTTTGCCCGCCGGCAGAAAAACCGGTTGCTGTTTAAGCTGAAGGGCTGATTGCTGGCTTTTGATGAGAGAAACGAGGTGAGAGTGTGATCATCTATCTTGTGGCGTTCGGGCTTACATACCTGTTCGCTGTGGCTTGTCGGCGGATCGCTCCGCCGCTTGGACAAAGAGCGCTGGCAGAAAAGACCTCCGGCGGTGTGGTGTTCCATTCTCATCGGTTGCTCCCGGCGATGGTGTTTTTGGCGTGCTTTTTGCCGTTGTTTCTGCTTTCGGCTTTGCGTGAGGGCATTGGCACGGACTATTACTATACCTACACCCCCCGGTTTCTGGAAATTCTGGAGGGGGAACGCACCTATTACGAGATTGGCTTCTACTGGGTCAACCGGATTATCGGTATGTTTACCTCTAACCCCCAGTGGGTCTTTGTGGTGACCTCCTTCGTGTTCATGCTGTTTGTGGCTTTGGCCTTTTATGATGCGATAGAGGATTTGCCTTTTTGCGTGATGACCCTGCTGGTTACCGGTGAATACTTCATCTCCCTGAACAATCTGCGTCAGGCGATGGCTTCCGCCATCCTGCTGTTCGGCTACCGATTTATACGGAAAAAGCAGTGGGTGCGTTTTGGCCTGCTGACGGTGCTTTGCGGCACGCTCCACCAGTCCATGCTGGTGTTTTTGGGCGTGCTGCTGGTGCTTATCCTTCTGGAGTATGTGCCACTGCACCGCTTGTTGCTTTTGCTTTCGGCGGGGGCGGCAGTGGTGCTGGTGCTGATGAATACCAGCTTAGATCTGCTGGCTCCTGTTTTGCCGGACCGGTTGCTGTACTATTTCCGGGAGGCAATGTATACCGAGCCGACGATCGGGAAAATGCGGATACTGGTGAATATCGTTCTGCTGGTGTTCCTGCTGTTCACCCGGTATCAGGCAAAGGACAGGGAAATGGAGCCCTTTGTGGTTATCCAGTTTTTGGCGGTGTGGGTGTGCTTGTTTGATGCGACCCTGCCGGCTGCATACCGGATTTTGCGTCTGTTCACCTTTTGGCAACTGTTGGCGATTCCCCGGGCGGTATCATGCTATACGACCTTGCTTCATGACCGCACATGGGTCAAGTGTATTTTGGGAGCTGTCTTAGGCCTTCTGTGCCTATACAGTTTATTGTATCTGGGGACAGAAGAAGTAATTCCTTACCATTCGATTTTTCACTGATTGTTTGTGAATTCTGCTGTGAAAGAGACGTGTTAGGAGCGTTTTATGGCTGGAGGTAACATCAAACGAAACTACATTTATAATGTCAGTTTCCAGATTTTCTCCCTGCTGACACCGCTGATCACCACACCCTACGTATCCCGGGTGTTGGGGGCAGATGGGGTCGGTACGTACAGTTATATCCACTCCATTGCTACCTATTTTGCCCTGTTTGCGGCGCTGGGGTTGTCCTCTTACGGCTTGCGTGAGGTGTCCCGTGTCCGGGATAATCCTCGTCGGGCCTCCCGGCTGTTCTACGAGCTGACCATTATCCGGCTGGTAACCACCTTACTTAGCTTTTTGGCCTATTTTGTGTTTGTTGTGGCCACCGGCAGTGACTTAAAGCTGTATTTGGCCACCAGTTTTGTAATACTTACAGTAGGGGCAGACTGCACTTGGTTTTTCCAGGCGATGGAGAACTTTAAATCCCTGGTCATTCGGAATTTTTTGGTCAAGTTTATCAGCATCGCCTGTATTTTCCTGTTTGTCCGTACGGCAGACGACCTGATTGTATATACCGTCATCCAGACGGGCAGTATCTTCCTGTCCAACCTGGTGTTGTTCCCCCAGCTTAAAAAATGGCTGGTACGTGTGTCCTGGCGGCGGCTGCGGTTTGCCCGCCACCTGAAAGAAACGCTGGTATATTTTGTCCCCACCATTGCCACCTCGGTGTATACGGTGCTGGACCGCACCATGATTGGTGTCATCACCCAAGATATGACCGAGAACGGTTTTTATGAGCAGGCGCACAAGATCGTCAACATCCTGATGACGGTCATCACCTCGCTGAATGTGGTGGTGGGTGTGCGTACCTCCTATCTGTTTGGGCAGAATAAGGAGGAGGAGATCCGGGGACACATCCGGGATACCTTCCGGTTTATGTATATGATCTCCTTCCCCATGTGTGCCGGGCTGATTGCTTGTGCCGACCTGTTTGCCCCGGAGTTTTTCGGCGTGGAATATACGGCCGTAGCGCCCATGCTGAAGCTGTTTGCTCCGCTTTTGTTTATTATCGGTACCAGCAATGTGCTGGGCACGCTATATTTGACCCCCAGCGGTCAGCGGGCCAGAAGCAATCGGGCGATTATCGCCGGCGCCTGCACTAACCTGGTGCTGAATCTTTTGCTCATCCCACGCTTCGGCGGCATTGGCGCTGTGGTTGCCTCCGTGTTGGCGGAGCTGGTTATTTCCGGACTGTATCTGCGGTTTTCCCATGCCTTTATTTCAGCCTGGCAGCTGCTGGGTATGGCCCTGCGGTATGCCGCCTTTGCCGGGGTTATGTTTATCCCCACGTACCTTGTGGGGCAGGTACTGCCCGACAGGGCTACCACCATCTTGGTGCAGATCGGAGCCGGTGCGGTTGCGTATGCCCTGTTGCTGATTCTTTGTCGTGATCCGGCCTGGTTGGCCTGTAAGGGAATACTGGATAAAAAAATTAAAAGAAGCAAAACCGAGTAGGAGGACAGTATATGGAGTTGCCAAACGAATTCTTTTTGGAAGAGGAACGGTGTGGATATACAGTACCTGCTTCCATGAAAAAGGTGTGGGCGGTACAGCTTGATCTGCTGGAGCAGTTCCGGCAGGTGTGCGACCGTCACGGTCTGCGCTGGTTTGTCAGTGCCGGTACGATTTTGGGTGCCGTGCGGCACAAGGGGTATATTCCTTGGGACGACGATATCGACATCCAGATGATGCGCGAGGATTATGACAAGTTGTTGGAGATTGCCCCCAGCGAATTCGGGGAGCCGTATTTCTTCCAGACAGCCTACAACGACAAGCAGTTCAGTCGAGGCCACGCTCAGCTCCGCAACAGTACCACCACCGCCATCCTGGAGTCAGAAAAAGGAAAGTTCTCCTTTAACCAGGGCATTTTCATTGATATTTTCCCCATGGATGCCGTGCCGGATGACCCGGCTCAGCAGGCGGCACAACGTAAGCGTGTAAAATTCTGGATGAAGTTGCTGGCGGCCACTGTGTGCTACCCCGGCAGTATCAAAAAGAACGCCGTCAAGACGCTCATTCACATATTGCTCAAGCCGTTGCCCTACCGGTGGGTGTATCGGCAGATGGAAAAGGCCTGCACCGCCTACAACGGAAAGGGCATGAAGCGTGTCGCACTCATCAGCTTTGATGTGGACAATGACCGGATGGTGTGGCCTGTCCATACGATGGATGATGTGCTGACAGTGCCCTTTGAGAACACCCAGGTGCCCATCCCGGCCGGCTATGACGAAATCATGACCATCCAGTATGGGGACTACATGACCATGCGGAAAGAGAACACCTACCATGGCGGGGTGCTGTTTGATGCGGAACGCTGTTACAAGGATTACCTGAAGTAAGGAAAGTAGGGACAGACATGAAGGAAACGAAAACCAACCATCCTCAGGATATATTCCTGGTATTCCGGGACATGCTTTTGTATGTATTGCTCCGTTGGCGGAGCATCCTGGTGGTGGCGTTGGCACTGGCGGTGCTGGCCGGTGGCTACAAATATCTGCAGGATACCCGCCGGTATCAGGCGGCGGTGCAGAACCAAGCCGGAGAGATGGAGCCTAAGGAGCTGGACGCCTCCTCTATGGCCAAGGTGACGGCCGTGCTACGGTATCGCAGTGCCTATGAAGGTGCCTGTGCGTACAACGAGGCCGCCCTGCTGATGCATATCGACCCGGAGGCTGTGCCCACCCGGAATATCAGTTATCTTATCACCGGTGACAGAGCCTATGCGGCGGCAGAGCTGTATAGCAAATACCTGGCGGATGAGAATATGTACACCGCTATCACCGGGCAGTTGACCAACGCCAAGAATCCGTTGCCGGTGTATCTGGCGGAGCTGATTACCACCTCCATCAGCCAGGACGAGGCCCCCTCTGCGCCCGCCGGAGCAACGGTGTGTCGCCTGCTGAACATCCGCATCGTTGCTCCCACGGAGGAGCTGTGCGGCCAGATTGCCACAGCGATTAAGGAGCGCATGACCACCTTGTCCGGCACCATCCGGGAGAGCATGGGCACCGCCCTTACCTGTGAGGCGGTGTATGACCAGTATGGAGTACTGCGCACCCCCACGATCCGTGACCAGCAGCAGAAGAATCTGAATACGCAGAACGACCTGGAAACCAAGCTGGCCGAGGCTGAGGAGGCGCTCTCTGCTGAGGAGCGCACCTATATCGAACAGCAGAGTGCGGTAGAGGGGGGGACGTCTCTTGCCCCTGCCAAGCCCTCTGTCAGCAAGAAGTTCCTGGTGCTGGGCTTCCTGGCTGGCGGTGTATTGATGGCGTTTTTGTATGTGTTGCGGTATATTTTTACCCGGCGTGTGCAATCCCGGACGGATATGGCTATCCGCTATCCCTTCCCGGTGTTTGGCGCGGTGGCCCTTGGTGGCAAAAAAGGCTTCTTCATCGACCGCTGGCTGAAAGCCTGGTTGCGGGATAAGGCCGAGCCTGTGGACTTGGTACAGCGTCAGGTGGTGCTGGCCGCCCGGTGTGCCGAGGTCAAGCAGGTGTATGCGACCGGTTGTGCGTTGTCTGCGGATGCGGCGACGCTGGCTGGCTTGGAAGCGGCGCTGGCGGAGCAGGGAATCACCCTGACCGTGGGTGCTTATCCCACTACCGATGTGGCGGCGATGGATGCCATGGCGGCGGCAGATGCTCTGCTGCTGGTGGAGACGGTGGATGTCTCCTCCCACAATGAACTGGCTCGGGTGCTGGCTCTGGCTGACCAGTGTGGGCAGACGGTGCTGGGTGCCGTATTGATGCAGTAAAGAATAGCTCTCGCCGACGACTGGCTGTGCCGGTCGCCGGTGAGGGCTAAAATTATAGGCTGTTATGGCAGTCATCAGCCGGATTCTTTTGCGCGAAAATCCATAAATAGAATAGCAAAGTCCATTGTCGGGCTGTGGGCTGATCCGTATACTGAATGACGTAGTATCCATTTTTGATAAGAAGGTGTGTGTATGGAACGATTGACCATATCCCCGTCTTTAATTTGCATGGATTTATGCAACACAGGGACCGAGGTGCGCTGTCTGGAGGCGCTGGGGTGTCGAATGGTGCACGTGGACGTGATTGACGGCCGATTCAGCCCGGATATGCCGTTAGGAATCAACATGATTCAGCAGTTACGGCAGAAGACGAGGCTGATTTTTGACGCCCATCTGATGGCGGCGGATAATGCCCCCTACGTGGAGCTGCTTTTGGCGGCCGGGGTGGATCGCCTGTGCTTCCATACCGAATTTGAGCCGCGCCCCAACATCCTGCTTCGTAAAATCCGGTCGGCCGGCTGTCAGCCGGGCATCGCCATTAGCCCGGAAACGCCGCTGTCACAGGTGGAGCATTTACTGCCCCTGTGCGATTTTGTGCTGATTATGCGGATTGATGCAGGATACGCCCATCTGCCCGGGCAGGGGGTATATCCGCATGTGGACGAGAAGATTGCGGCTCTGTCCGCTTATTGCAAAAGCCACGGCCTGGATATAGAGATTGAGGTGGATGGCCGGGTGGGCTTTGAGGACCTGGTACCGCTGGCGGAGCTGGGGGTACGCACCTTTGTCAGCGGGAGCCGGGGGCTGTTTTCTCCCCAAGGCACCCGTGAACAAAACTGGAAGAAGCTGACCGCTATAACAGAAGCATGGAGGGAGCAACAATGACTGCCTATCAAAAAACAGTAGACAGTGTATTAGCGGAATGTGGCATGGTGCTTCGTGCCATTCCGGAAGAATCCACCGCCCGGCTTGTCGAAACGCTGTTGGGAGCAAACGCCGTGTTTTTCATTGGTGTAGGCCGGGTTATGCTTTCTGCACAGGCGATGGCCAAGCGGCTGGCTCATCTGGGTATCCGCACCCATGTAGTGGGGGAAATTACCGAGCCGGCGCTCAAGCCGGGCGACGTGCTGGTGGTCTGCTCCGGCAGTGGAGAAACGTTGTTCCCCAAAGCGATTGCCGAAAAAGCCAAGTCCTTGGGGGCACGGGTGGTGATGATCGGTTCCAATCAGCAAAGCTCCATCGCCGGAATGGCGGATCTGATGGTGCGTATGCCCACCAACACCAAGTTCAAGTGCGCTGATGAAATTCCTTCCGGGCAGATTATGACCAGCCTGTTCGAGCAATGCTTATTGCTGTATGGCGACATCCTTGCGAAAATGATTGTAGAACAGCGTGGGTTAGATATGGATTCCTTGTGGGAGTACCACGCTAATCTGGAGTAAGACCGGTTTGCCAGACAAATGCAAAAACAGGAAGCGGGAGACGGATATGCTGTATAAATCGGGAAAAGGCAGAATCAAAGATAATTGCATGATCTACCATGACGGTACCTATTTTATGTTCAGTATGTACTGGAAAAGCCCGGAGGACACAGAGCGTCATGTATGGCTGGCTACCTCCAAGGATGGCGTGCATTTTGAAGATTACGGCTGTGTGGTGGAGGATTTCCCCACCATGGTGTGGGCGATGAAGGTGTATGAGACCGATGACGGCTTTTACATGAATCACGGTAGCTTTACCGAGGCCGGGGAGCAAAAGGTGCTGAAGTTCTGGCACTCCGATGACCTGTATCATTGGGAATACCGGCCGGATCTGGAGATTATTTCTCCCGATGCGGATTGGGGCATCACCCGTCTGGACTGCATGTGCGTGCTTCGGGAGCCGGAACGGTACTATGGCTATGCCACCGGTCAGTATGGCTTCATGACCTCCGATGACGGCGCTCATTGGGATTTGCAGCCATATAACATCGATTACGGCCCCTTCCAGCCGTACAGCCCATGTATCGGCGGCTATGAGATCGGCGACTGCATCCGCTTTGAGGGAAAGTATTACCTGCTGTGCGGTGCTCACGCCCACGCCGGATGCAAAGGATACGGCGTGTGGACGTATGTGGCGGATAAGCCGGAGGGTCCCTTCAAGCCGATGTTTCCCAACTATAAGCTCAACGGCACCAGCGACCGCTGGGTGCATTGCTGGGTGCGGTGCTTTGACAAGGACGGCAAGACCCTAATGCACAACTATATGTATGACGGCAACACCTTCGAGATGGGCACGACCTATCTCCCCCCCATTAAAGAGATGGCGCTGAACGAATACGGCCTGTATCTAAAATGGTGGGATGAGAACCGCCTGCTGTACGGCAACCTGGTCAGCGAGACGGCCCGGCTGGAGGCGAAGGGTATGGATTCCAACGCCCTTCTGCAGGAGTCTCAGGCCTGCGATATTTCCGAGCTGGTGTCCCTCCCCGCACAGGCTGTGGTGGATATGACGGTAGAGCTGGAAGAAAGCACCTGGGTAGGCTATGCAGCAGGAGGCCTCTACCTGGCTGAGGACGACCACAGCGGCACGGCGATTATTTTTGACGCCTATGGCAAGAGCGACATCCTGTATGTCAAGGACGGCCAGATTGTGGCAGTGGAGGATACCGTGACCTTCGGCCAGGCCGCTCCGATTCTCTTTTCTGGCGGCACGCCGTACCATATCCGTCTGCTGGTGCGTGATGGGATGTTTGAGGTGTATGTGAACGATACGTTTTTGCAGACATTTAACAACGCCCACAAGGAGGGAGATATTTCTTGCCCCTTCACCGCTATTGGTGCGGTGTCCCGGCGTAGAGGATTTACCCTGTCTGATATGAAAATTTACGAGATGAATTTGTGAGGATGACTATGATTACGGCGTTGTCTTTTGGCGAGATTCAGTGGGATATATATCCGGATGCCCGGTACATCGGCGGCGCACCCTTTAATTTCGCGGCGCACTTGGCCAAGCATGGGGAAGAGGTGTATATGCTTTCTGCCGTAGGGGATGATGCACTGGGACAGGAGGCACTGACCCACCTGAAAAAGCAAAACCTGCACACGGACTATGTGGCCATTGATTCTGCAAAGCCCTCCGGCAACTGCACCGTGTCGTTGGATGAGCAGGGCGTCCCTACATTTTGCATTGCCCGTGATGTGGCGTGGGACTATCTTACCTGCAGGGGAGTGCCGTCGGGGATGTTCGACCTGCTGTATTTCGGAACGCTGGCGTTGCGGACCCAACAAAATACCGAGGAGCTTTTGGCTCTGATTCAGCGAGGGGGCTTTCGGGAGATTTTTGCGGATGTGAATATCCGGCCGCCGTTCTATTCAGCGGATAGCATCCGTACGGTAATGGAAAAAGCTACCATCATCAAAATCAGCGACGAGGAGCTACCTGTGCTGCTGCAGGAAATCGGTATGACGTACACCGAAGAATACGCTTCCCTGTGCCGGGGGCTGGTGCGTCAGTTCCCCCAGATTAACGTACTGATTATCACCCGGGGCGAAAAAGGCGCCTGTGCATATACGGCTCAGGATGACCGGTTTTATCAGACGGATGCGGTCAAGGCCGTGGTTGTTTCTACCACCGGTGCCGGGGATAGCTTCTCGGCGGCGTTCATCCACACCTATTTGCGAGGGGACACCGTGCAGGCGGCGCTGGACTATGCGGCCAAAGTGGCCGCCTTTGTGGTGTCCAATCCGGACGCTGTGCCAGAATACCAGCCGATCCCATAACGAATCAGAATAAAAAGCCCTTACGAGCCTACGGATATGGTCGGTTATATTATGCGGTTTTATTTCTTTGACTTGTGTCAAAAGGCAAACAAACCCCATTTACACATTACCGGCCAAATGCTATACTTTGTGGTGCCATTGGCTAATCTAGCTGAAAGAAGGATAACACCATGTTGTATAAGGCAGGAAAAGGCAGAATCAAGGATAATTGTATCCTCGTCCATGACGGCATCTATTACATGTTCAGCATATATTGGAAACACCCCGAAGATGAATTGCGCCATGTGTGGCTGGCCACCTCCAAGGACGGCGTACACTTCGAGGATTACGGTTGCGTGATCGAAGATTTCAAGGACATCATATGGGCCATGAATGTGTATGAGACGGATGACGGGTTCTACATGAATCATGGCAGCTTCACCGAGGCCGGGGAGCAAAAGGTGCTGAAATTCTGGCACTCCGACGACCTGTATCATTGGGAATACCGGCCGGAACTAGATCTGGTTTCCTGTGATGCGGATTGGGGCATTACCCGGCTGGACTGCATGGGCGTGCTGCGAGAGAAGGATCAGTATTACGGCTATGCCACCGGGCAGTTTGGCTTCATGACCTCCGATGACGGCATCCATTGGGAGCAGCATCCTTATAATATTGACTTTTCCCCCTTCCATCCCTACTGCCCCTATATCGGTGGGTTTGAGATTGGCGACTGCTTCTATTTTGAGGGGAAATATTACCTGCTCTGCGGCGGACATGCCCATGCCGGAAGCAAAGGCTACGGCATGTGGAGTTATGTGTCCGATACGCCATCCGGCCCCTTCAAGCCGGTGTTCCCCAACTACAAGCTCTGCGGCAACAGTGACCGCTGGATACTTAACTGGGCACGGAGCTGTCAGCATGACGGGGTCACGCTGATTGGCAATTTTGTGTATGATGGCTACTCCTTTGAATTTGGCAACACCTACCTGCCCATCCTCAAAGCGTTTGCCGTCAATGAATACGGCCCATACCTCAAGTGGTGGGAGAGAAATAATCTGCTGTATGGCGACCTGGTCAGCGAAACGGATAAGCTGGAGGCAAGAGGTGAAGAGACCAATGCCCTTCTGCGGGAATCCCAGACCTGCGCCATCTCCGAACTGGTTCCCCTGCCGGCGTGGGCCGTGGTGGATATGACCGTCGAGCTGGAGGAAAACACCTGGGTGGGGTATTCTGCCGGCGGCATCTATCTGGCCGAGGACGACCACAGCGGTACAGCCATCATTTTTGACGCCTACGGCAAGAGCGACATCCTGTACGTTAAGGACGGCAAGGTTGAGGCGGTGGAGGATACCGTCACCTTCGGTCAGGCCGCACCGATACGGTTTCTGGGTGGCGTGCCGTATAAAGTGCGCCTGCTTGTTCGGGACGGTATGTATGAGGTGTATGTGAATGATGAGCATTTGCAGACCTTCAACAATGCACGCAACGAAAGCGATATTTCCCGGCCCTTTATCGCTATGGGGGCGGTATCCCGGCGAAGAGGGTTCACCATGACCGATATCAAGATATATGGATTGAATCTGTAAAAAGAAAAACAGCCGTCCTCTTGCATACAGCAAGAGGACGGCTGTTTCTTATGCGCTCTGTTTGCTCTGCAGATGCTTCTGCAAAAGCCACAGTCCCAGCCAAAGGATTACTCCCACGGCGGTGACGATGCCTGCCGTCTGCCAGTCCACCAGCGTCAGGTTGGTAATAACAAAATCGCCGGTCTCCGGGTCTTGCAGAGGCTTAAAGATGGTGCGGATATCCCACACCGCCGCCGCCAGCAAGGCCGCCTTGGATAGCAGAGAGCAGATAAGCGGTGCTACCGGCAGTGTTTGCACAGGGGCGGCACGTCGGGGGAGCGCCTCCCGGATATCCACCGCCTTGGAGAAATACCAGGCGCCCAGTGTGGTCACCAGGGTTTCCGGCAACATATAGGTGGCGTTGTAGGCCAGCGAGTACAGCAGTGCCGCCTCGGTGGGGATGGATAGCCCGGCCCATACGGTGCACCCGGCGACGACGTGAAAGACGTACCGTAGCCCACCGGTCAGCAGAGCGCCCAGTACCAGCGCCGTGCCCTGTGTCTTTGCCCGGCGGCGAAACACACCGCCAAGACCTAATGCGGTGAAGGCCAGCAGGTAATCGAGGACGATAATGGCGACCGCCGCCAGGGGGGAGGTGGCATAGGAGAGGGTGTTCAGCCCCAGAAGAAGCTGAATGAGAGAATAGGCGAAGCCGGTGAACAGGCCCCAGGGCACGCCGTGCCGGTAGGCGACCAACAGCATGGGGAGTGCCGAAAAGGCGGTGATACTGCCGCCGTAGGGCAGGTCCAGCACCTTGACCATGCTGAGCACCGCCGCCACCGCTAACAGGAGCGCACTTTCCACTAAGCGCAATAGGTTTGTTCGTTGTTTCATGTTTGTTCTTCCTCCTTTTTCTTTGCCGAACAAACAAAAAACCTCCGCTGTGGATAGCGGAGGTGGGCGTACAGCCAGATGGGCTGCGGCTATGATGAAAAACATCCCTCCGCCGGTATTATCCGGATCAGGTCATAGGGTTGAGCCTGCGCTCTCTCAGCCGCCCGGTGGGCAGCACCCCTTGTTTTGTCTGTTCAGTTGTGGCTATAGGATACACCCACCATGGGGGTTTGTCAAGGCTTTTTTACAAAATTATTAAAATTTCCTTCCCCCCTTGAATACCGACAAAAAATATGGTATATTAAGTTGATATATTATGTAAGGAGGGGAGAGGCATGGCACAGTATCATTGGTCACCGGCCGGCATGGCGGATGTATTCATCCTACCGGCGGCGGTGGTGGACGAGGCTATCAAGCTGGCTTCAGCCGGGCAGATACAGGTACTTTTATGGTTCTCCCGCCATCACCAGCAGTGGGATGCCGTCGCCTGTGCCGCCGCTTTGGACAGCACACCGGCGGAGTGTGAGAGTCATCTGCAGTTCTGGGTACAGCAGGGACTGTTGCAGACAGCCGAGGCATCCACCTCGGCCGCACCGGCCGTATCGGTAAAGGCGGCCCGCCCGGCGGCGGTCAAGCCTCAACTGCGGGAGGTGCTGGCCTATCAGGAGGAGCACCGGGAATTTGGGGTGTTCCTGGAGGCCGCCGCCGCCCATCTGGGCAAGGCGCTCAGCCACGGAGACGTGGCTACACTGCTGTATCTGCTGACCACAGCCGGCCTGCCAGAGAGCGTCATCCTGCTGGAGATTGCCTATGCCGTGTCCATCGGCAAGGGGAATATGCGGTACGTGGAGAAATTAGCCCTGGCGTGGGCTGATGAGGAACTGACCACCCACGAGGCGGTGGACGACCACATCCATCTGCTCCAGCGGCAAAAAGAGGCCGCCGCCCACGTGGAGGCGGTGCTGAAATCCACCGTACCTCTGACGGCGGCGCAGGCCGCCCTGGCGGATAAATGGGTCAACCAGTGGGGCTTCCGTGATGACATGCTGTTGCTGGCCCAGGAGGAGACCAAGGGGAAAGCCAAAAAATTCAACCTCAACTATATGGATAAAATCCTGGAGCACTGGTACGCCGATGGCATCACCACGCCGGAACAGGTGGAAAAGCCCCAGCCGGCGAAAAAGGGTGCCGCCGCCACCAATCCGGAGCAGAGTAGCCTGGATATGGAGGGCTTCGAGGAGCAGCTACTGCAGTATCGCCCCAAGTATAAGAAGAAATGAAGGAGGGACGCCACATGGCCTATGATGCACAGGTGGTGCAGGCCGCCCGGGAACGGTTAGAACGCCGCCGCCGGGATGCCAACGCAAAAGCGGCCGCCCTTCGGGATACGATGTGTGAGCGCATCCCCCGTCTGCGGCAGATTGAGCAGGAGATGGCCGCCGCCATTCCCCAGATTACCCACACTATCCTCGCCGGCGGCGACCCGGCGGCGGTGGAAGCCATCCGGCAGAGCAATCTGGCACTGCAGGAGGAGATGAGCCGTCTGTTGCGGCAGGCTGGGTGTGATGCGGATAATTTCGAGCCCCAGTACACCTGCTCCCTTTGCCGGGATACCGGTTATGCGGATGGCCAGGTGTGTGCCTGCTACCGGCAACTGCTGAAGGAGGAGGCTTGCCGGCGTCTGTCCGGCTTATCCGCCTTAAAGCTCACGGATTTCGCCTCTTTCCGGCTGGAATATTACGATGACCGTACCGACCCCAAGCTGGGGGTTTCTCCCCGTCAGCAGATGGGGGATGTGCTGGCCTACTGCCGGGAGTATGCGGCGGATTTCACCCCGGATAGCGGTAGCCTGCTGTTGCAGGGCTCTACCGGCATCGGCAAGACCCACCTGGCGTTGGCTATCGCCCGGCAGGTGGCAGAGCAGGGCTACGGCGTGATATACGGCTCTGTGGGCCCTCTGCTCCACCGCATCGAGCTGGAGCATTTCGGCAAGGCCGAAGGGGACAGCCTGGCCCAGCTCACCGACTGCGACCTGCTGGTGCTGGACGACCTGGGGATGGAGTTTGACACTCCCTTCACGCGTTCCTGCATCTACAACCTGCTGAACACCCGTCTGTTGGAGGGGCGCCCCACCATTATCAGCACGAATTTGGGCTCTGCGGCTCTTCAGGCCCGCTACGGCGACCAGATTGCCAGCCGCATCGGCGGTGGCTTCGAGCCGTTGTTGTGCGTGGGCCGGGATATTCGCCAAATGATTCGCCGTCAGTCCATGGGCTGAGGCATAACCAAGTAAGGAGGTTTTCACTATGGCAAAATTGTGTATGGGTTGTATGAATCCGCTGCCCCAGGGGAGCGAGACCTGTGCGGTGTGCGGGTATGACCCGGCTAAGGACAAAAACCCGGATAACTGCCTGCCGGCGGCATCGGTACTGCAGGGGCATTATATCGTGGGCAAGTGCTTGAAGGAATACAGCGACCATCTGCTGTATCTGGCCTATGACCGGCAACTGAAGGAGCCCTGCTTCATTCAGGAGTTTTTCCCCGGCTCTGTCAGCCGCCGGGATACCATCGGTGGGGTACAGCCGCTGGCAGGGTGCGAGCGTGTGTTCGCTGAGTACGCTGACCGGTACCGGGGGACTATGCGGGCGTTGGCTCGTCTGCGTGAGCTGCCGGCGATTATTCCGGTGTACGATATTTTTGACGAAAACGGCACCGTGTATGCGGCCTCCGACTACTGTGAGGGCATGACCCTCAGCCGCAAGATCAAGCTGGCTGGCGGTCGTCTGCCCTGGAGCGAGGCCCGGCCGCTGTTCATGTCTCTGCTGACCAGCCTGACCCGGCTGAACGAGGCCGGCATCTGCCATCTGGGCATCTGCCCGGACAATATCCTGATCGGCAGTGACGGTAAGCCCCGCCTGCGGAGCTTTTCCATTGCCGCCGCCCGACGTGCCGGGAGCGACCTGACCCCGGAGCTGATTACCGGCTATGCCGCCCCCGAACAGTATGGCATGGAGGGGGAGATTAGTGCGGCGGCGGATGTGTATGGCGTGGCCGCCACTATCTTCCGCACCGTTACCGGCAACGAGCCGCCTGCCGGCAATAGTAGGGCTAAGAATTCCGATGACCTGTTTATGCCGGCTGAGGTAGCCGAGGAGCTGACCCAGCAGGTGTGCATCGCTCTGTTCAACGCCCTGCAGGTGTCGCCGGATAACCGCACCGCCACCGTGGCAGAACTGCGTGACCAGCTGTCTATGGAGCCCAACGTATCGGCTCTGGTCAACGAGGCAAAGGCCGACCGGGGCGAGGTGGTGGAGCCGGAAGAGAAAAAGGAGCCGAAAAAGGGCCGCACACTGCTTATCGTGTTCGGTTGCTGTCTGGCTGTTCTGCTCATCGTGGTGGGTCTGCTGCTGTGGATGCTATGGAGCCAAGGCGGCGAAAAGGAGCCGGAGGAATCCACCAATATTCCGCTTCCCTCCTTTGTCACCTCCACCACCCTGGACCCCAATAAGGAAAACCAGGTGTCCACGGATAATCTGGTTGGCCAGAACTACTATACCATCCGGGATAAGAAGCTGGGCGGCGAACTTACCGTCAAGCTGGCCTATGTGATGTACAGCGACAAGGCGGCCGGCACCATCCTGTCTCAGTCCCCGGAGGCTGGTAGCGTGGTGAATAAGGGTACCGAGATTTTGGTCACCATCAGCAACGGTCAAAAGACCGAGGAGCTGGCGATACCGGATGTATCCGGCTGGGAGGAAGCCCACGCTAAGCTGTATCTGGAGGCCCTGGGCTTTACCGTCAATTCGGTGCAGTTACAGCTCTCCAATTACGAAAAGGGAAAGGTGGACAGCACCGACCCGGCTATCGGCACCGTCAAGAAGGTGGGCGACGAGATTACCCTGCGGGTGAGCAATGTGGAACCGCCCGAACCGGAGGAAAGCAGTGACCCGGAAAACCCGGACGACGGCTGGACATCCATCCCCGGCCTGAATGATGGGGAGGAAAATTCGGACGATACCTCCAACGGGGAAGAAAACTCCGGCGGAAACGGCTGGTGGCCCTGGTAAAATTCTATAAATAGCAACGAACGCCTGTGACGAAACCGTCACAGGCGTTTTTCATATTTTCTCCCCTGCCCACATATCTATAAGCAGATAGGGGGGTGCGGAATGAACGAGGGATTGTGGGCGATGGCGGCAGGCGGCGGCTTACTGCTGTACGGTCTGTGCCGCTGGGCGACGGCCACCGGCCGCTGTCGACGGCGATGTAAGCTGTGCGGCCTTTGGGGCGGCAGTCTGTTTGTGCTGGGAATGCTGTTTGTGTGTGCACCCCAGCCCTGGGGCAGTGTGGTGCTGTGGCTGTGGGGCGGGCTGACCTTTGGCACGCTGTTGCTCCATGAACTGGTATCTCCCCGATAGCAAAAGCCGGGTCAATCGACCCGGCTTTCCAGCCATTATTGTTGCTTTTCCTGCCACTTGCGCAGGGCATGCCGCCGGCTGCGCTTCATGGGGCGGCGTGTTGTGGGAGCGTCCTGCTCATCCGCAAAGGTCTCCAGCCCGATGGTGCTGTCTAGGTCTTTGAATACCGGGGCACCGTCCAGGTTGTAGGAGGGCTTGTAGCCTTCCTCCTCCCGGCGGATACGCTCCTCCCGGCAGGCGAACAGGTGGAACAAGCCACCCAGCACCGTCAGAGCGCCGGCGGCCACCGAGCTGAGGTGACGGTAGACCAGCTTCCAGGTGGTCAGCCCCTGGGTGTTACCCAGGTGATTAATCTGCGGCATCAGCCCATCCTTGAGGGTCAGGGCCACAATCAGCGCCAGCACAGAAGCCACACCGGCTACCACCAGCGGGATGGCCAACCAGCCCCCCTTGTCTTGCAGGCAGAGGCAGAGGATAAATCCGACGATTAACAGCACCAAGGCGATAATCCATAGCGGCACCAGCCAGGGGTTGTCGGCGAACACCTCCGCCGGTGTGCTCTCGATGAGCAGAACACTGCACAGGGCAAGGGCTTGGAAGGCGGTGGAGATGACCAGCAGGAAGCCGGCGATAACCAGACAGAATTTTGCAGCAGAGCGCATGATAATGACATCCTTTCTTATTCCGGCCGGGCAGTACGCAACAGCCAGACTTTCAGTACAGCGATTTGGGTCTTGGCATCCGGCAGTTGGCCGTCCAGTGCCAGCTTGACCAGGGCTTCCAGCGGCATCCGTTCCACCTGCAGGAATTCGTCGGCATCCGGGTGCGCCTCGGTGGGGTGCAGGCCGGTGGCCAGATAGAGGTAGATTACCTCGTCACAGTAGCCGGGGGTGGGGTAGAGGGTGCCCAGAGGGGTGAAGGTGTCTGCTCGGAAGCCGGTCTCCTCCGCCAGTTCACGCTTGCCGGTGACCAGAGGATCCTCCCCCGGCTCCCGTTTGCCGGCAGGGATTTCGGTGACAATTTCTCCGTAGGGGTAGCGAAATTGCTTGACCAGTAGCACCTCATCCTCCTCGGTGAGGGCGATAATGCCCACGCCACCGGGGTGCATGACCACCTCCCGGTTGGCGGTGGTGCCGTCCGGAAGCCGGGCCTCGTCCACCCGTAGCCGGAGTAGGCGGCCCTGGAAGGCCGTGGACTGGGATAAGGTATATTCGGTGAGAGTATCCATACGATGCCCCTCCTGTGAGACAAATGAAATGAGGTGAGCATATTGTCGATTGTGTGGCGAGAACGCCTGATACAGCCCCAGCCGGTGGATCATGGGGTAGTGCGTGGCCTGTGTGCCGCCCTGACAGGGCGATACCGGTTTTTGCGGCCGGTCTGTGTGGGGCACAGCCTGTTGGGCAAGGAACTACCGGTGTTGGTGCTGACACTCCCCGGTCCGGCGGCAGGTGTGCCGCAACGGGTGCTGCTGGCAGCCGCTTTCCATGGACAGGAGTGGCTTACCGCCCTGGTAGCGTTGGGGCTTTGCGAAGATCTGTGCCGGGCGGTGGACGCCGGGCTACCCCTCTGTGGGGTGCCGGTGGAACGGGCCCTGGCCGGGCGGCAGATATGGTTTTTGCCCATGGTGAATCCCGACGGGGTGGCCATTGCCCGGTATGGCAGTGTGGCCGCCGGAGAGTATGCCTCTTTTGTGGCGGCCGCCGGTGGGGATACCCCCGGTCTGTGGCAGGCTAACGCCCGTGGGGTAGATATCAACCATAATTTTAACGCAGGATGGGCAGAAATGCAAGCCCTGATGCAAAAAAACGGAAAAAATCAGCCCGGTCCCCGGCAATATCCCGGCAATATCCCGGAAAGTGAGCCGGAAACCAGGGCGGTGACCGATCTTTGCCGCCGGACGCCATTCCGCCATGTGGTGGCCCTCCACAGCCAGGGGGAGGAAATCTACTGGGACTATGGAGAGCATACCCCACCTCAGAGCCATATTATGGCCCGGGTGATGGGGGAGGCCAGCGGTTATGCAGTCACCGCCCCCACCGGCTTTGCCTCCCACGGCGGGTTTAAGGATTGGTTTATCGCCTGCTATCACCGTCCCGGCTTCACCATCGAGTTGGGGAAAGGGGTCAACCCCCTTCCGGTGGAGCAGTTTGGGGATATCTATGAAAAAGCCCGGGAAATGCTGGTGCTGTCGGTATTGCTGTGATTGACTTTATCCTCCGTCTTAACGGCTACGGCATGGTGGTGCCGTAGATGCTGGAACTGGGTGTAATCATCAACGACTTGTACACCATCGTAGCGGCTCACCGCAAGGACTATCTGAAAGAAGATCGACTCCATCTCAGCGACGAGCAGGTGTGTAACCATATTCGTGCGGCGGCCAAATTGGTAGAAGAGGGACAAACCGTGTCCCAAACGGATACCACGATCGTGTGGTGATACCGGGATAAACTCAAGACCCGGGAAATGCTGGTGCTGTCAGTATTGCTGTACAAAGGCTAAAGGGCCTGTGCCTTGTGGCACAGGCCCTTTAGCCTTTGTACATTAACAACGTTTTTTCTGCCGCAACCAAGTATACAGCAAGCAAACGATGCTGACGGCTGCCAGTATACAGCTGATAAACTGGGAGGTGGAAAGGCCGAAAATGAAACCGCGTATGGCGTCGCCACGTAAAAATTCATCAAAGAACCGCACTATGGCGTACAGCAACAAATACACGAAGATCAGGCGTCCCATTCGTATACCCCGCTTCTCTCCCCGCCAATATAACCACAGCAACACGGAAAAGAGCACCAGATTAAGGGCGGCTTCCAGCAGTTGCACCGGAAAGCGGCTCACGCCGTTGATCTCTGGTAGCCATGGGTTGCCGTGAACGGTAACCCCCCACTCACTCTCTATGCCGTAGCAACAACCGCCCAAGAAACAGCCGACGCGAGCAAAGGCATGAAACAGCGGAATACTCACCGCGAACATATCGCTGAAAACTGCCATTTCCAACCGCCGTTTTTTCATCGTCAGCAATGCCGCCGCGATGCCGCCCAGCAAACCACCGTAAAAAACCGATCCGCCGAACAGGTTGACTAACGCACGAAAAAAACTCTTTATATCCGACGCAGCTAACAGCGCTGGTGCCAAACGCCAATTGGTAATGGCATACAGCACAGAGCCACCCACCAATACGCCGAGAGCAGAAAACAGCATTAGAATGATGGTCTCATTATCGTTCAGCCCTCTTTTGCGTGTAAGCCAGCACATAAAAACGCCAGCCACCAACGCACCACACAACGCCATTAAGCCGTAGGATCCTAATTGCCTGCCGAAAACCGTAATGTAGGGAAACAAGGTTACACCTCCAAACGAAAACAGAGGCGGTGCGAACGTTTCGTCACACCGCCTCTGTTCAGACGCTTTGATTGAACAAATTACACACCGGTAGCGGCACACAGAGCGGCACCGGCACAGGCGGCACAAAGCACACCCACTGCACCTAGCGCAGTACCAATGATGCCCAGAACCAAGCCGGCGGTAGCCATACCGGATGCTTTGCCGGTAGCCGCAATGGACTTCGCACGGCCCTTCGCACCCAAAATAATACCCAAAATGGCCAGCACCAGCGTGAAATAGCCAACGACCGGAATCCAGCCGCCCACGATACCCAAAATGCCCAAAACCAGCGCAGCGATGGACAGTTTCTTGCCGTCGTCGTCGGGGCCGAGAGCCTTGTTGGCAGCAACATCAATTACGTTGTTAACCGCAGCCGCCGCATCGGAAACCGCATCTGCAACGGGAGTGCCATTCTCTTCGGGTGTAGTAGCATCTACAATCTTGTTCTCATCCATGTTAAAAGCCTCCTCAAAAAGTGATTGTAAATATTCAGTGAACATTTACCAACAAAATTGTAACATAGTTCAACAGATTCTGCAAGAGTTTTTTAAAAAATTATTTTCAAAAAACTTAGCGTCACATTTTCTTCACCGCCCGGACGATGCTGGCGATGGCTGGGGAGAGGATGAGGTTGGCGGCGAATTCCACGATGAAATTCACGCCCACCAGCACCACAATAGCGAAATACACCGCTGTGGTGCCACCCATGCCGATGTTTTCGGCAAACTCCAGCATCACCCCACGGAAGACCGTCAGCATCCCCAGCACGAAAATGCCGGTGTTGGCAAGGGGGGCGGCGGCCGCCGCCAGTACCGTGCCCAGCATGGGCTTACCCTTCAGGGACGCGGCAATGAGGCCGGGCACCCAACCGGCGGCCACGCCTTTCAGCACACAGATGACCACCGTCAGCAGGGGGTTATAGGCCACCATCATGTTGGTCAGCAGGCCAAGCTGGCCCTGCACGGCCATGATAGCCACCACCACGCCGAACACGCCGCCCAGCAGGGCACCGGCGGCCGGCCCGAACAGGATGGCTCCCACCACGATGGGCACCAGCACCAGCGAGAGGGTCAGGCTCCCCGGCAGGGGGATGACGATGACTGTCTGCAACAGGATGATGAGGGCGGCCAGCAGGCCTAATTCAACGAGTCGCAGGGTTTTTGCTTGGGTATTTGTCATGATACTACACTCCTTACTGTTGTTCCATGCGGATACAACGTTTAGATTTATTACAAAGCCTGCGCCGTCTGCCGCTGTACCGCCAACTGGCTGGCACGCCGCTGACACAGGCATTTGTTCAGGCGTTATTTCTTGTTTTTCTCATAAATCAGCCGCAGACCCTCCAACAGCAGTTCGCTGATGTAGGTGACCTTGGTGCGGCAGTGGGGGGCGATCTCCCGGCCGAGGCCGCCGGTAATGATCACAGGGGCATCATACCCCAGTTCCTCTATAATCCGGGCATTCATGCCGTCGATGGTGGCGGCGGTACCGAATACAGCCCCCGACTGCAGACAGGCGTTGGTGTTGGCCCCGATGACGGAGGCGGGGGCATCCACACTGATGTGGGGGAGCAGAGAGGTGCGCTCGGTCAGGCTATCCAGGGCGGTGGTAACACCCGGCAGGATAGCGCCGCCACGCAGGGCCCCGGTCTTGTCCACCACCGTTACGGTGGTGGCAGTGCCCAGATCCCATACAATGCAGGGAGCGCCTGCCTGTTCTACCGCCGCTACGGCGCCCACCAGCAGGTCGGCACCCAGCGTGGCCGGGTTATCGATGCGGATGTTGATGCCGGTCTTGGTGCCGGGCCCCACCAGAATAGGGGTCAGCCCGGTAGCTTTTTGCACCGCCGAGCAGAGCGCATGGTTCAGCGGCGGCACCACCGAGGACAGAATCGCCCCGGTAAAGGCGGCCGCCTCCAGCTTGTACAGCCGGAGCAGGTCCATTAGCTCCACCGCATACTGGTCTTCCATCTTTTTGCGGTCGGTAGCGATGCGGGACTGCAACAACAGCCGTTCTCCCTCAAACACGCCGAGGGTAATGTTGGTATTGCCCATATCCAGTACCAGCAGCATGATACATCCTCCTTTGGATAAGTAAAAGGCAGGCGCAGAGAGCCTCTGCGCCTGCATGGATAGCGTTGCTTACGCCTTGCCGGCGCTGCCCAGAACGTGCTGGATCTTGTGGCTGACAACCTCTTTGATGCAGTCACGGCCATCCGCCAGGTACTGACGGGGGTCGAAGTGGGTGGGGTTCTCGGCCAGGTGCTTACGGATACCGGCGGTCAGAGCCAGGCGCAGGTCGGAGTCCACGTTGATCTTGCACACAGCCATGGAAGCGGCCTGACGCAGCATATCCTCGGGGATGCCGATGGCATCGTCCATCTTGCCGCCGTACTGGTTGATGGTGGCTACATACTCCGGCATAACAGAGGAAGCGCCGTGCAGAACGATGGGGAAGCCGGGCAGGCGGTCCATGATCTCCTGCAGGATGTCAAAGCGCAGCTGGGGCTTCTGGCCGGGCTTGAACTTGAAAGCGCCGTGGCTGGTGCCGATGGCGATGGCCAGAGAATCCACGCCGGTGCGGGAAACGAAATCCTGTACCTGGTCGGGGTCGGTGTAGGAAGCCTTGTCAGCGTCCACCTTCACATCGTCCTCGATGCCGGCCAGCTGACCCAGCTCACCCTCCACAGTGACGCCACGCTCGTGGGCATAGTCCACGACCTTCTTGGTCAGGGCCACATTCTCCTCATAGGGCAGGTGGGAGCCGTCGATCATCACGGAGGTGAAGCCGCCGTCGATGCAATCCTTGCACAGCTCGAAGCTGTTGCCGTGATCCAGATGCAGGGCGATGGGCAGACCGGAATCCTCCACAGCCGCCTGCACCATGTGGTACAGATAAGCGTGGTTGGCATACTTACGGGCGCCGCCGGAAACCTGTAGAATAACGGGGCTGTTCAGCTCCTTGCAGGCACCGATGATGCCCTGCACGATCTCCATATTGTTGACGTTGAAGGCGCCGACAGCGTAGCCGCCCTCGTAGGCCTTCTTAAACATTTCTTTAGTGTTTACCAGTGCCATGGTGTTCGTCCTCCTTGATGATGGTTTATACCCTTATTATAACGCAAAAATGCGTCCTTGCCAATAGGTTTGTGAAAAAATTATCTGCAACGATTATTCCTTTGGGCAAAAAATTCTTGTGCAACTTGTGCAAAGGGAGTCGGGGAGTAGGGAGTGAGGCGTGGGGAGCGTAACGGCATCCCTATCTCGTATCTTGTATCCGCCAAATCCTAACTCGATTCAATCTTCTTTTTCCCACGGGATGATGCACAGTGCTTCCGCCAGGGGTTCATTCATCCAGATGGAGGGGGTCACCCGCAGGGTGAAGCCCTCACCGGGGTTGGCCAGGCAGTCCTTCGGCTCCAGCCGGGGCAGGCCGTACAGTTGCATCAGCAGGGTGATGACCCCACCGTGGGTGCAGATGACCGCCTCGGTATCGCCGTTGTGTAACAGGTCGCCCACGATGCCCTCAAAGGCGGCGCACACCCGCTGGCGGAAGCTCTCGCTGTCCTCGCCGCCGGGGATGGTGTGCTCCCGGCCCTCCACCCACCGCAGGAAGGTCTCCTCCTGCTTGAGCTGAGCAATACTTTTGCCCTCCCAATCGCCGAAATCACATTCGGCCAGTCCGTCCACCACCTCCGGCGCACAGCCGGGGTACAGCACCTCCAGCGTCTGCCGGCACCGGATCAGGGGGCTGGTGAAAAACCGCACCCCGCCGGGGTATTGGTAGGCCTCCTTATGCGCCAGCAGGGCGGCCAATCCCTCGGGGGAGAGGGGCAGGTCGGTGCGGCCGATATAGCGGCCGTCCCGGTTGGCCTCGGTCATGCCGTGGCGGATGAGGTGAATTTTATAGGTCTTCATAGTTTGCTCCTTTTGCCGAAATTTTCTCGCCCATTTGTGATAAATTGCTGAAATTCAACTATTTGTAAAATTTCCCTTGACAAAGAGGGGGACGTTTAGTAGAATTATGGTTGCTCGCCCCTTAGGGGCTTTTTTCGACTACATCATCAGGAGGATACCACATGAACGCCGCATTTCCTCGTATTATAACCTTACTGCGCAAGGAGCGTGGCATCAGCCAAAAGCAGGCGGCCGCCGACCTGCACATATCCCAGGCACTGTTGTCCCATTACGAAAAGGGCATCCGTGAGTGCGGACTGGACTTCGTCGTGGGTGCGGCGGATTATTATGGGGTATCCTGTGATTATCTGCTGGGTCGTACGGCGGATAAGGCCGGCTCCATGATTGCTGTGGAGGAGATCCCGGAGGATGACCCGGCTATCCAGGACAAGCGGATGCAGGCTGGCAGTGTGTTGCCCACGCTGAACAAAAAGCTGGTGGTCAACTCGTTGCAGGTGCTGTTTGACCTGCTGAAGAAGTGCAACAACAAGCCGCTGACCCAGGAGGTGTCCAACGCCCTCATCCAGGTCACCTATGTGCTGTTCCGGCAGATCTACAGCGCCAACCCGAAAAATCCCCGGGCGATGTTCTCGGTGGAGGAATATGCCTTTATCGCCGATGCTTTCGGCTCGGCGGCCAGGTCTGCAGCCCGTGCCGGCCAGTTGGCCCGGGGCCATGCCGTGGATGGGGCGGCCGGGGTGGAGGAAGGCCAGCTCCCCGGCATCCTGCCGGATGAGCTGACCGCTCAGTATCCCCTGTTTGCCAATTCTTTGCTCAATCTTCTGCACACGGCAGAAAAGACCCTGCAGAATTAAAAACTATACGGTTTCTTCGGCGGTGGAGCTTTGCTCTGCCGCCGTCTTTTTCGTTCTGTCGGGGGCATCCGGGGGCGTTGGCATGGTGTCCCAGTGGCAGATCCAGCACAGCACGCAGGCCACAGCGGTCAGCACAACCCAGATGACCCGCAACGCGGTGCTGTTCCAGTGCCAGGCGATTTTACCGGCAAAGGGGCCGAAGCTGCACAGGACAGCTAAAGCCAGCTGGCAGGTGGCTAGCACCCGCAGTACCCAGCCGTCGTATTTGCCACCTCTGTCGGCGACCATTCCGGCGGCCGGCAGGTGCCAGGACAGGATGGGTGCCGCCATGATGGACATATACATCAGGATGGTGAGGGCATCCACGCCGTCTATGGAGGACAGCACTGCGTCGGTGATAAACAGCACCGTTGCCGCACCCGGCAACAGCAGGCAGAGGATCCGGGAGATTACCCGGGCGGCCTTGGAATGCCAGCCGTAGCGCGTGATGACCACCACGGTGAACAGGATGAGCAACAGCACCACCTGCACAAGGGGGATGAACAGGTCGATGAGCAGCAGGATGCCCAGTACGGCGGCCGCCCACACGCTGACCAAAGCAATACGGTCACGGGAGGAAAACAGGTTTTTCATAATCTGACTCCTTAAATACACAGTGATTTTTATTACCAAAGAGCATCATAGCACAAAATTTGGGACAATGCAAGAAAAACAGGACTTCGGCTGTGTGCCGAAGTCCTGTTTTTATGTGGGGATACGCTGGGTGGTATCAAGGGGGATGGGACGAAGCCAGCCGGTGAGCAACAGAACGTACTCCCGGTGCAGGCGTGGCCGCACCCACAGGCTCACCCCCGGAACCAGGCACAGCAGGAGCTGACCGACACGGCTGCCCCAGAAATTCAGCCATTCCCCGGTGCGGCGGCGGGTGAGCCGGATGGATACCTGTACCGCCAGAGGGGCTGAACAGCCCCGGTCGATGAGCAAGGGAATGAGGGCATACCGGCAACGGCGTAGCAGGATGACCGCCCCGGCCGCCAACAGCAGAAATCCTCCCAGCACGAAGAAAAGCAGAGAGTTCACCCCATCCCCCTGCCGGGTGAGCCGGTCGCCGTACCCCCACACCAGCAGGCCGGGGGCGGCGGTGATGAGCAACAGGGTCGTCTGCCGCCGCCATATCGCCCACTGCCACCGTGCGGCGGTGAACCAGTGGCGGTAGCCTGTCCACAGCCGGGACAGAGGCGGCGGTTGCGCCGGGTGCTCCTGCCACCGCAGATACCATAGCCACCGTCCCAGGCGCAGAGGGGCCACCACAGCACAGCTCACCAACGTGGCCCCCACCGAGAGGGCGTAGGTGACAGCAACCCCGGTCTGCAGGGCGATGAGCACCCCAACGCTTTCTACCAGATGTAACAACAAGGCGGTTAAAAAGCAAATCCCCTCCACCCCTGCCGCAACGGCCAGTTGCCAAGGGGAGAGGGGGCGTATACGGTTTTCCATGGGCATCCCTCCCCGGGTAGTATACCCGGAAAGAGAAGCGGTCATGCAGGCTACATCGCCAGATACAGCAGAGCCAGCAACAGTTCGGTGGAACAGCCGCTACGGAACAACAGCAGTGCCAGCCCCAACAGGAGCCATTGCTCTGCCTCCAAGGTGGGGAGCGCCAGATAGGTTTTGCCTTCATGCTCGCTGGGGGCAGGAGGGGGTGGCTCCACAGGCGCCGGTGAGGGCCTATCGGCCTCCGGGCGCACATACAGGCCGGGGGAACGCAGTTCTGGTGCCGGCCCCGGCCAGCCGGGGGTGCGGGCGGCCGCCAGGCTTTCGGGGGTACGCCCCCGATGCTCCTCCATCACCTGCCGGGAATGCTCTTGCATCCGTTGCACCCGGCGGGCCGCCTCCCGTTGCATCCGCATAATGTCATCCGCCATGCTTACTCCCCCCTAACACGCCCTGCTCCTGCAGTATCGGCAACAGGCGAAGCATCTGGAGCAGGCGCATGGTTTCGTCCAGCCGTTTTTCTCGCTCCCCATGGAGATAGGGGCGCAGTGCCCGAAGCAGACGGGTATCTTCGTTTTCCTGCCCCATGCCGGACAGCAGGGGCAGGAGTTTCGTCAGTGTGCCAATATCCGGCAGGCTACTCCCCAGCCCCTGCCCGGCGGTTTCTGCGGTAGAAGGAGGTGGTGCAGAAGGGGACGGCGCAGGGGCGCTCAAAAGGGGGGCCTCGCCACCGGTGAGGGCGGCCATCACGCTTTGTAGCTTGGCCATCCCCTCCGGGGAGGTGAGTAACCCGGTGAGTTTTTCGTTCAGGTCGTCCATGGTATCCTCCTTTTTCAGCCGTTCCCCAGTAGTTGGATCAGTAGCCGCTGAACGGCCGGGTCTTGTAACAGGGCGGCGGCCTTTTCCCGGTCACCCAGCACCGCCTCAGCCCGCCCGGCCTCCTCCGGGGTGAGGGCGGCGGACAGCCCGGCCAGCCCATTCTGCCGGAAGGCGGCCTTCAGCTTTTCCGGGGTGGTGCCCAGCCGTCCGCTGGCGTAAACGAGCAAGCGTTCCATCTGCTCCGGGGTCATGGATAGTTCTGCCATTGTTCATACCACCTTTTTTCGGGCAGGGTCTTGCCCTGCCACGGTATTCTATGCTACAATATGTACCGGAAAGAGTGTTTATGCCGGAGGGGATGCAGATGCGTATATTGGTGGTATCGGATGTACACGGACGGATGAAAGGCCTGTGCCAGGCCATTGAGGCACAGCCCACCGCCCGGACGGTGCTGTTTTTGGGGGACGGATTGCGGCAGGCAGAGGATGCCGCCCTGCAATATCCCGACCGCACCTTTTATATGGTGCCGGGGAACTGTGATTTCGCCTCCGGGCTGTTGCCTGTCCGGCAGGAGACCTTTGGCGGCAAGCGGTTTTATTTTACCCATGGGCATATCCACGATGTAAAATACAGCTTGTATAGGCTGGAGCTGGCTGCCCGGGAGGCAGAAGCCCATATCGTCCTGTACGGCCACACCCACATCCCCCATGAGGAATATGTGGACGGCCTGTACCTGTTTAACCCCGGCAGCCTTGGCTATGGGGGCACCTATGGGTATGTGGACATCGCCGGTGGCGGCATCCGCACCGGGGTGGTGTCCCTGTAATCAGTGTATGCGGACAAGGCAAAACAGTGACAAAAAAACCGTCTGCGGAAACCCTTGGCTTCCGCAGACGGTTTTATACATTTTACTCGCACAGCCCCAGCGTGCGCCAGGTCTCGCCACGCAGGTCTTTCCAGGTGAACACCCCATCCTTCAGTAGCAGATAGCCGTGGGGGGAGTCCTCCTTGGGGATGGATACCGAGCCGGGGTTGAGTACCCAGTAGCCCCGAGGGTGATGCTGGCACAGTGGCACATGGGTATGGCCGCACAGCAGAACATCCCCGTCCGCGATGGGGGGCGGGTTATCCCCGTTATACACATGGCCGTGGGTCAGCAGGAGCTTCTGCTCCCCGGCCCATACCAGCTCGCTGTCCGCCATCAGCGGAAAATTCAGCACCATCTGGTCCACCTCGGCGTCGCAGTTGCCCCGGACACAGGTGATTTTATCCGCCAGAGGATTAAGCATGGCGATGACCTCCTTAGGGGCGTAGCCCCGGGGCAGGTCGTTGCGGGGGCCGTGGTACAGAATATCCCCCAGCAGGAGCAGGCGGTCAGCCTCCTCCCGGTGGAAAGCCTCTACCAGCTTTTCGGTATAGTAGGCCGACCCATGCAGGTCGGAGGCAATCAGATAAGTCATGGTGGGAACTCCTTTCGGGCGTGTTGTATGGTATCAGTATACCGCTTCTTTCATCGAAAGGCAAGAGCCAGTTAGGGATACCAGTGGGGAAAGTGGACTTTTTTGGGTAAAAATATGTGCTTAAGCCTTGACAAACGGCCGAAAAAAGGGTATCAATGAAGTATAGGAAGCGATTGTATTTTGTGGAGGGATAGTACATGAGTGAACAGAGAATCGTGAAAACTGCCTTTATCGGTTTGGGTGCCCGGGGTGTCCCCACCCTGAAATTGCTGTGCTCTCTGGAGGGGGTACTGGTCACCGCCGTGTGCGATAGGTACGAGGACCGTGTACAGAACGGCATCGACGCCGTTAAGGAGGTTGCCGGCAATACGCCTTTCGGCACCCAGGACTATAAGGAAGTTCTGGCACGTGACGACGTGGAGGCGGTGGTTATCTGCACCGACTGGAACACCCATATTCCGATTGCGATTGCCGCTATGGAGGCAGGCAAGCAGACGGCCATGGAGGTGTGCGGTGCCTATTCCATCGACGAGTGCTACGACCTGGTGAAGGCCTATGAGCGCACCGGCATCCACTGTATGTTCCTGGAGAACGGCTGCTATCACGAGCACCGTCTGGCCCTGTACCACATGGTTAAGCAGGGGGTGTTCGGTGAGCTGATCCATATGGAGGGTGCCTATGCCCACGACCTGCGTGGTGAGATTGTCCATGGCCTGGAAAACCGGCACTACCGTTTCCGCAATTTCCAGCATCGCAACGGCGACCTGTATCCCACCCACGATGTGGGCCCCATCGCCAAGATGCTGAATATTAACCGTGGCAACCGGATGGTGGCGCTGACCAGCTTCTCCTCCAAGGCCCGGGGTTTGCACGAGTATGCGGTGGCCAACTATGGCCCTGACCACGAGTATGCCAAGATTGACTGGAATCAGGGCGACGTGGTGACCACCATGATCAAGTGTGCGGGCGGCGAGACCATCTGCCTGCTGCACGACGATTCTCTGCCCCGGGTGTATTCCCGTGAGTTCAAGGTGCAGGGCACCAAGGGCCTGTACGTGGATTACGGCAAGTGGGAGGATCAGCGTCTGTTCCTGGAGGAAGACCCCGCTAAGCCGGTGGAAGAGGTGTGGCGTGATTTCTCTGCGGAGTTCCGTGATAAGTACCAGCATCCCCTGTGGCGTAAGGTGAAGCGGGAGAATATGCTGGGCGGCGCCCACGGCCCGATTGACGAGCTGGTGCTGCGTGCCTTTATCGAGTCGGTACAGCGTGGTATTGCGCCCCCCATCGACACCTACGACGGCGCTACCTGGATGGCGCTGACCGCCCTCTCCGAGCAGTCGGTGGCTATGGGCGGTGCGGTGGTGCCGATTCCCGACTTCACTCGTGGCCAGTGGATTGACCGTGAACCGGCTCCCCGCAGCATCTACGCTCTGGATGACATCTGCTACGAGCTGTTTGACGAGCAGGATGTCGTGCCCTGCAAGCCTTACGAAGACTAAGAGGTGACAGTATGCAACGCTTTGACGGACACACCCACCTGCGTGTGTTGGGGGCCGACCCCGGCCGCCTGCTTTCCCAGCTGGAACAGGCCGGCATGACCGGTGCTTCGGTGATTTCTGTGCCGCCCCCCGGCTACACCATCATGAACACCACCGCCTCCTATGAGGAGCGTGTGAGCGACGTACTGGCCTTTACTGCCGCCGCCCCCGACCGGCTGTTCCCCTTGCTGTGGGTGCACCCGGACGAGCCGGATATCAGGCAAAAGGTGGCGGATGCCGCCGCACGGGGGGTGCGGGGCTTCAAGATGATTTGCAATAATTACTATATTTACGAGGACAAGGCGATGGGGGTGCTGGAGGCGATTGCCGCCACCGGCAAGCCGGTGCTGTTCCATTCCGGTATCCTGTGGGATGGGGCGGTATCCTCCAACTACAATAAGCCGGTGAACTGGGAGTGCTGTCTGGAGATTCCCCACCTGAAATTCGCCCTGGCCCACGTTTCCTGGCCTTGGTGTGACGAAAACCTGGCGCTGTACGGCAAGTTCCTCAATGCCTACACCAAGCGCCCCGACCTGTCGGTGGAGATGTTTGTGGACATCACCCCCGGCACGCCCCCCATCTACCGTCGGGAGGTGCTGACGAAACTGCATACCATCGGGTATGACATTCAGCATAACCTGTTGTTCGGCACGGATGGCCGGGCGGATGACTACAACGGCGACTGGTGCCGCCAGTGGCAGCAGACCGATGACGCCATCTACGCCGAACTGGGGCTTTCCCCCGAGACGGTGGCCGCCACCTACGGCGGCAACCTGTTGCGGTTCCTTGGTCTGTCGGATGAGGTGGTGTCCCACACGGCACAGACCGCCGACGGTCGCAAAGAAGCAATAAAATAATATAGCAAGAGCCGGACATCCACGGATGTCCGGCTCATTTTTGGTTATTCCACAAGGCGGTCGATAGCCTGCAACTCCTCGTCGGTAAAGACGGTGTTGTTCAGGGCGGCGATGTTGTCCAGTATCTGCTCCGGCTTGGAGGCACCCACCAGCACACTGGTGACCGCCCCGTCCCGGAGCACCCAGGCCAGCGCCATCTGGGCCAGGGTCTGCCCACGTCGGGCGGCCAGTTTGTTGAGTTGACGAATCTGCTCCTGCCGGGCAACCACGGTGGTCTCCTGCAGGAAGCGGCCGTCGGTGCGGATGCGGCTGTCTGCCGGGATGCCCTCCAGGTAGCGGTCGGTGAGGATGCCTTGCGCCAGGGGGCTGAAGGCGATGATGCCCTTGCCCAGCCGGGCGGCAGTGTCCTTCAGGCCGTTTTGCTCGATGGTGCGGTCCAGGATGGAATAGCGGTTTTGATTGAGGACAAAGGGGCAGTGCAGGTCTTGCAGAATCGCCGTGGCCTTTTCCAGCGTGGGGCCGTCATAGTTGGATAACCCCACATACAGTGCCTTGCCGCTGTGTACGGCGTGGGCAAGGGCGCCCATGGTCTCCTCTAAGGGGGTGTTCGGGTCCATGCGGTGGTGGTAGAAGATGTCTACATACTCCAGCCCCATCCGGCGCAGGCTCTGGTCCAGGCTGGCCAGCAGGTATTTCCGGCTGCCCCAGTCGCCGTAGGGGCCCTCCCACATGGTGTAGCCCGCCTTGGTGCTGATAATCAGCTCATCCCGGTAACGCCCCAGCCCATCCCGGAGGATGCGGCCGAAGTTCACCTCGGCGGCGCCGGGTGCCGGGCCGTAGTTGTTGGCCAGGTCAAAGTGGGTGATGCCGTTGTCGAAGGCGGTGGTGCACAAGCTTTGCATGGTGGTGTAGTCTGCCTGGTCACCGAAATTGTGCCACAGCCCCAGGGAGACGGCAGGTAGCCGCAGGCCACTGGCGCCGCACCGGGGATAGGCCATGGTCTGATAGCGTTCAGCGTTTGCCTGATACATAGAAACGCCTCCTTTTAATGTGTTAAGTTCATTATATCCGGCAGGCCGGGACTTGTCAATCGGGTGCTGTCGGGTGACAAATGCAGAAAACCGATTATTTTTTTATAAACCCCTTTATTTTTTCCGGCTGATGTGCTATACTAACCGTGCCACACAATCACATATTATCCAAAAACGGGAAAATACTTTGGTAAAAAGTGTTTTCTCTCTTTACTCATCCCGTTTTTGGAAGAGATTGTGTGGCAACAATGAGGGATTGCGCTTTTTCGGTGCGTCCCTCTGGGGCGCACTTTTTTATTTTGAGGAGGAAAAAGAGATGAAAAAAGGAATCAAAAAACTGGCATTGTTTCTGGCGGTGGTTGTGTGCTTTTGCAGCGCTTCCGGCTGCGGTCTCGACCTGGGGGACGGTTTTCTCAGCACAAGCGTTGCGGACGGGGATAACCTGCCCATAGAGGATGCTGCCACAACGACCACGGCCACCACAACGACCACGACTACGACAACCACGACCACGACAACCACGACAACCACAACGACCACGACAACCAAAATGACTACGACCACCACCCGGGTCGTCACCACCACCCTCCGGTATACCGGGGACGATGTGGCTGTGGAGATGGTATGGGTGCCTAGCTCCGGCTCGAAATACCACAGCCGTTCCGGGTGTAGCAACATGAAAAATCCCACCCGGGTGACAAAGGAGCAGGCCATCAACATGGGCTATACGCCGTGCAAAAAGTGTTATTAACCGTTCTGAAAAATGCGGCGTAAAAAAGCAAGAAAAACCGTTGCATTTGCGGCATGGAGGTGCTATAATCCCTCTAAAGAGGTGAGTGTATGGGCACAACAAAGGCGGTCATCTTCGATATGGATGGCACGATTCTCGACACCCTGGGGGATTTGGTTTCCTCGGTAAATTATGCGCTGACACAGCATGGCTACCCCTCCCGAACGGTAAAGGAAATCCGGTCTTTTCTGGGTAATGGCCCAGCCAATCTGATCTGGCGCTCCTGTCCTGCGGGGACATCCCAGCAGACGGCGGCTCAGGTGCTGACTGACACCTATCTGCCCTACTATGCGGCTCACTGCCGGGACACCACCGCCCCCTATCCCGGCATACAGGCCCTGCTGGATACCCTCCGGCAGGCGGGCATCCGGATGGCGGTGGTCTCCAACAAGCAGGAATGTGATGTGGAGGCTCTGCGTCAGCAGTTCTTTGCCGACACCGTCTCTTTGGCGGTGGGGGATGTGGCCGGTCGGCCGCTGAAGCCGGCCCCTGATGGGGTACTGCTGGCCATGGAACGGCTGGGCGTCACCCCGGAGGAGACCTGGTTTGTGGGGGATTCCGAGGTGGATGTGCTCACCGCCCGCAACGCCGGCCTGCGCTGTATTGCGGTCACCTGGGGCTTCCGGGATGCTCCGGAGCTGGTGGCGGCCGGTGCCGATATCCTGGCGGATACGCCGCAACAGGCGGCAGAATACATATTGGGTAAAAGAACAGGAGTGGATGGAAATGGCTGATTTTTCTGCGCTGAAAGCATATATGGATAGGCTTCCTATTGAGCGAGACCTGCCTGCCGGGGATATCATCGTCTATCATAAAGGGGAGCAGGTGTTCCGCTATCTGGTGGGCTACGCCGATGGGGCGAAAACCGTACCGCTGGCGGAGGACAACCTGTATATGCTGTATTCCTGCTCCAAGCCCATTACCGTGGCGGCGGCTCTGCAGATGATGGAGCGTGGTCTGCTGGGGCTGGATGACCCGGTGATGAAGTATCTGCCGGAATACGCCGACGCCTATGTCATCGAGGATGGCGAGAAGGTGGTGGTGGGCCACACCATGACGGTGCGACACCTGATGACCATGTCTGCCGGTTTTGATTACAACGTCAATAAGCCGGCAGTGGTGGCCCTCCGGGAGCAGAAGCCGGACGCTACCACCCGGGAGATGGTGGCCGCCTTTGTGCAGGAGCCGCTGCAATTCCGCCCCGGCGCACGCTGGGAGTACAGCCTGTGCCTGGATGTGCTGGTGGCGGTGGCTGAGGTGGCCTGCGGCCAGCGTTTTGGGGAGTATCTGCAGGAGAACATCTTTGCACCGCTGGGGGCGAAGGATATCACCTATTGGCCGGATGAGGAACAGCGTAGCCGTATTGCCGCCCAGTATGTGTGTACTCAGGATAAGACACTGAAAGAGATTGGAAAGGATACCGGTGGATTCCTGCTGTCCGGACAGTATGAAAGCGGCGGCGCCGGCCTGTATGCCACCAACGAGGCACTGGGCCGGTTTGTGGCGGCCATGTCCTGTGGCGGTGTGGCCGCCGACGGCACCCGCATCCTGCAAGAAAAGTCGGTGGAACTGATGCACACCGAACAGCTTAAGGGCTTTTTGGACAATCCCGGCTACGGCAGCGGTGCCGGCCCCAACTACGGTTATGGGCTGGGGGTACGCACGCTGCTCAACCGGAACAACGGCGAGCCCAGTCATGTGGGTGAGTTCGGCTGGGACGGTGCGGCGGGTGCCTATGTACTGATGGACCCGGATGCCCAGGTGGGCATCGCCTACTGCCAGCATACCAAGGCTTGGCCGTTTATGTATTGGGGCATCCATAACGAGATGCGTGACCTGGTGTATGCCGCACTGGGCGTGCAATAAGAACAGACGAAAGGGAGTCAGCGGATTGCCGCTGACTCCCCTCTTTTTTTGTAGATGGTATTTTCCGGCACATAGCCCCGGACGGAGGATAGAGGGTATATCCGGCTCCCCTGGCCGATGACGGTGCCGGGATTGAGCACGGCATTACAGCCTACCTCCACCCGGTCACCCAGTAGGGCTCCCAGCTTTTTACGCCCGGTGGAAAGGGCAATATCCCCCACCCGGACGCTGACCGGTGTGCGGTCGCTTTTCACATTGGAGGTGACCGCCCCGGCGCCCAGATGGGCCATGTATCCCAGGATGGAATCTCCCACATAGTTGTAGTGGGGCACCTGCACGCCGTCGAACAGGATGGCGTTTTTTAGCTCCGTGGAATTGCCCACCACCGCCCCTTCGCCTACGATGGCCACCCCCCGGATAAAGGCGCCGTGCCGGATTTCCGCATGGGGGCCGAGGATGACCGCATCCCCTAAAAAGGCAGTGGGGGCGACGGTGGCAGTGGGGTGAATCCATACCCCCGGCCGGGGCTGTTCGTAGGTAGTCAGTGTGGCCCCGGCGGCCAGGATATACTCCTTCAGACCGTCCAGTGCCTCCCAGGGGTAGCGCACCCGGGTCAGCAGGGGGGCGGCCAGGGTGTGCCGCAGAGAAAACAGTGTTTGGGCAGTTAGTTCGGGGATGGGGTACCGTATCATAGGCTGTGCCTCCTTTTCTGCCAGTATAGCGAGTGCGGTGGGGAATGTCTACCAACCACCGGTTGCTTTTTTACGGCAAGGGCTGTTGCTGTTCCACCCATGTCCACAGCCGGACAGCACCATCCGCCTCCTGTTGCAGAAGCACCAGTGTGGCACGGATACCCGGGGGGAGCAGAGCAGAAACGCCCTGCCATTCCCGGTCGGTCAACAGCCGGATGGCCTGCCCGGTGTCGGTGTGGGTGAGGGTGGGCCGCCCCTCTTCCAGCGAGAAGGCCATGTTCGGGTCAGCCTGGCCATAGACGGTCTGCCGGATATTGCACTCGATGAGCAGAAACAGGGGCCCCAGCCCCAGCACGCACACCGTCAGGATAAAGGCGGTGAGCAGGGCGGCGAATTTACGCATGTTTCCCATAGTGTCTCCTTATGCAGTCAGGCCAGCAGGTCTGCCAGGGTCTGCCCCAGCAGTTGGCCGGCATAGACGGCCTCCTCCACCGTGTTGCCCTCGCTGCCCACCTCCACCAGCACCCAGCCGGTGCTGAGATGCTGGTTATACCGGCTGGCCACCGTGTTCAGCGGGCGCATCAGGTCAGGGCTCAGCTTGCCCAGCGCCTGTTGCAGATGGGTGGAAAAGGTGAGGTTTTGCTCCCACTCCGGATGAGGCAGAGCACCGGTGCTGACCACCCCGGTGATAAGCATCATTTGCGCCGCCTTCCGTCCGTTGACCACAGCGGTGGGCTTGACCAGGGTAGTGTCCCCCTGCAGGATGGCGTCCCGGTGTATGTCCAGCACCACCCGGATGGAGGGGTATTGCTTGAGATAGGTCTCCGCTGTGGCGGCAGAGCGTGTGTAAGCGCCGGAATAGATGGGCGAGTCATGGACGGTGGTGTCGTGGATAGCGGTGATGCCGGCCTGTTCCAGCACCAGCCGGATGGCCTCCCCGGCGGCGCAGACATTGCGGCTGTGGTCCTCGGTGCGGTTGCGGTCACCTTCGTTATAATACCCCGCATCGTACTGCATATACCCCTCGGTGGTGTGGGTGTGGAGAATCAGCACCTGGGGGGCATCGGTATCCGTCCATTTCACCGACAGTGTGCGGTTGAGTGCCGCCCGGATGTCCACGGACGTCCCACTGCGGTTTAGGGTGGCGATGCCGTTTTTGCGGGTGTCTCCGGTGTCCATGGTTTGGGTGACCACCTTGCCGCCGTTCCCCTTTTCCCCCGGCGGCGAGATCATGCTGACCGATGGGGCGGGGAGAGGGGCGGCAGTCTGCACGTTCAGGTCCGGGTAGGTCTCACCGCCGGGTGTAGGGATGTCCTCCGCAGAGGGCGGTGTCATAGCCGGGGCCGAGGAGGTTCCCTCTGCTGTCAGCCGGTCACCCAGCAGGGAGACGGCGGTTTGGGGCTGTTGCAGTCCTGCTACCGTCAGACCAAGCTGTTGTCCCAGGGCGATCCAGTTCACCGGTAGGGCCAGAAGCAGGAGGGCCACCGCTCCGGCCGCCGTTACACGGAGAGCCAGCTTTATTCCACGTTGTTGCCGTTTTCGTTTGTTCATATTATCACCCCTATAGCCTATGCGGACAAGAGGCGAAATATGAAAAACAGGCATGACGGATTTTCCGTCATGCCTGTAGCTGTATTGGTTATTTTCCTACGCAGAACCGGGAGAATACCTGCTCCACCACCGCCTCGGTGGTGCGCTCGCCGGTCAGCTCCAGCAGGGCGGCGATGGCGCCGTCCATGCTGACTCCCACCGCATCCAGGGTCATCCCCCCGACTAGTGCCGTGTGCGCCTCCTGCAAGCAGGTCAGGCAGGTAGCGGCGCATTGCCGCTGTCGCTCGGTGGTGAGCAGAGGCTGAGCGCCGTCCAGCCGTTCCACGCCGGTGACGGCGGCCACCGCCTCGGTGAGCTGTGCAAGACCGTCCCCCTCCTTGGCGGATAACAGCACCACCCGGTCAAAGCGGCTCTCCAGCCATGCCCGGTCGATGACCAGGGGCAGGTCGGTTTTGTTGATGATGGCGATGGTGGCCGCCTGGGCGGCCTGCTCAGCCAATGCCCGGTCATCCTCGGTCAGGGGGCGGGAACCGTCGAACACGGCCAGCACCAGTGCCGCCTGTTGTAGCCGGCGCCGTGCCTTGTCTACGCCCACCGTCTCTACCCGGTCATCCGTCTCCCGGATGCCGGCGGTGTCTGCCAGCCGTAACACCACATCGCCCAGCCGTACTGTTTCCTCTACAATATCCCGGGTGGTGCCGGCGATATCGGTGACGATACTCCGCTCACAACCGGCCAGGCAGTTCATCAGGGTGGATTTTCCCACGTTGGGACTGCCCACGATAGCGGTGTCGATGCCCTCCCGCAGAATCCGGCCGGCATCAAAGGTGTCCAGCAGAGCCGAAACGGCGGTGATGGCCTGGGTCAGTGTCTGCTCCAAGGCTTCGGGGGCCAGCTCGGGGATGTCGTCATCCGGGTAGTCTACGTAGGCGCCCATCTGGGCGGCGGCGGCCAACAGCCCTTCCTTGACCCGGCTGAGTTGCCGGAAGGTGCCGCCCTCTGCGGCGGCCAGCGCCGTCCGGGCGGCCAGCCGGCCGTCAGCGGCAATAAGATCCATCACGCTTTCTGCCTGGGTCAGATCCATCTTACCGTTGAGGAAGGCTCGGCGGGTGAATTCTCCCGGCTGTGCCGGCCGTGCGCCGGCCTCCAGGCAGGCACGTAGCACCCGGCGCAGCAGGTACAGGCCGCCGTGGCAGGATAGCTCCACCACGTCCTCGCCGGTGTAACTGCGGGGGGCACGGAATACCAGCGCCACGCAGTCGTCGATGTCCCCTTCGCCGTCTGCTACATGGCCGTAGGCGGCGGTGTAGCCCGGTAGCTTTTCCAGGGTACGGGCTGGGTCAGCCGGGCGGAATACCCGGCAGGCCACGGCGATGGCCTCCGGGCCGGACAGACGCAGTACGCCCAGCCCAGCCGGTGCCGCCGGGGTAGAGATGGCTACGATGGTGTCCATGGCGGACACCTCCTTTCGCTTGCTATGTCCAGAAAGAAGCAGGCAGTCACCGACTGCCTGCCTTCGGTTATTCTGCTGTTTCAGAGGGGGAGTCGTCCGGCTTTTTGTTGCGTTGTTCCTTCCGGGCGATGGCCGCCTTGACGAACAACTGCACCACCGCCATCAGCGGCACGCCCAGGAAAATGCCCCAGAATCCGAACAGGCCGCCGAACAGGGTGATGGCCAGCAGGACGTAGATGGGACGCAGGCCCACAGAGCCGCCCACGATGCGCGGCTGGATGATGTTGGCGTCTACCTGCTGTACCACCACCATGTAGATGACTACGGCGATGGTGGTGTAGATGTTGGTGGTCAGCAGGGTGATGAGGGCCACCCCCACGCCGCCGATGATGGCGCCGAAATAAGGAATCATGTTCAAAAGACCCATGGCCATGCCCAACAGCAGGGCGTAGGGCACCCGGAAGATGAGCAGGCCGATGGAAACCACCACGCCCACCGCCAGGGCATCAATAAATGCGCCGTAGAAATAGTTGGAGAAGATGTGGCCGATCTGCACGGTATAGCGCCGGATGGTGGTTAAGGGGGCGGGCTTGATGAACAGGCCGCACACCGCCCGCAGTGCCCGGAACAGGGACTCCCGGCCGGACAGCATATATACGGACACGATGAAAGCAATCAGCACATTCAGCAGAGAACTGGCCACGCTCCCCACGCCCTTGATGGCGGTAAGGATATTTTCGGTAGTCAGCAGTTTGGTCAGAGCCTCCAGCAAATACTGGTAGACGTCGGTCAGCTTGTCAGCCAGCTCAAACTGGGCCAGGAATTTATTACCGCTGATAAATTCGTTGATGCGTTGCGTGGTCGTCCGCAGGTAGTCCGGCATGGTGTTCACCAGGCTGGTAATACTGGATACCACCAACGGCAGGATGAGGTAGACCAGCAGGGCGACGATGCCCAGCAGTGCCAGGTATACCACCGTCAGCGAAAGGGGGCGGGCCAGTTTTTTCCACGCCTTGCCCTTCAGGCGGAGCAGCTTGCCCTCCAGCCAGTTGCAGGGGGCGTACAGGAAAAAGGCCAGCACAAAGCCACCCACAAAGGGGGCGAGGATGCTGATGAGTGTCCCCACCAGCCCGATGGCCTGGGAAAAGTTGTCCCACAGTTTATACAGAAGGATCGCTGCGGCCGGCAGGCTGAAATACCACAGCCAGTGGCGTAGTTTACGGTTCATGCCGTCATTGCTCCTCTCCGGATCATTCGTTCTGCTTTAGTATAGCAAAAGGAAAGGGCAAATACAAGGATTTCTTTGCAAATATTTTCCGGCATATTGACCAAATCCCCCGGTTAGGTGTTTAATAAGTGAAAGGAGGGGAGCCCATGAGTAAGGAAACACCGTCTATGACAGAGGTGGAACGGCTGGTCAGAGCGTACAGCGCCACGCTGTATCGGCACAGCCTGGTGATGCTGGGTAGCCCGGAGGATGCCCAGGACGTGGTGCAGGAGACTTTTCTGCGGTATATGAAAAAGGCCCCCCGGCTAAATGGTCCTGACCACGAAAAGGCGTGGTTGCTGACGGTGGCAGCTAACCTTTGCCGCAATCAGTTGCGCCAGCGACGGGCACATCCTCATACACCGCTGGACAGCTTGCCGGAGGTGGTGTCGCCGCCGACGGAGGATACGCCTCTGCTGGACAGGCTCACCGCCCTGCCGGAGAAGGTGAAGGTCGTTCTGCTTCTGCATTATGTGGAGGGCTACAAGGTGCGGGAGATCGCCCAGCGGCTTCACCTGACCCAGTCGACGGTGAAAATGCGGTTGCAAAAAGGACGGCAACTGCTCAAATATGCGTATAAGGAGGAAGAATGATGATAAAACAAGCGATGTTGGAGGCTGTCAACGCCATTCCCGTGCCCCTCTCCCTGGAAGCGGATATCCTGGCGGCCTGCCGCCGTGCCGCTGTGTCCCCCGTACCAAAGCCGATTGTGCGCTATATTCCTGCTGTCACCACTGCCGCCGCCTGTGCGGCCGTACTGGGAATCACCTTACTGTCCACCGGCCATCTGCCGGGGCAGTTCCCCACCCAGCCGGAAAGCGGCACTCCCTCGGGCGGGCTGTCGGTATCGGATACTCCATCTGTGACTCTTGGCACTGCCAGCATGACCCAAAGCACCACGGTGCAGAGCTATACTACCACGCTACCGCCGGTCAGCACCACTGCGCCGGTCAGCACCACTGCGCCGGCCAGCACACCCACCCAGCCGGAGGATGTTTCCGGTGCGTGTAAGCTACTCATTGTTGGCCGATTTGAGGCGATGACAGAGGCGCAACTGGCCGCCCATTACGGCCATCGCCTAGTACCCACCCGTTTGCCGGAGGGGCTGGAGCGCCGCAACATGGACAATGCGACGCAGGGTGTTTTCCATCGGGATGAAGCCGCCATAGCGAAATATCCGGAGCAGTGGGCGTATTTGCTGAAACAGGGAACTGTCCAAGATGCGCCGGTAGTGTACGACCTGAACACCTTTACCTGGGTAGACTGGATTAATGGGGAACGCAGTCTGACGGTGAGTGTGTCCTCTGCTCCCTATCCCCGGCACCAGTTAGGCGACTTGACCCGGTTTGATGACACCCGGCAGGTAGCCGGGGTGACGGTACAGATGGCGCACTACGAGGACACCCCCTATTCCGATCAGTGGTGTTATTCGGCCCTGGCGGAGGTAAACGGGGTGGAGTTCTATGTCAGTGCCTGGAACGTGACAGAGGCAGAGTTCCTGGACACGTTGGCCTCACTACTGGAAGAATAATGCAAAAAATCCGCAGACCGGTCGGTCTGCGGATTTCCTTTGCTTTCGGGGATATTACTTAATGATTTCGCCCATGGTGCCGGGAGCCACGCCGCCGGCGTTGGACTCGTCGGTATCGATGTGCATAGCCAGCGCATACTTGTCGCTGACACGCACCACCACGTCACCGAAGATGGTGGCACGACCGTCGGAGGGCACCTTAACGGAGACTACCTGCTTGTCCACCAGCCCCATAGCGGCGGCGTCGGCGGTGGTCATGTGGATGTGGCGCTTGGCGGCGATAACGCCCTCGGCGATTTCCACCTCGCCACAGGGACCTACCAGCTTGCAGGCACCGGAGCCGGCGATGTCACCGGACTCACGCACGGGGGCGGCCACGCCAATGGAACGGGCATCGGTGAGGGACAGCTCCACCTGGGTCTCGGGGCGCACCGGGCCGAGGATGGACACACCGGCCAGGGTCTTCTTGGGGCCGACCACATCTACACGCTCGGCGCAGGCAAACTGGCCGGGCTGGGACAGGTCCTTCTTCTTGGTCAGCTCATAGCCCTTACCGAACAGGATCTCCAGGTGCTCCTGGGTCACGTGCAGGTGGCGGGCAGAGGTTTCGACTAATACTTCCATAGACATAGATATGACACTCCTTTGTGTTGATTTACGCACCTATTCTACTCCACTTTCCTGCATATTGCAAGGGGGTGGAGGAAAAAAACGGGGAATTTTGCCTTTTCCTTGCAAAAAGGTGGGGAATTTGGTATGATACAGACAGACGTGTTGCTCCACCATCTGCGCGAAAGGAGAATGCCTATGTCAGAGCTGACCTCTTTGCGGCAGGACTGTTTGTCCTGCACAGCTTGCCCCCTGGCCGCCACCCGGCAGAATGTGGTGTTTGGTGTGGGGGTAGAGGATGCGGAGGTGCTGTTTGTGGGGGAAGGCCCCGGTGCCAACGAGGACGCTACCGGCGAGCCCTTTGTGGGGGCGGCCGGGCAGTTGCTGGATCGGATGCTGGCTGGGGTAGGGCTATCCCGGCAGAAGAATATCTACATCGGCAATATCGTCAAATGCCGTCCGCCGGGCAACCGTGATCCCCAGCCGGAGGAGCAGGACGCCTGCATCGGCTGGTTGCGGCGGCAGACTGCCATCCTGCGGCCGAAAATTATTGTTTGTCTGGGCCGGATTGCCGCCTGCCGCATCATCGACCCGGAATTCCGGGTCACCCGCCAGCACGGCCAGTTTGTGCAGAAAAACGGGGTGTGGATGATGGGCACCCTCCACCCGGCGGCGATATTACGCAATCCCAGCCAAAAGGCGGACGCCTTTGCCGACCTGGTAGCCCTGCGTGATAAAATAGAGGCCGTGTGCGAACACACGGCCCTGTGGTTTGGATAAGGAAGAAGAACATACGCCACCGGAGGGAAGGGGTGTGTGCGGGGGAACCGTCAGGGTGCCCCTGCGCATACAATCACCCGCCCGCAGGCGACGAACCTCGCTTATTGCGAGGTTCGACACAGCCGGACGAAGTCGGCTGTGGTGTGCGAACACACGGCCCTGGATTTTGGGGAAGATTGATTATTTAATCGGCACAATGTCCCGGAACACCGCCCGGCGCTGGGTGCTGAGAGCCTTGTCCTTGTGCAGACAGCCGAAGAACCAGCCCTTACAGGTGACGGTGTCCTCCAGCGTGCCGAGAAACAGGCTGACCCCATCGGAGCAGGGGCGGGTATCCAGCCTGGCGCGCGCTTTCGCAGAGGGCACGTGGGTGAGGATATAGTCCACTCGGTTGCCGTGGGCCGCCAGAGTATCCCGGGCATGGCGCAATTCTGCCTCCTCCGGCAGTTCGGCCGCCCACCAACTCTCCCCAGGGATGCGGAACTCCTTATCGTCGCTTTCCCCACCGCCAAAGGTGAAGAAGGTTTGTCCTTCGATTTCGTAAATCTCCCCCCGGAGCAGGTGATACAGGTTGCCGCCCAGGTGGCCGGCACGGCCCCCCTGCCACTCCACGGTGGGGTAGGCGTTCAGCCGGTCAAAGTTTTCGTGCCGCCCATCCAGAAAGGCGACGGTATACCGGCGCCGGCCCCAGGCCTTCAGTCGCTTTTGCTCGGCAGGGCTACCGTCCCAGACGAAGCCGAAATCGCCGCAGATGAGCAGGGTGTCCCCTTTTTTCAGCCGCCGCAGGGCCGGGTCGGACAGCCGCAAGGGGTCGCCGTGCATATCTCCCGTCACATACACCATGATTTTTTCTCCTTAATTTGAAAATTCGCCGACTTTCGCTCTTGTGCGTACCCGGTCGAATGTGATATACTGATATAAGATAACGATTTGCTGTTTTCAATAGCATTATACTACATAACAGGTGGGATGTCTATGAAAAAAATACGCATTGCGGCAATTCTGTGCGCTTTGCTGCTGTTTTTGACGTTGCCGATGGGGGCGGCCGGCTATACGTTGCCGGAATCCACCACCATCCATGCGGCCTCGGCTATTCTGGTGAGCCTGGCGGGCAATGCTGAAGGGGACGTGGTGCTGTATGATAAGGAAGCAGACACCGTCCATGCCCCCGGCTCCATGATGCGGTATATGGTGCTGGCCTATGCCCTCCACCGGGTGGAGGAGAAGGGGCTGGACATCGACACCGCCACCGGCACCTACACCAAAGAGATGTTTAATACGTATGTGGCTGGCACCGGCGTGAATACCGCCAATATGGCCTACGGCGAGACCTGGACACTGCGGGATCTGTTGCAGGTGGCGTTTATGCAGTCCGCCAGTGATGCGGTGGTGGTGCTGGCCTATGCCATCGACGGCGGGGTCGCCCCCTTTATCCAGGGCATGAACACACTGGCCGCCGAGATTGGTTGCCGTTATTCCCATTTTGCCAACCTGACCGGGCTGGATTCCCTCAGCCAGTATACCACCGCCCGGGATATGTACCGCATTGTGCGGTACGCCCAGCAGTTCTCCCTGTTCGAGGACCTGGCGGTCAACTACCAGGTGACGGTCAGGCCGGTGTCCGGTGGAAGTCAGCGTACCATTGTGTCCACCAACAGTATGCTACAGCCCTCCAGCAGTTACCGGTATTCCCCGCTGGTGCACAGCCGTACCGGCCTGTCGGAGCATGAGGGGCGTACCTGCGCCTCGGTGGCCCGGGACAGCGGCTATGAATACCTGGTGGTGGTGATGGGGTGCCCGGAGGAGAATGCAGAAGGGCAGAAAAATCTCCATTATCGGGACACCATGGCGCTGTTCCGTTGGGGCTTCAATAATTTCGAGTATAAAACCGTGCTGGGCAACAGTGAGATTCTTGCCAGCTTGCCGGTGCGGCTGTCCCTGGATACGGACTGGATAAACCTGGTGCCGAAGCAGGAAATCGCCACTGTGGTGGAGGGCAACCTGGAGCTTAACCAGATCGTCAAGGAGATCACCCTGAAGGCTGATGTGGAGGCAGGGGTGGATGCCCCCATCGAGAAGGGCACCGTCCTTGGCAAAGTGGAGCTCATCGTCAACACCGATCAGAAGATCGGCGAGGTAGAGCTGGTGGCCGCTGAAACCATTAACCGCAGTTGGCTGTTGTACGCCTGGAGTCAGGTGTCCGGCTTTTTCACCTCTCCCTGGTTCTTCCTGGGGATAGGGCTGCTGGTGTTGCTGATTATCGGCTATGCCATCCTCAATGTGGTACACAACCGTCGCCGTCGCCGTGACCGCCTGCAGCGGGTCAAGCCCAATCGGTAAGGAGAATTGTATGGAACATAATACCGCTGCCCCTCGTCTGACGGATGTAGGGTATATTCGCCAGCTGTTGGAGCGTCATGGCTTTACTTTTTCCAAAAAACTGGGACAAAACTTTCTTATCAACCCCTCGGTGTGTCCCCGGATGGCAGAGGCTTGTGGGGCCACGCCGGACACCGGTGTGCTGGAGATCGGCCCCGGGGTGGGGGTGCTCACCCGGGAGCTGGCTCTGCGTGCCGGCAAGGTAGTGGCTATCGAGCTGGATGACCGTCTGCCCCCGGTGCTGGCGGAAACGCTGGCCGGGCAGGATAACGCCCATGTGGTGTGGGGGGATTGCCTGAAATTAAACCTCCCCGCCCTCATTCAGGAGGAGTTTGGCAACCGCCCGGTGGCGGTGTGCGCCAACCTGCCCTATTACATTACATCCCCCATTATTATGCACCTACTGGAGAGCCGCCTGCCGGTGACTAACATCACCGTCATGGTGCAGAAGGAGGCCGCCCAGCGGCTGTGTGCCGCCCCCGGCACCCGGCAGGCCGGTGCGGTCACTTTGGCGGTGGCGTACTATGCCGAGGCGGAGATGCTGTTCACCGTGTCCCGGGGCAGCTTTATGCCGGCTCCCAATGTGGACAGCGCCGTTATCCGGCTGACTGTCCGGCAACAGCCCCCCTGTGCTGTGCAGGATGAAAAGGTGATGTTCCGGCTTATCCGTGCCGGCTTTGGCCAGCGCCGCAAGACCCTGCTCAATTCCCTTACCGGCGCCGGATACAGCAAGGAGCAGTTGTCTGCCGCCCTGGCTACGGCAGGCATCGCCCCCACTGCCCGGGCGGAGGAGCTGACCCTGGAGCAGTATGCCGCCCTGGCCAACGCCCTGTTGTAAACAAATAAAAGCCGCCTGTGACAGCACAGGCGGCTTTTCTCATGCAAATTTACAGCTCCGGATCAGCCAGCACTCTCTCCGGCGGTTCTTCCAGAAGCTCCGGGTTGTGGAAATACTCCTTCATCCGACGGAAGGCGGTGGCGAAATACACACCGGTGGCGATGCGTTCGTCCATGACCACGCCCAGGGGCATACATTTCTCAAACACGATTTCGCCGCCCTTGCGCTTGGGTACCTCATGGGAGTTGCCGGCGGCCATCACCACGCTGGTGGTACCGAAATCATAGCAGTGATGGAAAATGTGGTTGGTGCGGATGGAAGCCAGGTTGGTGAACACCATGGACACATGGAAGGGGCTGGCATCGATGATGGCCTTGGGCAGCAGGTTGTGCTTATCCGCCCATTTCAGAATATTGACTGCCGTACGTAGCAGGCCGGGCAAGCTGACCAGCCGGTCGATGAGCTTGTCGGTAGCGTTGCTGTGCTCGACGTTCCGGCTCTCCTCCACATACTTCTGGATGCGGTCCTCCACATCGAAGATAGTGTCCTCGGGCTGGAAATAGATCTTGTTCATCGTCTCGCCCTTGCTGTGTAGCACGACCATGCCCACCGCAATCTCATTACGGGAATAGGCCCGTTTGTTGACGATAAAGCGGTTGAGTGCCGGGAAGTCGCACATCGTCCGTATATAGGCGGCCAGAATGACCGCCATGTGGCTGATGGGCTTGCCCTCCTTTTTCTTGCGCCGGATATAGGCGTCAACGGGGGCCAGGGGTACGTCGATGGTAATAGCATTCATCGAATCGCTACGCTTGGCCATGACGTGGGCAGCGATCCGATACATCGGGTCTGTGTGCCGCAACAGAGTCCCGTCTGCTCGTTTCATACGGATTCCTCCTCGTTGTGTAGGCTTATTCATAAACTATTCATAATTATACCATAAAATTCGCCCCGTTGCAACAAAAAATTGCATCGGGGCTGAATAAACTTGATTAGAGAGGGCGCTTTTCCAGCGAAATCACGGTCAAAATGCCGTTTTTCACCGTAAATCTTACATTGTACTCGGCGAAATCCATGCCGTACACCCGGTCGCTGTCCTGCTGGTAGGTGGGACGGGGGTCGTGGGCCAGCACCGCCAGCAGTGACCGGCCGGTATCCTCCGGGACACCGGCCAGCAGACCGGGGGCGCAGTCCACCGTCAACGACCGGTCAGAAAGCCCGGTGACGAAGCCGCCTGTTGCTTCCGGGTGGCTGTCGGTGTAGGCAAGGTAGGGCTTGATGTCCAGGATGGGGGTGCCATCCATCAGGTCAGCCCCGGAAACGGTGATGACCGGGCCGTCGGGGGTGTGCAGGTCGATGGCCTCCATTTTCACCGAGGACAGACCGATGGGGTTGGGGCGATAAGGGGAACGGGTGGCAAATACGCCCATACGGGTGTTGCCGCCCAGCCGGGGGGGACGCACCGTGGGGGACCAGCCCTCCTGCCGCACCTCCGAGAAGTGCCATACCAGCCACAGATGGGAGAAATCCTCCAGCCCACGCAGGGCATCCGGGTTGCGGTAGGCCGGCTCAAACACGATACGGGCAGTCAGCTCCGGCACCACCCCGCTTTGCCGGGGGACGCCGAATTTACTGCCGAAATCCGTGCGGATACGGGCAATATAGTTGCAGATCAGTTGGTCAGCCATAAGGCACCTCCGGGAGTTAGGCGTTAGGAATCAGGAATTAGGAGTTAGGGGGTGGAAGGAGACGGGTGTAAGCCTCACCGTTTGCGGGGGTCTGGCAGGTCGGCAGGCAGATCCAGTAGATAGTCACTGCTGATGCCATAATATTTGCAAAGTTTGATAATGTCCTGCACTTGGTATTTTCTCTGACGCAGTTCGTATTTACTTACGGCCGTTTGTGATATTCCTAATATTTCAGCTACTTTTGCTTGGCTTAAATCGTGATCTTCTCGTAAGGCTGTGAGTTTATCTACATAATCCATTTAAGTCACCTCATTGAAAAACATACCATAATCCAAAATGGGGTATTGACAATTACCCCAAAGTGGCTTAAAATGTATATACAACAAAACATTTTGTCAATAGGAGGAGAATGTATGGAAAGCACCATCACAGAACTTTGGTACGGCAATTTGCACCCCGATGAACAATGCATGGAGCATAATCCGGAGATTAAAAATCTCGTGCGCCTGATGGAGAGAAACCGGAGCGACCTTGCCGCCACCCTCACTGACCGGCAAAAAGAGACCTTAGAAAAATACGATGACGCCGCCGCAGAACTGTCTGCCATTGTGGAACGGCAGATATTCCGGCGTGGGTTCCGGTTGGGTGGGCGGCTGATGCTGGAGACACTTGTCGACACCCCCGACGAATAGAAAAGGCGACAAACAGGCAAAAGGTAATATACGAATTGCAAAAGCGAACAAAAAGATTACAGTTAGTATAATAAATCCTCTTGTTTTTTCCAAAAAATTGGGGTATACTACGAGGGTAAGGCGGCTTACCGCCATCATTTTACAGAAGGAGTGTTATTTATGGAACTGAAAGGCAGCAAGACCGAGCGCAACCTGGCAGAAGCCTTCGCCGGTGAATCCCAGGCGCGCAACAAGTATACCTATTTTGCCTCGGTGGCCAAGAAAGAGGGCTACCAGCAGATTGCGGCCATCTTCGAGGAGACCGCCAACAACGAGAAGGAGCACGCCAAATTGTGGTTTAAGGCTCTGCAGGGCATCGGCGACACCGCCGCCAACCTGAAGGCCGCCGCCGAGGGCGAGAACTACGAATGGACGGATATGTACGACCGCTTTGCCAAAGAGGCGGAGGAGGAGGGCTTCACCGCCCTGGCCGCCCAGTTCCGCATGGTCGCCGCCATCGAGAAGACCCACGAGGAGCGCTACCGTGCCCTGCTGAACAATGTGGAGATGCAGCAGGTGTTCGAGAAGGCGGAGGAGACCATGTGGGAGTGCCGCAACTGCGGCCACCTGGTCATGGGCAAGAAGGCCCCCCAGATTTGCCCCGTGTGCGCCCATCCTCAGGCCTATTTCGAGGTGCGCAAGGCAAACTATTGATTCGTTATGCAGAAACTACCGGTATCCGCTGATGGCGGATGCCGGTTTTTTTATCCAGGCGTTTTTTCTATGGGTAATTGCTGTCCGATTGCACACACTGCTAACAAGTATGTGTGCAAAGGATGGGGAGCGTGGAAGCACTGATTGAAATGAATAATGTCTGCAAGTGGTACACCGCCGGCGGGCAGACGGTGAAAGCGCTGGATGGGGTGAATTTTTCGGTGAAAAAGGGGGAGATGGTGGCCATTCTCGGCCCCTCCGGGTCGGGAAAATCCACCCTGATGAATCTGCTGGGATGCCTGGATGTGCCCACCGCCGGGCGATATCGGCTGGCGGGGCAGGCGGTGGACGGCCTGTCGGAGAGCCAGCTCTCCCGTGTACGGAATCAGACGGTGGGGTTTGTGTTTCAGAGCTTCCACCTGCTCCCCCAGCTTACCGCCTGGGAGAATGTGGAGCTCCCCCTGTTATACCGGGGCGTGCCGGAGAGCAAGCGGCGGCAGTTGGTGGCAGACAGTCTGCGACAGGTGGGGTTGACGGAACGGATGGAGCACCGACCGGCTCAGCTGTCCGGTGGTCAGCAACAGCGGGTAGCCATCGCCCGGGCCATCGCCGGACGGCCGCCCATGCTGTTGGCGGATGAGCCAACCGGCAATCTGGACACCGCCGTGGGGCGAGAGATTATGGGTCTGTTACAGCAACTGCACGCCGCCGGGCATACGGTGGTGATCATCACCCACGACCCCCGTATTGGTGCCGCCTGTCCCCGCCGGGTGGTGATGGAGGACGGCCACCTGCGGGAGGGGTAGGAGAAAGAGACGAGCCGGTATGTACCGGCTCGTCTCTGTTACATTTATTCCTCTTCCAGCTTGAGTACCGCCATGAATGCCTCCTGGGGCACCTCTACGCTACCCAGCTGGCGCATCCGCTTTTTGCCTTCCTTCTGCTTTTCCAGCAGTTTTTTCTTACGGGTGATGTCACCGCCGTAGCACTTGGCCAGCACGTCCTTGCGCATGGCACGCACGGTCTCCCGGGCAATGATTTTGCCGCCGATAGCCGCCTGGATGGGCACCTCAAAGAGCTGGCGGGGAATGTGCTGTTGGAGCTTTTCGCACATTTTCCGTGCTCTGGCATAGGCGTTGCCGGAGAACAGGATAAAGGACAGCGCATCCACGATTTCGCCATTGAGCAGGATGTCCAGCTTGACCAGATCGCTCTTGACGTACCCCTTCAGCTCATAGTCGAAGCTGGCATAGCCCTTGGTGCGGCTCTTAAGAGCGTCAAAAAAGTCGTAGATGATCTCGTTGAGGGGCAGTTCATAGTGGATGTCTACCCGGCTCTGGTCCAGATATTTCATATCGATAAAGATGCCACGGCGCTCCTGGCACAGCTCCATGATATTGCCCACGTAGTCCTTTGGCGCGTAGACGTGCGCCTCGGCGATGGGCTCCTCCGCCATGGAGATGGTGGTGGGGTCGGGGTAGTTGGTGGGGTTGTCCACCATGATGACCTCGCCGCCGGACAGGGTGATGCGGTAGCTGACGCTGGGGGCGGTGGTGATGAGGTCGAGATTATATTCACGCTCCAGACGCTCCTGAATGATCTCCATATGGAGCAGGCCCAGGAAGCCGCACCGGAAACCGAAGCCCAGTGCCACCGAGGTCTCCGGCTCGAAGGTGAGGGAGGCATCGTTGAGCTGTAAGCGCTCCAGCGCCTCACGCAGGTCCTGGTAATGGGCACCGTCGGCCGGGAACACGCCGCAGAACACCATGGGGTTGGCCTTGCGGTAGCCGGGCAGGGGAGCGGGCGCCGGGTTTTTCGCCAGCGTGATGGTGTCGCCCACCCGGGCATCCCCAACGGTTTTGATAGAGGCGGCCAGATAGCCCACCTGGCCGGCACGGAGCTCCTTTACCGGCTCCAGTCGGCCGGGGCGCATAATGCCCACTTCCACCACGTCAAAGGTGGCACCGGAGGCCATCATTTTGATGGTGTCGCCGGCCTTCAGCACACCGTCCATCACCCGGAAGTACACGATAACGCCACGGTAGCTGTCGTAGTAGCTGTCAAAAATCAGCGCCTGCAGAGGCTTGCTGTCGTCCCCCTCCGGGGCAGGCAGCTTGACGATGGATTCCAGCACCGCCTCGATATTCAGTCCGGCCTTGGCCGAGATGGCCGGGGCTTCGGAGGCATCAATGCCGATGATGTCCTCAATTTCTTCCCGCACCCGTTCCGGGTCAGCGGCCGGCAGGTCGATCTTGTTGATGACCGGGATGATGTCCAGCCCATGCTCCACCGCCAGATAGGTGTTGGCCAGCGTCTGCGCCTCTACGCCCTGGCTGGCATCCACGATGAGCAGAGCCCCCTCGCAGGCGGCCAGTGACCGGGATACCTCGTAGTTAAAGTCCACGTGACCGGGGGTGTCGATGAGGTTGAAGGTATAGTCCTCGCCGTCGGCGGCTTTGTAGTTCAGGGTCACGGCGTGGGCCTTGATGGTGATGCCTCGCTCACGCTCCAGGTCCATGCTGTCCAGTAGCTGTTCCTCCATGTCCCGGAGAGCGACGGTGTTGGTCTTTTCCAGCAACCGGTCAGCCAGGGTGGATTTACCGTGGTCGATGTGGGCGATGATGCAAAAATTGCGGATGTGTTGTTTGATGTCAGCCAAGGTGGCACCTCATTTCACGAAATTAGTCTCTTTAGCCCTTTTAGAAAGGGCGGTATACGCATAGTAAGCGACGGCTCCCACCAGGGTGCCCAGGGTGTTGAGCAACCAGTCCTCCGTCTGTAGGCAACCGATGAGGGTGAGCTGTTGCACCACTTCAATAGCCAGGGATATAGCGGCCCCCACAGCCACCGTCCCCCATACCCGGCGACCGGGGCCACCCGGTAGCAGATAGGGCAGGCAACCGCCCAGAGGGGCAAACAGCAGGATGTTCATAAACATCGCTCGCCACTGCTGTGGCTGATCCCAGTAGAGAATCACGCTGTGTAGCGGGTTCCATTGGGGGAAGTACAGGTTATACTCCACCGTGCGGTTCATCAGGGTCTTCCCCACGATGAGAGCCACCGCCACCAGCAAGGCCCCCCGGCAAATCCACCGCCATGTGCGGGGGTTTTTGCGGGATACCGCCAGTGCCAGCGCTGTCCAGCCGGACAGGATGAGCAAACCCAGGACGCAGAGCAGAGGGATAGACAGATTGTAGACAAAGGTGTAGACGGCACTCATGTGGTTTTCTCCTTGTTTGCCCAGCGGTACACCAGGAAAGCACTCGTCCCGATCAGACACCCCAGCACATTCAAAAACAGGTCGTCGGTCTGAAAATGCCCCACACGCAGGGAGGCCTGCAGGATTTCCACCGTCAGTGACACGGCCAGGGCGATACCGGCGACGGCCCATATCCGCTGTGCCGGCTTTTTCAGCGGCAGGGCGAAGGGGAGGACAGCCCCTAATGGAGCAAACAGCAGGGTGTTGAGGGTGGTCTCCCGGAATACCTGGGCGAAATCGTCGGTGGTAAACAGCACCTGAAAGGGAATGAAAAAATGCTGGTGCTCCCCCGGCAGACGTCCCCGCAGTGTGCCGGCATAAACCAGGTACAGGCACACCGGAACAAGCCCGGTGCACAGCCACCGCCAGAAACGGGGGTAGCGTCGCCCACAGAAAGCCGAGGCGGCCGTCCATCCCCCCAACAGCAGAACAGCCAGCAGGTACAGCAGGGGCAGGTCCATGTAATATACGAAGAAATACAACTGGTTCATAAGATTGTCTCCCCTCGTCGCATACATTCCTCTCTATTATAGCATTTTTTCGTGATTTGACAAGTAAAAGCATTGAAAAACTTGCCGGGAAATGGTAAAATGAAAAAAATTCGGTATTTTACCGCAGAACAGGAGAAAGAACGATGGATTGGACTGAAGTATGCATCCGGGTGGCTACCGCCCACACCGACGAGGCGGCGGCTATCGCCAATATGGTGGTGCCTTACGGCATTTATATCGAGGATTACAGCGACCTGGAGCAAGGGGCACGGGAGATTGCCCACATTGACCTCATTGACGAGGAGCTGTTGGCCAAGGCCCGGGACACGGCTCTTATCCATCTGTATATCAGCCCGGAAGAAAACCCGGCAGAGGCGGTCGCCTTCCTGCGTGAGCGTCTTTCTGCCTGTGGCATTCCCAGCGAGGTAGACAGCAACACCGTCTGTGAAGAGGACTGGGCCAACAACTGGAAAAAGTATTTTAAGCCCCTCAACGTGGGGGAGAAGCTGCTCATCTGCCCCTCTTGGGAGACGGTGGAGGATGCCGCCGGCCGGGCGGTGCTGTCCATCGACCCGGGTATGGCCTTCGGCACCGGTGGCCATGATACCACCCGGCTGGTGCTGGAAACCCTGGAGCAGTACATCACCCCCGGCTGTGAGTTCCTGGATATTGGCTGCGGTAGCGGCATTCTGTCCATCGCGGCCTGCCTGCTGGGGGCCGGTACGGCGCTGGGCATCGACATTGATGCCCTGGCGGTGAAGACCGCCATCGAGAATGGTCAGCTCAACGGCCTGACGCCCCCACGCTACGACATTCGCCTGGGCGACCTGGCCCGGGATGTGTCGGGGAAATATCCGGTCATCGCCGCCAACATCGTGGCGGATGCCATCATTGCCCTGTCCCCCGCCGTGCCGGCTCTGCTGGCTGAAGATGGCGTGTACATCGTCTCCGGCATCATCGATACCCGGGAGCAGGATGTGCTGGCGGCGCTGGACGCCTGTGGCTTTGCGGTAGCTGAGCGGCATGAGCACGGCGGCTGGCTTTGCATGGTGTGCAGGACGAAGTGAGGAATTAGGAGTGAAAAGACCGGAATGGGGTATTACCCCATTCCGGTCTTTTGCGGGTTATAGACTGTGCGCCATATCGTCTACGGCGGTTTCTGCTGACAGCAACGCTTCAGCCGCCAGCTTCATCCCCAGAGAAAAGCCTTGGCAAAAGGCTTGTTCCTGGCTGGTTTGCCAGTATTCCTGCTGGCGTGTCAATAGGCGGCGAAAAGGCTTTTGGCTTTCTTCATCCAGTCGGTCTTGCATTTTTTGCAGACATTGCAGTAGTGCTTCTTCCCTTTGCTTTAGTTCTCGGTTTTCTGTGGTGCTCTGGCAACAGGGCGCTATGTTTCCATACCATAGTTCGGCTATCGTGTTTGTCATAATTTTACCTCTCTTCTGTAAACATTCACACGAGTGATTAAAAATATTTTATCATTCGTTCGAATGTTTGTCAAGTCATTCGTTTGAATTTCTGGTATTATACAAACAGAGGTGACGTTTATGGACAAACCGATTTATCAAATCATTCGTGACATGCGAGAGGATCGAGACGAAAAGCAGCAAACGCTGGCGAAAGTTTTACACATTACCAAACAGCAGTATTCTTTGTACGAAACCGGCAAGCGGGAGTTTAAAATCAGGCATATTGTGGAGCTTTGCAAATACTTTCACGTTTCGGCAGATTACATCCTCAATTTGCCCAGCGATTTGCCAAACCCTCACAGGCGCTGACCGTAGGTGGCTGTGTGTAGTGAGTGCGATGAAGTGAGGAAAGAGTAATTAGGAATAAGGAATGTAGAGGCGAACTGCGTTCGCCCGCAGGCGTTCACAGAACGCCCCTACGTTGTAAAAGGAGGCTTTTTTATGCCCCGTTTTTTTATTGAAAACCCCTTGGCGGTGGGAGAAACCGCTACCCTCACCGGGGAGAACGCCCGGCACCTGGCCGGTGCGCTCCGGGTGACAGTAGGGGAGGCGGTCACCCTGTGTGACGGAGCCGGCACCGACTATACCTGCACCGTTACGGCGGTGGAACGGGAGGCGGTGTCCCTTGCTGTGGAGGCGGCCATGCCCACCGTGGCCGAGCCCACCCTGGCGGTGACCCTGTACATGGGTCTGCCCAAGGGGGACAAGATGGAATATATTATTCAGAAGGCGGTGGAGCTGGGTGTCACCGCCATCGTACCGGTGGCCACCGCCCGCAGTATTGTGCGGCTGGATGCCAAGGACGCCGCCAAAAAGCAGCAGCGCTGGCAGAAGATTGCCGACGAGGCCGCCGGGCAAAGCGGCCGGGGGATTTTGCCCCGGGTGGAGACACCTATCGCATGGAAGCAAGCCCTGTCCCGGCTGGGGGAGGAAAACACCCTCCTCTGCTACGAGGGGGGCGGCGCCCCCATCGGGCAGTTGGTCACCCCGGCGGATACCGCCCTGTCGCTGGTCATCGGGCCGGAGGGAGGCTTCGACCCGTCCGAGGTAGAGGCAGTCGTGGCCGCCGGCGGCCGCATTGCTACGCTGGGCAAGCGTATTCTGCGGTGTGAGACCGCCCCTGTTGCCGCCCTGGCGGTGCTGATGGAGAAAAGCGGCAATATGGCCTGATTTTCATTTACGAATAGTAAAATCGTTACCGGTTATACAATGAGCAGAGACTCTCTCTGCTCATTGCGCCCTATAATCGTTGTTTTGTCCAATATTTTATCTTTTGTCCATTGTTTTTCCCGGGGGCGGCTGGTATACTGTAAAGCGAAAAATCCATAAGAGGTGGTTTGCATGGAAAAATTGGCCTATTTCTTTATTGACGATACCATTTGGTTGCTGCGTGACATCGCCCGGCAGAGACCGGCATCCATTTTTGACCAGCCCTTTTTGCGGTTGCTCAAGCGGGCCCACGACGACCACGGGCTGACGGTACAGCTCAACCTGTTTTACCGCACCGACTATTTCTACGGTTGTGATGAGTTCACCCTGGCGGAGATGCCGGATGACTATAAGGCGGAGTGGCAGGCCAATGCCGATTGGTTGCGGCTGGCCTTCCACGCCAAGCAGGAGTTCCCGGACTATCCGTATGTTAATGCCACCTACGAGGATGTGCGGAAGGACTACGAGGCCATCGTTGGCGAAATCAAGCGTTTTGCCGGCGAGGCCTGCCTGTCCCATGCTGTTATCCCCCACTGGCTTCCTATCAGCAAGGCCGGTTGTCAGGCGCTGGCTGATTGCGGCGTGAAGTTTTTGTCCCCCAGCTGGGGAGAGAAGACCCCATTTACCGGAGATGACACTGTGCTTCCCTATGGCCATGCCGCCCGTCTGCGGCAGAATCGCCAGCCGGAGACCATGCTGTATACCCGGCCGGGCAAAGACACTGCCATCGCCTCCTCCATCTGCGCCTATAACCATATCAGCCAGGAGGCGTATGACCGCATTCTGTTTCACAACGTCTCTCTGCCGGACGAGGCCACAGGTCTGCGTTTCCGTCCTCTGGGCGGCGGCCCCTGCATCAACCTGAATTCCCAGCAGGACATCCGGGAGACGCTGGAAAAACTCAACGGCAGTGATTTCATCGGCACCGGTAGCCATGAGCAGTATTTTTACCCCGATTATTACGCCTACCAGCCGGACTACGGCGATAAGATTTATTTGTTTGCCCAACTGCTGGATGACTACGGCTATCGCTTTGTCACCGCAGACGAAATGCAGTAAGCGGACAGAAGGAGAATACCCATGGATTATAAGGAAAAAGCATTACAGAAGCACGCCGAATGGCAAGGAAAAATCGAGGTGGTGTCCCGGGTATCGGTGACCGGCAGTGAAGACCTGGCGGTGGCGTATACCCCCGGCGTGGCCCAGCCCTGCCTGGAGATCCAGCAGGACTATACCAAATCCTTTACCCTTACCCGACGGTGGAATCTCATCGGTGTTATTACCGATGGCTCGGCGGTGCTGGGGCTGGGCAACATCGGCCCCGAGGCCGGTATGCCGGTGATGGAGGGTAAGTGCGTACTGTTTAAGGAGTTCGCCGGGGTGGATGCCTTCCCTCTGTGTATCCGCTCCAATGACGTGGACGAGATCGTGGATACCATCTACCGGATTTCCGGCAGCTTTGGCGGCATCAATCTGGAGGATATCGCCGCTCCCCGGTGCTTTGAGATCGAACGCAAGCTGAAGGAAAAGTGTGATATCCCGGTGTTCCACGACGACCAGCACGGTACTGCCATCGTAGTGGCGGCGGCGGTGCTCAATGGGTTGAAGCTGGCCGGAAAAGCTATTGGGGACATCAAGTGTGTTATCAACGGGGCCGGCGCCGCCGGTACGGCGATCGGTGAGCACCTGCTAAAGCTGGGTGTGAAGAACCTCATCATGTGTGATAAGTGTGGTGCTATTGCGCAGGGAATGGCGGGTCTGTCTGCCGCCCACGCCGCCCTGGCGGAGAAAACCAATCCTTACGGAGAGCAGGGAAGCCTGGCCGATGTGCTCCGGGGTGCCGATGTGTTTGTGGGTGTGTCCGTGCCGGGTGTGCTGACGGCAGAGATGGTCTCCACTATGGCAGACAAGGCGATGGTATTTGCTATGGCCAACCCGGTGCCGGAGATCATGCCGGAGGAGGCGATACAGGGAGGGGCCTTTATCGTGGGCACCGGCCGGTCGGATTTCCCCAACCAGATCAACAATGTGCTGGCGTTTCCCGGTATCTTCCGGGGGGCCCTGGATGTGCGGGCCTCGGACATCAACGACGCCATGAAGATGGCGGCTTCCTATGCCGTCGCTTCGCTGGTGGCGGAGGACGAGCTGTCCCCCGACTATATCCTCCCCAAGGCCTTCGACAAGCGGATTGCCGAAACGGTGGCCAAAGCGGTGGCCAAGGCCGCTGTGGACACCGGTGTGGCCCGGCTGTAATGAACATAAAAAACGCTCCCAGCCTCGGATTATCCGAAGTTGGGAGCGTTCATTTTTTAGAGTTTAGCCCAGGAAGTTTTCCGGCTTGCACTTTTTGGTTACAGCCTTGTTGAAGGTAGCGGCAATCTTGCCCGCCTTCTCGGTGACTTCCTTATCAAACTCCTCGTACTTGAGGGAGGAGATGATGTTCTCCTGCTCGTCGGTGAACAGGGTCTTGGGGTCGTTGATATCCAGGCGCAGGATGAGTGCGGCGGTGGGGGTCTTACCGCCCTCGGAGTAGGTTACGATCTTGGCGGTGCCTACGGCCACAGAGCGGATGGCCTCTTCCAGATCCTTGTCCATGCTGCTGGCCTTGGCATCCACGTTCTGGCGGTTGTCCGCGTCCTTGCTGGGCTCTACCTTGGCATCCTTCTCGGCGTTCGCCTTGTTGTAGGCATCCACAGCAGCCTCGAAGTTCTTGTCCTTGTTGTAGGTCTCCAGATAGCCGTTCAGCTCGTCGGTGATCTTCTTCTTCCCGGCCTCATCCAGCTCCTTGCCCTCGCTGTCGGTCAGGGCGATGCTGATGATCTTGTAGGACAGGTAGTTCTCCTCAAAGTACTTCTTCTGGTCGGCCTCGGACACCTCACGCTTGCCGCCCTTGCCGTACAGGCCGTAGAACAGGCTGCGCTCGTTGAGGTACAGGTTCTTGTAGGATTTGATGAAGTTCTCGTTGGAGAAGCCGGCGGCCAGGTAGGCGTCCTTTTCCAGCTTGGCGATATCCTCGTTGATCTTCTTCTCGTCCTCTTCCAGCCAGGACAAGCCCTGCTCCTTCAGCATGGCGGTCAGCGCCTCCTGCCGGATGATGGAATCCTGGGTCTGCAGGGAGATGTACTCGGACAGCTTCACCTTTTTGGCGGTGTCGCCCTCACCGTAGGTGTACTCCTGGGTCCAGGGGTCCATACCGTAGTACTCATAGTAGTACAATCCCTGGTTATAATACATCTCGTTGAAGGTATTATACAGATAGGCCAGGTACTCGCCGGTGGTGATTTCACGGTCGCCCACAGTGCCGGCGATATCAGGGGTACCGCCGATGACCAGCTTGGGCATGGAACAACCGGTGAGCATGACCGACAGCAACAGTGCTACCGCCACCACGGTGCAGAGAATGCGTTTTGTGTACTTCATTGTGTGTATTCCTCCTTGAATTGACACTTAATCCTCCCTATTATACTCCTAAATTTCGCATTTGTCCAGTTATTTTTGCATGTCATTGAAAAAGAGGAAAAATTTACGGAAACCAAGGGCGCATTTTTTGCTAAAAACATGGGGTTTTCGAAGATTTTCGGCTACAAATTTCACAAAATGTATTTTGATGTTTGAGAAATGTGGCGAACTTTCTTGACAGATACCCCCCAGTGGTAGTATCATAAATTGTAAGTTTTTTCACAATGGATTTTATTGGTAAGGAAGGACGGTTTTTATGGCAGAAAAAGAGCGTCTTGTAGGTACAGTTTCCCGGGGTATCCGTTGCCCCATCATCCGGCAGGGGGACGACCTGGCCGCTATCGTAGCGGACAGTGTGTTGGCCGCCGCTGAGAGCGAGGGATTTGCGCTTCGTGACCGGGATGTGATCTCTATCACCGAGTCGATTGTCGCCCGTTCGCAGGGCAATTACGCTTCCGTGGAGGCGATTGCCGCCGATGTGAAGCAAAAGCTGGGCGGCGGCACGGTGGGCGTGATTTTCCCCATTCTGTCCCGTAACCGGTTTGCTATTTGCCTGCGGGGTATTGCTATGGGCGCCAAGAAGATCGTGCTCATGCTCAGCTACCCCTCTGACGAGGTGGGCAACGAGCTGGTCAGCCTGGACAAGCTGGACGAGGCCGGCATCAACCCCTATTCCGACGTGTTGACGCTGGAGAAATACCGTGAGCTGTTTGGGGAGAACAAGCATGAGTTTACCGGCGTGGACTATGTGGCCTACTACGGCGACATCATCCGGGAGGCCGGCGCTGAGGTGGAGATCGTCTTCGCCAACCAAGCCAAGGCTATCCTGAACTATACCGATTGCGTGCTCAACTGCGATATTCATACCCGTGCCCGCACCAAGCGGATTCTCAAGGCTGCCGGCGCCAAGGTGGTGTGCGGTCTGGACGATATCCTCACCGCTCCGGTCAACGGCAGTGGCTATAACGAGAACTACGGCCTGTTGGGCTCCAACAAGTCCACTGAGGATACCATCAAGCTGTTCCCCCACGCCTGCAAGCCGCTGGTGCTGGATATCCAGAAGCGGATTTTCGAGGCTACCGGCAAGCACGTGGAGGTCATGGTGTACGGTGACGGTGCTTTCAAAGACCCCCAGGGCAAGATCTGGGAGCTGGCTGACCCGGTGGTGTCCCCGGCCTTTACTGACGGCCTGATCGGCACCCCCAACGAGCTGAAGCTGAAATATCTGGCGGACAATGATTTTGCCGACCTGTCCGGCGAGGCGCTGAAGGCGGCGATTTCCGCCAGCATCCGGGAGAAGGACGGCAACCTGGTGGGCAACATGGCTTCTCAGGGCACCACTCCCCGCCAGCTCACCGACCTGATCGGCTCCCTGTGCGACCTGACCAGCGGCTCCGGCGACAAGGGTACCCCCGTGGTGCTGGTGCAGGGCTATTTCGACAACTATACCAACTAAAACAAGTGGGAGGAATAAAAATGATCGACTTCAATGCCAACGTACGCCCCGAGGAAATGGAGCGCATTGTGAACTTTGATTTGGCTAACGCCTTCATTGATGCACAGGTAGAGGCCATCCGTGCGCAGGTAGGCGACAAGAAGGTGCTGCTGGCCCTGTCCGGCGGCGTGGATTCCTCCGTTGTGGCCGCTCTGCTCATCAAGGCCATCGGCAAGCAGTTGGTTTGTGTCCATGTCAACCATGGTCTGATGCGGAAGGACGAGTCGGAGGGCGTCGTCAAGATGTTCCGTGACGAGCTGGATGCCAACCTGATCTATGTGGATGCCACCGACCGCTTCCTCGACCTGTTGGCCGGTGTCAGCGACCCGGAGAAGAAGCGCAAGATCATTGGCAAAGAGTTCATCGAGGTGTTTGCCGACGAGGCTCGCAAGCTGGAAGGCGTGGAGTTCTTGGGGCAGGGCACCATTTACCCTGACATCCTGGAGAGCATCAAGCAGGCTGAGGGTAAGCAGGCCGTTAAGTCTCACCATAATGTGGGCGGCCTGCCGGAGGACCTGCAGTTTGCGCTGGTAGAGCCCCTGAAACTGCTGTTTAAGGATGAGGTCCGTGTAGTGGGTGAGGCCCTGGGCCTGCCCCATGCCATGGTGTACCGTCAGCCGTTCCCCGGCCCCGGCCTGGGCGTCCGTTGCCTGGGCGCTATCACCCGTGACCGTCTGCACGCCCTGCGTGAGGCGGATGCCATCCTCCGTGAGGAGTTTGATAACTGCGGCCTGGCCGAGAAGGTGTGGCAGTATTTCGTGGTGGTGCCGGACATCAAGAGCGTGGGCGTGAAGAACGAGAGCCGCTACGAGGGCTGGCCTGCTATCATCCGTGCGGTGAATACCACCGACGCCATGTCCGCCACCGTAGAGGAGATTCCCTACCCTGTTCTGCATAAGATCGTGGCCCGTATCACCGCCGAGGTAGAGGGCATCAACCGTGTGTTGATGGATCTCACCCCGAAGCCGGTGGGCACGATCGAATGGGAATAACTAACAGTGGTTTGACCCTCAAGCAAAAAGTCCGTTGTATCAAGGGTTTTTAAGCGCCAAAAGCTTTCTAAAAAGCTTAAAATCGGCGTTTTGATACCAAATTGATACCAACACAGGACTGAGTGAATAGTA
>JAFURT010000006.1 GCA_017471765.1 Clostridia bacterium
ATACACTGTAGCCTCACTGGATTCCCAGGTAAGTGAAGAAATGGATGGTACTCTTTTAGATACCATTCAGGATGATACTATTGTTGACCCTATCACCAATATAAACATCCAGGAACGCAAAAAAGCAATTGATGAGATACTAAATAAGCTCTCTCCCCGGGAGCGCAAAATTCTTATCATGCACTTTGGTCTTTGCGGACAGGAGAAACATAGCCTTGAGGAAATTAGTAAAGAAATGAATATTACAATGGAACGTGTCAGACAGATAGAGTCACTGGCATTAAATAAAATTCGAGGTATGAACGGTTCAAACCGCTTGAGAAATTTCATTAAGCTATAACAAGTAAAAAAGCCTTCTGCTCAGGCTCGGTTCCCTGCCGAGTCTAAACAAAAGGCTTACTAAATTATTGCTTTTTATCAATTTCTTTCTGTGCTTTGCGGTCAAGATGTTTTTTGTAATAAGAAAGTGCTTTTAAAACATATTCCTCTGCCTGTTTATCATTTAGATCGGTAGGCATATATTTTCCGAGCCTTTCTACTGAGAATCGATACTTCGGCTTTTGGTTTGCTTTATCTTCAGCCATGATCTTTTCTACAAGTTCATATGTAAGTTCACCGTCTTTGAATGCTTTTCTCATTCTAACGGTTTGCGAAAACGACGGGAACACTTCTGTTCCGTCTATAATATCAACCAAGTCTCTTTGGCTCTCTTCATCCAAATAAGAGAGCTCTACGGCAGGCTGCATTTTCATCCTGCCCTTATCAACAAAATCAAGGAGTTCGGGGATAAGATTTGTTAAACGAATAAATCTGCGAATTGTTTCGCGGCTCTCGTTTACTTCTTTTCCAAGTTCTTCATTACTCCTCAACTTCGACACAACTTGTGTCGAGGTTAAATCGTTGCGCTTTCCTTGCCTTTTAATAGCGTCCAACTTCATCTTATAGGAAAACGCCTTCTCACTTGGCAGGATCTTTGAGCGTTGGCAGTTGCTATCTACCATCATAATGATGGCTTCGTCATCGCTTACATCAACGATAATAGCACGTATTTTATTGATTTTTAAAATTTCATATGCCCTTTTTCTGCGGTGGCCGGAAATCAATTCATACCGACCATCAGCTTTGCTGCGCACAATTATGGGATTAAGCAGGCCGTTAGCCTCAATGCTGGCGGCCAGTTCTGTCATGTCCTCATCATCGAAGACGTGGTACGGATGATTGGGGAAACTATCGATTAAATGTACCTTTATATCTGTTTCTCCTGTTCTGATGACGCCTCTGTTAATCTTTTTTTCCATTTTTAGCTCCTTTCCGGGCATTCCGGCAAGGAAAAAGACCGGATCCCCGTTACAAATCATTTTTTGTAAAGAAAATCCGGTCTTTTTTGTGCTTTTTATTTCTTTTGAACCTTTGGTATCGCGTACAACTCCGTCAAGACCTTACGAAAGATAAAAACGGTTCCAAAATTACGCAAGATTCATTTTTCTCCATAAAAAGCTAAAAACCCTTGAAAAATCAAGGGTTTTTAGTGCCTGTTCCATTAAAGGTAGGCATTGTGGAGCTGTTAACCAGAGTCGAACTGGTGACCTCATCCTTACCAAGGATGCGCTCTACCTTCTGAGCTATAACAGCATATGGCGACCCGGAACGGGCTCGAACCGTCGACCTCTAGCGTGACAGGCTAGCGTTCTAACCAGCTGAACTACCGGGCCATACTGTTGTCTTCTGACAACGTTGACTATTATACTGGATGAAACACGGTTTGTCAACAGTTTTTTTGCAAAAAAATCGGAATTTTTGCAAAAGTTTTGCCTGCTACCAAATGCAATTGGCAACAGGCAGGATTTTATTCCACTATAACACCGGAAAAATCAATTTCAGCAAAAGCAAAGACACCACCCCGGGGATTCCCAGGGCAAAACCCGTCCCTACCGATAGCCAACTGATTCCCAAAGAGACCTGGGTAAAGCCACCCAGCAGATTAACAAACCCCAGCGCACAAAGTCCTTGCACGCCGGAAGAGAGCACCTGCCGCAGTGGATGTCGGGAGCGCAGGGCCGCTATTATCACGGCCAAGCCTATCCCAATCGTCAGCACAATCAGTGCCCATTTCAGCCAAATTGCCATGCTCATCCCTCACTCATCCCACAGATGGCGCTTCTCCTGGCAGACAATGCCTCGCTCCTTCGCTGTCCGTAACAGGTAGCGATACTGGGCACGCAGGGACTCCATCTCAAATATACACCCCTCAATCAGGTCGGGATCCGTCTCCTGCTGGAAACGGCTCTGCACCGCATCCAACCGGGCGCACACCTCCCGGATCGATACAATCGTGGGATGCGGCGGCGTATCCTGCCGCAGTAAAAACTTGCGAAACACCTGTTCCATAGACCGACACCAACCCTTTCTGTACCATAGTCTATGAACAGTATGGGACAAATAGACCGGGTTTTATGCAGGCATTTCTGCAAAGCCGTCAAAAGCAAAGCGTACACGCCCGGCGGTCACATCACAGGCTGCCACCGTTACCTCCACCGCCTGCCCGACCGTATACCGGGGCCGCCCCAAAGCATCGGTCAGCGACATAAACCCATCGTATTCCAAAAAAGACTCCGGCAGGTCTTCCAGCGGCACCAGCCCACACACGGTGTTTTCCAGCTCCACAAACAGGCCTGCACCGGTGAGAGATACAACCATACCGCAGAAGCTCTCCCCCAAATAGCGGCGCATATACTCCGCTTTATAGCAGGCTTCACAGGCACGTTCGGCGTTCATGGCACGAATCTCCGTCACGGAGGATTGCCAGGCCGCCTCCTTCACCACATCCCCCAGCCGCCCACGAAGCGACTCGGCAGACTTGCCGGCCAGCCACCGGGACAGAATCCGGTGAATCATCAGGTCAGGGTATCGCCGTATGGGCGACGTAAAATGGCAATAATCCGCCAGTGCCAGGCCATAATGCCCCACCGGCTCTGCATCGTAACGGGCCTTTGCCATACTACGCAACAGCAGGTCAGATATCAGCCGGGCATACGGTGTTTCCCCGGCGGCTGTCAGCAAAGCCTGCAGTTGCCGCTGGCTGACCCCCTCTGCCGACTGCGGGGCAGGCAATTCCTTTGTTCTGGCAAAGTCAAATACCTGCCCTAACCGTTGGGTGTTGGGGGGTTCGTGAGCCCGATACACAAAGGGAAGCCCTTCCTGTCTGGCCAAAGTCGCCACCGCTATATTGGCAGTGATCATCAGGTGCTCGATAAGCCCCTCTGCCTCACCGACGGCACGGGGGACAATTCCCTCCGCCTCTCCCCGTTCGTTGAGGGTGATGCGGCTTTCTACAGAGGCCAGTTGCATCACACCGCGGTCAATAGCGGACCGCTTCATCTGCGAGACCAATCTGCGCATCGTTGTCAGCGGCTCCATCACCGAGGTGTATTTTTCCTGCACCGCCGGAGATGCCGTGCCGGCAAACAGGGCATTCACCTCGCTATATACGCCACGCACGCAGGAGCGAATAACCGATTTTGCCAGGCGGCAATCGACAATGTCGCCGCCCTCATTCAGCGTAATCAGTGCCGACAGAGCCCGTTTATCCTCCCCGGCATTCAGAGAACACGCACCGTTGCTCAGCGCTGTGGGAAGCATGGGAATGACCCGGTCAGCAAAATACACCGACGTTCCCCGGGAAAAGGCCTCCTTATCCAGCGGCGTACCGGGGACAACATAGTGGGAAACATCCGCAATATGCACGCCCAGCAACCAGCCGGAGTCCGTTTTCTCCAAAGAAACAGCATCGTCCAGGTCTTTGGCGTCCTCACCGTCGATGGTGAAGATGCGCCACCCACGCAGGTCTTCCCTGCCCTCCTCATGGACATCCGGCGGTTGTGCGGCACGCCACTCTGCCTCACTGAGAGCCTCCTCGGAAAAGACCGTGGGAATGGCATACTGGTCCAGCAGGGCATCGGCGCACACACGGGCGCTATCCCCCGAGCCATAACATCTCTCCACCACCGCCATCCATTCTCCACTGCGGGCAACCTGCACTGAAAACCGCACCAGCTCCCCCGGCTCCGCTCGATCGATGGCACTGCGCCGTAGCACAGGCAGGTCGTAGCGGAAGCCGCCGCCGGGTGTTACAAACAGACGACGGTTTTCTTCATATAAACGGCCGGTATATTGGTGCTGGCCGGGTGCCATGATGCGGAGGATGCGGCCCTGCTGGCCTTTCCGGTCAGGCCGGCCCATGGCTATCTCAACCTTATCGCCGGGTAATGCACCGTGCAACTCACCGCCGGGAATAAAACAATCGCCACGGCCATTTTCCAGCGACACAAAGCCAAAATGAGGGTGCAGGCTGGTCAATTCCCCCTGTGCTACATCCCGCCCGGCAGTCGGCCTTACCTCGGCTGGCCGATAATAACGGCCCTTGGAATCACGCCGTAGCCGCCTATCCGCCTCCAAGCCGTGCAAGGCAAGCAAAAACGCCGTACGGTCACCACGGCGGATGTGCAGCCGATCCATCAGCTTTGTTACCGGCAGATGCAAATCACCGCCGTCCTCAAACACCTGTTCAATCCGTCCGGCCAACCGGTCGGGCGATACACGTTTTGCCATAGATACTCCTTCTCTTAAAAAAATAACTCCGCCCGAAATTCTGGGCGGAGCGATTTTGTCGTTTGGATTATTTCTCGTCCACAGTAGTGGTGGTGGCAGCACCGCCGGCGGTAGTCGTCGTGGTAGCACCAGCCGTGGTGGTGTGGTCATGGTCGTGGTCGTGGGTCGTGGTGGTGGTCACAGCACCGCCATTAGAAGAACCGCTGCCGGAATTGCCCTTCAGCGCATCCACGCTCAGGTACTTGGTCACCAGCATACCGGCCAACACCAACACAAAGAAAACAACAGCAATCACCTTGGTGTACTTAGCCAGGCGCATATCCCAAGTCTTGGCCGCACCCTTATCCAGGAACGTATCCGCCGCACCGGAGATAACGCCGACATTCGCCTGACGGCCCTCCTGCAACAGGACAACAAAAATAATAATCAAGGAAAAGACAATCAAAATCGCACCGATAATATACTCAAAAACAGACATGGTTATACCTCCGAAAAATAGTATTGCTCATAAATCCAATACATTCTATCACAACTTTTTCACAAATGCAAGAGTTTTTTTCATATCCGGGAATATTTCTTTTCTGCCGGCGCAAAATACACCCAGCAACGGTTATTGATTCGTCGCGTTTGCCATAGCCGCTGCCGGAAACCGCCACCGATGAGCCAAGGTTCACCGGCAGCGGTTTTCTTTTATTACAGCATGCTTAATTGCTCACCAAAATCCTCCGCCTGGGGCATAGCGCCGGCGGCAGGCAGCGTCTTGGTGCGATAGCGGTTCTCTTTGGTCAGAGAGCCAGCCACATAGGGGGACACGCTCTGTAGAACGTGACGGCCTTTCAGTGTCATCACCTGCACGCCAATCGTGCTACGGGTAGACTTAGGCGCAATGGCACCGGTATGCACCAGCAACCGGCGGCCGGAGGTGGCAGTCAGCACAAACTCGGTATCCTCCGGCACGTAATATACAGCAATCAGCGGTGATTTGTCACTGTAAGCACCAATCAGCTTGCGCCGATTGGTCTTGGTGGCATAGGCCTCCATCTCCACCTTGGCTACCTTACCGTTTTCATAGAAGAACAGCATATAGCCGGTGTATTCCGACAGCACCGCCATATACCGGGTAGACTCCCCCTCATCAAAGCCCAGCTTGGCGGGGATATAATCGCCCATAACGCTGGTCTTCGTGTCCTTAAAGTCATTGGCGTGGCTCTTATACACCGCACACTTATCGCTGAAGAACAGCAGGTCACGGTTGTTGGAGGTTTCCACCGTCTGGACGATCTCATCCCCCTCCTTGAGTTTATGCTCGCCGCTCATGCGCAACGACTGAGGAGTAATCTTCTTGAAGTAGCCCTCCCGGGTAAAGAACAGCGTGCAGGCATAGTCGGCCACCGGCGGCTCTTCCTCCTGCTCGGCAATAATATCGGTCGCATAAACAATCTCGGTACGCCGGGGCTGGCCGTATTTTTTGGCCACCGTCTGCAGTTCCTCGATGATGATGCGGCGGATGCGACTCTTGCTGGCCAGGGTTTCCTCCAGGTCGGCCACCGTCTTTTCCAGATCGGTGACATCATCCAGGCGTTTGAGGATGTATTCCCGGTTGAGATGACGCAGTTTGATCTCAGCCACATACTCGGCCTGCACCTGATCGATACCGAACCCAATCATCAGGTTGGGAACCACCTCGGCTTCTTCGTCGGTCTCCCGGACGATGCGGATAGCCTTGTCGATATCCAGCAGAATTTTCTCCAAGGCTTTGAGCAGATGCAAGCGCTCCTTAGCCTTTGTCAAGTCATAGTAGGTGCGGCGCTTCACACTCTCCACACGGAAGGCGATCCACTCCTGCAACAACTCACGGACGCCCATCACCTGGGGTACACCGCCCACCAGGACGTTGAAGTTACAGCCGAAGGAATCCTCCAGCGGTGTCAGGGCGAACAGCCGGTTCATCAGCTTATCCGGATCGGTGCCACGCTTGAGGTCAATGGTGATTTTCAGACCCTTCAGGTCGGTTTCGTTACGGATATCGTTGATTTCCTTAATTTTTCCGGCCTTGACCAGCTCCACCACCTTGGTGATAATCGCCTCAATGGAGGTGGAATACGGAATCTGGGTGACCTCGATGCAGTTGTTTTCCTTATCGTAATTGTACACACTGCGCACCCGCACACTGCCACGGCCGGTGTTGTAGATTTTCTCCAGCACCTCGCGCTCGTAGATGAGCTGTCCGCCGCCGGGGAAATCCGGAGCTTTCAGGGTGGAAAGGATGTCGTGATCAGGATCCTTCATCACCGCCACGGTGGTGTCGCACACCTCCTGCAGATTGAAGGAACAGATGTTGCTGGCCATACCGACAGCGATACCCAGATTGTTGTTCACCAGGATGGACGGAAAGGTCACCGGAAGCAACGTGGGCTCTTTCATGGTGGCATCGTAGTTATCCACAAAATCCACCGTATCCTTGTCAATATCCCGGAACAGTTCTGCCGCAATAGGCGCCAGCTTCGCCTCGGTATAACGGGAGGCGGCGCACTCCATATCGGAGGAATACGCCTTACCGAAGTTACCCTTCGACTCCACATAGGGATGCAACAGCGCCTCGTTACCACGGGACAGACGCACCATGGTATCGTAGATGGCCGCATCGCCGTGGGGGTTGAGCTTCATGGTCTGACCGGCGATACTGGCGGATTTGATGAGACCGCCGGTAAGCAGGCCCATCTTATACATCGTATATAACAGCTTGCGGTGAGAGGGCTTGAAGCCGTCGATCTCCGGGATGGCACGGGACATGATTACGCTCATGGCGTAGGGCATATAGTTTTCCCGCAACGTATGGGTAATCAGTTGCTGCTCTACCTCACCCGCCCCGGCAATGTGGGCATTTTCCGGCAGGCCGGAGAGCGGCTCTGCCCCATCGGTTTTTTTCTTCTTTTTGGTAGCCATACTCTCTCCTCCTTACTCCAGATCCAGCATATCCAGATACTCGTGACCATGCTCGGAAATAATGCGCTTGCGGCCCTCCAGATCATCACCCAGCAATACATCAAACACCTGGGCGGTCTCCAAGGCGTCGGTGGGGTTCACCTTGACCAGTCGACGGGTAGCCGGATTCATGGTGGTCAGCGCCATCATGGCGGGCTCGTTTTCACCAAGTCCCTTGGAGCGCTGGATGGTATATTTCTGCCCGTCGATCTCCTCCAGAATTTTGGTCTTTTCTGCCTCGTTGTAGGCAAAATACGTGTCTGCCTTGGTGTTTATTTCATACAGCGGCGTCTCTGCGATATACACATACCCCTGCTCAATCAGCGTGGGGGTCAGGCGATACAGCATGGCCAAAATCAGTGTACGAATCTGGAAGCCATCCACGTCCGCATCGGTACAGATGATGATCTTATTAAACCGCAAAAGGTTAATGTCAAAGGTGGCCAGGTTTTTATTGGACTTGGAACGAACCTCGACACCACAGCCCATGACCTTCAGCAGGTTGACGATAATTTCACTCTTAAATATCTTATCAAACTCCGCCTTCAGACAGTTGAGGATCTTACCGCGCACCGGAATGACCGCCTGAAACTCCGAATCACGAGCCTGCACAACGGCACCCATAGCGGATTTACCCTCCACGATGAACAATTCACGTGCCGAGGCGTCCCGGCTACGGCAATCTACAAAGCCGGGAACATGGGAGGTCATGTCGTTGCTGGTCTGCAGAGTTTTTTTCAGGTTAAGACGAGTAGTCTCCGCCTTTTCACGACTGCGCTTGTTAATAAGCACCTGCTCACACAGCTTGTCCGCATCCATCTTATTCTCGATGAAGTAGACCTCCAGGTTATGTCGCAGGAACTCTGTCATGGCCTCCTGAATAAACTTATTGGTAATCGCCTTTTTGGTTTGGTTTTCGTAGGAGGTCTGGGTGGAGAAGGAGGAAGACACCAACACCAGGCAATCCTGGATATCCTGGAAGGTAATCTTTGACTCATTCTTCAGATATTTGCCGTTTTGCTTAAGATAGGCATCCACCTGGGAAACAAAAGCGCTGCGCACCGCCTTATCCGGGCTGCCGCCATGCTCCAGCCAGCTGGAATTGTGATAATACTCCAGCACGCTCACCTTATTGGAGATGCACATAGCTACGTTCAGCTTGACCTTATATTCCGGCTTGTCCGCACGGTCGCGACCAATCCGTTCAGCCGACCATGTCTGCATCGCCGTCAAGGATTGCTCCCCTACCAGTTCCTTCAGATAATCAGAAATACCGTTTTCGTACATGTATTCCTTCGTGGTAAAGGCTTTCCCCTCCTGGTTGCGGAACTGGAACAGCAGACCGGGGTTGACAATAGACTGCCGGTGCAGGGTATCGTCAAAATACTCGTACGGAACCGAAATATCGGTAAACACCTGAATATCCGGCTTGAAGCGGATACGAGTACCGGTATCTTTCTTGGCATAGGGCTCTTTTTTCAGCCCCCCCACATTCACACCATGCTCAAAATGGAGTGAGTACAGGAAACCGTCACGCTTTACCTCCACATCCATATACTCCGAAGAGTACTGGGTCGCACAAGCGCCCAGACCGTTAAGGCCCAAGGTAAAGTCATCGTTATCGTATTTACCGCCAGCGTATAGCTCGCAGAAAATCAGCTCCCAGTTAAAGCGTTGCTCCTTGGTATTGTAGTCTACCGGCACACCGCGGCCAAAGTCCTGCACCTCAATGGAGCCGTCCTCGTACCGGGTAACGAGAATCTTGTCGCCGTAACCGGCACGGGCCTCATCCACCGAGTTGGATAAAATCTCAAACACGGCATGCTGACAGCCCTCCAGCCCATCAGAGCCAAACATAACGCCCGGACGCTTACGTACACGGTCAGCGCCTTTAAGGGCGGTAATGCTCTCATTATCATAGGTTGTTTTTTTGGTGGCCATGAGAACGCATCCATCCTTTACATCAATATACTGTGTTACAACAGTTTATTTTAACCCATATCTTGGGATTCTGTCAAGGGGCAAAGGAAAAATAAAGAAACCACCAAAACAGCTCCGTCGTCACACATCGATATTTTCAGTTGTTTTTCAACAACGCCTGTGCTATACTCATAGGTAAATCGAAAGAAGTTAAGAAAAGCGGAGGCATTCAGAATGCGCAGTACGGAAATCAACAGCCAATACCGTAACCACTACATATTCCACATGAAAGACATAGGTTGCACCAGGGCTCTGCGTGGCCATGTGACCGTCAGCGTATTTTATGTTGATCAGCCGGGAGCAGTCTGGGACACCGACAGACGATTAGCCTTCCAAGATGCCTACGACCAAGCCATGCGCACCCTGGAAAAGGAAGCTGGCAACAGCGGCACCAGCCTGCATATCCGGTCGGTCTTTCAGACTTTTCAGACAAAGTGTACCAACGCCCGTTCTCAGGCGTGGTTGGTAGACTTTTTTAACACCTATGGGATCAAGGCCATAGCCGACTATCAAAGAATTATGAGGCAAAAAACCGGTTGTGATGAAGCGCCGGTGGTCTTTGCCTTTACCCGGTCGATGACCTCCTATGCTCTGTGTGCCGATACACAGCACCCATTTGTGGATGAGTATTCGGTGGTGGACAGCTACGATACACCGTGGCTTATCATCCACGAGCTACTGCACCAGTTTGGAGCAGAAGATCTGTATCTGCCGCCGGATACCAAAAAAGCAGCCGGAAAGTACCTTCCCGATTCCGTCATGCAAAGCGGCGAGATAATCGACTCTCTCACCCGTTATCTGATCGGGTGGACAGATGAGATATCCGAAAAAGCGGTTGCCTTTCTGGAAGCAACCAAGCATTACACCTTGCAAGATGCCTTGCAAGCACGGATAGATTATGCGAAAAGCTCAACCGGCACCGCCAAACCCACCACCTCTCCCTCCGGCAAACGTGTCGCTAAGCCGACTAAAACCGCAAAGCCTGTTGAGATTATCAAGCCGGCTACACCCACGGCTATTACAGATCTTTCCAACAATAAGCGTGTTCCATATACGCCGCAGGATGTTGTCCCCTTTCCTGACTTTGCCTCATTAGAGACTGCTGCCAACAACGGCAACGCTTACGCCCTGTTTCTGATCGCTTACTGCTATCGCTATGGTATCCTGACCGAAAAGGATAAGAAAAAAGCACTCGCCTGGTATTACCGTCACAAGTCGCTGTCGGATGCGCTGGCTATCACGACACACAGTTACGCCCACGGGGTACTGAAGCAAAAGGAGCATACGGATACTGACCCGACAATAATTGAATCAGCACTGCTTATTGCCGCCTCGGCCGGACACATCTGGGCAATGAACGATCTGGGCACCGAGCTGATGAAGGGCCGGATGCTGAAAAGGGATATTCCCCACGCTTTGCGTCTTCTGCAGACGGCCTGCGAGCCCGGTGTCTCCACCCTGGTGCTGGAAGAATACTACACAGCGTGCGAATACTCCAAGCTACTCCCCCAGCTGCACAAAGCAATCGGTGAAACCGCCAAGCGGTATGAATATTCCTGTCTGAACGGCTCGGTAAATGCCCAGTTCACCATGGCCACCCTATACCAAAAAGGAGAATACCTCCCCGGAGATCCCCGTAAAGCCTTTGAACTGTTCAGCAGAGCCGCCAAATCCGACTATTACATGGCGTATTTCGAGCTTGCCTATTGCTATGAGTTTGGCCTCGGCACACCGGCCGACTCCGCGTTAGCAAGGAAATACTACACACTGGGTGAAGAGCGCTCAAAGGCTACCGGCTTCCCGATAGATGCCAATTTCTTCAAGCAGATTCTTAAATGTAAAAATTAGACTGTATCAAAACTGAGAACATACAACAAAGAGACACCTGCCCGGCCATTGTGCCAAGCAGGTGTCTCCATTTGTTGTTTTATGCAAGCGGATACTGCTCCGGAAGCAGAACGTGGTACAACAGATAGATGGCATCGTCGCTGTCCAGCACGCCATCGCCGTTCACGTCGCCGTCACGGTTAAGGGCGTAACTCTCCGGTAGCATGGTGTGGTACAGCAGATGCACCGCATCGCTTGTTGTCAGCCGGGAATCGCCATTCATATCCCCAATATACAACCCATAACACACCGGGAACATCCACGCCGTATCCACATCGACGGTCATGCCGGTAAACAGGTAGTTGGCCGAGGAAGAATCACTCCATCCATAACTCGCCGTGTGTGTCTGCAAAATATACACCAAGTCATAGGTCAGCGGATAAAGACCGCCATCGGTATAGCCGGCCACCATTTGATTGGTGGAGTTATCCGTATAGCCATAATACTCGTTAATGCAAGTAATAAACTCAATCTTTTTAATGAAATTACCGTTCTCATCATAAAGAACATCTTTCATGGCACCGTTGGCGGCTGCAGCGGCAACAGGCAGATAGGTAGCGTCGGTAAAATTCATATACAGAACAGGACCTTCCGCTGTATCCAAATGATAATAGCCATCCACACCCAGCACCGCCGTGTGAGATTCAGTCACATCAACAAAGACATATTCGTCGATAGCTTTATCCTTGGTAAATTTGGTCAGGGTAGCGGTGGTCTTATAGGTCTCAAACGGCTGTGCGGAAATATCAAAGGAGGCCTCACCCACACGTTCAATGGACAGGGTTGCCGTACCGTTACCAAGCACACCAATGAGCATGGGGGAATTCGCCTGGCTCTCTTTGATTTCTTTTTCCATGACATTATTCTCTATCGGCTGAGGATTGTACATATAGAACTTACTGCCGTAAACCGAATACAGCATACACGCATCGCCGGTCAACACAAACCGGAAAATACCGGCCTCACCCGGAATAAACTCCATAACAGACACCGCACTGCTATCCGTGACAGTAATTGTATTCTCACCTACAACAAGGGACACACCAAAGTTTCCTTTCATCGGCAAACCGGATGCATACACCCCAACAGACAGCCCCAGCAGCACACCGAGGCTCAGCACAAGAGATAAAAACCGTTTTGACAGGTCCATTACAATACCTCCTTCTAAATCCCACGCCCATAAGTGAACAGGAACATACCGATATTCTAGTTTATTTTTTCACATTATGCAAGCATTTTTTATAAAAATCATGCACAAACGAGATAATTCACGTCAATCGGTTGACAGAAAGGCAAAATCATTGTATTATAATGGTTAATCAAAATTGAAAGGGGATTTATATCCATCATGTCTGACCCTGACCCTGCCAGTACCACGATTAGTACGGTTCTGCTTACTCTAGCATTCCTTTTACTGACTGTTCTGTTCCATCTGGCCGATGAGGCCTTCAACGCGCTGGGCGAAATCCGCATCCGGGAGTTGGAGGAAAACGGCAACAAAAAAGCACGGTGCATCCGCCGTATAACGGAAAAAGAACGCCAGTTTTCTTCTCGCATCCGCATGAGTTGCCTGCTGTTCGGCATTTTGGCCGCCGCCACACTGCTACACCGCTTTGCCTCCCCTATCTCCGGTTGGCTTGGCGGACTGTTCGGCGGTATTTTGGGAGCAGGCCTTTCGGCCACGTTGGCGTGTGTCCTGTTATCTCTGCTGACTGTGTTTGTCTTTATCACCTTTGGTTGTCTGCTCCCCCGGCGACTGGTATATATCAACATTGAGGCCGTTGCCTTGGCTGTGGTAAGGCTGTTTGTCATCTTCTACGGTCTGTTACGGCCGCTGTATGGCCTGTGTGCGCTGGTAACCGGGCCTTTCCTTCGTATGGCAGGCATCGACCCCCACGAGGACCCCGACACCGTCACCGAGGATGACATCCGCCAATTAATGGATGCCGGTGAGGAGATTGGTGCCATTGAGGGCAGTCAAAAGGATATGGTTAACAACATATTCGAGTTTGACGATATCACTGCTGAGGAGATTATGACCCCCCGCACCGATATGACGGCAGTGGAAGTGGATACTTCCCTCCCCGATGTGCTGGCTGTAGCTGTTGAGAACGGGTATTCCCGTATTCCGGTGTACGAAGAGGACATTGACCATATCATAGGCATCCTGTATATCAAGGATCTGCTCCCCTTTGTCGGGCAGACTTTGCCGGCTGACACATCTGTCCGCAGTCTGTTGCGAGAGGCGTATTTTGTTCCGGATACCAAGCGGTGCAATGATCTGTTCGAGGAAATGAACGAAAAGCACCTGCAGATGGCTATCGTGGTGGACGAATATGGCGGCGTGGCCGGTATCGTTACTATGGAGGATTTGCTGGAGTCTATCGTCGGCAACATTCAGGATGAGTTCGACGACGAAAAAGAGGCGTTCACCCAGTTGGATGAGAACTCCTTTGCGGTGGATGGGTCGCTCAGCATTGGTGATCTGGGTGAATTGCTGGAAATGGAACTGCCGGAGGGCGACTACGACACCGTGGCCGGCTTTGTGCTGGACCTGCTGGGTGATATGCCGGAGCAGGACGAGGCGGCCTCTGTCTCCTACAAGAACATCACCTTGACCATCCAAAAGATGGACGATCGCCGTATTGAAGAGATCCTCGTACACCGTGACCCCTGTCCGGAGGAAGAGGATACGCAAGACGACGCATAAGTGAAAATGCCGCCATTCGGCGGCGTTTTCTTTATCAGGAGGGCGATAACAATGCCTGAAAACTATCAAAAAACGCTGGATAAAACACTGGCACAGCTCCAGGCCGCCGGTCAGGTGCCTCGGCTGCTTCTGCACAGCTGCTGTGCCCCTTGCTCCAGCTATGTACTGGAGTATCTGAGCCAATATTTTGCCATCACCGTATTCTATTACAATCCCAACATATCACCGGAAAGCGAATTCCGGCACCGGGTAGAGGAGCAACAGCGGCTCATCCGGGAAATGCCCCTTATCCATCCGGTGGACTGCCTGGTAGGAGACTACGAGCCGGAACAGTTCACGGCCATTTCCGTAGGGCACGAAGCCGACCCGGAGGGCGGTGAACGCTGTACCGCCTGCTATCGCCTGCGGCTGGAAAAGACTGCCAAGGCGGCGGCTGACGGTGGATTCGACTATTTTACTACCACGCTGTCCATCAGCCCGCTGAAGGATGCCGCACGACTGAATACGATTGGCGGCGAGCTGGCGGAAAAGTATGGTGTCCCCTACCTGTTTTCCGACTTCAAAAAACGAGAGGGCTACAAGCGTTCCTGCCAGCTTTCTGTCCAGTACGGTCTGTACCGGCAGAACTATTGCGGTTGCGCCTTTTCCCGTCGAGATGCATTCGCCAAAGAAAAAACAATAGACACAGAAAATTAAGCATTGCTTTTTTTCGAGAAATATGCTATACTCCCCTTTGCCCACTGATGTGGGCTGATTTGCGGGCGTGGTGGAACGGCAGACACGCTGGTCTTAGGAGCCAGTGCCACGGCGTGCGGGTTCAAATCCCGCCGCCCGCACCAAAATACGGGTACAGCCTCTTGGCTGTACCCGTATTTTCGTCTGGGTGGTGCTTTGAGGTTTTTGTTCCGCCGTATTTTTGCCCCTGCAAAAATACAGGGTTTTCGTCCGAACATATCCACGCATTCCGGCGCACCTACTCATCTCGGCGAAAACCGGGGTTCAAAATCCCGCCGCCCGCACCATGAAAAACGACAAGTTTCGACAGAAACTTGTCGTTTTTCAATGAAGCGTTCCCCTCGGGAACATGATGTCGCTACGCTAATGATGTCACTTTGTTAATGATGTGTTGCTTCGCAACATGAAGGAACGCTTCGCATCATAAATGAGCGAAGCGAATTTACATCATATTGCGCACAGCGTAATGCATCATATCGACGAGGTCGATGCATCATTTTCGTGAGAGTTCGAATTCATACGCAAGAACGGCATAATTATCTTTTTTGTAGCCCCTAGACATCTAAAGGCTACAAAAAAGATATAGCCACAGAAAAACTCTGATTCTGTCAGGGTTTTTCTGTTTTTATAGGCAAAAATTTAGTTGTCAATTTGAGTGTACAAAAAAGATATTTTTCTCAAGCCTGCCTCGAACTCTTGCGAAACCGCATAATCACCACCAAGTTCATGGATACAAAACAATTCACTGCGCTTTACAAATGCAGAGATTTATGTTTTAATAAAAATAAAACGGAGCGAAAACTTTTTTTGTAAAACTTCCGGATAAAGGAGTGATTTCGTTGAAATATGCGTCGAAAAAGCAGATTTGGTTGTGCATAAGCGCACTGCTCGGTGGCACGATTCTTTCGACTTTTGCGGCGGTATTGGTTTTGCGCAACCTTGGAGGTTTGATTGGAATGTTCGTTGAAGCGGATGCGGACGCTGCATTTGACTTTGTAAGCATTTTTGAGCAAACAAAAGATGCACAGATTGCTCCGCACTGGTTGTTCCCTTTGCTTCTGTTTGGAACCTATGCTTTTGCGCTTTGGCGCTTTTCCCCAATAGCCAAGCAATCTGCACTACACATCATCCTTTGGACTATCTTATTTGTGTTGCTGTTGACAGTTGGTTTTGCTTGCTCGCTGATGCTTACGCGTGTCAACGATATTCGCTTTGGTGATCTGCTTGCGGCACTTTTACCCGTCATCGGCAGTCTATAAGGAGGCATAAGATGAAACGAAATATAATCAGGATTCTGATTTTGATTCTTATATCGTGCTTGCTGTTATCGTCTTGCTCGCCATATATGAAGTTCTTCTCGTCCAAGGAAGGAACTTGGCGTATGGGCTTTGGTTCAGAGGAAATTGCATTGCCCGAGGAAAGCAATCAACCGCTTTACATCGCGGGTTATCATGCAGGCTGCGAAATTACGGGTGTATTGGATCTGCAACGCGCGAACGCTGTTTGGGTAGACACGGGCAGCAACGGTATTTTGTTGATTGGCATTGATTGCGTGGGGCTCGGCAAGGACACAGTGGACACGATTCGTAAGGAGCTAGCTAGCTTTTGCCGTAAGGTGGGGTGTATTTCAGTCAACGTATATGCCACACACAGCCACGCCGGAGCAGATACACTGGGACTTTGGGGTCCCACAGCAATCGACGGCAAAAACCAAGCTTTCATGACGAATCTTATCAATGCAGCCGTCTCCGCCGCTAAAGAGGCGTATGCAGATCGCTGTGCAGGTACCCTGCACTATGGCAACACCGTGCCAGAGGATATGTTGCACGATTCCAGGTTACCCATCGAATATGATCCCATACTTCACCAACTGCGTTTTATTCCGAGTGACGAATCGAAAAACGGCATTCGTCTGCTCTCCTATGCTGCGCACGCCGAATCTCTGCGTGGTGATAACACTATGCTCAGCCGCGATTTTCCAGGCACATTGGCAGATAACCTTCTACAAGCCTGCGGCGATGATATGTTGTATTTGCCGAGTGCTATCGGCGGACTGATCATGACTCGCGAACTGGTCACGCCTTTCGACGCGGTAACGAATATGCAGTATACAGCAGAACGTATTACCGAATCTGTATTGTCAATATGTGATGAAACTGAACTCTCTCCAAACCTCTCGTTTTCAAGTGTTTCTATGCAGGTGCCACTGGATAATACCTTGTTTTTCTATTACAAATTTCTTGGCATTCTCGGTAATGAGACGAGTCGCGGAAAAAGTGATACCGGTTATGTGATTCACAGCGAGCTTAGCGTTTTGACGCTAGGTTCGGTTACCTTTGCGCTTATCCCGGGCGAAATATTCCCTGAACTCGTCAGTGGTCAAGGACTAAGCGATGGTGATCCCGAAGCACTTGAACATATTGCCGCACGTTATGGTGTGGAACGTCTTTTGATTGTTGGATTGTGCAACGATGAGCTCGGTTATATCATGCCACCAAGCGACTTTTTGCTTAACGATGAGCTACCATATATTGAAACGGTAACGGATGACATGGGTGAAAATCACTACGAGGAAACCAATTCTACTGGAAGAGAAACTGCCGCTCGTATTGCGAAAGCATTTGAAACGGCATTAAAAAAGCAAAAGGAACTAAATAGCTAAATGTCTTTTTGTGAGCGGTTAATCTCAAATAAACCGCTACAAATATCTTTTTTGTAGCCCATAGACAAAATACGGGTACAGCCTCTTGGCTGTACCCGTATTTTCGTCTGGGTGGTGCTTTGAGGTCTTTGTTCCGCCGTATTTTTGCCCCTGCAAAAATACAGGGTTTTCGTCCGAACATATCCACGCATTCCGGCGCACCTACTCATCTCGGCGAAAACCGGGGTTCAAAATCCCGCCGCCTCTTGGCTGTACCCGTATTTTCGTCTGGGTGGTGCTTTAAAGTGATACTGTGCCGAATTATTTTCTTTACAAATGTCGACATCTGTGGTACACTTGTCTCACCATCAAAAGAAAGGATGTTGTTATGGAAGGAACTTTTTGGGCGTTTGCCCCCGCAATCATTGCCATTATACTGGCACTCATCTCTAAGCAAGTTTACATTTCTCTATTCGTCGGCATACTGACCGGTGCGCTTTTGTATACCGGCGGCAACCCCTTACAGGCGCTGGGCGTTCTGTACACCGTTATGAGCGAAAAGGTCGGTGCCAATGTACCGATTATCGTTTTCCTGGTGGTGCTGGGCATTTTTGTTGTTCTGATGCAGAAATCGGGTGGTTCCCGTGCCTACGGCGAGTGGGCCGGCAAGAAGATCAGCTCCAAAAGCGGTGCGCTGGCTGCTACCGGAGCTCTCGGTTGCCTGATCTTCGTGGATGACTATTTCAACTGCCTGACTGTGGGCTCGGTTATGCGTCCTATCACGGATAAATTCCGTGTATCTCACGCAAAGTTAGCCTGGCTTATCGACTCTACGGCAGCCCCGGTGTGTATCATTGCTCCTATCTCCTCCTGGGCGGCAGCTGTGTCCGGCCAGCTGGAGGGCAACGGTCTGACAGTATTTATTCAGACCATCCCCTTCAATGTGTACGCTATCCTCACCATCATCATGGTATTTTCTTTCTGCTTCCTGCGCATTGACTACGGTAAGATGAAGAAGAACGAAACCATCGCTGAAACCACCGGCGATCTCAACGCCGGGGAGACAGAATTGCCCACCGATGAGGATTCCTCCATTGTAGCCAATCCCAAAGGCAAGGTGCGGCACCTCATTATCCCGGTCATCATCCTTATCGCCTGCTGCGTAGGCGGTATGATCTACTCCGGCTTCTTCTACAACTGGGATAGCGGCACCTATGGCACCGAGTTACAGTCCGCCAGCGTGATTGAAGCCTTCGCCAACTGCGACGCCGGTACCTCTTTGGCCATCGGCTCCACCATCGCCCTCATCCTTGTGGCGGCCTATTACATGATGGCTCGCATTGTCTCCTTTAAGGAGATTACCAACAGCTTTACCCAGGGCTTCAAGACCATGGTCCCTGCTATCCTCATCCTCACCTTTGCCTGGACTATTGCCGGTATCATGGGTGCCAAGGGTGGTTACCTGGATGCGCAAAGCTTTGTCGAAACCAATATGGCGCTCATCCCCGCCACCGTGCAGTCTCTATTCCCGGCTATCTTCTTTATTCTCGCCTGCGGTATCGCTTTTGCAACCGGCACCTCCTGGGGCACCTTCGGCGTATTGGTTCCCATCGCCGTCACCATCCTGGGCGGCAGTGGCACGCTGGTTTTGATGACTGTCTCCGCCACCCTCGGCGGCGCCGTATTCGGCGACCACGTCTCCCCCATTTCGGATACGACCATTCTTGCCTCGACCGGTGGTAACTGTAACCACGTTGATCACGTCAAAACGCAGTTCCCCTATGCAGCACTGATTGCGGTAATTACATTCATTTCCTACGTAGTTGCCGGCCTGCTTTCAACTCTCGGCTCTGTTGTCAGCTGCGTCATCATGTGGGGCGTCGCTCTGGTGCTCTTCCTCATCGCAGTTCTGGTTATCAAGGCCGTCAGCAAGAAAAACGCCATCGTTTCTAAGTAATACTTTTTCCATTGTTCAAGACCATCGGCTTGCCGGTGGTCTTGTTCTTGTAAACGAGAAAGACCGCTGCGGCGGTCTTTTTTTCTGTTTCTTTCCAAAAAATTCTTTCCGCAAACATTGCACTTTGCAGAAAATTGTGGTAATATATATTGGTATGTACAGAAATGAGGTGTGCACATGGATATTCGTGTAGGTGATGTACTGGAAATGAAAAAAGAGCACCCCTGCGGCAATCGCAGTTTCGAGGTGCTACGCATCGGCATGGATTTCCGTCTGCGGTGCATGGGTTGCGGTCATGAAATGATGATCTCTCGCCAAAAAGCCGAGAAGAACATCCGCAAAGTCAAACGGGAGGAATAGCCCCGTTCCGCTGCATATTTACCAACGGAAAGGTGGCACCCCCTATGTTCAGTAAATTACAGGCCGTAGCCAACCGCTACGAAGAAATTAACAGCCAGCTGTACCAGCCGGAGGTGGCGGCACAGCCGGAACTATACAGTGCGCTGATGAAAGAGAGTGCCGCACTGCGGCCGATTGCAGAAACGTACAGCGCCTACACAGCGGCGCAGGAAGCGCTGGCTGAGGCAGAAGACCTGTTGGCCGACTGCGGCGGAGACAAGGAACTGCGTGAACTGGCTCAACAGCAACTGGCAGAAAGCAAAGAAGCGCTCCGTTTGCTGACGGATGAACTGAAGATTCTTCTGCTCCCCCGTGACCCGAATGACGGGCGAAATATCATTGTCGAGATCCGTGCCGGGGCCGGTGGTGAGGAATCTGCCCTGTTTGCGGCGGCACTGCACCGCATGTACACCATGTACGCAGAAAAGCGTGGCCTGCGCACCGAGCCGGTGAACGAAAACGCTACGGAGCTTGGCGGCTATAAAGAAGTCAGCTTTGCCGTATCCGGTGCAGATGCCTACAGCCGATTTAAGTTTGAAAGCGGTGTTCACCGGGTACAACGTGTGCCGGAGACCGAAACCGGGGGGCGCATCCACACCTCCACTGTAACGGTGGCGGTGCTCCCGGAAGCAGAAGAGGTAGAACTGGACATCAACCCCACCGACCTGCAGATCGACACCTTCCGAGCCAGCGGTGCCGGTGGACAGCACATCAACAAGACTGAGTCGGCCATCCGCATCACCCACCTGCCCACCGGTACGGTGGTGGAGTGCCAGGATGAGCGTAGCCAATTCAAAAATAAAGACAAAGCCATGCGTGTCCTGCGCGCCCGGTTGCTGGAGAAAAAGCAGCAGGAACAGCAGTCTGCCATCGCCGCCGATCGGAAATCACAGGTAGGTACCGGTGACCGCAGTGAGCGTATCCGCACCTACAACTTCCCTCAGGGGCGTGTGACCGACCATCGGATCGGACTGACCCTATACAAGATTGACACCATCCTGGACGGCGACCTGGACGAGGTGGTGGAGGCTCTTATCACCGCCGACCGGGCTGAACGCCTGCGGCAAAACGAAAATTCATAAGCATCGAGGTATTGTTTTATGCATACCCAACTTTTACAACCAACCCCGGAGGGCATCGAAGAGGCCGCCCGGCTGTTGCGGGAAGGGCATCAGGTAGCCATCCCCACCGAGACGGTGTATGGTCTGGCGGCAGACGGTCTCAACGGCACCGCCGTTGCCGGCATCTTCGCCGCCAAGGAGCGCCCTATAGACAATCCGCTCATTCTCCACATTGCAGATGAACAGGACTGGGCGCCGTTGGTGCGGGAAATTCCGGAAAATGCCAAGAAACTGGCCGCCGCCTACTGGCCGGGGCCTTTGACCGTCATTCTGCCGGCCGCAGACTGTATCCCGGCCGAAGTACGTGGCGGTTTGGACACGGTGGCCGTACGTTTCCCCTCCCACCCCATCGCCCAGGCAGTCATCCTTCACGCCGGATGCCCACTGGCCGCCCCTTCGGCTAATCTCTCCGGCTCACCCAGCCCCACGAAGGCGGCCCGGGTGATGGAGGATATGCAGGGGCGCATTGCCGCTGTTCTGGATGGCGGCGATTGTGAAGTCGGCGTCGAATCCACCGTTGTCGACCTGTGCCACACCCCGCCCCGGTTGCTTCGCCCCGGCGGTATTACCCCGGAAATGCTGGAGGCGGTGGTCGGGCCCATTGAAATTGATGACGCTGTCACACATATCCTGCAAGAGGGGGCCACAGCCGCTTCGCCCGGTATGAAGTATAAGCATTATGCGCCGAAAGCTCAGGTGTATCTCGTCAAGGGTACGCCGGAGGCCTATGCCCGCTATGTCAATGCGCACAAAGCTCCCGGTGTGACCGCCCTCTGCTTCGATGAGGACATCCCGCACCTGGAGGTGCCCGCCGTGACTTACGGCCGGCGTGACGAACCAATGGAGCAAGCCAGGCAGATATTTGACGCCCTACGGCAGCTGGATGAACAAGACGCACAAACGGTTTACGCCGCCTGTCCAAGCCTCAAGGGTGTGGGGCTGGCCGTGTATAATCGACTCATCCGCGCCGCCGCCTTCCGCATCATCAACACCATCCGGGTGATTGGCCTGACCGGCCCCACCGGTGCCGGGAAGTCTACCGTTGCCGATGCGTGGCGGCAGTTGGGTGTCCCAGTCATTGACACAGACGGTCTCGCCCGTGAGATTGTACAACCAGGCTCCCCTTGTCTTACAAAACTGGCCGAGGTGTTCTCACCGGCTGTTCTGCGAGAGGATGGCTCCCTTGACCGGGCTGAACTGGCCAGGCGAGCCTTCGCCAGCCCGGAGGGAGCACAAGCCCTCAACGCCATTACCCACCCCGCCATTATCGCACGGACACAGCAACTTCTGGAAGAAGCCGCCGACAGCGGACATCCTGTAGCTGTGGTAGATGCGCCCCTTCTATTTGAGGCCGGGATGGAGACGATATGCCATCACATTGTGGCCGTCATCGCTCCTGCAGACCTGCGGCAGAAGCGCATCATGGCCCGTGACACACTGGATGCAGAAGCGGCACAGCGCCGCATGGCCGCCCAACAGCCGGACAGCTTCTACTGCCGTGCCGGCGTGAGCGTGTTGGAGAATACCGCTGATGAGGAAGCCCTCCGCAAGCAGGCAGTGACTCTGTGGCAGAAGGAGGAATGGAGCACCCCATGACCGATTCGAAACCAACTCTTCCTCGCCGTCTGTGGCTACAGTGTGCCGGGTTACTCCTGCTGCTGGCCGTCGGTTTTCTGCTGCTACGAGAGGCCGGACACCGCTTGCAGGAGACTCTCTATCCTATTCGCTATGCAGACCTGGTAGAAGAAGCCGCCGCCACCTACGATGTACCGATTTCGCTGGTGTATGCGGTCATCCATACGGAGAGTGAATTTGACCCCGATGCTGTATCCTCTGCCGAAGCAAAAGGACTGATGCAACTCACCGACGAGACCTATCATTGGGCTTTACATCGTGCCGGTCTTGCGGAGGAATATGCCCCGGAGGATCTCCTTGACCCGGCCATCAATATCCGCTACGGCGTGTATGTGCTGTCTCTGCTACGGGAGCAATTCCCTCATACAGAAACCTTGCTGGCGGCCTATAACGCCGGGCAGGGGCATGTCCGGGAGTGGCTGGCAGACCCGGCCTGCTCGGCAGACGGAAAAACGCTGTCAACCATCCCCTACCCGGAGACGGAAACGTATATCAAGCGGGTGCTATCTGCCCGTGAGCAATATCAATCCCTGTATGATTTAGAATAAACGAAAGGTGGAAACAACCATGAGTAACGAAAAAGAAAAGTCCCCCGCTGAGCTGCTGCGTGAGCAGCTCACCTACAAGACGAAGAACGGTGTCGCCGTCCTCTCTACCGAGGAGATAGCTGCCGCCGATGCCTACTGCGCCGGGTATATGCACTACCTGGACGTGGCTAAGACCGAGCGTGAGGCTGTGGATGAGGCCGTTGCCATGGCCGAGGCTGCCGGCTTTGTTCCTTTCGACCCCAAGGCGCCCTTGAAGGCCGGCGACAAAGTGTATCTGAACAACCGTGGCAAGGCTCTGCTGATGGCTGTCATCGGTACCCGACCCATTACCGACGGCGTCACCATTGCCGCCGCTCACATCGACTCCCCCCGGTTAGATCTGAAGCCCAACCCCCTGTACGAAGACAGTGAGCTCGCCTATTTTGACACCCACTACTACGGCGGTATCAAGAAGTACCAGTGGGTGGCCATCCCCCTGGCTCTCCACGGTGTGATCGTGCGCCGGGACGGCACTACAGTGACCGTCAATGTGGGTGAGGACGAAGGCGATCCCGTCTTCTGTGTCACCGATCTGCTCCCTCACCTGGGTCAGGAGCAGATGAAGCGCCCTGCCAGCGAGATTATCCGTGGCGAGGACCTCAATCTGCTCATCGGCTCCCGTCCGCTGAAGGATGACGAGGGCGCTGATGCGGTGAAGATGAATATCCTGAGCATCCTCCACGAGAAATACGGCATCATCGAGGCAGATTTCCTGTCTGCTGAGCTGGAGATCGTTCCCGCCTTCAAGGCCAAAGACGTGGGCTTCGACCGCGGTCTTATCGGCGCCTATGGCCACGATGACCGTGTGTGCGCCTATCCTGCTGTTACTGCCCTGCTGGCCGCCGGCACCCCTGCCTACACCGCTGTCACCATCCTGGCAGACAAGGAGGAAATCGGCTCTGAGGGCAACACCGGCATGCAGTCTGCCTTCCTGCGGTATTTCATCGATGATATCGCCGCCGCCTTCGGCGAGAAGGGCCATCACGTCCTCTCCAAGTCTATCTGTCTGTCTGCGGATGTGAACGCCGCCCTCGACCCCATCTATCCCGAGGTGATGGTGCGCTCCAATGCCGCCAAGATTAACCACGGTGTCTGTATCACCAAGTATACCGGCGCCCGGGGCAAATCCGGCACCAGCGACGCCTCCGCCGAGTATATGGGCAAGGTGCGCAAGATTCTGGATGACAACGCTGTGCTGTGGCAGACCGGCGAGCTGGGTAAGGTAGATGCCGGCGGCGGCGGCACGGTAGCCATGTATATCGCCAACCTAGATGTAGATACGGTCGATCTGGGCGTGCCGGTGCTGAGCATGCACGCCCCCATGGAGATTGTCTCCAAGATCGACGTGTATATGGCGCACAAGGCTTTCCTGGCCACCATGCAGCGTGACTGATGCCACGGATACTGTATCAGGATGACCACCTTCTGCTGGTAGAAAAACCGGTAGGGTTGTCTTCCCAAGAAGTGGATGGCGGAGGGGACAGTCTCCCCCACCGTCTGTCCGAACAAGGCCTGCCGGTTCTACCGGTGCATCGTCTGGACACCCCCACCGGCGGCGTGATGGTCTATGCACGCACCAAAGCGGCCGCCGCCAAGCTATCTGCCTTGGTCGGGGAACATGAGGTGTTTGCCAAAGAATACCTTGCTGTTGTTCAGGGAATACCGGAGCCCGAAGGCGAACTGACCGACCTGCTGTACCATGATGTACGGAAAAACAAGTCTTTTCCGGTCAAGCGTGAGCGTAAAGGGGTTCGCCTTGCCAGACTCACTTACACCTGTCTATCCACTGTTGCGTTGGCAGAGGGCACCTTCTCCCTGGTGCGTGTACGCCTGCATACCGGCCGTACCCACCAAATCCGGGTGCAGTTTGCCTCCCGGCAGATGCCGCTGTATGGCGACACCCGCTACGGCGGTATAAAAGCGCCCACTCTCGGCCTGTGGAGTTATCGGCTCACCTTCCCCCACCCGGTGGGAGGAAAACCGGTGTGTGCCCTAAGCTATCCACCGGCAACACCCCCTTTCGTTTGGTTCAATCTACCAAATGAATAGAGATGCAGAAAGTCCCTCCGGCAATCGCCGGAGGGACTTTTCTTCATTACACAGATGCTTCGTACTGTTCCAAAAGCTGTTTAAGCTCGGCTACATCCTTGCCGGATAGTTTCTGCTGACGAGCAAACGCCGCCACAAAAGCGGTCAAGTCATTCTCAAAGGTTTTTTCCATCAGCTCGTTCATCTCTTGCAACTGGACATCCTCTTTCGGAATAAGCGAGGACACAATGGTTTTGTTGTTCTGCAATACACCCCGGTCGGACAAACGCCGAATGACCGTATAGGTCGTAGTGCGGGACCACCCCAACTGTTCCTTACAAAGCTCTGCCAGCTCAGCGCTACGAATCGGCTCATTTTCCCACAAAATCAAGCACATCCGATACTCGCTCTCAAACACCTTGGGTATTGCCACACATATCCCTCCTTGCTGTTTTATCTATCCGAACGGTTTAGTTCTTCAGGCTCTGCATCGGGGCGGGGATACGGCCACCACGGTTAATAAACACCGCAGGCGATGCCGTATTCAGCGGCATCACAGGGCCCTCGCCCAGCAGACCGCCGAAATTGAGTTCCTCCCCTACCATCTTGCCGATAGCCGGAATCACACGGACGGCGGTGGTCTTAGAATTAACCATACCGATGGCCGCTTCGTCCGCAATAATTGCAGAAATTACCTCGGCCGGCGTATCACCGGGGATATTGATCATATCCAGACCCACCGAACAAACCGAGGTCATCGCCTCCAGTTTTTCAATACGCAGGCAACCACTGCGAGCCGCCGCAATCATGCCGGCATCCTCCGTCACCGGGATAAAGGCGCCCGACAGGCCGCCCACATGAGAGGAAGCCATCACGCCGCCCTTTTTCACCGCATCGTTGAGCATGGCCAAAGCGGCTGTCGTGCCGTGACCGCCACATTCGGCCAGGCCGATCTCCTCCAGGATATAAGCCACTGAATCGCCAACAGCCGGGGTCGGGGCCAAGGACAAATCTACAATGCCGAAGGGAACGCCCAAACGGCTGGATGCCTCCTGGGCCACCAACTGCCCCATGCGGGTAATCTTAAAGGCAGTCTTTTTGATAATTTCCGCAATCTCGCCCAGGTCTTTATCCGGGCCGGCTTTTGCCAGCGCCGCACGCACCACACCCGGGCCGGAAACGCCGGCGTTGATGACGCAATCCGGTTCACCCACACCATGGAAGGCTCCGGCCATGAAGGGGTTGTCCTCCGGCGCATTACACAGCACCACCAGCTTGGCCGGGCCAATACAGCCACGGTCAGCCGTCAGTTCTGCCGCCTGCCGGACGATGCGTCCCATCAGCGCTACGGCATCCATGTTGATACCGGCCTTGGTAGAGCCTACATTCACCGATGCACAGATGTGGTCGGTGACGGAAAGCGCCTCCGGGATAGCTTCGATCAGCTCCCGGTCACCAGCCGAAAAACCCTTGTGCACCAAAGCGGAAAAGCCACCCAGGAAATTGACACCACAGGTAGTGGCCGCTCGTTCCAGCGCCAAAGCCAACTTGACCGCATCCCGGTTTTCACACCCGGCCAACACCATAGCCGCCGGCGTGATGGAAATCCGCTTGTTGACGATGGGAATGCCCAACTCTTTTTCGATTGCCTCACCGGTGCGCACCAAGTCCTTGGCACAGCGGGTGATCTTATCATACACCTTGCGGCACAGCGTGTCGATATTGCTGTCGCAACAATCCAGCAGAGAGATGCCCATAGTAATCGTACGGACATCCAGATGCTCCTCCTGGATCATGGTAATTGTTTCTAAAATATCCTTTGCATTCAGCATAGCTAATGTCTCCCTTAAATGGTGTGCATGGCGTTAAAAATATCCTCATGCATACAGTGGATCACCAGGCCGTTAGCCTGACCCAATGCCGCCATTTCATCAACCAGCGCTGTAAACGGGATGTCACAGGCAGAAATATCCACCATCATGATCATACAGAACATATCCTGCAGAATGGACTGGGTCACTTCTGTCACATTCACACGGTGCTCACTGCAACGGCCGGATACCTTGGCCAAAATACCCACCGCATCTTTTCCTACAACGGTTATTACCGCACGCATACCGCATGCCTCCTTATTTTTTAAAAATTTCTATGTCAGTATAGCACAAAATACCGCTTAAGTAAAGAAAAAACGTAAAAATACCAACTACTCTGTATAAATTCGCCCGATAGGTGCATACTGAACATGACCGCAAACCCTAAATCCTACACAGAAAGGAGAAACTCCCCATGAACAAGCTTGCACTTATCATCACTATCATCGGCGCACTCAACTGGGGTAGCATTGGTCTGTTCCAGTTCGACCTGGTGGCCTGGATCTGCGGCGGCGCTGGGTCGCTGTTTGCCCGTATCATCTATACCGTGGTCGCTCTGGCTGGTATTTGGTGCATTACCTTACTTTTCAAACCCGCTGCCCGAGCAGATTGAAACCACATGAAAAAAGACGGCATTGCTTACAAGCGATGCCGTCTTTTTAGTCGTGTATAGGATTAAACCAGCGCCGCTGTGTCACGGGCAATGACCATTTCCTCATCCGTAGGAATAATCCAGGCAGGGATGGTAGAATCAGCCGTGGTAATGAGAGTCTCCTTGCTACGCACATCGTTGGCCACGGTGTCGCACTTCATGCCGAGGTAGCCGAGGCCCTCGATGATCTCCTGACGAATACGGGGCTGGTTCTCGCCGATGCCGGCGGTAAAGACCAGGGCATCCAAGCCGCCCAGCGCCGCCACATAGCCACCTACGATCTTGAGAATCTGATAGGTGCGCATGTCCCAGGCCAAAGCGGCACGCTCATTGCCGGCAGCAATAGCCGCCTCAACATCACGGTCATCACTCATGCCGCCGGAAATACCAAAGGTACCGGATTTCTTATTCATGATATCGTCCATCTGCTTGGGGGTCAAGCCCTCCTTCTCCATCAGGAAGGTGACCACAGAGGGATCAAAGCCACCGGAACGAGTCCCCATCATAAAACCATCCAAGGGAGTCATGCCCATGGTGGTATCCACCACTTTGCCATCCTTGATAGCGGCAATGGAAGAACCGCTGCCCAGGTGACAAGTGATGACGCGTGTACCCTCTACCTTGCCCAGCAGTTCGGCACAGCGGGCACTGACATAGCGGTGAGAGGTGCCGTGGAAGCCATAGCGGCGCACGCCGTATTTCTCATAATACTCATAGGGCAGGGCGAACATAAAGGCCTTCTGCTCCATAGTCTGATGGAATGCCGTATCAAACACAGCCACCTGCGTAATGGCGGTGCCGAAGGTCGCGGTAGCTGCCTCGATGCCCTGCAGAGCCGCCGGATTGTGCAACGGAGCCAACGCCTTCAGGCTCTCGATGTCCGCCTTCACCTCATCAGTGATGACCACGGAACGGTCATATTTTGCACCGCCCTGCACCACACGGTGGCCGATAGCGTCCACCTCGGACAGGTCGTTGATAACCTTACCCTCACCCTCGGTCAGAGCCGCCTTCACCTGAGCAAAAGCCTCCGTGTGATTGCGCATGGTGGGGGTGGATTTCCAAGCGTTGCCGAACGCCTTGTGGGTGAAGATTCCATCATCCGCCCCGATACGCTCGCAAATACCCTTTGCCAGTACCTGCTCGCCTTCCATATCAATCAGCTGATACTTCAGGGAAGAGCTACCTGCGTTAATAACCAAAATTTTCATGTTTTCGCAACTCCTCATTGATTTTATTTCGTACAGCGACTATAATAACACATATACGAGAAAATATCAACCATTTTCCTGTGTTTATTCCAGTTTTTCAGCCAGGAGGTGTCCGCCATGCAGGTTGCCGGTATTATAGCGGAATATGACCCGTTTCACAAGGGCCATGCGGCCCACATACAGGCTACACGAGAAAACGGCGCTACCCATATTGCGGTCGTGCTCAGCGGCAGCTTCACCCAGCGTGGGGAGCCGGCCATGTTCTCCAAGTTTGCCCGGGCGGAAATGGCCTTGGCCGGCGGTGCCGACCTGGTCATCGAGCTCCCCCTGCCCTGGTCCATGGCACCGGCCGAACGCTTTGCTGAGGGGGGCGTAGCCCTACTTCACGCTCTTGGCTGTGTGGATACCCTTTCCTTTGGCAGTGAATGTGGCCGGACAGAAACGCTGGAGCAACTGGCCGTACTAACAGAAAGTCCGTCCTACCGCCACGCCTTACAACAAGCAATGGCCACCGGTATCCCTTATGCGGCGGCAGGGCAAGCGGCCGCGGAGGCTGTCGTCGGAAAGGAGTCCGCTTCTCTGCTGGACTCCCCCAACAACACACTGGGACTGGAATACATCCGTGCCGCCCGGCGACTGGGGGCAAATTTCCGCTTCTTCACCCTGTCAAGGCAAGGAGCTTTACACAACGAAACAGCCCCTAAGCAAGGCTATGCCAGTGGTTCACTGTTACGGCAGATGCTGAAAAAAGAATCTCTTGCCGAAACCGAAGCCTATCTGCCGGCTACCTCCTTCTCTATATTACAAGGGGCCACCGCCTCCGGAGACACGGTGCTGCAGGATGGGCGGCTGGGCAGCGGAATCTTGGCCCGACTACGGCAAATGACCCCGGAACAAATGAAGGCTCTGCCTTATCTGTCGGAGGGGCTGGAAAACCGCCTGTATAGAGCGGCACAGACCGCCACCACCATTGAGGAGCTATACGCCGCAGTCAAGACAAAACGATACCCTCTCTCCCGCATACGCCGCCTGCTTTGGGCCGCCATGCTGGGCATGGAAGCCACCGACGTAGTCGGACAGCCCCCGTACATCCGGGTGCTGGGCATGAATGAGCGAGGGCAAGAAATCCTGGCGACCGCTAAGCCTTCTCTGCCGCTGGTCAGTCGGGCCAGCCAGGTGGAGGAATTAAGCGAAGAGGCCCGGCGCATCCACCGGCTGGAATGTGGAGCCACCGACCTGCGTGGGTTGCTTCTCTCCACCCCACAGCCTTGCGGCGCTGATCAAACGGCAAAATTTTTGCGTATTTAAGGAGATTGGCTATGCGTCTACCCTATCAGACTCTTATTATCCTGTATAAACTCGTGGACGGAGAGCCACTATTTTGCGTGTTTCACCGGGCTACTCCCGACATTTGGCAATTTGTATCGGGGGGCGGCGAAGAGGGTGAGCAGCCGGCCGAAACCGCCCGGCGTGAACTGTGGGAAGAAACCGGCATAAAAGCAGACCATCTCCTTCCCTTGACCAGCCAAGCCTTTGTGCCGGCGGCCTTTATCGGCCCCTACCACCGACAAGGCTGGCCGGTGCCTACCTATGTCATCCCCGAGCACGCCTTCGCCTTTGAAGCGGATGCCGACACCCAGCCGGTGCTATCGGAGGAACATACGGAATATGCGTGGCTCCCCTTCACGGAGGCCAAAGCGGTCCTGCGGTTTGACTCCAACCGGGTTGCGATGTACGAGCTTCTTTGCCGGATTAAGGGAGAGACCATGCACTGGGATGTGTAAAAAGCATAGAAAAAGCGCCTGTTCCGGTTGGAACAGGCGCTTTTTTGTGCATCATTAGTCCGCCACAAAGGGAACCAGAGCAATCTGACGAGCACGCTTGATAGCAGTGGTCAGGTCACGCTGGTGACGGGCACAGGTGCCGGTCACACGACGGGGCAGGATCTTCGCACGCTCAGACATGCAGCGGCGCAGACGAGCCACATCCTTGTAATCGATGTAGTCGATCTTATCGACACAGAACTGGCACACCTTACGGTGGCCCTTACGACCGCCGCGTACGGGACGCTCGGGTCTTTCAGCTCTTTCAGCCATGATAGAAGGCCTCCTTTACACAATATTACAGCCGTTCACATCAGAAGGGCAGATCCTCGTCAGCAAGAATCTCCTCAAAATCACCGGAATTAGCGGTGGAGAAAGCCGGTCTTGCCTCGGTGGGCTGCGGAATCTGGGAATCGTAGCTGGGAGCGCCGCCGGCACCTACGCCTTTGGCCTCGCAGAAGAATGCATTGTCGACCACGACCTCGTAGACAGTACGCTGACTGCCATCGTTAGCCGTGTACTTGCGGGACTGCATGGAGCCCTGCAGGGCGATGCGCTGTCCCTTACGGAAGTAGCGGGAGATAAACTCGGCCGTGCCGCGCCACGCTACGCAGTTGAAGAAATCCGTCTGCCGCTCCTGATCCTTGCCACGATAGGCACGATCCACTGCGATGCTGAAGCTGGTCACGGAAACGCCGTTGGGGGTGGTCTTGAGCTCGGGGTCACCGGTCAGACGTCCCATCAAACAGATACTGTTCACAGCTTATCCCTCCTTAGTTCTCTTCCTTGCGGATAACCATAGAACGCAGCACGCCATCGGTGATACCGCTGACACGCTCCAGCTCAGCCGGGAACGCAGGACCGCTGACGAAATTGTACAGGACATAGTAACCCTCGGCCTCGTCATTGATCAGGTAAGCCAGCTTGCGCTTGCCCCACTCGTCGATCTCACCGATTTCGGCGTTCTGCTCGATCAGGGCGCTGAATTTTTCCTTGAGGGCGGTCACGTTCTCCTCACCCTGAGCCAGGGAGAAGATGAAGACAGCCTCATAGGACGCTTTTACTGTGGGCATAGTTTGCACCTCCTTATGGTCTGATGGCCTCATCCCGCAGATGAGGCAAGGATTTGTCCACATTCCATGAACTGTGATATTATAGCAGGTATTCCTCCATTCGTCAAGACAAAAATGAAAATTCTTTAAAAAATCTGAACTTTATTTTAGGCCACCTTTTCTACGCTCTCAAATTTTATACATTTTGCATGTATATATACATTTTGCGTTACCGAATCAGCTCAAAATCAGCGATTTTCTTGTAAAAACACACGGCTTTCGGGATTTTTATGCAAATATGCGTTGACAATCTGCTACTTTGCGTGTATACTTGGTGTGTTCCTACTTTTAGGAACATATTTTACATAAGAGAGGAAATTTGCTATGAAGAAGATTGTTTCCATTCTGGCCGTAATTGCCATGCTGGCTGTCATCTGCTGCTCCTGCGGCTCTACCAGCGCCAAGGTAAAGGTCATCGACATCCCCCTGTCCGAGGAATCCTACGCTTTCTGTGTAGGCAAGGCTGACACGGAACTGCTGGGCAAGGTCAACGAGTACCTGGCCAAGATCAAGCAGGACGGCACTTTCGATAAGATCTGCGACAACTATTTCGGCAACGGCACCCCTGCTGATGTCATCTCTGCCGCAGAAGACTCCTCCAAGGACCAGCTGGTTGTAGCCACCTCCACCGGTTTCGAGCCTTTCGAGATGGTTGACGGCAACGGCGTTTACAGCGGTATCGACCTGGAGATTGCTGCCGGTCTGGCCAAGTACCTGAACAAGGAACTGGTCATCAAGGATATGCAGTTTGAAGCCGTGGTTACCTCTGTTGAGTCCGGTCTGTGTGATATCGGTATGGCTGGTCTGACCATCACCCCCGCTCGTCAGGAGGTTGTTACCTTCAGTGATTCTTACTACAGTGCCAACCAGGTGCTGGTGGTCCCTGCCGACAACGCCGAGTTTGACGCTTGCAAGACCGCCGATGATGTGGTGGCTATCCTGAATGCCAAGACGGCCGATTGCAAGATCGGTTGCCAGAGAGGCACCACCGGTGCTACCTACATTGTGGGTGACGCCGAAGATCCGGACGGCTACGGCTTCGCCGGTCTCCCGGCCACCAAGATGGAATACGATTACGCCGCACTGGCTTTCACCGCTATGATCAACGGTGAGGTTGATTACGTAATCGTTGACGATGCGCCCGCCAATGCCATCAGCAAGGCCATCAACCAGTAAAATCCAACTTTGATGAAACCTCGCCACCGCACGTCGGTGGCGAGGCTTCTGCTGTGAAAGGAACTACTTATGGATATTCTCAAAAAATGGGGTGTGTTTTGGGAAAAATTCGGCCCCGGCGGCGCTTGGGAACGAGTAATCGGCGAAGGCTTGCTCAACACACTGGTCATCGCCTTTCTTGGCCTGTTAATCGGCATTGTCATCGGCACCCTTATTGCGACTGTCAAGGTGATGCCAAAATACAAAGCGCTTCCCCGCATATTGGATAAGATCTGCAGCGTATACGTAGGCTTCTTCCGGGGAACCCCCATCGTGGTACAGCTGTTGCTGGCCTACTATGTACTATTCCCCCTGTGCGGCATCAATATCGGCTCGCTGAACACCTGTATCCTGGTATTCGGTCTCAACTCCGGTGCCTATGTATCCGAAATTATGCGTGGTGGCATTCTTTCGGTTGACGGAGGACAGATGGAGGCAGGCCGCGCTGTCGGCCTCAGCTATACCACAACCATGTTGAAAATCGTGGTGCCGCAGGCAATCAAGAACATCCTCCCCACCTTGGGCAATGAGCTTATCGCCTTGGTTAAGGATACCTCTGTTGTCAGCTTTGTCGCCGCTGTTGACCTGTACAAGACATTTAATGAGATCGGTAACCGCACCTATGAGTACATCATCCCTTACCTCTGCATGGCTCTGATTTACATCGTGCTGGTAGCCCTTATTTCCCTAGGTATAAAACTCATGGAAAGGAGTCTGAGAAAGAGTGATCGAGGCAATTAATCTAACCAAACGTTACGGTAACCTGACCGTACTGGACGAAATCTCCGAGACCATTCATGAGGGCGAGCGCATTGTTATCATCGGCCCCTCCGGCTCCGGCAAGAGCACCTTCCTGCGATGCCTGAATTGCATGGAAGATCCTACCTCCGGCTCCATCATGTTTGAAGGCGCTGATCTGACCGACCTGAAGGTGGATATTAACCTGCACCGGCAGCACATGGGTATGGTGTTCCAGCAGTTTAATCTGTTCAATAACAAAACGGTATTACAGAATATCACCTTGGCTCCCCTGCACATTGGACTGAAGGGTGTCCGTGACCGGGCAAAGCGTGCCCAGATCAAAGCGGACATCGAGGCCAATGCCCATCGCCTGCTCCAGCGCATCGGATTGGATGACTGGGCTGATAAGTACCCCTCTACCCTATCCGGTGGACAGAAACAGCGTGTTGCCATCGTCCGGGCGCTGGCCATGAACCCCAAGGTCATCCTGTTCGACGAGCCCACCTCCGCCCTCGATCCCGAAATGGTCGGCGAGGTACTGGATCTCATCAAGCAACTGGCAGAAGATGGCATGACCATGGTCATTGTCACCCACGAGATGGGCTTTGCCCGTGAAGTCGCCTCCCGTGTATTCTTCATGGATGGCGGTAAAATCATGGAACAGGGCACTCCTGACGAGGTATTTGGGGCCCCGCAATGCCCCCGCCTAAAAGAGTTCCTGAGTAAGGTTCTGTAAAACAAACTAAGAGCGGTGCTGTCGAAGGACAGCACCGCTTTTCTTATTTTGTATATATTTCCGGCTTGAGGACACCTACATACGGCAGTGCCCGGTATTTCTCGTCATAGTCCAGGCCATAGCCTACCACAAACTCGTCGGGAATGACCTTGCCTACATAGTCAGCAGTAAAATCCACTTCACGGCGATCCGGCTTATCCAGCAGGGTGCAGGTGCGCACACTGCGAGCGCCCTTGAGCTTGAGATACTGGCTCAGGTGAGACAGTGTACGTCCACTGTCGATGATGTCCTCAATAATCAGAATATCGCTCTTGTCCATATCGTTACGGAGCAGGTCGAGAATGATGTTGATACGGCCGGTGGTCTCCGTACCGGAGCCATAAGAAGCCACACGCATAAAATCAATCTCTACAGGAATGGTGATCTTCTTCATCAACTCGCCCATAAACACCACCGAGCCCTTAAGGATACACAACAGTACCAGCCGCTTATCCTCGCCGGCATAATCCCGGTCGAGCTCTGCCGCAATGCGGGTAATAACCTCATCCAGTTCCTGCTCCGACAGCAGGATGCGTTCTACATCTTTATGCATAATCCTGTCTCTCCTTATATTATTCCGTTACAACGTAGCCTACAGCCTCGCCCGCATATTCGTCGAGAAAGTCCTCCGCCGCTTTTTGCATGACCACACAGCAGTCCGCTTTACCAAAGGTAAACACGGCGTGCAGGTTACCAAAATAGGTGTCAATAATCTGCACCTGCAAGGCCAGCTTATGGGGTTCTGTCCAGGCGGCTGAGGCGGCACAAGCGTACCGACGTTGGCCGCTGACTGTGCCTATCTCATCTGCATAGCCATCCTGAGGGAACTCTCCGAAAACATTTTGACACAGCCCAAATGGCAACGTTTTTTCTCCCTGGGCATTGATATAGTGCCACACACCGCCATCTTCTGTAAAGGTAAAGTGCATAGAGGTAATGCCCATGGGGTTTTCTGCCATGTGGTAGGTAACCCCATCAATGGCGGCCGCCAACGGCGAATAGCTCTCCCCTGCCGCCGCAATCAGCCTGAGGGAAGCAGTCAGCGTGGCCAACTCTTCTGCACCAGCCGCATTCACCGGTAGCGGCATATTTGCAGCCGGACGGACAATCAGCCGGAAGAAGGCCTCCATCAGCAGGTTGCGCGCCACCGGGTCGTGACCCTGGGTGTCGCCGTTAAACATCAGGATAATATCCTTATCCGGAACACAGACAGCTAACTGCGCTCCCATACCGTTGAAGAAATAGCTGTTGTCAAAGGTGCGCCATATGAGATAGCCATACCCTTGGGTGTTATACAGGTTTTCGCCCCAATAATCGTTGTCGATCTGCTTGGACACTGCCGTTTCTACATAGGTGCGATCCAGTATCTGTTCGCCGTTCCAGCTACCGCCATTCATGGTGAAGCGGGCAATCTTAAGAATGTCCACAGGTGGGCAAATCACCGCAGAATCCCCCCAGGAATGACCGCCGGGGCACTGCAGACAGGTAATGTTCTCCGACACACCAATCTTATCAAACAGCTTCTCCCGCATATACGCCATGAAGCTCTTGCCGGTGCGGCGCTCTACCAAGGCGCACAGCACAAAGGAGCCGGCGCTGTCATAGCGAAAGAAGCAACCGCAAGGGCGGCTGGGACGGCTATTCTCAAAATAATACCGTACCCGGTCCGCCGGCTTATCGGCAAACCAAAAACCGTCGTCCTTGGCGGTGCTCATCATCAGCATATGCCGCACCGTCTGCCGGGCCATATTCTCATCCGTCTGCCCGGCTGACTCTGCCGGAAAATAGGTAAAAATACGCTCGTCCAGGTCAATCAGTCCATCCTGCCAGGCAAATCCAACCGCCAGTGCTACCAGACTCTTGGACACCGAATACATCCGGTGGCAAAACGCGGCATCAAAGGGCTTCCAATATCCCTCATACACCAAAGCATCGCCACGGGCCAACAACAAATCATGGGCAGGTATACGATTATCCTCCAAAAAGCGAATAAACGCCGTGATGCTGGAGGAAGATATCCCCATCTCCTCCGGTGTAGCTCGGTACACAAACAAGCCCTCCCAAAACAGACAGCCCGACGGTGTTACACACCGCCAGGCAGTCGGTTAATTACTTCCACATTGTCACAGGATACACGCCCTGCTCGGTGAGGTCGGCCAGAGCCTTCCGCACCAATTCATGGTCCTCGGCATAAGTCATGCCATACCACTTATCCTTGGTGGGTAGCACCTGTACATCTGCCTCACCGGAGGCCACCATCTCGTTGACCGCAAAGGGCAGATAGAACTCCGACTTCATCTCGGTGCCACGAGCATCCAGGAAGGCGCAGAACATCTTTTCAAAACTGTCCAGAGAGCCGGCGGGGAACGCCCAACAATTCATAGAAGCATAACAATCGGGGTCCAGCTCGGTCCAGCTCTCGCCACCATCCTCGGTAAACATGGGCTTGCCGTCGATGATCTCGATCTGGGTGCGCTCGGTCAGACCAGTCAGCATCCCGCTCTCATCGGTCTCGCAGATTCCGCGGGACACACTGCCGTTCTCCGTCAGGGTATTATGCAACAAATATCCTGCCATGGCGATGTGCCGCTTATCCCCCTCCTGAGGACGAGCCAGGAACTCCGCCAACAAGGCAAAGCAATCACGGCCGTAGTAGTCATCCGCATTCAGCACCACAAAGGGCTCCTTTACCACATCACGGCAACACAGCACGGCGTGGCCGGTACCCCAAGGCTTCACACGGCCCTCCGGCACGGTGTACCCAGCCGGAAGCGCATCCAACTCCTGGAACACATACTCCACCGGAATATGGGCGGCAATAGCATTGCCGATCTTCTCTTTAAATTCCTCCTCGAAGGCGTGTTTGATGACAAACACCACCTTGCCGAAGCCGGCACGCACAGCGTCGTACACAGAATAATCCATAATCTTCTCGCCGTCGGGACCGACGGGGGTAATCTGCTTAAGACCGCCAAAACGGCTTCCCATTCCGGCCGCCATGATAATTAGTGTAGGTTTCATTACAACATCTCTCCTTTATATAGGCTACAACGCCACAATACAGTTTCATTATACGACAAACCTCATAAAAAGGCAAGCATCTATTGCAAACTCATGGAAATTTTCTTACTTTTGCAACAAATTCCCATTGTCATGGCACAAACAATACGATATAATTGAGATAACATGAAATTGGGAGGTTTTTACTATGGCTATTCTCATTACCGGTGGTTGCGGATACATCGGCAGCCACACCTGTATCGAGATGATCAAGGCCGGCTACGACATTATTGTGCTGGACAACTACTACAACTCCAAACCGGTTGCCCTGGAGCGCACCAGAGAGTTGGCCGGAAAGGATTTTCCTTTCTATGAGTGCGACATCCGTGACGCTGACGGCCTGCGCCGCATCTTTAAAGAAAACAAAATTGAGGCGGTTATTCACTTCGCCGGTTTGAAGGCAGTCGGTGAGTCTGTGCAAATTCCTCTCAAATATTACGATAATAATGTCAACGGCACGGTGGTACTGTGCCAAGTGATGGCCGAGATGGGCTGTAAGCGGATGATCTTCTCCTCCTCAGCTACCGTATACGGTGAAAAGAACCCCTCTCCCCTCACCGAGGATATGGAGATTGGCGGTTGCACCAACCCCTATGGCCGTACCAAGTTCATGATCGAGGGAATTCTGTCCGATCTGTGCGTGTCTGACCCCGAATGGTCTGTGGTACTGCTCCGGTATTTCAACCCCATCGGCGCTCACGAGAGCGGCCGCATCGGGGAGGACCCCAATGGCATCCCCAACAACCTGATGCCCTATGTCTCTCAGGTAGCCATCGGCAAGCTGGAAAAGCTGTCCATCTTTGGCGACGATTATGACACCCATGACGGTACCGGCGTGCGTGATTTCATCCATGTAGTTGACCTGGCTCGTGGCCATGTCAAGGCAACGGACTACGCTCTGCAGCACACCGGCGCTGAGGCGGTCAATCTGGGCACCGGCACCGGCTACAGCGTGCTGGATCTGGTCAACGCTTTTAAGGAAGCCAACGGCGTGGATGTGCCCTATGTGATCGCCCCCCGTCGTCCCGGCGACCTGGGTGCGGTCTACTCCGACCCCTCCAAGGCGGCCTCTCTGCTGGGCTGGAAAGCCGAAAAGGGCCTTGTGGATATGTGCCGTGACTCCTGGCGCTGGCAGTCTCAGAATCCCAACGGCTACAACGGGTAAAATCAAATAGCACATGCCAAGAGCCCGGAAGGCAAAACCTTCCGGGCTCTTTGTTCTAGCTCTATTTGACACTTGCAAGTACGGTGCTTGGCCACCAATCAGCGGATACACCCTTTTTTCAGCAGGATGTTGCCATAGGGCGCCATCTCACCGGTGGCCACCACGGCATATGCCTTCTCGGTGCGGGCATAATAGTTGAAACGCTCAATGTGCTCAATATGGGCGTCCGGCTCATATTTTTTCAGCACCTCAGCATACTCCTCCCAGATGGCCGGAGGCTCGTCGCCACCGGTAGTATCCATCAGAATGAAATTGTGGTCGTCGTACTGGTCCAGCGGAAATACGGACAGCACCGCATCCAGCATGGCCACACAGCCCACGCCGTCAGCACGCACCAGGTTGCGGGCCAACTTAGCCGCCGGGAAGCCGCCGTCGGCGATGATGATCTCATCGCCGTGACCCATCTCGGACAAAATCTTCAGCAAATCAGGAGAGAGCAACGGATTGATACCTTTTAACATACAAAACATCCTTTCTTAGTTAAGTTTCAGAACAATTAAAAAAATGTCATCTGACTAGCGCAACGGCCTATTGTGTCAGCAAACCGCCAATCACCTCTGCCGTTGCCGTGAGAATGGCTCTCGCCATTCTCCCACGCCCTACCAATACAGCCGTCAGATTACATTAAAAAAATGTCATCTGACTGGTTTCAGGCAAGCCTTCTACAACCCCTAATTCGTGCAACGACTGAAGCACCGCCTTGGTGATACCGGTGCGGGCCTGCAGGTCGTCACAGGAGATGAAGGGATCGGCCGGATTAGCCGCCTCATGCATATTTTTGGCCGCCGCCTCGCCGAGACCGGCAATGGCATTAAAGGGCAGGCGAATCTTGCCGTCCTCCATGATGTACTGGTACCAGTGGGATTTGTACAGGTCAACCGGCAGGAACTCCACACCACGGAGCATCGCCTCGTACACCACATGAAGAAGTTCGGCCGTGTCCTGTTCCTTTTGGCTGGCTTCCTTACCACGCTGGCGGATATCATCCATGACCTCTTTTACCCGGTCGATGCCCGCCTGCACCGTAGCAGCATCAAAATCACCGCCGCGGCCGGTAAGAAAAGCGGCATAATACTCTGCCGGGTAATGCACCTTAAACCACGCCACACGCAATGCGGCAATGACATATGCCGCCGCATGGGCTTTCGGGAACATATACTTGATCTTCATGCAGGAGTCAATATACCACTCCGGTACATTATGCTCCCGCATGGCGGCCAGGTGCTCCTCCGTCAGCAGTTTGGTGGCCTTACCCTTACGGACAATCTCCATGATCTTAAAGGCCATCTTGGGGGGCAATCCCTTGTGCATCAGTTCCACCATGATGCTGTCACGGGTACCGATAACCGTGGCAATGGTACAGGTGCCGGCTTTGATGAGGTCCTGCGCATTGCCAAGCCACACGTCGGTGCCATGGGACAGGCCGGAAATCTGCATCAGGTCGGCAAAGGTTTTGGGTTTGCAATCCAACAGCATCTGCCGGGTAAAGCCGGTGCCCATCTCCGGGATGGACAAGGTGCCGGTCTCGCAACCGAGCTGTTCCACCGTCAGGCCCAGTGCCTCCGGCGAGGTGAACAGGCTGTACACCGCCGGGTCAGACATATCCACATCCTTGATGGACACGCCGGTGTATTCCTCCAGATACTTGCAGATGGTAGGAATTACGTGGCCAAGGTTATCCAGTTTGAGGATGGTATCGTGGATAGAATGGAAATCGAAATGGGTGGTAATAATACCGGACTCCGCTTTTTCTGCCGGGTGCTGTACCGGGCAGAAATCTTCGATCTCATAGTCATCCGGCACGACCACCATACCGCCGGGATGCTGGCCTGTCGTCCGCTTGACACCGGTGCAGCCAATCGTCAGCCGATCAAGCTCTGCCGGGCTGTACACAAGTCCCCGTTCCTCGGCATACTTTTTCACATAGCCATAGGCCGTCTTTTCGGCAATGGTACCGATGGTGCCGGCCTTAAACACGTGGTCCAGGCCGAACAGCGTCTCCGTATACCGATGGGCACGGTTCTGGTATTCACTGGCGAAATTCAGGTCAATATCGGGCGATTTATCGCCGTCGAAACCAAGGAAGGTCTCGAAGGGGATTTCCTGACCGTCTCGCCCAAGAGGACGCCCGCAATGAGGGCAATCCTTCGGCTTCAGGTCAAAGCCGGAGCCCACCTCACCATGGGTAAAGAACTCGGAATACTTACATTCCGGATTGCGGCAGACATAGTGAGGAGCCAAGGGGTTTACCTCGGATATGCCGGCCATGTGGGCCACAAAGGAGGAACCAACCGAGCCTCGGGAACCCACCAGATAACCGTTGTCCACTGAGTTCTTCACTAGCTTTTGGGCAATCATGTACAACACAGCGAAGCCATGCTTGATAATAGAGGTCAATTCCTTCTCCAGCCGGGTGGCCACCAACTCCGGCACCGGGTCACCATACACCTCCCGTGCCTTGTCCCAGCACAGTTGCTGCAGCTCCTCGTCAGAGCCGGCAATGTGGGGCGGATAGGTGCCGAAAGGAATCGGGCGGATATCCTCTACCCAGTCCGCTATCCGGTTGGGGTTGTCAATAACCACCTCTCGGGCTTTTTCTTCGCCCAGGTAGGTAAACTCAGCCAGCATTTCATCCGTTGTGCGGAGATACAAAGGCGCCTGCTGATCGGCATCGTCAAAGCCGGAGCCAGCCATCAGGATGCGGCGGTACACCTCATCCTCCGGATCCAAAAAGTGCACATCACAGGTAGCACACACCGGCTTACCCAGTTTTTCACCCAGCCGGACGATGGTCTTGTTGTGGGCTATCAGCTCCTGCTCGCTTTTGCACAGAGGGGGATTCATCACGCCGCCCTTGCCCTTGCTGGGGCGTAGCATAAAGGCGTTGTTGCCCAGAGGCTGAATCTCCAGGAAATCATAGAAGGAGGCAATGTCACACAGCTCACCCCAGGGTTTGTCCTCCAAAATCGCCTTGTAAAGCTCGCCAGCTTCACAGGCACTGCCTATCAGCAGACCCTCCCGATGCTCCATCAGTTTAGACCGGGTGATGCGGGGCTTTTTGTGGAAGCATTCCAGATTGGAATAGGAAACCAACTTGTACAGATTTTTGAGACCCACCAGGTTGCGTGCAATCAAAATCAAGTGATAATACTTGGCCTTTTTGGGGTCTACGCCGGTAACACGAGTGTTAATTTGCTGGAGGCTCTCCACCTCCTGCTGTTGCATGTCCTTCAGGTTATGGGCAAAAATACCAGCCAGCACCTCTGCGTCGTCGCAGGCACGGTGATGGTTAAACGGAGGCAGCTTCAGGTACTCTGCTACCGTGTCCAGTTTATAGTTTTTCAGCCCCGGATACAGCGTCCGGCACAGGGGGACTGTGTCAACAGCTGTAAAGGGGTAATCCTTGCCGCTTCTTCTGGCCGCCGCCCGGATAAAACTGGTGTCAAAATTGGCATTATGTGCCACCAGCACCCGGCAGTCGCCACAGAAATCATAAAATTTCTGCAAAGCCTCTGCCTCATTGGGCGCATCTGCCACCATGGCATCCGTAATCCCTGTCAGTTCGGTGATTTTTGCCGGAATGGGCATACCAGGATTTACAAAGGTGTCGAAGCTCTCCTTGACCTCACCATTCACCAGACGCACAGCACCGATCTCGGTGATGCGCTCGGTCTTGACACTCAGGCCGGTGGTTTCGATGTCAAAAACAATATATTCCCCATCCAGGGCGGCATCACAGCCTCCCTCTACCACCGGCACCATGTCGTTGACATAGTAAGCCTCCATGCCGTAGAGAATCTTGATGGGTTTTCCCTGCTTTTTCAGGTCGGCGGCGGTGTTCATCACATCCGGATAGGCCTGCACCACACCGTGGTCGGTGATAGCAATCGCCTTATGCCCCCAATTAGCCGCCCGTTTGACCAAATCCTTGGCCTCCGATACACCGTCCATGGAGGACATCTTGGTATGCAGGTGTAGCTCCACTCGCTTTTCTGACGCCAAATCCTGTCGCTGATACCGGGCGACGATAGAAATCGACCGAGGACGCAACAGATTGGCTTTAGCGAATTCGTCATAATCATACCGACCACTAACCACGATGTTATCGCCATTTTTCAGTCCGTCAATAGCGGTAATTTTCTCGGCATCCTTCTGCTTGTCCAGCCAAAGGCTAAGAATCAACGAACTGGTTAGGTCGGTGATGGATATGGAGTACCGCATCTTGGTGCCATCCCGATTTTCCCGGGATTCTACCCGGAATATCTCGCCCCACACGGTGACCATCGAGCCATCCGCCTCCAACCCACTAATGGGGGTAGGGGGCTCTTTAATCGGGACACCCAGCACCGGCTGGGCGGTCTCCAAATAGATTGGCAGTCCTCCCATCGGTTTACGGGTCGGGTCAGCCGGTTTTCCGGGGCGAGCCGGCTCACCGTCAGAGGCAGGCTTGGGCGCTGCCGCCATCGCCGCTGCCCTGGCGGCCGCCTGCTCTCTGGCATGGGCCGCCGCTTCCTCCTCAGCTTGTTGCATCATCTGTTCATAGCGGTCATCCATCTGCGGGGTATCCTCCCCCACCAGCTCAATGTCCAGCACACGGCCATACTGCTCGGCTATCAACTGCTTGAGCTGCCGTGGCACATCGGTGGCACGTAAAATATTCACCCCACCGTGGACGAACTCGATCCGCAGGACATCCGCCTCCAGCGTAAACACGGCATCGGCAAATCCACCGTTTACCGCCACATTAATCCGCTTCAGGTGCTCTACCAGCGGGCCAAAAGCGGACTCGTTCAGCGCCTCCTTGGGATAGTGAGGACGCAACTCCACAAACTGCAAGGCAAGCGCCCGGGCAATCTGCTGTTCCGCTGTCAGCAGATGTGACAGCTCCACCGTCCCGGGAAAGGCCACCTCTAATTGCAGTCGCCGCTGGGCGTGCTGCATCTCAATATTCTCCACCACGCCCGCCAGCACAGCGTCCGGCAGACAATCGGTGGACAAATAGGGGCCAAACAATACCCCTAGTGTATTCTGCTCCATGGCTCCTCCAATTTTATGTACAACAGCCTTTACAGCTGTCGGACCTCTTTCATCAGTTCTTCCACCGCATCGGCTTCATCCACGGTACGCAGTACCTCGCCTTTGCGGAAAATGGCCACCTTGCCCTTGCCACCGGCAATGCCGATATCCGCCTCTCTTGCCTCGCCGGGGCCATTGACAATGCACCCCATCACCGCCACAGTAATAGGCTTCTGCACACTCTGCAGTCGTTCCTCCACCTGGCCGGCAATACCAATAAGGTCGATAGCCGTCCGGCCGCAAGTCGGACAGGAAACCAGCCGAGGGCGGTCATTCCGCAAGCCGGCCGCCGTCAGCAGATCGATGCCGGCGGTGACCTCCTTCTCCGGGGCGGCAGTCAAGGACACACGGATAGTATCGCCAATCCCCCGGGTAAGCAGTGAGCCGATACCCACAGCGGATTTCAGCACGCCCATGCGCTCGGTGCCGGCCTCTGTCACCCCAAGGTGCAGAGGATATTCGCACGCCTCAGCGGTCAGCTCGTACGCCCGGATCATGGTGGGAACATCCGAGGATTTAATAGACAGGATAATATCGGTAAAATCATATTTTTCCAACAGCGAGGCGTGATACAGGACACTATCCCGCATCGCCTCCGGGGTGGGATGGCCGTATTTAGCCAGAATCTCCTTTTCCAGCGAGCCGGAATTCACGCCGATGCGGATGGGGATGCCACGACGGCGGCAATCGTCTGCCACCGCCTTCACCCGGCTCTCCTCCCCGATATTACCGGGGTTGATGCGAATCTTATCCGCCCCGGCGGCGGCGGATTCCAAAGCCAGCCGGTAATCGAAGTGAATATCGGCCACGATAGGGACCGTGACCGCTTCCTTCAGCGCCGCCACCAGTGCCACCGCCTCCATATCCGGAACAGCCGTGCGGATAATATCACAACCGCAAGCCTGCAGGCGCTTGGCCTGTTCCACATTGCCGGCGATATCGTGGGCCGGGACATTCAGCATAGACTGCACCGAAATAGGGTTGTTACCGCCCACCGGCACCTTCCCCACCATTACGGTTTTACAATTCCGTCTGTCCACAAGACCCACTCCTTTTCGTTATATAAAGAATTTTGTAATATCGCTATACGTGACCACCAGCATCAGCAGGAGCAGTAACAGTAGCCCCACAAAATGCACAAGGCCCTCAAACTTGGCCGGCACCTTTTTCCGGGTAATACCTTCAACAACCAGGAACACCAGCCGCCCGCCGTCCAATGCCGGTAACGGCAATAGGTTAAACACCCCCAGGTTGACGGTAATCATCACCATCAGCATCACCAAGGTCTGCCAGCCCTCCAAGGAGTTGACCGAACCCACCGCATCCGCAATGATGTCCACCGTGCCAACGGGGCCGGACAGGTCATTGAGACCGTAGTCGCCCTGAATCATGTCCACCAGCGTACGCCAAACCACAGTGGCAATGGATAGCTCCTGCCGGGCAGACTGGACAAAGGTGTTGCCGAAGGTACGCACCTTGCCCAGCAAGGCAAAGTCATATTTCAGGTACTGCCGGCCGGATTCCTCATCGGTAACCTGCTGGAATTTCACCGCCGGCAAGGTCACCTTTTCACTGCCCTCCTCCGTAGGCCGACGCACCACCATCGCCAACACGCCATCAGCGTCATTCTGCATCTCCATGGTCAGGTCGGTATCCATCAGAATACGGCGGCCGTTGACCTCAACAATGGTATCGCCGGGGCGAAGACCGGACTGATACGCCGGGGTATCCTCCTCCAACCGGGCAATGGTAGTGGTAGGAAACAGGACGGTGCCCTTATCGTCATAGGGGGGCTGCAGAGCCCCATTGTACACAAGCAACAGTACGTAGCCCAATACCAGGTTCATTACAGCACCGGCAACGACAATCAACACCCGGCACCATACCGGTTTATGGGCAAAAGACCGGCTTGTATCCGCCGAGGCTTCGGGCGGTTCACGGTCGGCGTTGCCGCCCATGGCCGCCGGGGTAGGCGCCTCCTCGTCCTCCCCCTCCATGGCGCAAAAACCGCCAAAGGGAAGCAGGCGAATGGAATACACGGTTTCGCCCTTTCCCCATTTCAGCAGACGGGGACCCATACCGATGGCAAATTCATTCACACGCACACCCATCAGCCGGGCTACGATAAAATGCCCCAGCTCATGGATAAACACCAATACGCCCAGCACCAGCAAGGCGGCAATTATACGCAAAATACTAATCGGAGACACCTCATTTCAGCTTGGTAATCGCCTCTCGGGTCTGCTGACGGACGGCGGCATCCACCGTAAACACGTCCTCCACAGACGTGGGGGCTGGCAGGGGCAGTTCCAATGCCTCGGCGGCCAGGCGGGTGATGGCGGTAAAGCCAATCTCCCCAGCGATAAAGGCGCCCACCGCCACCTCGTTAGCGGCATTGAGTGCGGCCGGATACAGCCCTCCTTGTGTCAGCGCCCGGCGGGCAAGATTCATAGCCGGGAACGCCTCATCATCCGGTCGGTAGAAGGTCAGATTCTGCCAGTCCTCCAGCCGAAGCTGTTTTACCGGGCAAGGCAGACGGTCGGGATAGGTCAGGGCATACTGGATCGGCACCCGCATATCCGGGGCGCCCAGCTGAGCCAGTACTGCGTTATCATCGTATTCAACCAAGGAGTGAATAATGCTCTCCCGGTGCACCACGATGTCAATCTTCTCCGGCGGCATGGAAAACAGCCAACTGGCCTCGATGAGCTCCAGTCCCTTGTTCATCATGGTAGCAGAATCGATGGTAATCTTCTGCCCCATGCTCCAGTTGGGATGCTTGAGAGCATCAGCCAGAGTCACATGCTCCAGTTCCTCCCGGCTACGGCCGAAAAAGGGGCCGCCGGAGGCAGTCAGAATCAAGCGATTGATACGTCGCTGAGGAGGACAGCCCTGCAGGCACTGAAAAATGGCACTGTGCTCGCTATCCACCGGCAGGAGCTTCACCCCGGCACGGCTGACAGCATCCATGACAAAGACGCCACCGGCTACCAAAGTCTCTTTATTGGCTAGGGCCACATCCTTCCCGGCGGCCACGGCAGCCAGCGTGGGCCGCAGGCCCACCATGCCCACCACGGAATTGAGCACCATATCTGCCTCGGGCAAAGAGGCCAGCTCGCACAGGCCATCCATACCGGCCAGCACACGCACCGGCAGGTCAGCCACCCGCACACGCAGGTCATCGGCGGCGGCTTCGTCGTAGACCGCCACCACAGCTGGGATAAACTGACGGATTTGCGCCTCCAGCAGGGTCACATTCCGGGCAGCGGCCAGGCCGACTACACGATACCCGGCCTGCAGTGCCACCTCCAGCGCCTGCGTGCCGATGGAGCCAGTAGAGCCTAATATAACCAGATTTTTCATCACAGATACCTCAATTGACCGAGATTGATATCAAAACAATATACACCAGCGGAGCAATAAAAACTACGCTGTCAAAGCGATCCATCACACCGCCGTGGCCCGGCATGATGTTGCCGTAGTCCTTGATGCCGCAACGGCGCTTGATGACCGAGGCCAGCAGGTCGCCAACCACCGACAAGGGCGCCAGTACCGCCGCAAAAACAGCAAACTGCCCTATATCCACAGGCGAAGTGGTTGACGGATTGATGAGGGCGTTGCAAACCAACCCATACACCGCCGTCAAACCAATGGAAATGATCCAACCGCCGAAAAAGCCCTCCCAGGTCTTTTTCGGGCTGATGACAGGCGCCATCTTATGCTTACCAAAGAACACGCCGGTAAAATAGGCACCCGTATCACTCATCCAGGCAATCACCAACGGAAGGAGGCAATAGGCAAGACCGAATTGCGGGTCATCCCGCAAAGCTGCCAACGCTAAAAAGCCTAAGGTGACATATAAGGTCAGAGCGAAGCCTTTCCAAATAGAAGGTTGGCGGTGTACTAAAAAGGTAACCAGCACAAACAGCCCATATAGCACCAACAAAAGAACCGGCAATGCGTCTAGAATAGCAAACAACAGAGCCAGTGGCGGGTTTAACATATACTCGTGGTTAGACCGTTCCACTGCCCGGCTTACCGCCAGCAACTCCAGCACGGCAAACGCCATACTGCCGAAGAGTAATGTTTTATTTTTTACAATGCCGGTGTTGTGCAGCAGCTCATACACCGCTATGGCCGCTGCCACCGCTGCCGCCACGGTAAACACCCATGCCCAAGGACAAAACAAAACTACCAGCAAAACTACTGTACCCACCAGGGCGGAGATAATGCGCGTTTTCATGGTCATTCTCCTTAGAACAGGTCAATCGCCTGTAAAGTGTACTTCCTTTACACGCCGCCGAAACGCCTATCCCGGCGGCCATACTCTGCAAAAGCGGTTTCCAAGTCCTTTTCCTTGAAATCCGGCCACAGAATGTCCTCCATAAAGACATATTCTGCGTAAGCAGACTGCCAGATGAGGAAATTGGACAACCGATACTCTCCACTGGGACGCAGGATCAGATCCACCGGCGGCTGGCCCTCCGTAAAGAGGGCATCCTCCACCGCCTGCTCGTCGATGTCAGAGGGGGCTATCTCCCCTGCCGCCGCCTTTTCTGCCAGGCGGCGAGCTGCATAGGCCACCTCTTGCCGACCACCATAGTTGATAGCGATGTTCAGGGTCATGCCGGTCTTGTGGGCGGTGGTGGTTTCCGCCTCCTCCATCAGTGCCCGGATATCCTCCGCCAACGGAGCGCGGTCGCCGATAAAGCGTGTGCGGATATTCTCTGCCTGAAAATCCGCCAGAGATTCCTTAAGATATTGGCGCAGGAGATTCATAATAGCATCCACTTCCTCCTGGGGGCGACGCCAGTTCTCCGTAGAGAAGGCGTACACCGTCAGATAAGAAACGCCGCATTTTTCACAGTATTTGGTAATCTTGCGGAACACCTGTGCGCCGGTTACATGGCCGGCTTGGCGGGGAAGCCCTCGTTTCTTCGCCCAGCGGCCGTTACCGTCCATAATAATGCCCAGATGCACCGGCACCTTGCGGGCAACAGCGGTTTCTGTTTTCTTCTTTCCAAACAACACAGCACTCTCTCCTATTCCCGCAAAATAGCACGAAAAGCCTTCGCCGCATATGCGGCGAAGACCTGTTTCGTTACGGTTTTAGATCTCCATAATCTCTTTCTGTTTGGCTTCGGCCATCTTGTCCGCCTCTTTGGTGAAGCGGTCGGTGAGATCCTGCATCTTCTTCTCAGCGTTCTTCATGTCGTCCTCGGTAATCTCAGACTTTTTCTTCATATCCTTCAGCTTATCCATAGCATCCCGGCGGATGGAACGGAGCGCCACCTTGCACTCTTCCGCCATCTTGCTGATCTCCTTGGACAGGTCACGGCGGCGTTCCTCCGTCATAGGCGGGAAATTCAGCCGCAGGGCGGTACCGTCATTCTGGGGGTTGATGCCGATATCGGACACCAAAATCGCCTTTTCGATCAGGCCCAGCGTGGACTTATCCCACGGGGTGATAAGCAGGCACCGGGGCTCCGGGACAGACACAGCCGCCACCTGGTTGACCGGCGTAGGACTGCCGTAGTAATCCACGCTCAGGCGATCCAGTACTGCCGGATTGGCACGGCCGGCGCGGATAGCCGCAAACTCCTGGGACAGGTTGTTCAGGGTCTTATTCATCTTGGTTTCTGCAACAGAAAATACTTCATTCATCACAATATCCTCCCAAACTAAATCTTAGTCAACCACCGTACCGATGGTGTCACCACGAATTGCACGCACGATGTTCTCCGGATCCTCCAGATTGAACACCAGCAGAGAAATGCCGTTGTCCCGGCAAAGGGTAGCCGCTGTCGAATCCATCACCTGTAACTGCTTATTCAGCACATCGGTATAGGTCAGGTGATCGAACTTCTTGGCATCCGGGTTCTTGTGGGGATCGCTGTCATAGACGCCGTCCACCATGCTGGCCTTAAAGATTACATCCGCTTCAATTTCGGCCGCACGCAGGGCCGCCGCTGTATCGGTGGAGAAGAAGGGGTTGCCGGTGCCACAACCGAAAATCACGATGCGCCCCTTTTCCAGATGGCGCACAGCCCGGTTGCGAATATAGGGCTCAGCAATCTCCTCCATAGCGATGGCGGTCTGCACACGCACCTCACAGCCCAACTGCTCCAGCGCATCCGCCAAGCCAAGGGCGTTGATGGTGGTAGCCAGCATACCCATGTGGTCTGCACGGGTACGGTCCATCTTACCGCTGGAACGGCCACGCCAGAAATTGCCGCCGCCAACCACGATGGCGATCTGCGTCCCCAGCTCCGCCGCCTGCTTCACATACTGGCAGATGTTAAGCACAGTATCAAAATCCAAACCGCTGTGGGCGGCACCGGCCATAGCCTCACCGCTGAGTTTGAGCAAAACACGTTTATACTTGGGTTGCATACCTTGTCGCATCCTTTCTTTTGCCGACGGTGCGGCACATCATCCCATATATTATACTGGAAAAGGTTGTCTATGTAAAGACATAACCGAAGAATTTTTGTAAATTTTCCGTGGACAAAACAAGATGCCGTTCATCCCCTTGCGCACAACGTACCACAAAAGCAAAAAAACAACGGCGTGACCGTCGATCACACCGTTGTTTAACAAGGCATAAATTATTTCACCATGGAAGCGACTTCGCTGGCGAAATCATCCTCACGCTTCTGGATGCCCTCACCCTTCTCGTAACGGACGAAGGAAACCAGCTTCATCTCGCCGCCGGCGGCCTTCGCCTGCTGCTCAACATACTGAGCCACGGTCAGGTTGCCGTCCTTAACGAAGGCCTGCTTAAGCAAACAGACCTCTTCGAAGTACTTGTTCATCTTACCGATGATCATCTTCTCCAGGATAGCATCAGGCTTGTTGGCGTTCTTGGGATCGTTCTTGATCAAAGCCAACTGCACTTCCTTCTCGTGCGCCACTACATCGGCAGGCACAGAAGCCTCGTCCAGATAAGCCGCATTCAGAGCAGCGATCTGCATGGCCACGTCCTTACCGCACTCGATGAGAGCCTCGCTGCCGGAAGCGGCGGCGTCAGCCTCGAACTTGACCAGCACGCCGATACGGCCACCGCCGTGGACATACGCCACGCAGTCGCCCTCGTAGCGGACAAAACGGCGCACAGACAAGTTCTCACCGATAACCATCACCTTGTCACGCAGGATGTCAGCCATGGTCTGGCCATTCACAGCAGCGGCCATCAGGGCATCCACATCAGCGGGGTTCTGGTCGATGATGACCTGAGCAACCTCTTTCACGAACTCAATGAACTTGTCGCTCTTAGCGGCAAAGTCGGTCTCAGAGTTGACCTCGACCACCACGCCGACCTTCTTATCGTAGTCAACGGCGGCATAAGCCATACCCTCAGCAGCCACACGAGTGGCCTTCTTAGCCTGCTTGGCCAGGCCCTTTTCGCGCAGGTAGTCCAGCGCCTTGTCCATATCGCCGTCAGACTCCTGCAGAGCCTTCTTGCAATCCATCATGCCGACGCCGGTCTTCTCGCGCAGCGCCATAACATCTTTACTAGTGAAAGCCATAGTTATTTCCTCCTGTCGTTTTCTCGTTGTGTGCGAAGCGGCTTATTCAGCAGCCTCGACAGCCTCAGCGCTCGCCTCAGCCTCAGCAGCCTCAGCGGCGTTCTGCTCGCCCTGGCGGCCCTCGATAATGGCGTCGGCCATGCAACCGGCAATCAGCTTAACAGCACGGATAGCATCGTCGTTGCCGGGAATGACATAATCCACATCGTCGGGATCGCAGTTGGTATCAACAATAGCCACCACCGGGATACCCAGCTTCTTAGCCTCGGCCACAGCGATCTTCTCCTTGCGGGGGTCAACGATGAACAGCGCACCGGGCAGACCCTTCATATCCTTGATACCGCCCAGGAACTTCTCCAGCTTCTCAATCTCGAGATTCAGCTTGGCGACCTCTTTCTTGGTCAGCAGATCGAAGGTACCGTCAGCCTCCATCGCCTTGAGCTGGCTCAAACGAGCGATACGGCCACGGATGGTGCGGAAGTTGGTGAGCATACCACCCAGCCAACGAGCGTTCACAAAGTGAGCGCCGGCGCGGATGGCCTCTTCACGAATAGAATCCTGTGCCTGCTTCTTGGTGCCAACAAACAGCACCTCTTTGCCCTCGGCAGACAGCTCACGGATGAACATGTAAGCCTCCTCCAGCTTGCGGACAGTCTTCTGCAGGTCAATGATATAAATACCATTGCGCTCGGTGAAGATGTAGGGGGCCATCTTGGGGTTCCAGCGGCGGGTCTGGTGACCGAAATGGACACCGGCTTCCAGCAGCTGCTTCATGGAAATAACGGACATAACTGAATTCCTCCTTGGTTTTTCTTCCGTAGGCACAAACAGCCACCGTCCGGTACATCCGGATGCGGCACCGACTGTCAGTGTTTTATCCCACGTGCATTATGCCGGAGTATTATAACACAAGCAAGAATAAAATGCAAGTGTTTTTTTGCTGTTTTTTCAAATAATTTAGCGAAACAGTCCGCCGAGAATCTGTGGGCCCTTACGGCCGTGCCGACACTGCTCTGAAGCACAGGCAAAATTTACTAAAATTGTTTCTTCCCCCACCACCTCGATGTCCTTCCAGTTAATCACAATATCCTGGTCATGGCCAAAAAGACCAAACAGCTTACTCCGCCCACAGATGACCAACGCTACAATCTGTGCCGTGCAGGTATCCACCTCGATATCGTCCACAAACCCCAGGCGGGTGCCATCGCAGATGTTGATGACCTCTTTCTCATGCATGTCCGTAATACGTGCAATCATCACTACACTCCCCTTTCAGTGTACTGTATGACCGCGAACGGCAAAATAGAACTTTATCGGTTGTCCACATCCGTGTGCCAAATATATTTTTCCAAATCCACTACGCCCTCCGGGGTAAATCCTACCCCCTCCGCCTCCAGCAGAAAGCGCTGCATATCCTCACCCCCAAAGGCAAAGGCCGACGCTGTCCTCCCCTGCCGGTTGACCACTCGATGACAGGGAATGGTATCCGGGTCGGGGTTTTGGTGGAGGGCATACCCTACCACCCGGGCCCAGCGAGGATTGCCTGCCAGCATCGCCACCTGGCCGTAGGTGGCCACCCGTCCCGGTGGAATCTGCCGCACAATAGCGTAAATACGCTCAAAAACAGTCAAATTTTCTCCCTCCTTATACCATCATAAGATGGTCATGTGCATTATGGGAAGAATTATTCATCCCGGACAGAGAAAAAGAGCAGCAGGCCAATCAGCCTACTGCTCTTTTGGGTTACTTATTCCTCGGGGGCCGCCTCGTCATCGTCGAAGTCGAACTCCAGATGCTCACCGCAGGCCGGGCAGGCAACGCCGCCATCCAGCAGGGTATCCTCATCTACCTCGAAATCCTCGCCACAGCTGGGGCAGGTGACATCGTAATACTCCACATCACCACAATCGCAACAGCCGCAATCGCCGTAGCCTTCACCCTCGTCCCACTCCTCGTAGAAATCCATCTCGAGAGCGTTCAGGTCCTCATCCACAGCGTCTACCTGCTCGGTGAGCTCGGCGGTATAATCCTGCAGATCCGCCATATCCTTGGCCAGATCATCCAGAATCTCGGCAATCAGAGCAAACAGCTTGCCGTTGTCGGAGTCGGCATCGATCTTCATGCCCTCCATGAGACCCTTCATGTAGGCCACTTTCTCAGTTGTTGTCATCACAAAACCCTCCTTGTGAGCTAATCAGTGTATAGCGTATGCGAAACGCCAACAATTATGCACGGTCCATGTACTCGCCGGTACGGGTATCCACACGGATGACCTCGCCCTCTTCGATGAACAGGGGCACACGCACCTCAGCACCGGTCTCCAGAGTAGCGGGCTTGGTGGTGTTGGTAGCGGTATTGCCCTTGAAACCGGGGTCGGTCTGGGTCACGGTCAGCTCCACAAAGTTGGGGGGCTCAACACCGAACACCTTGCCCTTGTAGGACATGATGCGGCAGACCATGTTCTCCTTAACGAACTTGAAGTTGTCCGGCAGATCGCTGGCATTGATGGGCATCAGCTCATAGCTCTCGGGATCCATGAAGTAGTACAGATCGCCGTCGCTGTAGGAATACTCCATCTCCTTGCGCTCGATATACGCAGTGGGATATTTATCCGTGGGGTTGAAAGTCTTTTCCACCACGGTACCGGCAATCACATTACGGATCTTGGTGCGTACAAAGGCAGCACCCTTACCGGGCTTAACATGCTGGAACTCAATAATCTGATAGACGCTACCGTCCATCTCAAAGGTTACGCCATTACGAAAATCGCCTGCAGATACCATAACTAAATTCCTCCATTTTTATACTACACCCTATTGTACCCTATTTGGGTGCAGATTTCAAGCACTATTTTTCGGTTTTTTTATTTTTTCGGGAATTTTTTCCCATTTTTCAACCTTTTGCCGCCAGATACAGCCGTTGCATCGCCGCCGAATCCGCCGTTTGGGTGCCGGCGGACTCACAAATAACGGTAGGACACAGGTTTCGGCGAGCCAAAAGTTCCATCAGCGGCGCCGGGTCGGGGCCATACACCGTATCCTCAAAAGTAAGGTGCTTCTTCTCTCCGCCAGATGTATATTCAATCTTCGAGAAGTGGATATGGAAGGAGCGTTGCCGTTCCTCCCCCAGTGCATCTCCGATGGCATCCACCACAGCGGAAAAGGCCTCCTGGCTGTTGGTGGCTCCCCCGGTGCGGCTGTTCAGATGACCGAAATCTACGCAAGGCAGGAAGCGCTCCTCTGCCCGGCAGAAGGTCAGCACCTCCTCCAGTGTGCCCAGCTGATTGATCTTCCCCATCACCTCGGGGCAAATACGAACATCGGATAAGCCCTCCTCGTCCAGTGCACGCTGGGCTTTCAGCAAGGTTTCGGTAGCCAGCGCCGTAGCCTCCTCCCGACTGCGGCCGCCGAGGCCGCCGGGATGCACCACGATGCGATCACCGCCCATAGCAGACACCGATCGGGCACTGTCCAGGATATAACGGATGCTATTCTCTCGTTTTTCTTCCTCCGCAGAGGCCAAGGAAATAAAATATGGGGCGTGAAGGGACAGGGCAATCCCATTTTCCTGAGCCGCCTGCCGCATAGCGGCGGCGGATTCCGGCGACATGCGCACACCACGGCCACACTGGTATTCGTAGGCGGTCAGGCCACGCTCACGGAGCCACGGAAAAATCTGCAGGGTGGATTTATACCCGGCGGCGTGAAACTCCTCGCAATTACCGGCCGGGCCGAATACAGCTTCATTTCGCATAGTCAGACTCCCTCCTTCTCTTTTGGTGACAGGTATTCAGCAACCACCGTTCCACACGGCGTTTGAACACGATAAAGGGCGGCTCGCCGTCGGTGGAGATAGGCTCCAGCAGAATGCTGGACATTCCTGCCAGATTCGCCCCCAGAATGTCGGTGAAGATCTGGTCGCCGATGGCCACGCAAGCGGATGAGGTGTTCCCCATCTGTGTCGCCGCTGCCCGAAAACCGGTAGGCATCGGCTTGTGGGACAGGGCGTGAAACGGCAGACCAATCTTCTTCGCAAAAGGGGCCACTCGCTCCGGCTTGTTGTTGGACACGATTACCAAACCGAAGCCGGCTACGCTCATTTCTTCCAGCCACGCTTTCACCGCCGGGTCAAGCTCCGGTGCGTCGTGGACGGTGAGGGTATTATCCACATCCAGCAGGATACAGGCCGCCCCCAGACGACGGATATCCTCCACCGTCACATCGGTGATCCGACGGCGGTAGAGGGTAGGATATAACAACGCCATAGCGTTACCTCCAAACAAAAAGCGGACAGTCATCCTGCCCGCTTTTTCTACGCTTATTTGAATTTTCTCTTGCGCGCAGCTTCCGACTTCTTCTTACGCTTTACGGAAGGTTTCTCGTAGTGCTCTCTCTTGCGCACCTCGGCCAGAGTACCGGCACGGGCACAGGACTTCTTCCATCTGCGCAGAGCACTATCCAGAGATTCATTCTCTTTTACACGAACTTCAGACATACTTTATTTCCCTCCCTCCGCCATATAGCAGGGGTAATTTGCAACAATGCACGGATTATTATAACGGAAAAATCAATAACAGTCAAGAGGTATTTGCAATTTTCTTAAAAATTATTTTATATTTCCTGATTACTGGGGCTTGATAACCAAATTGACAAGCTTACCGGGGACGTACAGTTCCTTAATAATCTGCATACCGGCCAGCAGTTCTGCCACCTTTTCGTCCGCCTTAGCGGTAGCCAGAGCATCCGCCTGAGAAATATCAGCGGCCACCTGCACACGACTACGCACCTTACCGTTGACCTGGATGGCAATCTCCACTGTCTGCTCTACGCAGGCCGCCTCGTCATAGACAGGCCACGCCTCGTAGGCGATGGTGTCATCGTGTCCCAGCAACTGCCACAACTCCTCGCCCACATGAGGGGTGATGCAGGAGATCATCTTGATGAAGCCCTCGGCATACGCACGGGGGCAGGAGCCCACCTTGTACACCTCGTTGACAAACACCATCATCTGGGCAATAGCGGTATTGAAGCCCAACACCTCAAAGTCGTTCGTGACCTTTTTCACCGTCTGGTGGTAGATCTTGGTCAGCTGGCCATCATCCGTTTCCGTGATATTAGCCGGCTCAGAGAAGAAGTTCCACACACGGTTGATAAACTTACGGGCGCCGGCCACAGCGGCGGTGGACCAGGGCTTAGATACCTCCAGCGGGCCCATGAACATCTCGTACAGACGCAGAGTATCCGCACCGTAATCCCGGACAATGTCACTGGGATTGACCACGAATTCGGGGAAGCGCTTACCCATCTTGATGCCGTTCTCACCCAGAATCATGCCCTGGTGTACCAACTTCTTAAAGGGCTCCTTCACCGGAGACAGCCCCTGGTCATACAGGAAGCGGTTCCAGATACGGGCATACATCAGGTGACCCACCGCATGCTCCGGGCCGCCCACATACAGGTCGACCGGCATCCAGTGCTTGAGCAGTTCAGGGTCGCAGAAGGTCTCGTTATTACGGGGGTCAATATAGCGCATATAGTACCAGGAAGAACCCGCAGAACCGGGCATGGTGGAGGTTTCACGCAGACCCTTGAGGCCATCCTTGTCGTAGTGCTTCCACTCCTCGGCATTCTCCAGCGGCGCCTGGCCACCACGGCCTTTATAATCCTCCAGCACCGGCAGTACAACCGGCAGCTCCGCATCCGGCAGGAACACCGTCTGGCCGTCATCCGTGTACACGCAGGGAACCGGCTCGCCCCAATAGCGCTGGCGGGCAAAGATCCACTCACGGAAATGGTAATTATTCTTGCGGCGGGCAACTCCCTGTGCTTCCAGCTTGCAGGTGATGGCCTCCTTGGCCTCCTCCACCGTCAAACCGGTAAATTCCTCGGAATTGATAAGGGTGCACCCCTTGCCCAAATAGTCCTGCTTCTCAAAGGCGCACTCGGACACGTCCCGGCCCTCGATGACCTGGATCATGGGAATGTTGTGAGCAATAGCGTACTCGAAGTCACGCTGATCGTGGCTGGGCACCGCCATAACCGCACCAGTGCCATAGTTGGCCAGCACGAAATCGCCGATGAACACCGGCACTTCCTTGCCATTGACCGGGTTGATGGCATATACGCCCTTCAGAGGGCAACCGGTCTTACCCTTATTGAGATCGGTGCGGTCCATGTCGGACTTTTTCACGGTTTCATCTATGTAGGCCTGCACCTCGTCACGGTTCTCTACCCGATCCAGCAGGCTGGCTGTAATCTTGCCATCGGGAGCCAGCACCATGAAGGTGATGCCGTAGATGGTCTCAATGCAGGTGGTGTAGATGGAGAACTCGCCACCGCCCACCAGCTGGAAATCTACCTCCACACCGGTGGACTTACCGATCCAGTTGCGCTGGATTTCTTTGGTGGAGTCCGGCCAATCGATCTCCTCCAGCCCTTCCAGCAATTTCTCTGCAAAGGCAGGCTGGTCGATAACCCACTGCATCATGTTCTTCTTCACAACGGGATAGCCGCCACGCTCGGACTTGCCGTCAATGACCTCGTCATTGGACAGCACGGTGCCCAGCTCCTCGCACCAGTTGACAGGCATCTCGATGCGCTTGGCATAGCCGGCCTCCCACAGTTTCTTGAAGATCCACTGGGTCCACTTATAGAACTCCGGGTCGGAGGTAGCGGTCATCTTGGACCAGTCATAGTCGAAGCCCAACTCCTTGAGCTGCTTCGAGAAGGTCTTGATGTTCTCCTCGGTGAAGCCGTTGGGGTGGTTACCGGTGGACACAGCGTACTGCTCCGCCGGCAGACCGAAGGAATCGTATCCCATGGGGTGCAGAACATTGAAGCCCTGCATCCGCTTCATTCGAGACATAATATCGGTAGCCGTATACCCTTCCGGATGGCCGGCGTGCAGGCCGACACCGGACGGATACGGGAACATATCCAGCACATAGTACTTGGGCTTGGAGAAATCCCACACATCCGTGTGAAAGGTCTGGTTTTCTTCCCAATATTTCTGCCATTTTGCTTCAATTTCTTCCGGGTTATAGCGTATCATAGTCAATTCTCCTCACCGTTTGTTTCCTGTATGAGATAAGCATCAATATTTACAGCGGTTGCGTCAACCCACAACCGTTCCAAATCATAAAACTCCCGCACCTCACGGCGGAACAGATGCACCAGCATATCGCCGTAGTCCAGGGTAATCCAATCGCCGGTCTGATAGCCCTCCATCCGCTTGGGGTGGAAGCCCTGCCGGCCTAGCTCCTCCTCCAGGTAGTCGGACAGACTGCGCACCTGGTTGGCACTGCCGCCGCTGGCCAGCACAAAATGGTCGGCGATGGAGGTGATACCGGCTACATCCAGCACCCGGATGTTCACCGCCTTGTGTGAATCCAGTGATCGTACGGCATACGGCCACATTGCTTGCTCTGTCATGGTTGTGTTGCGCCTCCTGCCATCGTGGTGGTGGTTGCCTTGGCCGCTGTGGTGGTGGCCGTCAGCATACCGGATTGGAAAACCGCCACCGTGTCCAGTGTCAGGGTGGTGGTCTCCCCCTTTTCCTGCTCGGCGTTCACCTGGCTGACAGTGACCGTGTTTTCGTCCAGCGTCAAGCCATAGGGATTCATCTGCTGCTTCAGCAGTTCGATGGTCTGTGCTCGGTGGGGCGAATACACGGTAGCTGTACCGCTTTTCATCGCTTTACCGGGCAGGACACTGAAGGTGATCTTATCCAGAGACAGGTCGCCCAACTGCTTGGCAAACTTGGCAATCGCCGCAGACAGTTTTAAGTCGTTGGCGGCATTCTCCGAAACGCCCAGCAAACGTGCCTTGCCGAAGGAGGTGGAGTTAAACCGTACCGGGTTCTCCCCCAACATCAGCTTGCCAAACACGCCCTTGACGGCGCCGGTGGTCTTATCCGTCCCATACAGCTCCTCCAGCTCACAAGCGCCAAACCGCTGGATGATGGCGGCAAACACCTGCCGTTGTCTGGCCATACGGTCAATATCCGTCTGGGGCGTATTTTTATAATCGTCGGTGATGGCATAATCCACCGCCGCCGCTCCGGAGAGGGTCTGCACACCGGCCTTATACTTTACATCCGCCAGTGTCATCGCCTCCGCCAGATCCACATCCACACCGCCCAGCAGATCAATCATCTCCGTCAGGCCGGCACGGGAAATCACCAGATAGTTATCAATCGGCAGGCCGTACTGGTCATTAAACACCCGGATCAGGTCGCCGTACGCAGAGCCGGTGCGTTGCTCGGCAGCCGAGCCGCAGGTCTTGTGTACACCATCCTGGATGTCTGCCTCCTCTAACCGTATGCGGCAGGTGGAGCAGAAGGTCTCCGGCTGGGGATTGCCCCACACATCGCCCAAGGTAGTGGTGGCAAAGCCGGTGTCCTTACCTATATAAGTAGCCACCGGCATCTGCAGAACACCGGCAGAGCCATTCTTTCTGTCAAGCCACATCACTGCCACCATATCCATACGGTCGGTAGCGCTGGCGCCGGTCACGCCCAGGGCGAAATACGATACTTTTTCACGGATGGTATCGGGGGTAACGGTATATTCTACCATATCCCGGGCGGTCAACGATGGGCCGTCCTCCTTGCCGAACAGCAGAACGCCCCCGGTGACCAACAAGGCCACCACCAACACCACAGCCACCACAGCGCCCCAAGGAAAAGACTTTTTCTTCTTTTGGGGTTTGGACTCCTTGCCGGTGGCCTTGGCCGCGCCGGCCAGGCTTACCTGTTTTTCATGATTCCCATTGCTCATTCGTTTGCCCTCCGTTCTTCAGACAAGACGATATCATTATAAGCGGCCACCGTATCCGGGTGGACGGTACGCCCCTTATCCAGCAAATCCCGGATGGTGTAGTCGATGCCATAGCACATAGCCGCCTCTAACGAAAGGTCGGCCAGGCGGCGCATCTCCTCCACATCCTCATAGGTACGGTCAGCGGAAGTAAAATCCGCCACGAACAGCACCCTTTCCAGCAGGGACATTCCTGCCCGCCCGGTGGTATGATACCGCACCGCCTGCAAAATATCCTCATCGGCCACACCCAAAATGTGCCGCAGGAACACTTCTCCGGTGCGAGCGTGCCACAGTGCCGGGCTACTCTGCTCCACCTCGCTCAACAGTATACCAAAGTCAGCGAGAATTTGCAACTGCGACTTTCCGTCTGTATCCTTCAAAATATCGTGCAACAAACCGGCTGTATACGCCTTTTCCCGGTCTGCCCCGTATTTTTCCGCCAGGCGGGCCGCTTCCTCCGCCACGCAGAGGGAGTGATGAAACCGATATTCCCCCAACCGGGTGCGAAGAATAGCGATAAACTGCTCATTCCGGGTGCGGCAGTCGCTCTCTCCCCCACCGTACAGGCCGTGCAACCGGATATACTGCTCCACAGCCTCCGGCACAAGGCCGTTCAACGGCTGGTCAGCCGCCGCCAGTGTCCGAATCTGGGTGGAGGACACCGTCTGCACCGGCTTTGGGTGCACGTAACAGCGGATGCCATCCGTCTCCAGGGCGGCGGCATACGACAGCAAGGCGGCTGTGTCTGTTCCCTCCCGGGGGACGGTGCACAGCACCGCCATGTGGGCGATATCCGCAAAACGGTACCAGGTACGCAGGGTACAGAACATATCTGCGCCGGTAAAGAGATACCACTGTGTGTCCGGGTACAGCCGTTGCAGTGCCTCCAGGGTATCCACCGTAAAGCTGGCGCCTTGTCGGGTGAGCTCCAGGTCGGATACCGTCAGATTGGCGTGTGGCTGTGCCGCCAATCGGCACATAGCCAGCCGATGTTCGGACGGCGCCATCTGCTCCCGAATCTTGTGAGGTGGCACAAAGGTGGGCATCAGCATAACGCTATCCAGCGCCAACGCCTCTGCCAAGCACAGAGCCATTTCGATATGGCCGCTGTGTATCGGGTCAAAGGTGCCGCCAAACAGCCCCATTTTTCTCATATGCCTCACCTCGTTTCTACAAACCTATATTGCCTTATTTCGGCAGACGAATCTGGGAATCCTTCTCCCGCTGACGGAACAGCACAAAGGTGCGTCCCACCACATGCACCACCTCAGCACCCACTGCGGCGGCAATCTCCTCGGCAATCTCCCGGGCGGTGGCAGGGGCTGTTTCCAGCACCTTGCCCTTGATGATTTCCCGGGCGGTCAAAGCATCGCCCGCCTGCTTAATCATGGCATCGGAAATGCCGCCCTTGCCGGCATGGAGGATAATCTCCAAAGAATGGCTTAAACTGCGCAAATACGCACGTTGTTTACTTGTCATACATATTACCTCAATTATTATTCGCTAAATAGTCGGCTAAATCCTTTGAAAAAACCGTCAGCGCTTTACCGCGGTGGCTGACAGCATCTTTTTCAGCAGGGGACATTTCTGCCGAGGTGCGGTCGCCCACCAAAAAGATGGGGTCATAGCCAAAGCCGTTTTCCCCAGCCGGGGCATAGGCAATCTCTCCCTCAAAGGCGCCCTCGGCACGCAGGACGTCCCCGTTAGGGAACACACAGCACACCGCCGAGATAAACCGGGCCTGCCGCTGTCCCTTGGGAACATCCTTCATTTCGCCCAACAGCAGAACGTTCCGGTCATCATCGGTGGCTTCCTCGCCGCCGTAGCGGGCAGAATACACACCGGGACGCCCATCCAGGGCATCCACCACCAGACCGGAGTCGTCTGCGATAGCCGGCAAGCCGGCAAACTCACAGGCAGAAGCCGCCTTCAGATAGGCGTTCTCCGCAAAGGTGGTGCCGGTTTCCTCTACCTCCGGCAATTCCAATCCCAAATCACGGTCGGTGACTGCTTCAATACCCAACGGCTCCAAAATGCGCTTGAGTTCAATCAGCTTATGAGCATTATGGGTGGCAATGATGTATTTCATGCGTTCTCCTCCTCAAACAGACCGGCGGCAAACTGCACCGGGTCGAAGGGCTGAAGGTCATCGATCCCCTCGCCTACACCCACAAACTTCACCGGGACCTGCAAATCCTCCCGGATGGCCAACACAACACCACCACGGGCGGTGCCGTCCAGCTTGGTCAGCACAATACCGGTAATACCGGCGGCAGACTTAAACTCTCTGGCCTGATTGACAGCATTCTGCCCGGTGGTAGCGTCCACCACCAACAGAATTTCCTTATCTGCCTCCGGCAGTTCCCGGTCGATAACCCGGCCGATCTTGGCCAGCTCTTCCATCAGGTTTTTCTTGTTATGCAGACGGCCGGCGGTATCGCAGATGACTACATCAGCCCCTCTGGCCTTGGCGGCAGACACGGTATCAAACACCACCGCCGCCGGATCAGCGCCCTGGCCGTGCTTGACAATGTCTACCCCGGCCCGGTCAGCCCAAATTTCCAGCTGTTCGATGGCGGCGGCACGGAAGGTATCGGCGGCACCGAGAATGACCTTTTTCCCCTGGGCTTTCAAAGAGGCCGCCAGCTTGCCGATGGTGGTGGTCTTGCCCACCCCGTTGACGCCGATGACCAAAATCACCGACGGCTTGGTCGCGATGTGCAGTTCCTGCCCACCCTCCAGCATCTTAGCCACGATATCCCGTAGCAAACCACGGATGGCGGCAGGGTCGGTGATACCCTGCGCCTTGACCTCCGCACGAAGTTGCTCACAGATGCGGGAGGCGGTGTTTGCCCCCACATCCCCCATCACCAGAATTTCTTCCAGCTCCTCAAACAGGTCGTCATCGATACGAGTGAATCCATGCAGCACCGACGTGACGGATTGCATCAGGGAATCTCTGGTTTTCTTCAGCCCCTGGCTGATCTTTCCGAAAAAGCCCATTGTCCGGCCTCCTTACTCTTTAGCTTTTTGTTCAAAGCGGATACCCAGCTTCTGCTCTACCTCGCTGGCACGCAGTTCCAACAGCTTGGAAACACCTCGCTCCTGCATGGTGACACCGTATAAGGTGTCCGCCTCCTCCATGGTGCCGCGGCGGTGGGTAATGGCGATAAACTGGGTACGGTCGCACATCCGGCGCAGATAGGCGGCGTAGCGGTCCACGTTCACATCGTCCAGGGCCGCCTCCACCTCATCCAGCACGCAGAAGGGCGAAGGGGTCACCTTCAGGATAGCAAACAGCAGAGCCGTTGCGGCCAGTGCCTTTTCGCCGCCGGAGAGAGCCTCCAGGTTGAGGATGACCTTGCCGGGGGGCTGGATGAACATATCGATGCCGGAGCCGAGAATATCCTCCGGGTCGGTCAGGCGCAGTTCGCCCTTACCGCCGCCGAACAGCTCGGCAAACACAATGCCATAGTGGTAGTTTATCTGCTTGAAGCGCTCCAGGAACACCTCACGCATCTGGGCCATCAACTCATTGATCTGCCGCAACAGTTCCTCTTTGGTGTTCTCTACATCGGTAATCTGCCCCTTGAGGAACTGGTAACGCTCATTAACCTCTTTAAATTCCTCGATGGCACCCACGTTGACACTGCCCAGGGCACGGATCTTATTCTTCAGCTCCGTAACACGGCGGTTGGCCGCCGGGACATCGTCAATGGGCTTGGCGGCGGCTTCTGCCTCCATGCGGGTCAGTTCATATTCCTCATACAGACGGCGGGACAGGTCGTCCACTTCTTTTTTGATGGCCAGCGTCTTTTCTTCCAGACGGGCAACCTCTTGGCCCATACGCTCCCGTTCATCCGACTTTTCTCGGGACTGCAGGCGCAATTGGGTCTGCCGGGCCTCACCCTCGGCACGCTTGGCAACCAGCGCCGCAATGGCATCGCCGGAAGCCGCCGCCTGCTGGCGCAGGCTGTCGGCCTGCTGTTGCTGTGCGGCGATATGAGCCTCGATATCGGCATTGGATGCCTCCAGGGCCGTAATCTGCTGACGGAGCTGCTCTTTGTGCCCGGCAGAATCCTGCTGACGGGCACGCAGTTCGCTGATGGTGTTCTGCAGACCCTCAATCTCCTTTTCACTGCTGAGGGCGGCCAGCTTCGCCTCGGATATGCGGCCGGACAGTTCCTCACGCTGCTGGGTCAACTGCTGACGGCCACCGGTCAAGGCGGACAGCTCCTCCTCCAGCTTCTGCTGGCGGGCGGTCAGCTCGGCGGCCTTTTTCTCCGCCTCGTCCATGCCCTTCTGGCAAGCCGCCGCACGGTCGTTCAGGGTCAGTATCTCGGCGGCAGCCTCTTCGGCTGCCTGCCGATTGGCATCCGCCTGCTCCTGCAAACGGCGCACCTCGCCCTCCAGGCGGATCTTATCCTCCTGGGCGGTAGTCAACTCACCACGTGCACCGGTCAGCTGAGCCTCCACGGCCGCCACATCCTGCTGTAGCTGACGGAACTGTTCCCTGGCGATCTCCAGTTTTTTCATCTTGTCTGCCGCATCCTGCCGCAGACGGTCAATCTCCGCCCGGCGGGACAGCAGACCGGCGCCCTTAACGCTGGAACCACCGGTCATCCGGCCGCCGGCGGCAATCTCCTGGCCGTCCAGCGTTACAATGCGAAAACTGTATTTATACCGCCGAGCCATAGACACGGCATAGTCCAGATCCTCTGCCACCACCGTGCGACCCAGCAGGTCGACGGCAATATCCTGATATTCCGGTGCAAAGGTGACCAGGTCACTGGCCAGCCCCACAAAGCCGGGATCCTCCTCCGGTAAATCTGTAAGGGCCTTTCCCTTTACAGATGTCAGCGGTAGGAAAGAGGCACGACCGCCTTTTGTCTCCTGTAGATAGGCAATGGCCTGCTTAGCGTCCTCCTCACGGCGGCAAACCAGGTTCTGTGCGGCGGCGCCCAGAGCCGTTTCAATAGCCAGGGCATACCGGGCATCCGCCTGGATGAGCCGGGAAACCGGGCCCAGGATGCCCTGCAGGGCACCACGCTCCGCCTGCTTAATGACCGCACGGACAGAGCTTTGGAAACCCTCCATGTTGCGCTCCATCTCTTCCAGCAAGCGAACACGGCGCTGTTTTTCCTCTACATCCAGCGTCTGCTTATCCAGCGCCTCTTTAGCGGCGGTCAGCTTGGCAGACCGGTTCTGGTACCGGAACTCGTAGCCGGACAGGGTGTTCTGCAAGCTTTCTACCTTTTCGGAACAGGCCTTCAGTCCCTCTTTGCTGTCGTGCAGTTCAGCGGCGGCGGCCTCAGCCTGCTGTGTGCGCAGGGTGGAGGCGGCGGTGAGCTGAGACAGACGCAAGGTGATCTCTCGCAGAGAGGACTCGTTGGTAACGCCCGTCACCCGCACCTCGGACAATTCCAGTGCCAGCTGGGAAGCGGCGGCAGAGACTTCCTCCATCTTGCCGGAGGTCTCATCACTGCTCCGGGCAAGCGCCTCCATCTCCTCTGTCAACTGCAGGCGAAGCTGCTCAGCTTCTACAATGGCCTGCTTGCGGGCATCGATGTCCGCAAGGCGATGCTCGATTTCCTCATCAATATGGGCGTTCCCCTCATCGGCGGCGGCAATCTCCCCTTGAATACGCTGAATGTTCTCGTTATTATGGAAAATATCGTTGTGATACACCGCTATCTGGCTATCACACACGGCAGCCTGCTCTTCCAGAGCGGCGGCGGCACGACGGATCTCATCCATCTGCACCTCCAGCTCCTGCGCCGCTAAAGCGATGCGCTCTACCTCCTCAGCAAACTCGTCGATGGAGGATCCGGCGGCATCATACTGCATGCGGGCATTTTCCAGCTTGGCATCCAGGTCACGCAGGACGCCCCGGGAATTGTTGATGGTACGCAGCCACAGACCGATTTCCAGTTCTTTCTTTTCCCCGGCGTAATCCAGGTACTTTTTCGCCTTGGCCGCCTGCTGTTCCAGAGGGCCCACCCGGTCCTCCAGCTCCTGCAAAATATCATGGAGACGGTCCAGGTTATCCTGGGTCTTGCGCAGGCTATTCTCCGCCTTGTCCTTCTTATAGCGGTATTTGGCGATACCGGCGGCCTCGTCCAAAATCTCCCGGCGGTTTTGAGAACGGGAGGTGACGATCTCATCGATACGCCCCTGACCGATGATGGAATAGCCATCCCGGCCGAGACCGGTGTTCATAAACAGCATACGGATATCTTCCAGCCGCACGGTAGCCCCATTGAGCTGATACTCACTGCCGCCGGAACGATAGCACCGCCGGGTGACACGCACCTCGTCAGCATCCATCTCCAGCACCCGGGTGGTATTATCCACCACCAGCGATACCTCCGCATAACCCATGGGGCGACGCTGGGCGGTACCGTTGAAGATGACATCCTCCATTTTCGAGCCACGCAGGCTCTTGCTGGACTGCTCGCCCAGCACCCAGCGTACGGCGTCACTGATATTGGATTTACCGCTGCCGTTGGGGCCAACGACGGCGGTCATGCCCTCGCTGAAGTGTAAAACGGTCTTGTCCGGGAAGGACTTAAAACCGTGTAGTTCCAATGATTTGAGAAGCAACTGTTTGTTCCTCCTTTTCGTTGTCTGCCGGGCTTATTCGTAGCCCATCAGCTTGAGCGCCTCCCGGGCGGCCTGCTGTTCCGATTCCTTCTTGCTCCGGCCACGGCCAACGCCAATAACGTTGGAGTTGAGATGCACCTCGGACACAAAGGTCTTGCAGTGATCCGGGCCGGATTCGCCTGACAGGACATATTCCAACCTCTCCCCGGGATTCTGTTGGACGATCTCCTGCAAGGCGGTCTTATAGTCTTTAAATTGGCGGCGGCGCTGTTGTTCTGCCTCCGGAATGATAAAGCGCAGAACAAACGCAGTGGCCGGCTCAATGCCACCATCCAGATAGATGGCCGCCAGCACGGCCTCATACATATCCGCCAGGATGGAAGGTCGGGAAGCGCCGCCGTTCTGCCGTTCACCACGGCCGAGGCGCATATACTCTCCCAGCCCCAGTTGCTTTGAATAGGCGCACAGCGCTTTTTCGCACACCACGGCGGCCCGCAGCTTGGTCAGCTCTCCCTCGGGGCCTCTATCCTTCTCAAACAGGTATTGGGCGGTGATAAAGCCCAACACGGAATCCCCCAAAAACTCCAGCCGTTCGTAACATTCCATCCCCACGTGGCCCTCGTTGGTAAAGGAGGAGTGGGTCAGGGCCTTTTCCAGCAGGTGTATGTTCTTAAAGGTATAGCCGATTTCTTTCATCAGCGGTGTATAATCCATCAGCCAGTCTCCTCCCCTGTCCAAGTATCTTCAATAAATCCGACCACATCCTCTACGGTCTCAAAGCCCTCCAAGGTGCTGTCGTCGATCTCCACCCCATACAGTTCCTCCAGGAACATGGCCATATCTTCCCGTTCGTGGGGAGCGATATTCAGCCCGTCCAGGGAGGCGGCCATCTCCACATTCTCCGGGTCACAGCCATACTTACTGCAAAACAGGGTGTTCAGTACTTCCAGCACTCTCATACTTCCGGCTCCTCTTTCCGTCTGCCAATAACCGCTTCAATCTCCTCAACAGCACCACTGGCCGCAAACTCTGCCGCCACACGGATGGCACTGGTGAAGCCCTTGGCCTGAGAATTGCCATGGGCCTTCACCACCGGCTTGGCAATACCCAACAGCACAGCGCCGCCGTATTCGGAGGTGGACAGCTTCTTTTTCAGCCCACGCAGCCCCGGCATCACCAGCATAGCGCCGATCTTCGTGCGCAGAGAGGACATGAACGACTGCTTCAGGTTTTTCATCAGCATATCGATGGTGCCCTCCATGGTCTTGAGCAGGACATTGCCGGCAAAGCCGTCAGCTACCACCACGTCTACCACACCGGCCGGTACATCCCGGGCCTCTACATTGCCGATAAAGTTGAGGCCGCTATCCTTCAGTAAGGGGAAGGTGGCTAACTGCAACTCGCCGCCCTTGGTATCTTCCGTTCCCACATTCAGCAGACCAACCCGGGGACCGCCCTCACGGGGGAACATGTGGGACATATAAATGCTACCCATGTGGGCAAACTGCACCAGCATCTCCGGGCGGCAATCCGCATTGGCACCGCAATCGATGAGCATATACGGCTCTTTATCCGACGGCATGATGGGGGCCAGCGCCGGACGGGAAACGCCTTTGAGACGCTTGACCAGGAAGGTACCGCCCATCAGCAGAGCACCGGTGGAGCCGGCGCTGACCACCGCATCCCCCTGCCCCTCGGCCAACAGCCGCAAAGCCACCGCCATAGAGCAATCCTTGTGCTCACGCAGGATGCTCTTGGGGTGATCCTCCATAGTGATCACATCCGTCGTATTCACAATTTCCATCTTATCCAGAGAAATGCCGTTCTCCTGAGCCATCTGCCGCAGAACAGCCTCCTGTCCCACCAGCAGAATGTCGTGACCGTAGGCCGCCACCGCATCGGCGGCACCCTTCAGTATTTCTAATGGGGCGTTGTCGCCACCATGAGCATCCACAATAATTTTCATGGGTTACTCCTCCTTTACGTTATCCACCGGCGGTAGTGTCTCCGGCATTTCGGCCATCACCTGCGCCAGGCTGTCCAGGGCACGCTGTGCCAGGGCGGCGTAGCGCTGTTTTTTATCCCGGATGTGGGTATCCAGCGTCGGCAGAATACCGAAATTGGCTCCCATCGGCTGGTAATGAGCATTTTCATCACTGACATGGGCAGACAGTGCCCCCAGCATGGTATCCCGAGGCAATATCAAGGGCGGTTGTCCCTTTACCTGCCGCACCGCATTAAGGCCGGCCAGCAAGCCGGAGGCCGCCGACTCCATATACCCCTCTACCCCCGTCATCTGTCCGGCGAACAGCAGCTGTGGTCGGCTTTTCAGCCGGAACGCCCCATCCAGCAGGGTAGGCGCATTGAGGAAGGTGTTGCGGTGCATCACCCCATACCGCATAAAATCGGCGTTTTTCAGTGCCGGGATCATACCGAACACTCGTTTTTGCTCGCTGAATTTGAGATTCGTCTGAAACCCTACCAGATTATACAGCGTGCCGGCGGCATTCTCCGCACGCAACTGCACCACCGCCCAGGGGCGATGGCCGGTGTGGGGGTCACGTAGCCCCACCGGCTTCATGGGGCCGAAGCGGATGGCGTCGCCACCCCGGGCGGCCAGCACCTCGATGGGCATACAGCCCTCATACACCGTCAGGCCCTCCGCCCGGTCAAATTCGTGCAAGGGGGCACGCTCGGCAGACACCAGAGCCTCCCGGAATGCCTCATATTCTTCCTTATTGAGGGGGCAGTTGATGTAATCCCCCTCGCCGCTTTCCTCCCGGTCGTAACGGGAGGCACGGAAAGCGCTGGACATATCCACGCTTTCCGCTGTCACGATAGGAGCGGCCGCATCATAGAAGCTGAGCCCACCACCGCACAGGGCGGCAATGGCCTCGGCCATCGGCTCGGAGGTCAGCGGCCCAGTGGCGATGACCGTCACCCCATCGGTGGGGATGGCGGTCACCTCTCCCTGTTTTACAGTAATCAGGGGGTGAGAACAAATCTTTTCCGTCACCGCCGCCGAAAAAGCATCCCGATCCACCGCCAGGGCACCGCCTGCCGGTACGGCACAGGCCAGTGCAACCGGCACGCACAGACTGCCCAGGCGACGCATCTCCTCTTTCAGCAGACCGGCGGCGCTTTCCAGCCGCTTGGCCTTTAGGGAATTGGAGCAGACCAGTTCGGCAAACCGGGGGCTATGATGCGCTGGGGTATATTTCTCCGGCTTCATCTCCCACAGGGTCACCGGTACCCCCTGCTGTGCCGCCGCCCAAGCAGCCTCACAGCCGGCCAGACCGGCACCGATCACCGTAATGCTCACGGTCATGCTCCTTTCTCAGTCAACTTATTTCTCGTAGCCACAGCCCTCGGTCAGGCACTGCAGACCACCACTCTTGCCCTTCTTGCGGAACAGGGTCTTACCGCACTTGGGACAAGTTTCTTTGCTGGGCTCATTCCAGGTGGCAAAATCACACTTGGGATAATTGCCACAACCGAAGAACTTCCGGCCGCCCTTAGATTTCTTCGCCACCAGCTCACTGCCGCAACGGGGGCAGTTGCCCTCCGCCGTTTCTACGATACGGCGGGTATTCTTACACTCCGGATAGCCGGGACAGGCCAGGAACTTTCCATAGCGGCCGGATTTGACCACCATGTGGCGTCCGCACAGCTCGCAGACCTCCTCGGTCTCCACCTCCGGCACCTTGACCTTGTCCATGTTTTCCTCTGCCTGCCGGAGAGTAGCGGCAAAATCCCCATAGAAAGCATCCAGCACCTGTACCCAGTCTGCCTTGCCATGCTCCACGCCGTCCAGCTGCTGCTCCATGTGGGCCGTGAACTCCAAGTCAACGATGTTGGGGAACTGCTCTTTCATCAGTTGGGTGATGACCTCGCCCAGGTTGGTGGGCTTGATGGATTTTCCGTCACGCTCCACGTACTCACGCCCCAACACAGTGCTGACCGTCGGCGCATAGGTGGAGGGACGGCCGATGCCGTTTTCCTCCATTGCCTTGATAAGGGTGGCCTCGGTATACCGGGCGGGGGGCTGGGTGAAATGCTGGTTGCCGGCCAGTTCCCGGCAGAACAGCACATCCCCCTGCTTGATGACCGGCAGAGGCTTGTTGTCGTCTCCCTTTTCGTCTTTACCCTCCACATACAGGATGGTATGACCGTCAAACTTCACCGTATAACCGGAAGCCTTGAACACATACTTGCCGGCACTGATATCCACCTGGCAGGTGTTTTGAATCTGGTCGGCCATCAAGCTGGCCATAAAGCGCTCCCAAATGAGCTTATACAGCTTATACTGGTCACCGGTCAGGGAAGACTTCACCTGGGCTGGGGTCAGGGACGGGATAGAAGGACGGATAGCCTCGTGGGCATCCTGAGCGTTGCCCTTGGTCTTGTAAACTCGTGCCTTCGGCGGCAGATACTCCCCGCCGAAATTCTCCCGGATATAGGCGTTACCGGCCTGGCGAGCCTCCTCGGAGATACGCAGAGAGTCGGTACGCATATAGGTGATAAGACCGGTAGCGCCGATGTTCTCAATCTCCACGCCTTCGTACAGTTCCTGGGCCGCCTTCATAGTGCGGCGAGAGGAGAAATTCAGCTTACGGTTCGCCTCCTGCTGCATGGTGGAGGTGGTGAACGGCGGCGCCGGCGCCACCTTACGGGTGCCGGTTTTTACCGACTCGGCTTTATAGGTAGCGCCCTCCAGCTCAGCCAGAATCCCATCCGCCTGCGCCTGATTGGCAATCTTCAGCTTGCCGGCGGCAGTACCATGGAACTTGGCCGGGAAGGTACGGCCCTTTTCCGTAACCGAAAGCTGGGCATCCAGCGTCCAGTATTCTTCACTGACAAAGGAACGAATCTCCTCTTCCCTGTCCACCACCAAGCTGACGGTGGCCGACTGCACACGGCCGGCAGACAGACCCTTGCGCACCTTTTTCCACAGAAAGGGGCTGAGCTTGTAGCCCACGATGCGGTCCAGAATACGCCGGGCCTGCTGGGCATTGACCAGATTCATATCCAGCGCCCGGGGGGACTGCATTCCGGCAATGACACTGGACCGGGTCACCTCGTTAAAGGTGATGCGGTTGGTCTCACCCACCGGCAGGCCCAGTGCCAGAGCCAGATGCCAGGCGATGGCCTCTCCCTCACGGTCCGGGTCGGTGGCGAGATACACGGCTTCACTGGAGGCGGCCGCCGCCTTCAGTTGGCGGATGAGGGCTGTTTTGCCGGGAATATCCATGTACCGGGGACGAAAGCCATGCTCCACATCCACGCCAAGCAGGGATTTCGGCAGGTCACGGATATGCCCCATAGAGGCCACGACCTCATAGTCATTCCCCAGGTACTTTTTCACCGTTTTTGCCTTTGCAGGCGACTCCATAATCACCAATTTCGCCATCTCAGTCTTCCTTTCTATCTGTAAAGAAGCTATCTCTTATATTTATCGACGTTTATACTGCTGACCGGCGGAATTTTCCGCACAACCGAGCATTTCCAGCTCTGTCAGCGCCGCCAGCAACACCGGAATAGACAGGCCGGTCTCCCCTGCCAGCTCATCCACCGGTCGAGGGGCTTCGGTCAGTGCCGAAAATACCTGCCGGGCGGTTTCACCAGCCGTGTCCGGGCATTCTGTTACCGAAGCCGGGTTTGCCTGCGGCGTCTCCACCGGTTGTTCCGGCTGTTTCTCCTTTTTCCGGCGAGGACGCTTTTCCTTTACCGGTTTTTCCGGCTTTGCCGGCTGTTTTTCCTGCTCGACCCGCTTTTGCGCTTCCTCAGCCTGGGTCAAATTCAACATCCCGGGGAAGCGAGGCATCAATTCTTGCAGAATGTCGGTAGCCCGCATCACCAGCGCCGCCCCTCGCTGAATTTCGCTGTGGGCACCGTCATAGTGATGGCCCGTCAAAGCACCGGGCAGAGCAAATACATCCCGCCCTTGTTCACGGGCCAGGCGGGCGGTTATACGCGCACCGCTACGGGCGGGTGTCTCGGCCAGACAGACCGCCTGACTCAATCCCGCCAACAGTCGGTTACGCACCTCAAAATCACAACGATAGGGTTCCCCATGAGGGAACTCGCTGATAAGCAAGCCGCCCTGTGCCAACACACGCTGGCGCATGGCCGCATTCTCTACCGGATAATTCACCGGTATAGGACAGGCCAGCACCACCAGGGTACGGCCTTGTGCGTCCAAAGCTCCGGCATGGACGGCGGCATCGATTCCCACGGCACCGCCACTGATAACCACAGCACCACCGGCCGCCAAGCCGGCGGCCAAAGCCCTAGCCTCCTGCATCCCGGCTGGGGTGGCATGGCGGGTACCCACCACTGTCACGGCCGGGGTACTGTCCAGATCAGGGAGCACGCCACGGCCATACAAAGCCGCCGGACAGCCAGGAATATGCCGCAGAGAAAAGGGGTACAGCGCATCCTCCGGCGTCAGCACCCAGTCGCCGGCCTCCAGCACCCTGTCCAGGATGCGGCGAGCCTTATCCAACTGTTTATCCTCCAGGCGTTGGCAATGGGCAGGAGACACACCGGCCGCAACCAAGGCGGCCTTATCTGCCCGGTACACCGTTTCGGCATGACCGAAGGTATCCAATAAGTGACACATAGCCGTACAGCCAAGCGGCAGAGCTTGCTGTAACCATATCCAGTACAGACGGCTATCCATCGGTCAGTCTCCTTCCGTGTTATCCTCGGGGGCGGGTCATCTCCCACAGCACCAGGCCGGCAGCCATCGACGCATTGAGAGACTCGGCACGGCCTGCCATGGGGATGGTCACCTGCTGGGCGCAGGCCGCCACCGTTCCGGCACGTAAGCCATTACCTTCGTTGCCAATCACCGCAATACTGCCACGAGGCATTGTCACCGCCGTAATGGGGGTGGCATCCTTATCCACCACGCAAGCAAAGGCGGTCATGCCCTTCTCCTGAAGGACCGCCACCGTCTGTGCCATATCCCCACACTGCACCAGGGGCAGACGGAACACGCCGCCCATACTGGCACGCAGCACCTTGGGGTTGTATATATCGCAACAGCCCTCCGAAAGAAGCAGACCGGAAAGCCCCAGCGCCTCTGCGGTACGGATGACCGTGCCCAGGTTACCGGGGTCCTGCATGTCCTCTAAAGCCCCATAATAACCCATTATATCTATTTTATCCAAACTCTGTAAATTGTCAAGGGTTTTCGCAATACAAAATACCCCTTGTGGGTTGGTGGTGTCCCCCATCTGCCGGGCAAGCTCAGGTGTTATCTCGATCTCCTGGTCGGCGGCAGAAATCAGCGACTCCACCACTCCGGCGTAGGTCTGCCGGGCGGTGGCGGTATACAGCACCGCCCGCACCGGCACGTCGGAGGCCAGAGCGTCCCCACAAAGGCGTGCCCCCTCGATGGCGAACAGGCCACTTTCACGCCGCTTTTTTGCATCGGCACACAGCCCACGCCATTCCTTGACCCACTGATTATCCTTACTGGTAACAGGCATCTCTCTGCCCATCCTTTCGCAGAAAAAGTAAAATTGCACCCGACGGAAAGCCGACGGGCGCAATTCCAGCTTTTTTATTTCAGAGCAGCCTTAGCCTTCTCCGCCAGGGCGGTGAAAGCAGCCGCATCGGAAACCGCCAGCTCAGCGAGCATCTTGCGGTTCAGGGTGATGCCGGCCTTCTTCAGACCGTTCATCAGGGTGGAGTAGTTCATGCCGTTCAGCTTAGCAGCGGCATTGATACGGGCGATCCACAGGCGGCGGAAATCACGCTTGCGCTGCCGGCGGCCGATGTAAGCATACTGACCGGACTTCATCACCGCTTCTTTAGCGGTCTTGAACAGCTTGGACTTGGCACCGAAGTAGCCCTTAGCCAGCTTCAGAACTTTCTTTCTTCTTTTGCGCGTCATCAGAGCGCCTTTAATACGAGCCATTTTTCTTTACCTCCGTCTCTCAACGATCAATTATTTGTAGGGAATCAGGCGCTTGATGGTCGCCAGATTGGTCTTGTCAGCCGTGGTGGTCTGACGCAGATTTCTCTTACGCTTAGCAGACTTCTTGTTGAGAATGTGAGACTTGTAAGCGTGGGCACGGATCGCCTTACCGGTCTTGCTCAGCTTGTAACGCTTCTTCGCACCGCTGTGCGTTTTAATCTTAGGCATGTTGTTTGTCCTCCTTAATCGGTTTTCTAAAACAGGGAGCCCCTGTTATCGATAAATGTGTGTCGGGCAACTTATTTTGTTGCCTTGGGAGCCAGGAACATCAGCATGTGCCGACCCTCCAGCTTGGCGGGCTTCTCTACCGTGGCCACCTCTTGCAGTGCCTCGGCAAACCGCTTCATGGACTCAAGGCCCATCTCCGGGTGACCCATCTCACGGCCACGGAAGCGGATGCTCACCTTGACCTTGTCCCCGCCCTGCAGGAACTTGGCGGCCCGGTTGACCAGGGTGTTGAAATCGCCCACGTCGGTATTCAGACCCAGGCGCACCTCTTTGATATCCACCACGTGCTGATTCTTACGGGCTTCTTTTTCCTTCTTCGCCTGCTCGAACCGATATTTGCCGTAGTCCATAACACGGCACACCGGCGGCACGGCGGTAGGCGCAATCTTTACCAGATCCAATCCGGCGTCATCAGCGATCTTCTGTGCCTCGCGAGCGGACATGACACCCAGCTGGGCACCGTCCGGGCCAATAACACGCAGTTCGTTATCCCGGATCTGCTCGTTGATCTGCATCTCTTTTTTGGCTATGGGAAACACCTCCATCACAAAAAAAGCGGACAGCCTAGCTGCCCGCACAAACACCAAACCCACCGCAACACGGCAGGAGAAGTTGTCTATATCAACCCTTTGGAACAAGATCCGGGGGTGAGAGCGAGCATGCTCTGCTTGATTCATCCTGGCCATTATACCAGCCTCTTTCGGTCTTGTCAAGAGTTTTTTTCGTTTTTGTCCGACAAAAATACCAGTAGCACCAAATAGGCGCTGACAATCAGCAGTGTGCCGTTCCCCCATCCCCGCAGGAATAGCCAAAAACTGCCGGCGGCCAGAGGCAACAGCACCAGTGCCGAGGTCAACCGCAAAAGAGGCTTGGCTAATGTTTCAAAGCCCAGCAAACACAGGCCGCAACGGAGCAGTTCTCCCCCATCCAGCGCCGAGGCGGGGAGCAGATTAAATCCCGCTAGCACCAGATGTACCGCCGCCGCGGTAGGGGTATCTGCCAGCAAAAGCAGGCCGGCCGACAGCAGATTGGCCGCCGGGCCGGCGAAAGAAATCAGCATATTATGCCCGTAGCCCGGCAGGCGGCGCCCCAGCCGGATACGCATCCCGAAGGCGCCCACCGTGCAACTCTCCGGCGGATACCCCAGCAGAAGCATTGCCAGCAGATGACCGCCCTCATGCACCACTGAAGCCACCACACAGGACACCGCCAGCCCATCCGGTTGCCATAGAAGTAGCGCCGTAATGAGAGCTGGGAACAGCAGGCTCAGCCGACAGCGCACACCCCATAAACGCCGCTCAAGCATAGGCCGTCAGCGGAACGGTGCCTGCCGGGTTATACACCGTCCCGTGAGCACTCACCTGGATGTGCACGTGGTTGCCGGTAGAATCCCCTGTGGAGCCAACCAGCGCCACCGTTTCGCCCGCCCGCACATGCGCCCCCTCCTCGGCTACCACCGCCGCACAATGGGCGTACAAGACTGTAACGCCGTCACCGTGGGCAAGACAGATATAGTTCCCCAAGCTACGGCTCTCCCCCACCTGCTCCACGGTGCCGTCATACATGGCGGCGATCGGCGTACCGGCCGATGCTGCAATATCCACCCCATGGTGAAACTGCTCCCCTTCGCCGGTGGGGTTTTCCCGGTATCCGTAGCCGGAGGTGAGCACCCCTTCCGCTACTGGTGCCACCGCCAGCCGGTTGACCCGCAGGTTGACCGCCACAGCTCCCGACGGCGGCAGACGGCCTGCCGCTTCCGTGATGTCACTCTCCGGTACGGCGCTCTCCTCCCCGGCCGGGGGCACATCCTCCCATAAGGTAGCCAGCGCCCCCAGCAGGTCGTTGCTCATCAGGCTCTGCCGGAACTGCCCACGCAGTTGAGTATAGGCTTCTCCACCGGCCAGACGCAACAGCAGTGCCAGCAACAGCACCACCACACAGGCCAGGCTCTGCACCCCTACTACCGATAACCGATGGGGCTTCTTTTCCGGCGGGTCGGGGGGCTGTTCTTTCTTCGGGGCCGGCGGATGGGTGGACACCCACTCACCGGTCAGCCGGGAACTATGTTCTACCATGCTGTTTCCTCTTTTCTTATACGATTCTTATACGATGATGCAAATCAGACCGTTACACCCCTCATTGATGATACGTTCCACCGTTTCTTTCAGTTTCAGCCGGGCATCCTCCGGCATATGCAGTAGTTTACTGTGCAAGCCTTCGTTGACCAATCCGTACAACGAGGTGCCGAATATGTTGGAATCCCAAATCTTCTGTGGGTCTGCCTCAAACTGCCCCAGCAGATAATTCACCAGATCCTCGCTCTGCCTCTCCGAGCCGACGATGGGGCTGACCTCCGTTTGAATCTGCGCCTTCATCAAATGCAAAGAGGGGGCCGACGCCCGGAGGCGCACACCGTACCGGCCACTTTGCCGGATGATCTCCGGCTCCTCCAAAGCCATTTCCTCCATATCCGGCATCACGATGCCGTAGCCGGTGGCCTCCACCTGCTCCAATGCCCCTTTGATTTTCTCGTACTTTTTACACACCGATGCCATCTCCAGCATATGCGCCATGAGAGCTCCTTCGTCCGCAATATCCAGTCCGGTGGCCTCGCCCAAAATCTGATAGAACAGCTCCGGTTGCACGGCCACGCCTACCGTGACCGCCCCCTGCCCCAAATCGACGCTCTCAACCGCCGCACCGTCCACATACGCACAGCCGCACAAACCCTCCGCCAGCGAGGACACCTGGCTGACACGCTCCACCCCGGTGCAGGCAGACTTTACCGCCTCCATGATAGCACACCGCACCGGATGAGTACGCTCCAGCCGCATCAGCCAGCGGGGCAGTACCAGCCCAATCTGCTGTACCGGGAACTGGGACAACAGTGCCGACAGAATTTCCCGGATCTCCTCCTCCGTCATGGTCTGGCAGTTCACCGGCACCACCGGCACACCGTACTTCTGTTCCATCTCCCGGGCCAGTGCCCGGGTAGCTGTGGCGTGCGGGTCTACGGCATTGAGCAGAACCGTAAAGGGCTTATGAATGGCTTTCAGCTCTTCCACCACCCGCTGTTCTGCCGCCGCATACTCCTCCCGGGGCAGGTCGGTGATGGAGCCGTCTGTGGTGACCACCATCCCCACTGTTGAATGGTCGGTTATCACCCGGCGTGTCCCCTCCTCCGCCGCCATATTAAAAGGAATCTCCTCCTCATACCAAGGGGTCTTGACCATTCGGGGCTGTTCATTCTCGATATACCCCAGGGCTGAGGGCAGGATGTACCCCACACAATCGATGAGCCGCACCCGCAGATTGGCTACCCCATCCAGCGTCACCTGAGCCGCCTGCTCCGGGATGAATTTCGGCTCGGTAGTCATAATGGTGCGTCCAGCGGCGGACTGGGGCAGCTCATCATTCGCCCGCTCCCGGCGATGGGCATCGGTCATATTCGGAATAATCAGCGTATCCATAAACCGTTTGATAAAGGTAGATTTACCGCTACGTACCGGGCCTACCACCCCCAAATAGATGTCGCCGCCGGTCCGGGCGGCCATATCCTTATATAAGCTGCTGGCAGTTTCCATGTTCGTTCCTCCACTCCTGTTTCGTTCTGTATAGGTGTATTACCGCCGGACGGGTTTTATGACACAATCCCCAGATTTTAACTGACGCATACCGTCCGCTCCCCACTCATATATATACAGAGAATAAAGCGCACAGGAGGTATCCCTATGGATGAAACAAAACGAAACGCCCCCACCTCGCTGGTAGAGCAATACCGGCAACAGTTATTGGACATGTACCGCCAACAGGCGCCAACACCCACGCCACCGGCAGACGCCAACTGGCTGGATGAGCAATACCCGCTACCGGATATCGACCGGGATATGGCGACAGAGAAGCCGTCCCCCTCGGAGACAGCCCTGCCTCCCATGCCACCTCCGGCAGCAGATCGGCCGGAGCTCCCCCTACCTGCTCCACAGACTCCCTCTTCACCTCCTCCCATAGCGGAGAGCCCTTTCGTGGGCTACCTGCGGGTATTTGTCTTCACCGGGGGCGGTGCGGAGCCTCTGTCGGGGGCCAGGGTGACGGTATCCCGGGAAGAAGACGGCAACGAGGTGCTGTACGCCAATGCGGTGACCGATATAGACGGCTTCACCCCGGTGATCCCTCTGCCGTCCGTAGACCCGGAACTGTCCATGCGTCCTGACCAGGCGCAGCCCTTTGTGCCGTACGACATCGGCGTCAGCGCCGCTGGCTTCCGATCTGTCCGGCATGAGAATGTCCCGATATATGGGAACAACTACGTCACGCAACCCATAACCATGACGCCACTGCTTCCCGGCGTGCCGGATGATAACACCCAATTCTTCCAATCCGGCGGCCCGGCCGACCTGTAAGGAGGCGATAGATCATGACCGGAGAGCCTTTTATTCCCCGCACCATTGCCGTCCACCTGGGCGAGCCATCCCAGGCGGCAGACAATGTGTATGTAGATTTTCCCGATTACATAAAAAATGTCGCCTCCAGCGAGATCTATCCCACCTGGCCGGAGGCGGCTCTGCGGGCGAATATCTATGCGCAGATTTCTTACGCACTCAATCGATACTATACCGAATGGTACCGTAGCCAGGGGTACAACTTTGACATCACCAATTCCACCCGGTTTGACCAGTCCTATGTACCGGGGCGGGAGATCTACGACAACATCAGTGAGATCGTGGATGAGATATTCA
>JAFURT010000007.1 GCA_017471765.1 Clostridia bacterium
ACCAAGCCCTATGTGTTCCGCACCAAGGCTACCCTGTCTGAGGGTGGCGATGCGGTGATCATGCTGGACGGCGACGATGTGTACACCGGCCTGTGTGTGACACTGGGCAACGGCGGCGTGCAGGTCTATTCTTCCGCTTTTGGCGAGATGGATATGTTCTTTGCCTCGGCTTCCACCTCCTTTGAGGCTGGCAAGGCATACGCTGTGGACGTGCTGGTGGAGAGTGACAAGCTGTCCGTGTTTGTGGACGGCGTGTGCGTAATTAAAGACGCCGCCTTTGATGCTACGTATGACTACGGTGTGTTTGCTGCCTTCGGTCTGGGTGCTGATGTCCTGACGCTGGCTGAGATGGATCTGCACTATGCCACTGAGGAGGAGCTGGCCGCCTACGCCGCCGCTAAGGATGACGAGAATAAGTCTGACGACGAGGGCAATACCGATAATGGTGGTAATGAAAACGATAACAACGGCAACGAGGGTGCCACCGACAACGGCGGCAACGAGGATAACGGTTCCAACGAGAAGGACGAAAGCCCCGACACCGGCGATGTCCTCCCTGTACTGACTGTGCTGACCGTGCTGGCTTCTGCTATCACGCTCTTTGCTCTGCGGAAAAAGACCGTTTGACCGTTTGCTTATCCAACAAAACTTACCTAATCAGCAAACCTCTGTGAACCTGTAAACAATAGGGGAGGGGAGTGACTCCTTGAGGGGTCACTCTCCTGCCTGCAACACCGAAAGGACGACGACAATGAAAAAAAACAATCTGTTTCTCAAGTCGCTGAGTCTGGCGTTGGTGCTGATTCTGCTTGTATTGACGGTCGGTTGTGGAACCGGCGGCAATGGAGAATCGAATGATTCCTCTGACATTAGTCAAAGCACCACCAACCAAGCTACGACGCAGACCGATGGGGCCGGTAATGTGATTACCGATGCACCTACCACCACGCAGACGGATGCCTCCGGCAATGTGGTTACCGATGCGCCCGCTACCCAGACGGATGCCAGTGGTAATGTCATTACCACGACGACTGTTGGCGGCAGTGGCAACAAGGTGACAACGACTACCGGCAAGGTTGGCACCACTGCCATTTCCTACAACAAGCCGGCTGGCAACTATAACTACATCAAGGACGTTATCCGTTATACCGTGCAGTTTGACTGCTTGGCAGACTACGACAAGGATAAGCACACGCTGAAGGTTACCCAGGGTGGCGGTCCTGCCAACTTTACCGGCCTGTTTATGGATCCCGCGCAGACCTACGTTTATCGTGCTAAGGTGACCCCTTCCAATGACGGCATGCTGGCACGCCTCATTTTCAAAGGAAACTCTATGGTTGACTACATGTATCTGGCGCTGGAGGATGGATTTGTCCGCGTCTATGACTGTGCCGATGTGTATGTAGGCGATGCCATGGTTGCTATCGAGATCAAGCGCTATGATGCCCCCAACATGAAGGAGTTCTCCTTCAAGGCCGGCAAGACCTATGACGTGGCCATCATGACCGGTCCCAACTCGATTTCCGTGTGGATCGACGGCAAGCAGTATATCAATAACATTAGCAATGCCGACTTCAAGGATGAGGGTGCCGCCGGCAACCGCGCTCCAGCCAATCTGGATATTTCCAAGTATCCCATGTCCCGTTTTGTGACCGACAACTGCTATATGGGCGCTTACTATGTGGGTAAGGCCGGCGATGTGCTGACCCTGACCGATATCGACATCTACTATCCCACCGCCGGTATGGATAAGAACTACATCGATGACGGCTCCGACACCAACTACCAGTCCACCTACAAGCAGGATAAGTTCTACATGGCGGGTTCTCTTAATTTCTCCCCCATGCCGGACAGCGGCAACTTTACTCAGATGGCAACTCTGCTGAAGGGTGCCAACATCAACTTGGCTATTCCTTATATGGCCGGTGTATATGAGACGAACCCCAATGCCTTCTATGATGCGTTCCAGAAGGCGGGCATCGACTTCATTGCCAGCGATAAGTCCATCTACGGTATCAACGCCATGAATGCCGCTCAGATCGAGAAGAATGTAAAGACCCTCAGCGGCAAGTATTCTCACCTGATCGGCTATTATATCTGGGATGAGCCTCGCACCGAGAAGTTCTGGAAGGTGCGTAAGCTTGGTCAGTTGGTTACCAAGGTGGATCCCTCTGCCGCAGTGTTCACGGCGTTGTTGCCCAGCTATAGTGATTATACCTGGACCACCACCGATGCTTCTCTCAAGTATACCAACCACATTTCTTCCTTCGTCAGCAAGGTAAAGCCCAATGTGCTGTCCATGGACTACTATCCCTTCCAGCAGCACGGTCTGTCCGCCAACATGAAGACCAACGGCTTCTGGAAAGACCTGGGCTATCTGACCTACATGGCCAACAAGAACAATATTCCTTACTGGCACTGGATCTCCGGTGTTCAGGAGTGGGAGTTCGGTAAGAGCGATCAGATGACCATGGAGCACATGAAGTCTCAGATCAACGGATCCATCGCCTACGGTGCTAAGGGCGTTCTCATCTTCGGTGTCAACGAGTGTATCATCACCAACGATCTGAAGAAGTCCACCAAGTACGATGCGATGGCTCAGCTGAACAAAGAGGCACAGAACATCGGTAACCTGATTTTCAACGCCAAGCGTTCTGCCATCTATCACACTGCGGGCTATACCACCCCTGCTTCTGCCTATCTGGATGATATGAAGAAGTCCACGGTGGTCTCTTCCGCTCCCTCTGCAGGCAGCGGTCTCATTATCAGCCTGTTCACCGAGGGTAACAAAACCTATCTGGTTGTTTACAACAAGGACTACAAGGCAGCTGTCAACGGCACCATCAAGCTGAAGAAGTCCTACAACGTGGCAGAGTTTAATGCCGCCACCAACAAGATGGGTGCTGCTTCCGCTAAGAGTGAGATCAGCATCAATCTGGACAAGGCTGGTATCCAGGTCTATCAGTTGACCTGAGCCAAATAATCGGTTACGGATGTTTTTAGGTAAGTGAAAGGAGGCGAGCTCTGTTTACAAGCAAATTGGTAATATTTGTGCGTAAGCAGGGCTCGCCTTTGCCTTTTTTGCGGTTTTCCTTGCGTAAGAGCTGAAAGGATTTCGGGCGGTTCAGCTTTTACGCAAGGCGAGGCCTTGACCGTATCAATCACAACCGTGTGACGAGGTGTTGTAAGATGAAAAATGAATGGCAACAGAAGGAATTTATGTTGTCGGGGTTCTTTATGACCTGGCACATTGACCGTGAGGCGATGGATACCTATGCGGCATTGCTTAAGGAAGCAGGGATTGACCTGCTGATTCCTTACACTGCTTCCCCACTGGATTTTCCGATGCATCGGCTGTACGAAGCGTGCGAAAAGGCGGACATTCAGATTCTGACGGGTATTCGCGAGGTCGTCACCGACGAGGAGGGCAAGCCTGTGGCAAAGGGCATCACCTACCAGCCGGCCCAGGTGGATGAGGACAAGATTCGTCGGGAGATTGCCGCTCTGCGAGAGAAATACCCCCACACGCTGGCGGGACACTACCTGTGGGATGAGCCGGGGATGAAGAGCTTTGAAATTTTGGCAGAGCTTCACCGCATTGTGGAGGACGCCGACCCGGGTGCCTTCGGCTATTCCTGCTTGCTTCCCAGCTACGGTTCCTATGTGTGGCCGGACATCGAGGTGGTTTTCGAAACGGAGGCGGCTAAGGATATCTGGGCGTTTGTGCAGGATAAAGCGGACCCCAAGGATATTAAGCGGTATGACGCTTATGTAAGCCGGTATTGTGAAATCGTGCGGCCTAAGATTTTGGCACAGGATTATTATCCCTTCCAGCAGCATGGGCTGGATACCTCCCTCAAGAGCAGTGTGCTGTTCAAGGACATGGGCTATCTGCGGAAAAAGGCTATGGAATACGGAATGGAATACTGGCACATCTTCTCCGGTGTGGAGGAGTGGACCTGGTCTACCAGCGTGCGGATGGATGTCCCCCGTATTCGGGTGCAGATGAACGTGGGCCTGGCCTACGGCTGTTCGGGTCTGTCCTATTTTCCTGTGCAGGAGCCGATCGTGATGCTCAAGACTGCCGAGAAGGCGGCAAAGTTTGAGGCGTTGAAGGCACAGAATACGAAGACCAAAAACATCGGCAACCTGCTGTTCCACGGCATTTCCCAGGCGGTGTACCATACCGCAGGCTTTGATAAGCCGGAGGAGATCTTCGCGGACGACCTGGCCGAGTCCCCCTATATCGATGGAGTCACCTGCACGGTGGATGCGGGGCTGGTACTGGGCGTCATCCGCAAGTACCCCGACATCTATCTGGTAGCGGTGAACAAGGACCACGAGAACACCGCCACAGGCACCATTGAGCTAAAGCAGTCCTATGCGGTGGCGGAGTTTGATGCCGAGACTGCCTGCTTCTCGGTGGCACAGCCTCTCTATGGTATTGACTATACCTTGGAAGCTGGCGATATCGCTGTCTATCGGTTGACCTGATATGGTGCGGCGGCTGTGTGCGTTGCTAGTGGCAGTGGTGCTGTGTGTGGGAGGGACCGCCTGTGACAGTTCCCCAAGCACCTATCGGCAACAAGAATTTTATATGGGGGCAGGTCTTGCTTTCCCGCCTATGTACTCCAATTCCGTACGCTATGAGGATATGGCAGCGCTGTTGGAGGAGTCTAACCTCAACCTTGTCATCCCCATGCCCAGCTACCGCTTTCAGGGCGATAAGGATGGCTTTTACGAGGCGTTTGAGGCGGTGGGCATGGATATGATCGCCGCCCCGGATATACTGTATATGAATCACCAGCCGGATGAGTCGGCTGCACAGGCAGAGATTTTACGTTTGCGTGAGAAATTTTCGCATATTATTGGTTTCTTTGCTTGGGATGAGCCCCGTATCGAGGTGTATGACTCAGTAAAACGGATGTGCGATCTTATCATCGCCACTGACCCTTCGGCGGTGCCGCTAACCTGCCTGCTTCCCAGCTACAACGGACAGCATACCTGGTATGGCCCGACGGAGGATACACGCTATCCCTATTATGTTGATGCTTTTGTGGAGCAGGTGAACCCACCTGTGCTGACCCAGGACCACTATCCCTTCCAGCAGTATGGGCTGAACACCAATATGAAGGAAAACACCTATTGGAAAGACCTGGGATATATGACCAAGGTGGCACAAGCACAGGGGAAACCCTACTGGCAGTGGGTGTCGGGGATCCATGAGTGGCGGTATGCCGCCAGCGATAAGATGACCATGGGTCATATGCGTCTGCAGATAAACGGTGCCTTGGCTTATGGGGTACAGGGGGTGCTGATTTTCACCGCTAATGAGTGCATCATCACCAATGACTTGGAAAAATCCGAGAAATTTGAGGAGATGGCGGCGTTGAATAAGCAGACCCGCCACATTGGTAACCTACTGTTATCCGCCGAACGGGAGGCGGTGTACCACAACACGGGATACACTGATCCTGTAGTTGCATATATCGATGCTCTATCCGAGTCTGAGATTATTGCGGAGGCACCCGTGTGGGGGCCGGGGCTGATCGTCAGCCTGTTCCGTGAGGGGGATGTTCGCTATCTGGTGGTGGTTAGTAAGAACTACATGCGGACGGTCAGCGGTACTATTACGCTGAAAAAGCCCTACGAGGTGGCGGCATACGATGCCGACACCGATACCTTTGCCGAGGCTATCGAAACGGCTTCGGTGCCGTATGAATTGGACAAGGGCGGCATTGCTGTCTATCGGCTTAGTTGAATTCTTTATTCGGATATATAGGAGGAAAGGTTATGGACAAGTACGAACAACTCATCAAAGATTACATTGCTGACAGCTACCACAAGATCCTGCGTGAGCCGAAGGGGTTGCTGAAGCATAAGATGATCGTTCCCGGTGCCTGCTACGACTTTACTCTGTGGGACTGGGATTCCTGGATCACCGATGTGGCGATCACTCCCGTGGCACGGGAGAACGGCAGTATGGCGGAATTTTTTGAGTATCAAAAGGGATGCATCCTCAACTTCTGTCAGCATATCGACGAAAAGACGGGTTGGTTGCCGGTGATGATCGGGGACAAAGAATATCTGCCCAAAAAAGAGATGGCAGGACAGACCAACTGCTCCAAGCCGGTTCTGATACAGCACGCGCTGTTTATCGGACGGGAGCATGGGGACTACGGCTGGCTGACGGACTGCTATCCCGTGTTTGAACGGTACCTGCAGTATTGGCGTGATTGCTGTCAGCACGAAAGCGGTCTGTTCTTCTACATCGACGATACCTGCATCGGGGTGGATAACGACCCCTGCACCTTTTACCGTCCCAAGCGTTCCTCCGGCTCCATTTTCATCAACTGCCTGATGTACAAGGAACTGCTGGCGATGGCAGAGTTGTCTAAGAAACTGGGTTACTCGGATAAGCAGACGGTGTATGCCGCCCGTGCCGAGGAACTGAAGCAGGCTATACGCAGCCGTTGTTATGACGAGCGTAACGGCTTCTATTACAGCGTGGATCTGAATCTGGTTCCCATCGATCCTAACCAGTGGTTGCACAGCGGCTTCCCTCGCAATTGGGATACGCTGATCCAGCGCATCGACGTGTGGTCCGGTTTCCTGGCTATGTGGGCAGGTATCGCCACCGAGGAAGAGGCCAAGCGGATGGTGGAGGAAAACTACAAGAATCCGCGCACCTTCTATTCCAATTACGGCGTCCGTTCTCTGTCCTGTAGTGAAAAGATGTATCAGATCGTGGAAAGCGGCAATCCATCCTGCTGGCTGGGACCCATCTGGGGCATCTCCAACTATCTGGTGTTCCGTGGCCTGCTTCGTTACGGCTATGAGCAGGAGGCGCGAGAACTGCTGGACAAGACGGTGGAGATGTTCGGACGGGACATCGAGGCCTGCGGCGAGATGCACGAGTATTATCACCCCGATACGGGTGAGGGTGTATATAACGTCGGCTTCCAGAGCTGGAATCTGCTGTGTGGCAACATGATTGATTGGAAAGAGACAGGACATGCGGTGTGCGAGGTGTAAGAGATGAGCTACGAGATCAAACGGCTGTGTGCCGACGATATGGCGGACTTGGCGGCGATGCTGAATATCTCCTTTACGGGAGACCCCAACTCCCGCCACTTCGAGGACGGTCTGCCCAAAATGTGGGTGGCAGATGATGAACATATGAGCCATAATATTGCTTTGATTGAGGACGGAGAAATCGCTGCCGTGACGGGAATGTACCCCTACGAGGTGTCCGTTGCCGGCAAGGTGTTGCGCTTTGCTACGGTGGGTAATATTGCTGTTCTGCCTAAGCACCGTGGCAAGGGATATATGCAACTGTTGGTGGAGACCGCGATGCGTGATCTGGTAGAGCAGAACATCGACGTGTCCCGTTTGGGCGGTTTGCGGTCGCGGTATGAGGTGTACGGCTACGAACCATCGGGTACCAACTATACGGTACTGCTCACCGAGCGCAACGCCAAGGAGGCAGAGGCGCGAGAGGGCGGCAAGGCGGTTGCCTTTACACGCGTAGCCCCCACCGATACGGCGGCACTTAACTTCATTCGGGGGTTGTATGAGCAAAACCTCATCCACGTCAAGCGTGGCAGTGACCGTGACTTGTATGCCACCCTGTGTGCGTGGAGTCACATCCCGTATCTGGCGGTGTGCGACGGTCAGCCCATCGGCTATCTGTGCGCCACCAAGGATGGTACGGCCATCGCAGAGCATAAGGGCATCACGGCAAAGGATAACGCCGCGATGCTGTATCAGTGGGTGTTGCAGTCGCCTGCCGATCACGTGCGGTTTGCGATGTATCCGTGGGATCACGCACTGTGTGGCATTCTCAGCCGTGTGTGCGAGGCTCTTACCGCCGATGCTGCCACCCACTTCAAGGTGCTGAACTGGGACCGTATGGTGGAAGCGGCGCTGACCCTGAAGGCGGCGGTGTTGCCCATTCCCGACGGGCGGCTGTTGCTGGGGGTTGCAGATTACGGCACGCTGGAGATGGTGAAAGAGGGAGACACGGTATGTGTGAACCGTTGCGAGGATGCGGCGGATATTACACTGGATAAGCTGACTGCCACTCGTTTCCTGTTTGGGCCGCTACCGCCCCAGTTGGTGGCGGAGCTTCCTGAGGAGAAGGCTCAACTGATTACCGCCTGGTTCCCGTTGCCGCTGTCTTGGAACGGGCAGGATCGTGTATAAAAGGAGAATGAACCATGCAAAAGGGCTATACGGCAGAAAAACGGTTTGAAAACGGCAAACCCACGCTTTACATAAATGGGCAGAAGACTCTGCCGATGATCTATGCATTGACGGATATCCACGCCTTCGATTCGCTGACCACTCAGGCACAGCGGAATATGCGGCATTTTGCCGAGCAAGGCATCCACTTCATACAGGCGCATGTGTTCCTGTATAAAGGATGGCATAAGGCTACCGGCTACGACATTGACAATGTCATCGGCGTGTTGACGGGTGTGCTGGAGGCAGACCCCGATGCCGCCATTATGCTGCGCCTGCATTTGGGTGCCCCCTACTGGTGGATGCGAGATAACCCCGAGGAGAACTGCGTGTTCCGCAAAGGAGACGGGGATTATATCGATAACGGCGAGTACGAGCGTTTGGTGGCGGGGGATGAGGACCGCTATATGCGTGCCAGCCTTGCTTCTGACAAGTGGAAGCAGGATACCTCCGCCGTGTTGGCGGACTTCTGCCGCCGTGTGGCGGATACGGAAGAAGGCAAGCATATCGTCGCCATTCAGGTGGCAGGCGGTGTGTATGCAGAGTGGCATCAGTGGGGCTTTACCTATCACCCTGATTACAGCCGCCCGATGACCGCTTATTTCCGCCGCTGGTTACGGGAGAGATACGGTACTGACGAGGCGTTGCGGCAGGCGTGGGGACAGGCGGACATCACCATTGACACCGCCGAGATCGCACCCCCCGAGACCCGTCATCTGCGTGAGGATGACAGCTACGGAATCCCCGACGACGGGGTTACCTATCGGGTACCGAAGGACGAGGTATACGGGGTGGATTCTCTGCGTGCGTTGCATAGCGCCACGGTGGATGCCATCTGCACCTTCTCTGACGTGGTGAAGCAGAACTGGCCTCGCCCTGTGTTGACTGGTGCCTTCTACGGCTATTATGACGGCGGCTTCGGCTCTGCTTCGGTAGGCGGTCATCTGGAGGTCAAGCGGTTGTGCGAAAGCGGCAAAATCGACTTTATGGCCGCACCCTTCCCGTACCATCCTTATATGCGTGAGGTAGAGGGGGTTTCCGTTGCGCGCAGTTTCTTGGAGTCGATGCGGCTGAACAACATTCTGTGGCTCACCGAGATGGACTGCGCCCCTGTGGGTACCAAGGATTATGTGGGCGGCGATCCGGCCTTACTGGAGGAAAATGTGGCGGTGTTGAAAAGCCATGTGCTGGAGCCCTTTACCCGTGGGCACGGTATGTGGTATTTTGACCATCGGATGTTCCCCAGCAACATTTATCTCAAGCGGGGTTGGTGGGATACCCCACGGTTTATGGAAGAGATCGGGGCAATGCGGCAGTTCTGTGAGAAGCAGACGCTGCAGCAGTACACCCCGTCGGCGGACGTGCTGTTGGTGTATGACGCGGAGTATTATTACTATATGCCCCACCAGAATATGACCCACTACGGGGTGATGTATCCCTTTATGCACGCCGTGGGCAAAAGCGGTGTGTGCTACGATTCCATCTACCTCCACGACCTGCCCAAGGCAGAGCTTGAGCGGTACCGTGCGGTGGTGTTTGTTACGGCCGTGCGGCTCACCGAGGAAATGCGGCAATTTATTCGTATGCAGGTACAACGGGACGGCCGCCATGTCATTTGGTTGCACGCAAGCGGCTTCTTAAACGATACCGACGCTTCGCTGTCGCTTATCCGTGAGACGGTGGGGATGACCTGCGTGGCTCACCAGCCTGCTGATACGATGCGCTTGGAGGCTTACTGCCCCGATACGGTCATTACCGCTTTGGAGGTGTTTGACCCTGCCTTTGCGGTGGAGGACAAGGCTGCCACGGTGTTGGCTCGATATGAGGATGGCGGTGTGGCGGCGGCTACACGGGCGTATGAGGATTATACGACAACCACCTTCCAGTTGCCCCCTACCGACCCGGTGGTGCTACGTGAATTGTGGCGGCAGGCGGGTGCCCATATCTACAGTGAGGGCGGCGAGGCTCTGCTGGTGGGCGGCGGTATGGTGGTCGTTACTCTGCCGAAGGGCGGCACGGTGGCGATCACCCTGAAGAACGGTAAAAAAATTACCGACTCATTTTCCTATGCGACAACGGCTGTGTATGACGAAACAACAGGCGATCGTATTGGATAAGAAAGGACGATTTATATGGCTTTGAAGTGTGCTTTGTGGTTTGATACATCCGATTTTATCAACCCCGAGTCGGAGGAGGCTCTATCCTATGTCTTGGATATGCTGGATGACCTGGGGATTCGTGCCTCTTTCAAAATGGTGGGGGAGAAGGTCCGCAATCTGAAGGAGCATGGCCGAGTGGATCTTCTGACCCGGTTGGCCCGGCATGACCTGGGCTATCATACGGATCTGCACTCCTTCCATCCTACCATGACCCAGTATTGTGAACCCCTCTCCTTCCGGGAAGGGGCGGCGGAGTTTGAGCGGCAGGAGAGCCGCGGCATTCACGACAGTCGTGAGATATTGGGCAAGCGGCTGACCGGCTACGGTCAGCCGGGTTGCTCTTGGACGCCCGATGTGTGCCCTGTGCTGAAAAAACACGGCATTGACATATATTTGGACGATCACTTTATTTTAAATGTGGACGGACAGGCTTTTTCCTACGGTGGGATGTTGAATTTCAACACACTCCACCGTATTATGCGGTGTTGGCCGGACCACGAGAACCCTGTGCAGGAGGCGTTGGAGGAGTTTGACCGCCTGGCGGCAGAGGAGCATCCTTTGGGGGACGTGCCGGAGCAGACCAAGCTGTTCAGCATTTTTTATCATCCCTGTGAGTTTATCAACAGGGACCACTTCTGGGATTTGGATAACTGCCCCGGTGGGAAGAATCTGTGCTACGATGAGAACGGCGATTTCGTCGGCTATATCAAGACCCCGCTGACCACGTTTGACAGGATGCGAGAGCGAATCGACACGGTGCGAGAGTTTCTGCAAGAGATCATGGAGCGTGGCGTTACCTTCGTTACGATGGAGGAACTGCCGAAGATGGTGCAGTATCGTAATCGGGAGATCACGGTGGAAGATGTAAAAGATTTGGCACAGGACATTGTCTCTACCGCTACGGTAGGCTTTGCGGAGATTGCCGGAGAGTATGTTTCTCCTGTTGAAATCTTTAGTCTGTTGCGGCAGGCCTTGTGCGGTCATCCTCTGAAACCATTTTTTGCTTATGGCCCTGAGACCCGATGCATATCGCATATTGTTTCGCCGATTCGTCGAGTGGATGTGATAGAGGCTATGAATCGATATGGCACCGTGTTTGGCTATCCCCAGTTGCTCTCCGCTTATGAGGTAGGGGAGAACACCCTGTCTGCGGGGGAACTATGCTATGCGGCAGCGTGTTTCCTACTCAATGAAGAAGCCGAAACCTGCGAGGTGAAGCCCGTCACCTGTGCCACCGAGCAGTACGTAATGGGTAACGGCGATTGGAGCGGTTACTGGCTGTTTCCGCCTCATTTCCCTGTCCCCAACACCTATGAGAAAACGCGGCTACAGTGCTGGACGCTGAAGCCGGTGCGACTGGTATAAAAAGGAGTGTTTGTTATGGTCTATATGCAGGATTACGAAATCACTGCGGCCTCCATTGGCCCGGCTAATCCCTTGCCGGATATTAAGAATAATACCTATATCCACGCAGGCTTTGAAACCACCGATAAGGTGAGTGAGGAGGAAGCTACCTACCTCGGGCATGGAATGATCAATACGATGTTACCGTATCAGATGCAGGATTACTACGACCGAGATCGCAAGCCACGCCAGTTCAAGGCGGCTATCGTCGAGAACGACCACCTGAAGGCGGTATTCCTGCCTGAATTGGGCGGACGTCTGTGGTCGCTGTATGATAAAGATCTAGAGCGTGAGTTGCTGTATAAGAATACGGTATTCCAGCCGGGCAATCTGGCTCTGCGGAATGCCTGGTTCTCTGGCGGCGTGGAGTTCAATGTGGGTATCAAGGGACATAATCCGCTGACCTGTTCGCCAGTTTTCTGTGAACGGGCAGAAACGTCGGAAGGGGACGTCCTCAGCCTCTACGAATACGAGCGTATCCGCGGTGTGGTATTTACTGTCAGTGCGTGGTTACCTGCCGACTCCAAGGTGCTGTACCTGCGGTGTCGTATTGAGAATACCGAGGACAGACAAAAGCCTATG
>JAFURT010000008.1 GCA_017471765.1 Clostridia bacterium
AGTGAGTATAATGACATTCTATCACGGAAGTCCCGTTGCCGATTTAACGGAATTAAAGCCGTCGTTATCTGAACATGGTAAACCGTATATTTATTTTGCGACAAATCCATTAGTTGCGCTATTGTATGCTGTAAAACCTGTTCCAAAACCATTTAGCTTTTATCCATATGGCTTTGATGGTGACGGTAATGTTGTTTATTCAGAATATTTTGAAGATGCATTTAAAAAACTTTATAAAGGCAAAGTTGGCTATCTTTATGAATGTGATAACTTGAACAATACTGAGCAACCAACACAAATTAACTGTGCATATACTTGTACAGAGAATGTCAATATTGATCGAACAATTAAGATATGTGATTTATATGAGTACTTTGTTAAGTATATGGAATTAGGATTATTTAAAATAAAGAGTTTCAATAATATTTCTCAAAAAGAAATGTCATTTGTGGTGCAGGACATGAAAAACACAGTTGAAAAGTATGATTTGAAAAACAATCCCAATAATCCAATGTCTATTTTTATAAACGAACATTTTCCTACAGTAATATAAAACTATATAAAATCCTCGGTTTGTGCCCAGTTCTTTTTCGGACACGAGAGACAAACGAAAATCCGTTCACGAAAGTGGACGGATTTTTGTTTGTATTATTCATCATTCATTAAATGAGAACGGATTTTCGAATGAATAATGAATATCGAAGTCGCTTCGTTGATGAATAATGAATAATTATTGCTCCATCGACGTTTTTATGCTATAATGCAACAAAAGGTCGGTGATGATATGAACAAAAAACATATCGCTATTAACACGCATTTAATTCTTTGTGTTGTTCTTTTTATAGTATTTCTCGGACTTTCTATAAGTTGTGCAATAGAAAGTGAAATTGGCTTGAGTATTATGTTTGGGATATTCGTTTTGCTACCTATATTCGTGTTTGCAATTTCATCGTTATATTTTTCCTTTTCTGATGATTATGTAGAAATTGTTTACAACTTTGGGCAAAGAGAACAAATAAAGTGGACTGACATTAGAAGTATTTCGCTAATGGGGAGTTGGATTGGTGCTGGTGGAGGATCGCCACATTATGTTATTGCTTATCCACGCAAAGATAAAAGATTGTTTTTTGTAGTTGGAGAAATACAAAAGACAAGAAAAACTAAAAAGTTTATAGAAAAGTATTATAAAAAGAAAATTGTATAGAAAATCAGGTTTTTAGACCGGTTCCATTTTGCGTGTCGCTCCCAAAAATCCCGAACGATATTTCGTTCGGGATTTTTTCTCAAAACCTGAAATTCCGTTGCAAAATCCATAAAAGTGTGGTACACTTTATTCGCTCTTGCGGAAGCGAAGTTCTTTTATCCCAATATACAGCAGGCCTATACCGAATAAACGGCGCAGCAGGTTAGTATCCAGGTCAGCCGCCAGGAGAGAAACGGGGATAGCCACCAGTACACCGGCTCCGGCACACCACAGAGCGCTTTTCCAGTCGATGGCTCGGTTGCGGATGTGGCCGATGAGGGCGGCAGGAGCACAGCCGATAAAATAGAGCAGGTTGATGCCACCGGCTGTATACTGGGAAACCCCGGCAAAGGCGGTAAGATATAACACTAGCAGTGAGCCGCCGCCGATGCCGAAGCCGCTGATGATGCCGGTAGCGATTCCCACAAGGACGGCCACGGCCGCTACCATAGCATCACCGCCTTGACACCCCCATAGAGTATAAGCGCCCCGAACAGGCGATGAAGCCACACGGCGGGGATTTTCTTGAAGAATTTTGCAGACAGCAGGCCACCGATGATGCCGCCGCACAGGTAGGGGAGAGCCTCCCCCCACACCGAGCCTCCACGCAGGCAAAAGATGGTGTAGGATACCACCGACAGCGGCAGGATGATAGCCACCGAGGTGGCAAAGGCTTTCTTTTCCTCCAGTCCTACCCAGTTTATGAGCAGTGGCACCAGGGCCAGTCCGCCGCCGGCTCCGAACAGCCCATTGGCCGCACCGGCCAGCCCACCGGCGACGATACATTTCCACTTGGCGTTCACGGCGTTGCCCCCTTTCCTTTTTGTCATCATTTTTACCCATAATTCTCAAAATATAAGGAGTACCACATGAATAAGCAGTTGGAAAGCCTGTTTTTACAGGTGCAGAAGCCATCCCGGTATACCGGCGGCGAGCTGAACAGCGTCACCAAGAACAAGGACGAGGTGGCGGTGCGGTTTGCTTTTTGCTTCCCCGATCTGTATGAGGTGGGTATGTCTCACCTGGGGATGAAAATTCTGTACAGCCAGTTTAATAACGAGCCGGACGTGTGGTGTGAGCGTGTGTTCACACCCGACAGCGATATGGAAGCCCTCATGCGCCAGCATGATATTCCGCTGTACGGCCTGGAGAGCCGTGACCCTATCCGGGCGTTTGATTTTATCGGCTTTACCCTGCAGTATGAGATGAGCTATACCGCCGTACTGCATATGCTGGATCTGGCCGGTGTCCCTCTGCGTGCCGCTGACCGGGACGAGGGCTTTCCCTTGGTGGTGGCCGGTGGCCCCTGTGCCTGTAACCCGGAGCCGCTGGCGGACTTTATCGACTTGTTCTTCCTCGGCGAGGGAGAAGAGGTGGATTTAGAGGTCATCAATCTCTATAAAGAACACAAGGCGAAGGGCTATAATAAAAAAGCCTTTCTGCGTGCCTGCGCAGATATCGAGGGGGTCTACGTTCCCTCTCTGTATGATGTAAGCTACAATGAGGACGGCACGGTTGCGGCAATTACACCGCTAGATGGAGTGCGGCCTACGGTGAAAAAGCGCATCATCAAAGATTTGAACAACTGCTATTATCCCGATTCCTTTGTGGTGCCGTATACCGATATCGTATTTGACCGGGCGCAGAGTGAGATTTTCCGTGGGTGTATCCGTGGCTGTCGCTTCTGCCAGGCCGGGTTTATCTACCGCCCGGTACGGGAGAAGTCGGTGGATACGATCGACCGGCAGAGCCACGACCTGTGCCGGTCTACCGGCTATGAGGAGTTCTCTCTGTCCTCGCTGTCCACCAGCGACTATACCCACCTGGAGGAACTGCTGGACCGCCTGCTGGATTGGGCAGAGCCGGAGCACACCAACATCTCGCTCCCCTCTCTGCGTATCGACGGCTTTTCGGAGGAGCTGGCCAACCGGCTGAATGTTCTGCGCCGGGCGGGGTTGACCTTTGCCCCTGAAGCCGGCACCCAGCGCCTGCGGGATGCTATCAATAAAAATCTAACCGAGGAAGAAATCCTCGAGACCGTATCCAAAGCTTTCAAGGGAGGCTGGACGGCGGTAAAGCTGTATTTTATGACCGGCCTGCCCACCGAAACGCTGGAGGATATTGAGGGAATCGCCAACCTGGGCCAGAAGGTGGTCAACGCCTTCTACGCCAATCCGGACAAGCCGAAGGGGAAGGGCGTCACGGTGTCGGTGAGTGCCTCCTGTTTTGTGCCAAAGCCCTTTACGCCTTTCCAGTGGGAGCCCCAGGATACCTTGGAGCAGTTGCAGGAAAAGCAACAGCATCTGGTGGATTCGGTGCATACCAAGAAGATTTCCCTGAGCTGGCACGATGCCAAGACCAGCTTGCTGGAGGCGGTGCTGGCCCGTGGCGACCGGCGTCTGTGCCGGGTGCTGGAGGAAGCCCACAAGCGTGGCTTCAACCTGGATTCCTGGTCGGAGCATTTTGATTTTGACAGCTGGATGCAGGTGTTTGCGGACTGCAACCTTGACCCGGCCTTCTATGCCAACCGCCGCCGTCCCTATGAGGAGATTCTCCCTTGGGATCACCTGGATTATGGCGTGACCAAGGCATTCCTCATCCGGGAGAATAAGCTGGCCCATGAGGCGACTACCACCCCGAACTGCCGCCAGGCCTGTTCCGGCTGTGGTGCCGCTTGCTGGAAGGAGGGCGTTTGTGTTGAAAACCGTTAGACTGGTATTTTCCAAGACCGGCCGGGCGAAATACGTGTCCCATCTGGATCTGGTACGCACCATGACCCGGGCTGTGCGCCGGGCAGAAATTCCGTTGTGGTATACGGAGGGGTTTAACCGCCATCCTTATCTTACCTTTGCGGCGCCGCTTTCTCTGGGCTTTGAAAGTGTAGCCGAGACGATGGATATTCGTTTGGAGGAGGATATGGACTATGCTGACCTGGTAGCTCGGCTAAATGCCGTCCTGCCGGAGGGCCTGCAGGTGCTGTCTGCCGCGGAAGCTGTCGCCAAGGCTGGTGTGCTGTCTGCGGCTACCTATCGGCTGACGCTGGATTGTCCTGCTGAGACCGTACAAGCGGCTTTAGCGGCTCCCGAACTGCTGGTGGAAAAGAAGACAAAGAAAAAGACCATGAAGACCATTGATATCCTGCCGCATTTTGCCTCTGCCACGGTGGAGACAGGGGAGACCGGTGCCGTTATGACGGTGTCACTGCCTTGCAGTAGTGCAGAGACGGTCAATCCGTCGCTGTTCCTCACGGCGCTGAATGCCTTTACCGGCCATGAATGGACGATGCAGGTGCTTCGGCTGGGGCTTTTTCAGGCTGATGGAACGCCATTTGCCTGAAATTCGGAAAAAATTTCACTTTTTCGAAAAAAACACTTGCTTTTTTATCATACGTGTGCTAATATATATCAGGCGTTTTTGGCCGCAAGGTCTGCTTGCAGAGCTTGTGGGGGTTAATGCCAGGCGAAAGCCGCGACATTAAAGCGGGTGGTCCTCTGCAGCGTTGCTGATATGAACATCTGAAAACTTTAGGAGGAAAGAACTATGGACGCATTGAAACTCATTGCCGGTGACAGCATGAAGGAGACCACTCCCGAGTTCGGTATCGGCGACACCATCCGTGTGGATGTGAAGATTCGTGAAGGCGATCGTGAGCGTATCCAGGCTTTTGAGGGCACTGTGATTGCTAAGAAGGGTAGCGGCGTGGCCGAGACCTTCACTGTTCGTCGTGTGGCGTATGGCGTTGGCGTGGAGCGTGTGTTCCCGCTGCACAGCCCCAACGTGGCGGCCGTTAAGGTCATCCGCTACGGTAAGGTTCGCCGTAGCAAGCTGTACTATCTGCGTGATCGCGTGGGTAAGGCGGCTAAGGTTAAAGAGCGAATCAAATAATTTTTGTAAAAAAGGGGCTGAAAAGTCCCTTTTTTGCTTTATTTTGTAAAAGAAGTATGTTATAATACGTTATTATGGCTCGATTATGGCTCGATGATCGGAAAGGGGTGACAGTATGCACGATATAACAGGGAGTCCATCACGTTCATATGGACGAAAAGGGCTTCTGGCGGCCTTTGATTGGATGCACGCCCTTGTTGTGTCTTTGGTGGCGATTGTGTTGCTGTTTACCTTTGCGGTGCGCATCGTGGCGGTGGATGGGGATTCCATGCTCCCTACGTTACAGGACCATGACCGGCTGCTGCTGTCCTGCTTTGCTGACCGGTATGATGCCGGTGATATCGTTGTGGTGGACCGGTATACCGACGACCCGCTCATCAAGCGGGTGATTGCTGTGGCCGGGGATACGGTGCGCATCGACAACAACCGCCTGTACATCAACGGTATATACCAGCAGGAGGAATACATTATCGGCTACACCGTACAGCGTGACCTGACCGAGGAGGTCACTGTACCCGCTGGTTGCGTGTTCGTGATGGGGGATAACCGGACGATTTCCAAGGATAGCCGCATGCATGAGATCGGTATGGTCTCCTGTAAGGATATTGTAGGCCGGGTCGTGTGTCGGGTGTGGCCTCCCAATGCGATCCGGGTATATAAGAATCTCGATAGGTAGAGGGGGAGAACGGTATATGTGCGAAACCCAAGAACAGATGCTGAAACGCTCCAAACAAGCGGAAAAGCGGCTTGCCTCCGGGTTTGAGTGGGTCGGGTCGGCGGTAACGGCGCTGGTTGCCGTGGCACTGATTTTTGCCTTGCTTTTCCGTGTTGTGAGTGTGGACGGCGCCTCTATGACCAACACACTGCAGCACGGCGACCGCCTGCTGCTCAGCAGTATGCCCTACACCCCTGCGTATGGGGATGTGGTGGTCATTACCCGGAGCAATGATTCACCGCTGATTAAGCGAATTATCGGTGTCGCAGGTGACCGAATCCGCATTGATGAGGCTACCGGTATCGTTTATCGTAATGATCTGCCTTTGACCGAGCCCTATATCCGGGAGCCTTTCACGCCGCATAATGGGATGCTGGAGGAAGTCACCGTGCCGGAGGGGCAAGTGTTCGCCATGGGGGATAACCGTGGCGATTCCCTGGACAGCCGTATGTTGGGCTGCTTTTCGCTAGATGATGTGGTAGGGAAGACCTTTTACCGCATTTCCCCTAATCCCGGTAAAATTACGAACGGAGAGTAAATAACATGGCAGTCACACGCCGAAATCAGAATAAAAAGACCGGTGCCGGACACCCCGGCTCACGGGATAAGGCGAAGCAAACCGGCAAACGGTACGGAGCAAACGCCGGTGGACAGAAACGGCGTCCGGAGCCGGAACAGCGTTCCCACCGTCCCCGTAAATCGGTGGATAAGTCATCAGAACCGGTCATCACGCCGGAAAACCAGCCGGATATTGCCAATATCCAGTGGTTTCCGGGGCATATGGCTCGTACCCGGCGCAAGATTAAGGAAAGCCTGCCGCTGATTGATGCGGTGGTGGAGATTGTGGATGCCCGGATCCCGCTGGCAAGCCGTAATCCGGAGCTGGACAGCCTGACTGGCAGAAAACCTCGGTTGGTCATTCTCAATAAGGCTGACCTGGCTGACGAGGCCGCCACCCGGCGGTGGATCGCCTATTTCCGGTCTCGAGGCCTGGCAGCATTGGCTGTGGACTGTAAAAGCGGCCGGGGCTGCAACCAGTTCCAGCCGGCTTTGCGAGAGCTACTACACGACCTGCTGGAAAAGTGGGAGAGTAAAGGTGCCAACCGCACCATCCGGGCGATGGTGGTTGGCATCCCGAATGTGGGAAAAAGCTCCTTCATCAACCGCATGAACCGTGGGGGAAAGGCCAAGGTTGAGGACAGACCCGGCGTCACCCGGATGAATCAGTGGTTTGTGACAGAGGATGGCACCCAGTTGCTGGATACCCCCGGTGTGCTGTGGCCGAAGTTTGAGGATCAGAATGTAGCTATGCGGCTGGCCTTTACCGGCGCTATTAAGGACCAGGTGCTGAATTTAGAGGAAATGGCCTGCGAATTGCTGAGCATTCTGCGTGCCGATTACACCCCTCTTCTGACTGAACGGTACAAACTCACGCCTCCTTTGACGGAGGATAGCTGGATACTGCTCCAGGAAATCGGCCGCCGCCGTGGGATGCTGGTATCCGGCGGCGAGGTGGACACCGAACGTGCGGCGATTACCGTACTGGATGAGTACCGGGGCGGTAAATTGGGCCGTATTACGCTGGAATGGCCGGATAAGGAGGGGGATTCTCATGGCTGATTACCAATTTGATGCAGAACTGCGTGCCCATTGCGGCGGTGGCCTGTTCTGCGGCGTGGATGAGGCTGGGAGAGGCCCTTTGGCCGGCCCGGTGTATGCGGCGGCGGTGATTCTGTCCCCGGATATGCCGATTGAAGGATTAGATGACTCAAAAAAACTGTCTGAAAAGAAGCGGGAGCAACTGTTTCCCGTCATTCAGGAGAAAGCTCTGGCATGGTGCATTGCTTCTGCATCGGTAGAGGAGATAGAAGCCTACAACATTTTGGGGGCGACCTATCTGGCTATGACCCGTGCCGTGGAGGGCTTGTCCGTGGTGCCGGCAATGGCCGCCATTGATGGTAACCGTATCCCGCCGACCTTGAAAATACCGGCTTTGACGGTTGTAAAGGGAGATGCCTTGTCACCGTCGATTGCCGCCGCCTCCATTTTAGCTAAGGTGGCTCGTGACCGGTTGCTGAAGGAATTGGACGCCCAGTATCCCGTTTACGGCTTTGCGGTACATAAGGGCTACGGCACAGCGGCCCACGTGGCCGCCCTTCGGGAGTTTGGCCCCTGTCCGATTCATCGGCCCAGTTTCTTAACTAAAATCCTGGGAGACAAGGGCTGATGGCCGGCGTTTCCAAAGGGGCGGCCGGTGAGGTGCTGGCAGCCAGATTTCTGCGGGATAAAGGATACACCATCCTTGCCTCCAATTACCGTTGCCGGCAAGGAGAAATAGACATAATTGCCACCGATCGGCGCTATATTGTTTTTGTCGAGGTAAAAACACGGCGCTCCGATTCCCTCTTTGCTCCTCGTGAGGCAGTCACCCAGGCCAAACAGCGGCGACTGCTTCAAACAGCGGCGATATACCTGGCGCATCACGAGACTACCCTTCAGCCACGCTTTGATGTAGTGGAAGTGGTTACGGCTGGGGATGCGTCTATGAAGATAGAGGAGATCAACCATATCTTGGGCGCCTACGAAGCGGGGGATTTAGGTGCGGCTTTTTGACCTGCATTGCGATACGTTGAGCGAGGCCACCGATACCGGCGCCGCATTGGCAGAGAATTCACTGGCCATCGATCTGCGGCGAGGCAGACGGTATGAAAACTGGACACAGACTTTTGCCGCCTTTCTGCCGGACGGTCTGTCGGTGACGGATGCAAGACGGCGCTGTGCCACTTTGCTGGATACCGCAGAGGATTGGCGCAGAGCGTGTACGGAATACCGTCCGGTGCTGACTGCCGCTGATTTACGGGATGAAACTGCCATCTGCCGGGCTCTGTTATCCATTGAGAACGGTGGAGTGCTGGCGGCTGACTATACCGGGCTTGCGGCGCTACACTGCCGAGGTGTCCGCATGGTGGGGATGACCTGGAATGGGGATAATACCTGGGGTTGCGGTTGCTTTGGCTCTGATGAGGGGTTGACAGCGGCCGGTGAACAGGCTGTCCGTGATCTGGAGGCCTTGTCTATCGTAGTGGATGTATCTCATTTAAACACATGTGGCTTTTATCAGCTGGAAAAACTGGCGAAGAGTCCCTTTGTGGCCACGCATTCCAATGCGGCGGCGGTGTGCCCACACCCGCGTAACCTGACCGATGAGCAGTTTGGCATTATCCGAGACCGAGGCGGCCTGGTTGGCCTCAACCTGTACGGAGAGCATTTGGGCGGCTGGGATTTTGCCGCTGTACAGCGCCATCTGGAGCACTTCCTGTCCATGGATGGGGAGAGAACGGTGTGCTTTGGCACCGATTTGGACGGCATGACGATTCCACCCACATGGAACGGCATAGCCATTATGCAAGGATTATGGCAGTATCTGCGAGACCGGGGATATCCGGACACCCTGCTGGATGCTGTGTTTTATGAAAATGCCCGGGCGTTTTTCGCAAGGGTGTTGGAGAATACCTGAGAAAAGAGGAAAAACTATGCGCTACACCAGTACTCGAAACAACAAGACCGATGTGACCGCCGCTAAGGCGATTGCCACCGGCATCTCGCCGGAGGGCGGCCTGTATGTGCCCACTGAGTTGCCGATTTTGTCTGCTACGGCGATTCAGGAGCTTGTACCGCTGTCCTATAAGGAACGGGCGGCTCGTATTCTGTCCCGGTTTTTGGGCGATTTTACAGTTGAGGAGACGACTGCTTGCTGTGAGGCGGCTTACGGTGACCGGTTTGATACGCCGGCTGTGGCACCGGTGGTCGACCTGGGCGAGGGACGGCATATCCTGGAATTGTGGCACGGCCCTACCTGCGCCTTTAAGGACATGGCTTTGCAGATTCTGCCCCATCTGATGCGGGTGTCGGTACAAAAGACCGCTCCCGGGCAGAAAATCGTCATTTTGGTGGCTACCTCCGGTGACACCGGTAAGGCGGCGTTGGAGGGCTTCCGTGATGCCCCCGACACCCGGATACTGGTGTTTTACCCGGTGGATGGCGTCAGTGAAATGCAGCGTCTGCAGATGATCACCCAGGAAGGCGACAATGTGGGCGTGTGCGCCATCCGGGGCAATTTTGACGATGCCCAGACCGGCGTGAAGGCGCTGTTTACGGATGACGAGGTCATCTCCGCTTTGGAGAAGAACGGTATGCGCTTCTCCAGCGCCAACTCCATCAACTGGGGCCGGCTGGTGCCGCAGATTGTCTACTACATTTCTTCCTACTGCGACCTGCTGGCCGCCGGTAGCATTGCTATGGGCGACCCCATTAATGTGGTGGTGCCCACCGGCAACTTTGGCAACATTTTGGCCGCCTATTACGCTAAGCGTATGGGATTACCCATCGCCAAGCTGATTTGTGCTTCCAACAAAAACCGGGTGCTGACCGATTTCTTCGAGACCGGTGTGTATGATTGTAACCGCCCCTTCTATACCACTACCTCGCCGTCCATGGATATCCTGGTATCTTCCAACCTGGAGCGGCTGCTGTACCATCTGTCCGGGGAGAACAGCGAGGAGATTGCCGGGCTGATGGCCGGGCTGAAGAATGACCGTAAATATGCAGTGTCGCCTGCTGTGAAAGCACAGATGGACAACCTGTTCGCCGCCGGTTCGGCGGATGATGCCCTGGTGGAGGAGACCATCCAGCAGGTGTATACAGATAAGGGCTATCTGTTGGATACCCACACGGCGGTGGCTGTGGCGGTGTATGAGGACTATCGGGCTAAGACGGGGGATACCACGCCTACGGTGATTGCTTCCACCGCTAACCCGTACAAGTTTACCCCGTCTATTTTGGCGGCACTGGGTGGTGCTGAGGCGGAGAAACCCTATGACCAGATGCAGGAATTGCAGGCCAAGACCGGTTGGGCCATTCCGGCTCCGCTGGCCGGCTTAAATGTAAAGGAAATCCGCTTTACAGATGTGTGTGGCAATGATACGGCCTCTATGCAGCAGACGGTGTATCGGCTGTTGGATATGGCGTAAGCAGGAGGTATACTGATGGCGTTATTTGCGATAGCGGATACCCATCTTTCTTTGGCAACAAACAAGACCATGACCGTTTTCTCCGGTTGGGACGACTATGTGGAGCGCCTGGAGAAAAACTGGCGACAGCTGGTTGGCCCGGAGGATACGGTGGTTATTGCAGGGGATGTATCTTGGGGCATCAGTTTGGCACAAGCAGAGAAAGACTTTGCGTTTCTTGATAGCCTGCCGGGAAAAAAACTGCTTCTCAAAGGCAACCATGACTACTGGTGGACAACACGCCGGCAGATGGACCTGTTTTTTGAGGAACACGGCTTCGATACCCTGCGTATCGTCCATAATGATGCGGTTGTGGTCGGGGAAGATATGGTCGTTTGCGGTAGCCGAGGTTGGTTTTTTGATGCGGAGGAGGATGCCGACCGCAAGGTTCTCCTTCGGGAGGCCGGCCGGTTACGCACATCCATTCAGGCGGCAAAGGCTACCGGTTTGGAGCCGGTGGTGTTTCTTCATTATCCGCCGCTGTATGGTGACCAGCTCTGTCCGGAAATGGTGGAGGTTCTGCAAACAGAAGGAATTAAACGCTGTTACTATGGCCATGTCCATAGCGTAGGGATCCGCCTGGCCACTGAGGGGCTGGTTGACGGCATTGAATACCGCCTGATTTCGGCGGATGCATTGCGTTTTTGCCCTATTCTTGTGCGTCCTACGGAAAAATACCAGTAAAAACGCAAAAAGTTTCAAATTTTCCCTATCTTTTTTTAAAAAAGTATAGCCAAAGCGAAACCAATATGTTATAATAGGGCGCAATGTGGCTAGGAAGGCCTAATAGGAGGAATAGTAATGAGTCTGAAAACTGCTACCAAACGTGAAGATGGTCGTGTCGAGCTGGAGATCGAGGTTGACGCTGCCAGCTTCGAGGCCGCTGTAAACGCTGCCTACAAGAAGGATGTCAAGAAGATGGCTGTGCCCGGCTTCCGCAAGGGCAAAGCTCCCCGTGCCATGATCGAGAAGATGTACGGCACTGGCGTGTTCTACGAGACCGCTATGAATGATGTGTACCCCAAGGCGCTGGATGAGGCGATCAAGGAGTCCGGCTACGAGTATGTCGAGGACAAGATTGACCTGGACGTGGTCAGCGTTGGCCCTGAGGGCCTGGTGTTCAAGGCGGTTATCACCGTGAAGCCTGAGTGCAAGATGCGTGGCCATAAGAGCCTGAAGCTCACCCGCAAGGCGGTTGTTGTGACCGACGAGGATATCGATGCCGAGCTGACTCGCCTGCAGGAGCGCAATGCCCGCATGGTGTCTGTGGAGGATCGTGGCGCCGAGATGGGCGATACCGTGACCTTTGATTTCGAGGGCTTCGTGGATGACGTGGCTTTCGAGGGCGGTAAGGGCGAAAATCACGCTCTGGTGCTGGGCTCCGGCCAGTTCATCCCCGGATTCGAGGAGCAGCTGGTGGGCGCTACGGTTGATGCCGAGCTGGATGTCAATGTAACCTTCCCCGAGGAGTACCATGCTGCTGAGCTGGCTGGTAAGCCTGCTGTGTTCAAGTGCAAGGTGCACAAGATCGAGAAGAAGGAACTGCCGGCCATCGATGACGAGCTGATCAAAGACGCCACCGAGTTCGAGACGGTTGACGAGTTCAAAGCAGATGCCAAGAAGCGTCTGGAGGAGCAGCGCAATAAGGCGGCTGACGCCGAGGTGGATGAGCAGATCGCCGACGGCCTGATCCGTTGCCTGAAGGCGGATATCCCTGCCGCTATGTACGAGCGTGCTATCGATGACCGTATCCAGGACTTCGGTTACCGTCTGCAGAGCCAGGGCCTAAGCCTGGATCTGTACCTGCAGTACACCGGTATGGACGTGGAGACCTTCCGTGACAGCTTCCGTGAGCAGGCTGAGAAGCAGGTCAAGGTGCGTCTGGCCCTGGAGACTGTTGCCAAGCAGGATAACATCACTGCTACCGATGAGGATCTGGAGGCTGAGTATGCCAGCCTGGCCGAGATGTACCACATGGAGGTGGAGCAGGTTAAGGCGGCTATTCCCGCTACCGAGCTGGCCAAGGATGTGGTCGTCCGCAAGGCGATGGACTTCGTCCGTAGCAAGTCCACCATCACCACGGTGACGGAGGATGCGGCCGAGGAAAAAGCGGCAGAAGAATAATCAGCCGATAATTGCTTAAAGCCCGATTTCCCTGCCCATACTCTTTGGGCAGGGAATTTCGCCTATATAATCAGTGACGAAAGAGAGGAACCAACCATGAGTTTTGTGCCTTATGTTGTGGAGCAGACCAGCCGTGGCGAGCGTAGCTACGATATTTTTTCCCGCCTGTTAAACGACCGCATCATTATGCTGTCGGACGAGGTGAATGATGCTACGGCTTCCCTGGTGGTTGCCCAGCTGTTGTATCTTGAGGGCCAGGACCCGGACAAGGATATTCACCTGTATATTAATAGCCCGGGCGGTTCCATCTCCGCCGGCATGGCGATTTATGACACCATGCAGTACATCAAGTGTGATGTGTCCACCATCTGTGTCGGCCTTGCCGCCAGCATGGGGAGTTTCCTGCTGGCCGCCGGTGCCAAGGGTAAGCGCCTGACGCTGCCCAACAGCGAGATCATGATTCATCAGCCCTTGGGCGGTGCCCGTGGACAGGCATCGGATATTAAAATTCAGGCCGATCACATTCTGTTTATCCGCAACCGTATGAACCGCATTCTGTCCGAAATGACCGGCCAGCCCATGGAGGTCATCGAGCGTGATACCGACCGTGACAACTGGATGACCGCTGAGGATGCTGTGCGCTATGGTTTGGTGGACAAGGTCGTTGACCGGCGTTTGTAATTCCGGAGGTGTAAGGTTTTGGCCATGAATGATGATATGAAGCCACGGGTGTGCTGCTCTTTTTGCGGTAAGCCGCAGGAGGAGGTCGAGCAGCTGATCGCCGGCCCCGGTGTGTTTATCTGCAATGAGTGCATCGAGCTGTGCGAGAGCTTACTGGATCCGGAGCAGAAACCCGTACGCCGCCGCCCGTTGGAGAAGGAGGATACAGCTCCGCCGGTGCTTCCAACACCCCATGAGATTAAGGCGCGCCTGGACGAATATGTGATTGGCCAGGATGATGCTAAAATCACCCTGTCGGTGGCTGTGTACAACCACTATAAACGCATTTACTTCGGCTCCGGACTGGATGCTGAGCTGGGCAAAAGCAATGTGCTGATGCTCGGCCCTACCGGTGTTGGTAAGACGGCCCTGGCGCAGACGCTGGCGAAGGCGCTGGATGTGCCGTTTGCCATTGCGGATGCCACTACGCTGACCGAGGCCGGCTATGTGGGCGAGGACGTGGAGAACATCCTGTTGCGCCTGATCCAGGCGGCTGATTACGATGTGGAGCGTGCCCAGCGTGGCATTATCTACGTGGACGAGATTGATAAAATCTCCCGCCGCAGTGAAAATCCCTCCATTACCCGGGATGTCAGCGGTGAGGGTGTCCAGCAGGCACTGTTGAAAATCCTGGAGGGGACGGTAGCCAATGTCCCGCCCGGCGGTGGTCGTAAGCACCCCCAGCAGGAGTTTATTCAGATCGATACCACCAACATCCTGTTCATTTTGGGCGGTGCCTTTGACGGCATGACCCAGACCATCGAGAAGCGTGTCAGTGCCGGCTCTTTGGGCTTTGGCAACCAGGTGAAATCCAAAAAGGATGCCGACAGCGCCGCCCTGCTCAAGCAGGTGGTGCCCCAGGATCTGGTCAAATATGGCCTTATCCCGGAGCTGGTTGGCCGTATGCCGGTCATCACCACGCTGGAGATGCTGGATGCCGAGGCGTTGGTGCGGATACTCACCGAGCCGAAGAATGCCATCCTCAAGCAGTACAAAGAGCTGTTCCGGCTGGACGGCGTGGAACTGGCCTTTACGGACGATGCCCTGCGTGCGGTGGCGGAGGAGACACTCAAGCGCAACACCGGCGCCCGTGGTCTGCGTGCGGTGATGGAGGGGCTGCTTACCCGGCTCATGTTTGATATTCCCTCCGACCCCACGGTGGAAAAGGTGTTACTGACTGCCGCCTGTATCACAGAGGGGGCCAAGCCGGATATTATCTACAACCCGGATAAGAAAAATCGCCGTCTGCCGGCGGCCAAGGGCAAGGCTGCCCCTCGCCGTAAGGCAACAAACGGCTAATAGTCTTTTTTCGGTCGGGTTCGCTTGCGGTCCGACCGATTTCTTCGATAAAGAGGTGATACATATATGGCAACGAGAGTCAATCGGGTCACCACCCTGCCTATGTTGGTATTGCGGGGGCTTGTCTGCTTTCCTGAAACAGTCATCCACTTTGATGTGGGACGACTGAAATCCGTTGCTGCCCTGAATGCGGCGATGGAAAAGGATCAGCGTGTTTTCCTGGTTGCCCAGAAAGACGTGACCCTTGATGACCCAGAGCCCCACGATCTGTACCGGATGGGCGTTGTGGCCCGGGTACGGCAGATCGTCAAGCTTCCTCATGATAATTTCCGTATTATCGTCGAAGGTGAATACAGAGCAACTGCGGTGGAAATTCTGCAATGCGATCCGTACTTCATAGTTGTGGCCCAGGAGCGGCTGGATCGCCCGGTGACACCCCCTCTCCTGGAGGAGGCTCTGGTGCGTGAGTGTCGGCACACCTTCGACCGCTATGCCGATTTGGTGCCGAAGATGGCGCCGGATGTGCTGATGGGCGTTGCGTCGGATAAAAAGGCCGGCCACCTGGCGGATTTTATTGCCAGCAATCTGCCCATGCCGATGGAGGAGAAACAGCGCATTCTCAACCTGCAGTCCATCCAATTACGGATGGAGACACTGCTCCGCACCCTGGACAAAGAGTGCCAGGTGCTGGAGCTGGAAAAGAAAATTGAAGACAAAGTCCAAGCCCAGATGGATGAAAATCAGCGGGAGTACTATCTGCGTGAGCAGATGCGTGCCATTTCCGAGGAGCTGGGGGAGGGAGAGGACCCGCTGGAGGAGTCGGCCGAGTATGCCAAAGCGATTGACAAACTCCATTTGACTGAAGAGGTCAGTGCTGCCCTCCGCAAGGAGTGCCGGAAGCTGTCGAAGATGCCCCACGGCTCCCACGAGGCGACGGTGGTGCGGACGTACTTGGATACCTGCTTGTCTTTGCCGTGGAATACTGTGACGGAGGATAACCTTGACCTGTCCCGTGCACGGCGTATCCTTGACAGAGATCACGATGGCTTGGAAAAAGTGAAGGAGCGTATTGTCGAGGCCCTGGCTGTGCGGCAGTTGTCTGCCGAAATGAAGGGCCAGGTGCTCTGCCTGGTAGGCCCTCCCGGTGTGGGAAAAACCTCCATCGCCCGCTCGATTGCCGAGGCTATGGGACGCAAATACGTGCGTGTGTCCCTGGGCGGTGTCCGGGACGAGTCCGAGATTCGGGGCCATCGTCGCACCTATGTGGGGGCAATGCCCGGGCGTATTATTAACGCCATCAAACTGGCCGGCAGTAAAAATCCGTTGATCCTGCTGGACGAGATCGATAAGATGGGCAACGACTTCCGAGGTGACCCGGCCTCTGCCATGCTGGAGGTGCTGGATATAGAGCAGAACAGCGCCTTCCGTGACCACTACATCGACCTGCCTTTTGACTTGTCGGAGGTGCTGTTTGTCACTACGGCCAACGATGCTTCCTCCATTCCGGCACCGCTGTATGACCGGATGGACGTGATTACCCTCACCAGTTATACAGCCGAGGAGAAAAAGCGGATTGCCAAGCGACATCTGCTCAAAAAGCAGATGAAGAAGCACGGCCTGTCTGCTAAGCAGCTCCGTGTGGCGGATGGTGCGATCAGTCGCATCATCGAGGGGTATACCGCCGAGGCCGGTGTGCGTACTTTGGAGCGTCGGCTGGCCGATTTGTGCCGGAAGACCGCTACCGCCCTGGTGGATGGTGATTGTGACAGCGTGTCCGTGACCGCCGCTAATCTGGAAAAGTATCTGGGGCCGGTGAAATATAAGGATGACCACCGCAATCATCGGGATGAGATCGGCGTGGTGAACGGCCTGGCTTGGACGGCAGTCGGTGGCGCCACGATGCCGGTGGAGGTGGCGGTGCTGGATGGTTCCGGCAAGCTGGAATTGACTGGCAACCTGGGCGATGTGATGAAAGAATCTGCCCGGACAGCCATCAGTTACGTCCGGTCCCGTGCCTCCGATTGGCACATCGACAGCGATTTCTATAAGAATAAGGACATCCATATCCATGTTCCGGAAGGGGCAGTGCCGAAGGATGGCCCCTCTGCCGGTGTGACGATGGCAACAGCAATCGTATCTGCCCTGACCGGTATTCCGGTAAAGGGAGACGTAGCCATGACCGGCGAAATCTCTCTGCGTGGCCGGGTAATGCCCATCGGTGGCTTGCGTGAGAAGGCAATGGCGGCGTACACACACAACTTAACCACCGTCATTATCCCGGAGGATAATTCAGCCGACCTGAGCGAGGTAGATGCCGCTGTGAAGGAGAAAACCAGCTTTATTACCGCCCGCACCCTGGATACGGTGATTAACCATGCCTTGACAGCCGACCCGGCTAAGGCTTAAAAGGGGAGGATTGCACAGTGAATATCCATTCTGCAACCTTTGAACTGTCTGCCGGTATTTCCGGCCAGTTACCGGCCTCGACTCTGCCTGAGGTGGCCTTTTCCGGGCGTTCCAATGTGGGAAAATCCTCTTTGATTAACCGGCTTTTGAGCCGCAAGACACTGGCTCGTACCAGCGCAACCCCCGGCAAGACTGCAACGGTCAATTTTTACCGACTGGATACGCTTCGGCTGGTGGATCTGCCCGGATATGGGTATGCTAAGGTGTCGGATCATGAACGCCGCCGTTGGTCTGAACTTATTGAAGGTTATTTTAATGATGACCGTGACCTGCGTCTGGTACTGCAACTGTTGGATATCCGCCATACCCCCAGCAAGGATGATTATCAGATGTTGGACTATATGGTGGAGCGTGAAATTCCCTTCATTGTGGTGTTGACTAAGGCGGATAAACTCAACAAAACCGAACGAGCCAAGCGCTTGGCCGCTTTTGAAGAGGAACTGGCTGATTTTGAGGGTGTGACCTGTATTCCGTTCTCTGCCACCAATGGCGAGGGTGCCAATGACCTGCTGGATATCATCCGTCAGGTTACTGAAGAGTAAATCAAATAGTGAAAAGGCCCTGTTTCCAACGGAAACAGGGCCTTTTTGTGTGTGAAGCAATTTAACTTTACATGCTTTCTGGAGCGTCAATTTTCATCATGGTCAGCACATTGTGCAGGGCGATGCGGGTAGCATCGCAGAGAGCGAGCCGGGCCATCATCAGGTCGTGCTCCACACCGGAAACATGGCAGGCATTGTAGAATTTATGGAACAGGGTAGCCAGCTCCAGGGCGTAACGGGTGATGCCGGAGGGATCAAAACTGCGGGCGCCCTCTACCACCACCTTTTCCAGTGTTGCCAGGTGACGGATAAGCTCACGCTCCTCGGGGGCGGTGAGCAGAGCACGCTGGGCGGCGGTAGCAGACTGAATGACCACACCGCTTTCCTGCAGCTTGCGGAAGATCGAATGAATACGAGCGTGGGCGTATTGGACATAATACACCGGGTTAGAGGAGGACTGCTCAATAGCCAGACCCAGGTCGAACTCCATCTGGGTATTGGCCTCACGCTGGTTGAAAAAGAAGCGGGCCGCATCTACCGGTACCTCATCCAGCAGGTCGCTGAGCTGGATGGCCTTACCGGAGCGCTTGGACATACGGACGATCTCGCCGTCCCGTACCAGCCGCACCAACTGCATCAGCACCACATTCAGCTTACTGCCGTCCATACCTACAGCATCCATGGCACCCTTCATACGGGCCACATGGCCGTGGTGGTCGGCGCCCCATACGTCGATGAGGGTGTCGTAGCCACGCAGGAATTTGTTGCGATGATAGGCAATATCAGCAGCAAAATAGGTGGGGTTGCCATTGGCACGCACCAGCACTTCGTCTTTGATGCCTTCCTCTTCGCCGTCCCGGTTTAGATGCTTCTTAGGCTGGTACTTTTCGCCGTATTCACCGGCCTTATACCACAGGGCGCCGTCCTTTTCATAAGTGAGGCCCTTCTCGGTCAGAATGGAGATGATCTCCTTCAGCTCGCCGTTATTGTGCAGAGTGGATTCGGTGAACCACTGGTCGTACACGATGCGGTATTTGGCCATGTCTGTCTTCATCTTGGCGATGTTCAGCGGCAGGGCATAGGCGATAAGCGCCTGGCGGCGAGCTTCTGTGTCCGCCTCAACATAGGCATCTCCGTGGATAGCAGCGAAGGCGGCGGCGTGTTCTTTGATGTCGTCTCCGTGATAAGCGTCCTCCGGCAGGGGATACGCTTCCTCGCCCCGATAGAGCTGCATATACCGCACATCCAGCGACAGACCGAATTTTTCGATCTGGTTGCCGGCGTCGTTGATGTAAAACTCACGCCAAACCTCGTAACCGGCGGCATCCAGTACCGAGGCCAAGCAGTCGCCGAGAGCGCCGCCACGAGCGTTGCCCATATGCATAGGGCCGGTGGGGTTGGCGGAGACATACTCTACCATTACCTTGCTCCCCTGACCGTAGTCAGAACGGCCAAAGGCCTCGCCTTTTTCCTGAGCCTCGGCTACAATATCCCCATAATAAGCAGGGGAGAGGAAAAAGTTAAGGAAACCGGGGCCGGCCACCTCTGCCTTTTCGAAATAGGTGCCCTCCAGGGAGAGATGCTCCAGGATGGTTTCGGCAATCTTGCGGGGAGCCAGACGGAAGGCTCTGGCGGAAACCATGGCCACATTGGCGGCCAGGTCGCCATGGGTACGGTCGGCCGGGGTTTCGATGACATAGGCAGGCAGCTCACCCTCTGGCAGAGCACCGGCGGTGACAGCGGCGGCGACGGCACTACGAATGGCGGCATCTAATTGTGCCTCCGCATTTCTAACAACAACTGACATGATTATTTTTCCTCCTGAACGGTGATATGTACGGTATGGGCGGAGCTGATTCCACCGTTAAATCCTAGTGTATAACTGAAAACCAGCTCGCCGCCGGACGGCGTAAGCCGGCAATCCAATTCGGATGTGTAGGTGCCAAGATCAATGATGCCATAGGGGGTGGGGTAGTTGCAGTGATGGCGTCGGTTTTTCTCCAGCACCAGCATGCTTGGGTTAGGGCCTGTCCGCATCAGATTCAGCTTGTCCTGTGTGATATCCAGCTGGGTCATGGTGCCGGGCATGCCGGTGGCCTCGGTCTCGTGATACAGGATGCGCCATCCGTCCTCTGTCTGCTCCAAGGAGCCGTTGGTGGTTAACTCAATGACGTCCTGCTCTCCATCCACCGTTTGCGTGCCGGTGACGTGTATCAGTGCTTTCATAGGTGTCCTTCTTTCTTCAGGGCTGGTCCAGACGGACCATTTCAACCTGTTGCTCCACCGAATGACCGAGGAAGATCTCGGCCACCTGGCTGAAGCCTTCCGGTTGGTCGGAAACATAATAACGGCTTTGACCCGGACGGCTATCTGCTGACAGCTGACCGGTCTCCCGGAGTCGGGCGGCACACAGACGGGCGGTTTCGTATCCGGAGTCAATCAAGGTCACATCGCTTCCCAGCTCCTGCTGGATGATGGGGGTCAAAAGCGGGAAGTGGGTGCAACCCAAAATCAGCGTGTCTGCTCCGTCTGCCTTAATCTGTGTCAGATAACGGCGCACCATGGGGATGGCTACCGGGTCATCCTGGCTGATCCAGCCGTTTTCCACCAGAGGAACAAACAGGGGGCAGGGGGTGGCCGTAATATGCAGGTCGGGGCGAATGGCCAGCAGTGCCCGCTCAAAGGAAGCGGAGCGAATGGTAGCGGCCGTGCCGATGATACCCACCCGACCATTGCGGGTGGCGGCGGCAGCGGCGGCAGCGGTGGGCTCCACCACACCGATGGCCGGTACCGGCAGAGAGGTCAATATATCCGGTGCTACCGAGCTGACAGTACCACAGGCGGCAATAATGAATTTGACGTCACGGTCCAGGAGCAGGCGGCAATCCTCCCCGGCATAGCGGCGGATGGTTTCACGGCTACGTGTACCGTAGGGAACACGGCCGGTATCGCCAAAGTATACAATATCCTCGTGTGGCAGTAGCTCCTGCAGACGGCGTACAGCTGTAAGGCCGCCCAGGCCGGAATCAAACACACCAATAGGACGGTTATCCATGCCTTTCTCCTCCCATGATTGTCATACCGATTTATTGTATCACATTTACCAGGAATATGCAATGGAAAATTAATAAATTCTTAACTGTACTTTTTGCGAAAAGTGTGCTACACTATATGAAATGAGATGTCACTGTGAGGAAAGGAAACTTAATTATGCAACAACCTTATCCCGGTGGGTATTATTATTCTCCGACGCCGGTTATTCCTGTTAATCCGGAAAAGCAAAGCCTGCGGCGTGACGCCGGCTATATCGGTCTGACGATGCTGTCGGTGACGGCGGCGATGCAGTTTACGTATGTGGCGGCGGTCGCCCTGATGATCGGTATTGGTGTTTTGACTCCCGACGCCCTTAATCAGTTCCAACTGGGGATGAACAATACAGCATATCTGTGCTTTTATGGAGTTGTTTACGCCTTGTCCATGGCAGTTCCGGCGGTGCTGGTAGCGCTGTGTTGTCGGCGACGCTATTTCCCTTTGTCTCCGGCTAAGCCCTGCCCCGGCGGTGTTGCCCTTTTCGGCGTGTTGGCGGCGGTGGGCGGTTGTATGCTTACCAGTATAGTGGTCAGCGTTATCCTGTCGTATCTGTCTCAGTTCGGTGTGCCGATGCCGGAGTCTCCGGAGATGATGGTGAATACCCCCACCAGCATGCTATTATCCTTGGTGGTGATGGCTGTTCTGCCGGCGATTTTTGAGGAAATGGTGTTTCGTGGCTATGTACTGCGCACACTGCGCCCTTATGGTGATTGGTTCGCCGTGGTGGTTTCAGCGTTGCTGTTTGGTCTTATTCACGGGAACATTCAGCAGGTGCCTTTCGCTTTTGTGGTAGGCATTCTGTTAGGTTGGCTGTATGTGTCAACAGATAATATCTGGCTGCCGATGGTAGTGCATTTCTGCAATAACGCCACATCGGTATTGCTGGAGTATTTCGGTTTTTCTCTGCCAGAAATGCAGATGGGTTTGCTAAATATGCTGGTGATCGGCGCCCTCATTGGGCTGGGGGTTGTAGCGGCTATAGTGCTGTGCGTACGCTACCGCGAGATTTTCAGTCTCCGGCGAAACGCTACATCCCTCACTTTGGGCGAGCGTGTAGGTGGCCTGTTTTCTTCACCGGCTTTCGTGATTTCCATTATTATATTTATTCTACTGATGTGGGTGGTGCTGGCGCTGTCGTGACAGAGGATAGAGAGTATATGCGGTTGGCGCTGAGCCTGGCCGCTGAAGCGGCGGCTGAGGGAGAGGTCCCTGTAGGCGCTGTTATTGTTAAGGATGGCCGTGTGATCGGTACCGGCCGCAACCGACGGGAAACGGACAAAGATGCTTTGGCTCATGCGGAGATTGAGGCCATTCACATGGCTTGCCGTACGCTGGGAGGGTGGCGACTGTCCGGTAGCACATTGTATGTGACACTCGAGCCCTGTCCCATGTGCGCAGGGGCAATCATCAACGCCCGTATTGATCGGGTCGTGATGGGAACTGTTGATCCAAAGGCCGGCTCCTGTGGCTCGGTCACCGACCTGTTTGCTTTGCCCTATAATCATCGCCCTGAGGTGTCTGCCGGCGTGCTGGAAGAGGATTGCCGTGCGGCTTTGCAACAGTTTTTTAAGTGTCTGCGAAAGCGACATAAAGTAACGGAGGAAGAAACATAATGCCAGTTTTCGAAGAGACCAATTATTCCCTGCGGGATGTTTGGGTGTATTTTCGGGACATTCGTCCTCATAATCTGACATCGCCAAAATACCGCCATCTGTTTTGGATTCTGTTCTGGCCATTGTATGGTTTAGCTTTTTATGCCTTTGAAAATCTCCTGCCACTGGAGTTCCATCCTATCTATACGCCATTGGATGATTACATTCCGTTTTGTGAGATTTTTGCCATTCCGTACTACTACTGGTTTGCGTTTTTGGTGGGAGCCCTGGTGTATACAGGACTGTTCAATGTGCCTGCCTTTAACCGTGGAATGCAGTTTATTGCGGTTACCTATACAGTGACGCTGATAATTTACCTCATTTATCCCTCTTGCCAGGAGTTGCGTCCGGCTGAACTGCCCAGAGATAATTTCCTCACGGATATTGTGCAGGCAATGTATGATTTCGACAGCAACGAGAATGTGTGCCCCTCTATTCATGTGTTGGGGTCGGTGGGTGCCGGGCTGGCGATTTTGCAGTGCAAACGCTTCTCTACGCCTGCGTGGCAGGTGATCAACTGGTTTTCTATCGTCGTGATATCTTTTTCTACAGTATTTATAAAGCAACACTCCATTATTGATGTGTTTGCCGCTATTATCCTGTGCGGCTTGGTATACCCCTTTACCTTTGGCCGTAAGCCAAAAGAGAAGAAGGAAACAGGCGTTTGTAAGAGTACGGAAACCGCCAAAATGTAAGCTGGTCTATTGTTTTTGAGAAAGAACGAGTGATATCGATGGAGCTTGTCCGAGCAATATTTCGCGCTATACTATACATGGCCGCCTTAGGTGTTCTGTCTCATATTGTGGGACAAGCTATACCAAGGTCGTGGTTTCACGGTGATCGCGGCTGGTTCAAACAGGCGGCATGGGAACAAAACGGTCGTTTTTATGAGCGCCTGCATATCCGTCGCTGGAAGATGAAACTGCCTGATAAAAGTAGGGTGGTCCGGTCTATGGTACCCAAAAAACTGGAGGGTAACACCACCTCCGCACAGCTGGATGTTTTGGTGCGTGAGACCTGCGTGGCGGAGGTTGTCCATTTAGCCTTGTTTGTTGTGTCGCCAACAATATACCGCTTCTGCCGTAATGGAGTCGGGATTCTGCTTTCTGTACTGTTTGGGGTAGGTAATCTGCCTTTTGTTGCAATACAGCGCTATAACCGTCCGAAGCTATTATCGTTAATGGAACGTATGAGAAAAAGAGAGGAGAGTCAGGATCATGCGTGTGCTGATTCTGTCGGCTAACACCGGCGGTGGACACAATTCCGCTGCCAAGGCTGTGGGAGAGGCGTTTCGTCGCCTGGGTCACGAATATGAGATTACAGATGCCTTGTCTTTTTTGTCAGAGACGGTGTCAGAGGTGCTCAGCAAAGGGCATAATAATCTGTACAGGTACCTGCCGGGCTTGTTTGGGGTGGGATATCGTTTTGCGGAGAATCACTCACCACGGCTACTGTATGAAAGCATGGCCCCCGGTGCCAAGCGGCTCAGCCAGTTCATCAAAAACGGCGACTTTGATGTTGCCGTGTGTACGCATGTCTTTGCGGCCATGATGATAACGGAGGGCTATAAAAAGTATGACTTGCACATTCCACAGTATTTTGTGTCCACTGACTATACCTGCTACCCCGGTGTTTCTACGGTGGATGTGGAAGCGGTGTTTATGCCCGCTGAGGGATTACGGCAGGAATTTCTGGATGGGGGAGTCCAGGAGGAACGGCTGGTGGCCATTAATGGTATTCCCATTTCCCATATATTTTCCGTTCCTCCCTTACAGGAGGAGGCACGGCATCGCCTGGGACTGCCCCAAGAGGGCCGTGTGGTACTGCTCTGTTGTGGCAGTATGGGATGTGGAAATATGCATAGTGTAGCCCCGGATTTTGTGCGGCAGTTGCCGGAGGATGTAACCTTTGTGGTAATTTGCGGCCATAATGTCCGTGCCTATCAGCAGCTTACCGAGATGGCATTAGAGCGCACCGTCGTGGTGGGCTTTACTAACCAGATTGTGGATTACATGGCGGCGGCTGATATTTGTGTCAGCAAACCGGGCGGATTATCCACTACGGAGCTATTGTCGGTAAAAGTGCCGATGGTGTTGTTGCTGGCGGTCCCCGGCTGTGAGAGCCGCAACATGGACTTCTTGGTTGGGCAGAAACTGGCAGTGAGAGCAGACGACTGGGATGAAGCGGTGACGGCTACTGTACGTTTGCTATGTGAGCCGGACGAATTAAAGGCACTGCAGGACAGGCTGGAAGAAACCGACTTTTCTCGTGGTGCAGACACCGTCGCCACCTATGTCACAAAACGATATGAACAAAAATGAGCATAGCCACCTGTTTGTCGTAAACAGGTGGCTATGTTTTGTGTTTGCGTATAAAAATCAGCCTAGATGTTGTAGTCGGTAGGGAAGCGTCAGCGCGGTCTTATCGTCCGTATTCGGCAGGCAACTGAACGTTTGTGATTATTTTCCAGACAGTATCCAGGGGGGCTACTTTGCAGAAGTGCCGTTGTCCCAATTTGCTGCTGTCACACAAAAGAACAACGCGTTTGGCGTTCTGTATGTAGATACGTTTCAACTGCGCTTCATCCTCGTCGGAGTCAGTGATTCCCACCTCGGTATCGATGCCGCGGCAGGAAATAAAGGCATAATCGGCGTGGAACTGGCGTGTGTATTCCATGGCTTGTGTTCCCACAAAGGACATAGCGTTGTCACGGAGCTTACCGCCGGTGCCGTAAATTTCAATGCCGTCATTTTCTGACAGTATGCTGGCGGTTTTCAGGCCGTTTGTGATAACGCGCAGACGCTGAAATCCGGTCAGATGTCGGGCCAAACGGCAGACGGTACTGCTGGAGTCCAAAAACAGCGTTTGTCCATCCCGGATGAGAGCCAGTGCTCGCTGGGCCATGACTTCCTTAGCGCCCAGGTTCTCATTCTCTCGCAGAGTCATGGGGAAGTCGTGGTTGCTGTTATCGATGTGTACGGCACCGCCGTGGGTGCGGCGTATAAGCCCTTTAGACTCAAGCGCTTGCAGATCTCTGCGTATAGTTGCACCGCTGGAGTACAGAATGGCACTTAGTTCATCCACAGTGGCGGCTTGACGCTTTTCCAATATATCCAGTATTTTGTTTTGTCGTTCTAAAGGCAGCATAGGCACCCTCCTTCTGCTCATTTTTGATTATATATGATTATTGTGAAAAAATCAAGTGTAAATTTATCGAAATTTGCGCCAAGGGTAGACGAATAGAAGATAGTATTGTATAATGTGAGCGTATAAAAAGGTGAGGGCGCCGATGGATGCTTTCGCCTCGTAAATTTGACTGAGAGGAGTAGATTAGAATGAGCAAACGTGTGTTGGCATTCGATTTTGGTGCATCCAGTGGTCGTGCCATCCTAGGGACGTATGACGGCGAAAAGCTTCATTTGGAAGAGATTCATCGGTTTACGAATGATCCCGTGGATGTCTGCGGCGTTTTTCATTGGGACGTGCTTCGTCTGTTCCATGAAATCAAGCAGGGGATTACCAAGGCTGTGCACGCCGGTGGGTTTGATGCTATTGGCATTGATACCTGGGGCGTCGATTTCGGCCTGATCGATAAAAAAGGCCGCCTGCTGAACAACCCGGTCCATTATCGTGATACCCGTACCGTGGGCATGATGGAAAGGGTGTTCGAGGTTATCCCCAAGGATCGCCTGTATGAGCGCACCGGAATCCAGTTTGTGCCGTACAATTCCATCTTCCAGCTGGCTTATCTGAAGATGTTTGAGCCTGAGGTGCTGGATATGGCAGATAAGGTGTTGCTGATTCCTGACCTTTTTGCTTATTTGCTGACAGGCGAGGCTAAGGCAGAATACAGCGTTGTTTCCACGACGCAGTGTCTGGACCCGTACACCGGAGACTGGGCGTACGATGTGCTGGATGAGTTGGGCTTGCCCCGTCGGTTGTTCCCGCCGATTATCGATGCCGGTTCTACATATGGCATGCTGTCTGACGCCATCTGCGAGGAGCTGGGCGCGCCTAAGGTGCCGGTGGTGGCTGTTTGTACACATGATACTGCCTCTGCCGTGGTGGCTGTTCCTTCTAACGAAAAGGATTTCATCTACATCAGCTGTGGCACTTGGTCTCTGTTTGGCACGGAGCTGGATGCGCCGGTGATCAACGAAACCAGTTTCAATTTCAATGTGACCAACGAGGGCGGCTACAACCGTACCACTCGATTCCTGAAGAACATCATGGGCCTGTGGCTGATTCAGGAATCTCGCCGCCAGTGGATCCGTGAGGGATACGATGTGTCCTATGCAGACCTGGAGCGTGAGGCGTTGGAGGTAGAGCCGTTCAAGTGCTTTATCAATCCGGATGATGACAGCTTTGTATCTCCCGGCAACCTGCCCCGGCGTGTGCAGGAGTTCTGCGAACGCACCGGTCAGTATGTACCCCAGACCCGTGGTGAGATCATGCGGTGTATTTACGAGAGTCTGGCTATGAAGTATCGTTACACCCACTATGCGGTGAGTGCCGTAACCGGCCTGACCTACAACACCATTCACATGATTGGCGGCGGCACCAAGGACCGTCTGCTGTGCCAGATGGCCGCCGACGCCTGTAACGTCAATGTGATTGCCGGCCCCATCGAGGCCACAGCCACCGGTAACATTGCTGTTCAGCTGATTGCATTGGGCGAGATTGACGATCTGGCTCAGGCACGTCAGGTGATTGCCGCTTCCGAGCAGCCTAAGTTCTACAAGCCTGAGAATGCGGCGGCCTACGATGAGGCCTATACCCGGTTTGAAAAACTGCTGTAATCAGCAGAGGAGGAAGTAAACGTGAAGATTTTGGTTATCAATGCCGGCAGCTCGTCGCTGAAATACCAGTTGTTCGAGATGCCGGAGGGCAAGGTGCTGGCAAAGGGGCTGTGCGAGTGCATCGGCATCGAGGGCGGCACCGTCACCCACAAGCGTCCCGGTCAGGATGATTACAAAGTGAAAACGCCGCTGGATGACCACGAGGCGGCTTTGGCTTGGGTGCTTAAGCTGTTGACGGACACTGAGCTGGGCGTTATCGCTGACATCAGCGAGATTGGCGCTGTCGGTCACCGCATCGCTCATGGCGGTGAAAAACTGCGTGCCTCCTGTCTGATCGATGACGAGGTTATTACTTACTTGGAGTCTATTGTTCCTATCAATCCTCTGCATGGCCCACCCGCCATCGCCGGTATGCGCGGTTGCCGCAAGCTGATGGAGAATGTGCCGATGGTTGGTGTGTTTGACACCTCCTTCCATTCCACTATGCCGGAGAAGGCGTATATCTATCCCATCCCGTACGAACTGTACGAGGAGAAGAGTATCCGCCGTTACGGCTTCCACGGTACTTCTCACCGGTATGTGTCCGGCCGTGCCGCCGAGATGCTGGGTAAAAAGCCGGAGGAGCTGAAGATCATCACCTGCCACCTGGGCAACGGTTCCTCCATTACCGCTGTGAACGGCGGTAAGGTGGTAGACACCACCATGGGCTTTACACCGCAGGAGGGCATCTTGATGGGAACTCGCTCCGGCTCGGTCGATCCCACGATTGTCACCTACCTGCAGAGTCAGGGCATGACCGCCGCTGAGGTGGAGAAGATGCTCAACAAACAGTCCGGTCTGCTGGGTGTGTCCGGTAAGTCCAGCGACGCCCGTGTGGTGTGCGATGCCGCCGCCGAGGGAGACAAGCGCTCCCAGTTGGCGCTGGAGATCCTCTACTACGGTATCAAGAAGTACATCGGTGCCTATACAGCAGCGATGAACGGGTTGGATGTGCTGGTCTTCACCGCAGGTATCGGCGAGAACGATCGTGACCTCCGCCGCCGTGTGTGTCAGGATATGGATTACCTGGGGATTGCCATGGATGAAGAGGTGAACGCCACTTGTCCCCGTGGCAAGGATGCCGATGTTTCAGCCGCGGATTCCCGTGTGAAGATTTTGGTCATTCCTACGGATGAGGAATACATGATTGCACTGGATACTGCCCGCTTGGCAGCTGATTAATTTCGTCTGTATTATTAATGTACATACAAATATCATTATAAAGGAGTTTGAACACTATGCAAATGTCTGCCTATGAAATCAAAAAGCAAATCTGTGAAGTCGGTCATAAGCTGTATGACAAGGGCTTCGTCGCCGCTAACGATGGCAACATCTCCGTCAAGGTCAGCGACAACGAGTTCTATTGCACCCCCACCGGTGTGTCCAAAGGCTCTCTGACCCCCGATATGATCATCCGCATCGACGGCAACGGCAACAAGCTGGAGGGTAAGCTGAACCCCTCCTCTGAGATCAAGATGCACCTGCGTGTGTACAAGGAGCGTCCTGATGTCATGGCCGTTGTGCACGCTCATCCGCCTGTAGCAACTGCTTTTACCGTGGCTGGCATTGAGCTGGATCAGTACATTCTGCCGGAGGCCGTTCTGTCCATCGGTAACGTGCCCACCTGTGAGTACGGCACCCCCTCCACCATGGAGATTCCGGATTCTCTGGATCCCTATCTGCAGAATCATGATGCCTTCCTGCTGAAGAATCACGGTGCGCTGACCGTTGGTAACACTCTGATCAAGGCCATGTTCGTCATGGAAGAGGTGGAGTTCAACGCTGTTATCTGTAAGCACGCTCGTGAGCTGGGCAATGTGGAGGAGATTCCCTGCGACCAGCTGGAGAAGCTGATGGAGCTGCGTGTAAAGATGCAGATGCCCGGCCGTCATCCCGGTTGCAAGAAGTGTAAGAACCTGGGCACCGAGAACTGCCGTTGCAAGCACAACGATCCCAACCACAAGTGCACCTGTGGTGACGATCACAAGGCAGCTTCCGGTAGCGACCTGGTGGCAGAGATCACCAAGCGTGTGCTGGCTGAGTTGAACAAGTAATTTCCAATCTAAGTTTATTGTAAAGGAGGGTGTATCTTGTCATCATATACCATTTATGATGCGCCCAAATCGGCTCGTATCGATCGGCTGATTGACCATATCTACGGTAACATGCCGCAGATTGAGGCAGACCGCGGTGTATTGCTCACTGAATCCTATCGGGCAACCGAGGGAGAGCCTATGATCACTCGCCGTTCCAAAGCGTTTTACCATATTCTCGAAAATATCCCGATTACCATCCGGCCGGAAGAATTGGTGGTTGGTAGTACGACCGTGCTTCCTCGTAGTGCGCAGGTGTTCCCTGAGTATTCCTATGATTGGTTGGAGGATGAGTTCGAGACCATCGCCACCCGTGCTGCCGACCCCTTCTATATCTCTGACGAGACGAAGGCCAAGCTCCGGGAGGCTTATAAGTACTGGAAGGGCAGAACCTCCAGCGAGTTAGCGACCAGCTATATGTCTGCTGAGGCGCTGCGTTCCATCGAGCACAACATTTTCACTCCCGGCAACTACTTCTACAACGGTGTTGGCCACGTGTCTGTCCAGTACGATAAGGTGCTGAAGATTGGTTACAGCGGTATTCGCGCTGAGGCGCAGCAGGCGCTGGCCGCCCTGCGGATTACCGACAGTGACTATGTTACCCGCCGTCATTTCCTGGAGGCGGTGATTCGCACCTGCGATGCGGCGGTGCTGTATGCTCGCCGTTATGCGGAGCTGGCTGCAGCCGAGGCAAACGCCTGTACGGATGCAACCCGTCGCCGTGAGCTGATGCAAATTGCGGAGAACTGCCGCCGTGTACCGGAGAATGGGGCTTCTACCTTCTGGGAGGCTTGTCAGTCCTTCTGGTTTGTGCAGATGCTGATTCAGACGGAATCCAGCGGCCACTCGGTTTCTCCCGGCCGTTTCGACCAGTATATGTATCCGTATTATAAGGCGGATCTGGATGCCGGTCGTCTGACGCCGGAGTTTGCCCAGGAGCTGATCGACTGTGTATGGATTAAGCTGAACGACATGTGCAAGGTGCGTGATGCGGCCTCTGCCGCCGGATTTGCCGGCTACAGCATGTTCCAGAACCTTATCGTTGGCGGTCAGAATCAGGACGGCGAGGATGTGACCAACGACCTGTCCTTTATGTGTCTGCAGGCGTCGATGCACACCCTGTTGCCGGCTCCCTCGCTGTCGATTCGTGTGTGGAACGGAACGCCTCATGAGCTGCTCATCAAGGCAGGAGAGCTTACCCGCACCGGCATCGGCCTGCCAGCCTATTACAACGATGAGGTCATCATTCCGGCGCTGGTCAGCCGCGGCTTGACCTTGCAGGATGCTCGTAACTACTGCATGATCGGTTGCGTGGAGCCTCAGTGCCCCGGTAAGACCGAAGGCTGGCACGATGCGGCGTTCTTCAATATGTGCCGCATTATTGAGCTGGTGTTCCACAACGGTATGGATGAAGGGGAGATGGTAGGTATCGCCACCGGCGATGTCACCAAGATGACCTCTTTCCAGCAGGTGTTTGATGCCTACCAGAAGCAGACTGACTACCAGGTAGAGCTGATGGTCAATGCCGACAACGCTATCGACGTGGCGCATGCTGAGCGTTGCCCGCTTCCCTTCCTGTCCTCTATGATTTACGACTGTATCGGTCGTGGCAAGCCTACCCAGAGCGGCGGTGCCAAGTACAATTTTACCGGTCCGCAGGGTTTCGGTGTTGCCAACATGGCAGACGGCCTGTATGCCATCCGTGAGTTAGTGTTCAACCGTAAGGAGTACACCCTGGCCGATTTCAAAGAGGCGATGGATTACAACTTCGGTGTGGGCACGGTTGCTCCGGCGGACGTGGAGCGTGTTACCGCCGAGATTGTCAAGGGACTGGTTGCCGGTGGGCAGACGATAGGGGAGAGCGATATTGCGCAGATTGCCTCCATCGTCCACAGCCATGTGCTGGAGCCGGCTAAGCGGGATAAGTTCATGCGCCTGCGTGAGAGTATCCAGTCACTGCCTAAGTTTGGCAACGACATCGCCGATGTCGACGCCCTTGCTCGTGAGGTAGCCTATACCTACACCCGTTCGGTGGAGGGGTATACCAACCCCCGTGGCGGTATCTACCAGGCAGGTTTGTATCCGGTATCTGCCAATGTGCCGCTGGGTGCCCAGACCGGTGCCACCCCCGATGGCCGTCTGGCATATACGCCGGTAGCGGATGGCGTTTCCCCGGTTGCCGGTTGTGATGTCAGTGGCCCCACGGCGGCGGCAAATTCAGTCTCCAAGCTAGATCACCACATCGCCTCCAACGGTACGCTGTATAACATGAAGTTCCACCCCTCAGCTTTGGCTGGCCGTAGCGGTCTGGAGAACTTCGCCGCCCTGATTCGTACATACTTTGAGAAGAAGGGCAGCCATATGCAGTTCAATGTGGTCAGCCGCGAGACACTGCTGGATGCGCAGGCTCATCCGGAGAAGTACAAGTCCTTGGTGGTGCGTGTGGCTGGTTACAGTGCGCTGTTCACCACCCTGTCCCGGGCGTTGCAGGATGATATTATCAACCGTACCGAGCAGAAGGGCTGGAGGGATTGACGGTGGAGCAGTCGATACGCATGGTGCAGGGACGCATCGCTGATATTCAGCGGTTTTCCATTCACGACGGTCCCGGTATCCGTACAATCGTGTTCCTGAAAGGATGTCCTTTTCGGTGCCGTTGGTGCTGTAACCCGGAGATGCAGGAATTTGGCATCCAAACGATGACGGTAGAAGGCAAGACGAAAACGATTGGCCGTGACGTGTCGGTATCTGAGGTGATGCAGGAGGTTCTGAAGGACCGTGCCTATTATCGCCGTTCCGGTGGCGGCATGACCCTTTCCGGCGGTGAATGTCTGGCACAGCCTGATTTTGCCTCAGCTCTGTTAGAGACCGCCCACGAGGAAGGGCTCAACACAGCCATCGAATCCACCGGCTTTGCGGATTTTGCCGTCATTGAGCAGAAGATCCTACCGCATCTAGACCATTTCCTGATGGATATCAAGCATATGGATCCAGCCAAGCACAAGGCGTACATCGGTCACACCAACGAACGTGTACTGGAGAATGCCAAGAAGATTGCTGAAAAAGCGAATCGTTTGGTTATTCGTGTGCCTACCGTTCCCGGATTTAATGACACCCCGGCAGAAATTACGGCGATTGCCGAGTTTGCCGCTACCTTGCCCGGCGTTGAAGAGTTGCACCTGTTGCCGTATCATCGTTTAGGACAGGATAAGTACAGCTGGCTGGGTCGGGAATATACCCTGGCTGATATCCAGCCCCCGGAGAATGAGCATATGCAACAGCTGTTGCTGGCGGCTCAGCGTTCGGGACTCCGCTGTCAGATTGGCGGCTAATAACGTAAGGAGTTGGCTATGTCTAAATTGTATACTAAGACCGGCGACACCGGTCGTGCCAGCACCTTGACAAGACAAAATATTCCTAAGAACAGCCCGATTTTCGAGCTGTTGGGTACCCTGGATGAGCTCACCTCCTGTCTGGGAATGGCCCGTGCTAAGGTACCGGGCATGGCTGAACTGCTGGAGCAGATTCAGGCAGACCTGCTAGGGGTTTCCGGTGAGTTGTCCGGCGGCAAGCGCTATGCAGAGCCGGATCGGGTAGCTCAGTTGGAGCGTGCTATTGACTCGGTGTGTGAGGGGAACGCCTCTTTTGAAGGGTTTGTTCTCCCTGGTAAGACCGAGGGCGGTGCAGCCCTGGATGTGGCCCGTACGGTGGCTCGCCGTGCTGAACGGTGTGCTGTGGCGGCCTCCCAGACCGGCGGTATTACCCGGGACATGCTGGCATGGCTCAACCGTCTGTCCGACCTGCTGTATGCACTGGCTCGCTTGTGTGACCGCACGAATTCTTCGGTAGCAAAACAACCCGCCCGCACCAATGCCGGTGCGGTAGGGGAGGGCTTCTGCGACAAGGCGATGGCTCTCTGCCGCGAGGTACAGCGTTATGCGGCAACGCAAGGCGTTAAGGTGGTCACAGCGGTGTGTGATGCCGGTGGTAACCCGGTGGCGATGCTTCGGGCGGATGACGCCTTCATCGCTAGTGTGGATATCGCTGTGAACAAGGCATTCACCTCTGTGTCACTCAAGATGACCACAGAGGAGTTGGGCAAGCTGGCCCAGCCGGGCGAGTCCTTGTACGGCATCCAGTTTACCAATAACAACCGCATCGTGATTTTCGGCGGCGGCGTTCCGCTGACCGAGGACGGTGTGATTGTCGGAGGCTTTGGTGTCAGCGGCGGTACCGCCGCTGAAGATACCACCTTCGGCAACTATGCTAAAGAATTTTATGAAAAGGAGTTGAGATGATTGGCTATTGAAATTACGGAAGCCCAGATCGGTAAGATCGTAGCACAGGTGTTGCAGTCTATGGACGGCGGCGCCGCCGTTGCCGACAAACCGGATTGGGATAGCACCCACTATGGACAGCGGACCTTTGCCGGTATTTTCACCGACATGAATGCGGCTATCGAGGCCACCCAGGAAGGGTATAAGGCCCTGCGCAACATGACCGTTGCCCAGCGGGAGAAAATCATCACCGAGATCCGCCGTTTGACCAGAGAAGAAGCCCCCATTATGGCGAAACTGGGCGTAGCGGAGACCGGTATGGGCCGTGTGGATCACAAAACAGCCAAGCACATTCTCGTCGCTGATAAGACGCCGGGCACCGAGGACATCGAGCCCAGAGCCCGCACCGGTGACGACGGCCTGACCCTCATCGAGATGGCCCCCTTCGGGCTGGTGGGTAGTATCACCCCCAGCACCAACCCCAGTGAAACGGTTATCTGTAACAGCATTGGTATGATTGCCGCCGGCAACGGTGTGGTGTTCAACCCCCACCCCAATGCTATTGCTACCTCCAACTATGCTGTTGACCTGGTCAACCGGGCTTCGGCGGCGATGGGTGGCCCCAAGGTGCTGGTTTGCTCCATGGCGAAGCCCACCCTGGAGAGTGCTTCAATCATGCAGTCTCATCCGCTGATTAAGTTGCTGGTTTGCACCGGCGGCCCCGGCGTGGTGAAAGCGGTGCTATCCTCCGGCAAAAAGGCCATTGGCGCCGGCGCTGGTAACCCCCCGGTCATCGTGGACGATACCGCCGATATTCCGAAGGCAGCCAAGGACATCATTGACGGCTGTTCTTTCGATAACAACCTGCCCTGCATTGCGGAGAAAGAGGTTTTCGCCTTCAATAACATTGCTGACGATCTCATCCACTATATGCGGCAGAACGGTGCCTACCAGCTCAGCCGTGAGCAGATGGAAGCGCTGGAGAAGATCGTGCTGGTGGAGCAGACTGGTAAGGACGGCAAGACTCGCAAGGTTATTAACCGTAAGTGCGTTGGCCGTGACGCAGCCGTGCTGATGAGCAAGATCGGCGTGACTGTGGATAGCAGTGTTCGTTGCCTTATCTGCGAGACGGATTTCCATCATGTCTTCGTGCAGGAAGAGCTGATGATGCCCATCCTGCCCATCGTGCGTGTGCGGGACATCGATGAAGCCATTGACCTGGCTGTCAAGGCAGAGCATGGCAATCGCCACACCGCCCACATGCACTCCAAGAATGTGGATCATTTGACCCGGTTCGCCAGGGCGGTGGAGACCACCATTTTCGTCAAGAACGCACCGTCCTATGCCGGTATCGGCTTCGGCGGCGAGGGACATACCACCTTTACGATCGCCGGCCCCACCGGTGAGGGTATCACCTCGGCCCGTAGCTTCACCCGGCAACGCCGCTGCGTGATGGCAGATAGCTTCCATATCATTTAAGGAGGAAAAAACATGGAATTGAATGCAAGTCAAGTAGAAAGCATCGTCCGTGACGTGCTGGCTCAGATGACCGGTAATGCCGCTGCAGCCCCTGCAGCCGCCGCCGGCATCCCCCAGACCGCCAAGGTGGCTATGCTGACTGCCCCCAAGACCATTGAGGTCAAGGAATACCCCATGCCGGCTGTCGGCGATAACGACATTCTCGTTAAGGTCGAAGGCTGTGGCGTGTGCGGTACCGACGTCCACGAGTGGAAGGGCGATCCCTTCGGCCTGGCTCCTGTTGTTCTCGGTCACGAGGGCACCGGTGAGATCCTGGCACTGGGCAAGAACGTCAAGTGCGATACCGCTGGTAACCCCCTGAAGGTTGGTGATAAGATTGTCACCTCCGTTATCAGCTGTGGCGAGTGTAAGATTTGCCGGATGCATCCTGCTAACACCAACCTGTGCGATAAGCAGGGCATCTTCGGCCTGATTCCGGACAGTGCTGATAAGCACCTGAACGGTTGGTTCGCTACCCACCTGCTCATCAGTGCTAAAGGCGCCACCTACTTCAATGTCAACGGCCTGGATGTCCAGGAGCGTATGTTGCTGGAGCTGGCCTGTGTGTGTGTGCACGCCTATAACCGTGCCAATTCCACCGGCCTGATGAAGTTCAACACCAAGGTGCTGGTACAGGGTTGTGGCCCTGTCGGCCTGATGCAGATTGCTGTACTGCGTGCCGCCGGCATCAACCACATCATTGCTGTTGACGGTAACGCTAAGCGTTTGGAGATGGCCAAGAAGCTGGGTGCCAAGACCACCGTCAACTTCCGTGAAGCCGACACTCTGGAGAAGCGGATCGCACTGGTCAAGGGCGTCACCGACGGCCTGGGCGCTGATTTCGTGTTCCAGTGCACCGGCGCTCCTCCTGCGGCGGCAGATGCATACAGCTACGTGCGCCGTGGCGGTGGCTTCTGCGAGATGGGCTTCTTCGTCAACAATGGCGAGTTCTCCATCAACCCCCACTTCGCTATGTGTAATAAGGAGATCAACCTGGTTGGTTCCTGGGATTACAGCGCAGACGATTATCCCACCACCATCGCCTTCCTGCTGCAGGCTCGTGAGATGAACATCCCGATCAAGGAACTCATCACCCACAGCTTCCCGCTGGATCAGCTGAACAAGGCTATGGAAGTCAATATCGCCCAGGAGGGCATTAAGATCTGCTATCTGGCAGATTAAGCGAAAGTAGAGGGCATTCGGTATGGCAAAAGCATTAGGTCTATTAGAGGTGTTCGGCTTTACCACCGCTGTCGTCATCGGGGACATGATTGCCAAAGCGGCAGATGTGACCATCGTGGCGTTGGATAAGAATAAGCCGGCCGCCGGCGATGCCGCTGAGGTACCGCTGCTGATGACCATCAAATTTGAAGGCGATGCAGCCGCTGTTGAGCACGCACTGGAGGTCGGTGTGGCCGAAGCCAAGCGGCGCAACCTGTATGTCGTTTCTGACTTCATCTCCCGGCAGGCCGAGGATACGGTCAAGATGGCCCGTATCGCCGCCACCGGCAAGGATAAGCTGAATGGCTGACACCCTCTTCAAGTTCCGTTAAAACAGGTTTTCACCTGTAAAAATACTAATAAAAAATATACTAACAGATAGGAGATTTTATTATGTTGGAAGCATTAGGTATGGTAGAAACCCGTGGTCTGGTAGCCGCTATTGAGGCTGCTGATGCAATGGTCAAGGCGGCCAATGTTACCCTGATCGGCTCCGAGAAGATCGGTTCCGGTTTGGTGAGCATCATGGTCCGTGGCGATGTCGGTGCTGTTAAGGCCGCTGTCGAGGCCGGTGGCGCTGCTGCCTCCCGCCTGGGCGAGGTTGTCGCTACGCATGTCATTCCCCGTCCTCATGGCGATGTGGAGAAGCTGTTGCCTGTCCTGAAGTAAGATTTTTGTCGAAAGGCTCGGTATGGCTATGGAACAAAAAGCAATAGCCCTCTTAGAGGTGCAAGCCATGGTAGCAGCAATTGCCGGGCTGGATGCCATGTTAAAGGCCGCTGACGTTCGACTGATCCACACAGAGAAACGGTTGGGCGGACGGCTGGTAACGGTGGTGGTGGATGGCACTGTATCGGATGTCACCGCCGCCGCCGAAGCTGGCAGAATTGCCGCCGCACAGGTGGGTAAGGTCGCTCTGTGCGAGGTAGTTGCCAATCCCCATCCCGAAATCACCAAGTTCCTGTATGTTGGTTAATGGGAAGAAAGGATGTAAGTGAAATGGCTGAAGCAAAAAAGCCGGCTGCGCCGAAAACGGCAGCTAAAAAGCCGGAAACTAAGAAACCGGTGGCAGAAGCCCCCGCTACAAAGGCTCAAACAGAAAAAACTGTCAATATGAAAAAGGAGAGTATTCACATGGAAGCATTAGGTATGGTAGAAACCCGTGGTCTGGTAGCCGCTATTGAGGCTGCTGATGCAATGGTCAAGGCGGCTAACGTCGTCCTGATCGGCTCCGAGAAGATCGGTTCCGGTTTGGTGAGCATCATGGTTCGCGGCGATGTCGGTGCTGTTAAGGCCGCTGTCGAGGCTGGTGGCGCTGCTGCCTCCCGCCTGGGCGAAGTGATCGCTACCCACGTTATTCCCCGCCCCCACAGCGATGTGGACAAACTGCTGCCCATCCTGAAATAAGGATAGCATACATTAGTTAATTTTTAAAAGGAGGTCACACAGATGGAAGCATTAGGTATGGTAGAGACCCGTGGTCTGGTAGCCGCTATTGAGGCTGCTGATGCGATGGTCAAGGCGGCCAATGTTACCCTGATCGGTTCCGAGAAGATCGGTTCCGGCTTGGTGAGCATCATGGTCCGTGGCGATGTCGGTGCCGTTAAGGCTGCTGTCGAGGCTGGTGGCGCTGCTGCCTCCCGCTTGGGCGAAGTTATCGCCACCCATGTCATTCCCCGCCCCCACGGCGACGTGGAGAAGCTGCTGCCCGTTCTGAAGTAATCAGTCGGCACGCGAGTGACAAGCCTTTTTCATCCCACCTGCCATACGGCAGGTGGGATGGGATGCTTGCCCTTTGTCCGTATATCCAATCAGGTTCATAAAAGTGTCTGTTCCAGCGGCTTTGCCGCTTGTCGATAGAAATATTATCAAAGAGGTGCGAATATCATGGCGATTGATGTTACTGCTGTTACCGCCGCAGTGCGGTCTGTCTTGGAAGCCCAGGGAATTTCTGTGATTTCCGATAAAGCGAATATGGTGCCGGTAGGCGTTTCCAACCGGCACATCCATTTGAGCACGGCGGATGTGGAGACCTTGTTTGGCAAGGGCTATGAGCTCCAGCCCATGAAGGAGTTGTCTCAGCCCGGCCAGTTTGCCTGCAAGGAGCAGTTGACCATTATCGGGCCTTCCATGCGCGCCATTGAGAAGGTGCGTGTGCTGGGACCGGTGCGTAAGGCAACGCAGGTAGAGATTTCCCGCACCGACTCTTATACACTGAAGGTAAAAGCGCCTGTGCGTGAGTCCGGTAAGATTGAAGGCTCTGCCGGCTTGACCATTGTGGGGCCGAAGGGCGTGGTGCATATCGACCAGGGGTGCATCATTGCCAACCGTCACATCCACATGAGTCCTGCCGACGGTGAGGCTTTTGGCGTGAAGGATGGCGAATACGTCAATGTTGAGGTAGACAATGGCGAGCGCCGCACCAAGTGGTATGATGTGCAGGTACGTGTCAGCCCGGATTTCCGGCTGGAGATGCATGTAGATACGGATGACGCCAATGCTGTAGGTTTACCCTGCGGTAGCATGGTACGTGTCGTCAAAGACTGATTTTGACTAAAGGTTGGTGTTGATATGCTGGTGGGTAAAATTGTGGGACACATCGTCTCCACCCGGAAGAACGAGAAGCTGGTTGGCTCCAAAATCATGGAGGTTCAGCTGATTGAGAATGAGGAACTGAAAAATAAATTTATCGTAGCGCTGGATAGCGTTGGCGCCGGTATTGGCGAGCGTGTGCTCATCACTACCGGTTGTAGTGCCCGTTTGGCTATGCCGGATCAAACGGCGCCTACGGATGCGGTGATTGTGGGTATCGTTGACTAACCATGACCCTTTAAAGGGAGAACCATTATGACCATAGATGAACTTAAAAATATTATAACGGATGCCGGCTGCGTAGGTGCGGGTGGTGCCGGTTTCCCTTCTGCCGTTAAGTTGGCTGAGGGAGCCGATACTCTGGTCATCAATGCGGCTGAGTGCGAGCCATTGCTGTATTCGGATTATGCATTGATGAAGCAACATCTTGCGGATGTGGCGGCTGGTGCGGAATACGTGATTGAAGCGACCGGTATCCGCCATGGGTACCTTGGCGTGAAGGAGCATACAGCTCATCGCCTGGGGTTGATGGATGGCGAGGCGATTTCTTCACACGTGACGGTTAAGCTGTTACCGGATGTGTACCCGATGGGCGATGAGATTATTCTGATTTATCAGGCTCTTGGGCGGATTGTTCCGCCGGGACAGTTGCCCATTTCGGTTGGGGTAATTGTGTTTAACTGTGAGACGCTGTATAATATCTGTCTTGCTGTCAGAGACCGGCAGACAGTCACCCAGAAATGGGTGACTGTGGGCGGTGCTGTGCGGCAACCCTTCGTTACGGTTGTGCCGATCGGTACACCGGTAAAGGATATGATGCAGAAGTTCGGCTTTTCGGTACCGGAGGATCATGTGATGATTGATGGCGGCCCGGCCATGGGACCGATTATCAATCCGGACACGGCGGTTATTACCAAAACAACCAAGGCCCTTTTGATTTTGCCCACCACCATTCCGGCCATTACCAGTAAGCTGGCAGTCAACCGGACTGTCAATACCCACGCAACGGCGAACTGTTGTCAGTGTCGGTTGTGCACGGATATGTGTCCTCGGGCGTTGATTGGCTATCCGCTGGAACCCCATAAAATTGTACGAAATGCAAAATCAATGTTTGAGGAGTACCCGGAGCAGTTTATCGAGTCTGCCGTATGTTGCGGTTGCGGAATTTGTGAGCTGACAGCTTGCTGTCAGCAGATCAGCCCTCGCCGTGTGTATCAGCAGGTGAAAGAGATTTTGGCTAAGAAGAGATTGCGCTACCAACACAAGGGTGAGATCAAGGTGGATCCCGAGCGAGAGTACCGGATGTTACCCAGTGAACGTTTCAAGCAACGCATCGGTGTAGCGAAATACGACACTGGCGTTCCGGAGATGCGGTTTGAGGCGTATAGCCCCACACGCATTCTGTTGCCTCTGCGGCAACACGTGGGCACTCCGGCGCAGCCGATGGTGCATGTTGGCGATTATGTTACCGCCGGCCAGTTGGTTGCAGAGGCTACGGGCTTGATTTCCGCTAACATCCACACCTCCATCAGTGGGCGTGTGCAGGATGTTACATCGTCGCACATCGTTATTGCTGTTTAACGGAAGGGGGAGAATACATAATGATACACGCAGTTGGCGTAATTGAAATCAAAAACATCCCCAAAGGCGTTGAAGCATGCGATGACGCTCTGAAATCCGCCGGCGTTCGGCTGATTTCTGCGCACCCTTCCTGCCCGGGTAAGTATGAGATTCTTGTTACCGGCAGTATCGCCGAGGTACAGACAGCCCTGGAGCATGTGCAGGATAAATACGAGCACCATGTGCTGGATTGCACCTTGATGGGCCGCATCGACCAAGCAGTAATTATGGCGCTCATGGGCGCTCAGCCGGTGACAGAGCACAAGGCATTGGGTATTATCGAGACCTATTCCGGGGCCAGCATTATCAAGGCCGCCGATGCCGCCGTAAAAGCGGCCAATGTCGCCATTGTTGACCTGCGCTTGTCCCGTGGAATGGGCGGCAAAGGTGTTGTAATGCTTACCGGCGAGGTAGGGGATGTCACAGCCGCCGTGGAGGCTGGTAGTGACTACGCTATCCGCCAGGGCTTGTTCAGCAGCAAATCGATTATGGCAGCACCTCACGAAGAACTGTGGGAGCACCTGTAAAAGAAAACAGCAGACTGACGGCGTGAACCGCCGTCAGTCTTTTCTGTAAGGGAGAACACGACGTATGACTCGTCTGTATTTTATCCGTCATGGAGAGAGTGAATCGAATATTGATGCCCGGTTTACCGGTCAGCTGGATATACCCCTCAGTGAAAAGGGGAGGGAGCAGGCCAAATTGACAGCAGCCTATCTGCGGGAGGTACCATTCACTGCTGTATATGCCAGCGATTTATCCAGAGCCTATGAAACAGGGCAAATTATTGCTGAACAGTCGGGGCTGATGGCTGTTCCCACGCCGCATCTGCGTGAGATAAACGGCGGTCTTTGGCAGGGGGAGCGTTATGCCCACCTGGAGGAAAAATTCCCTACTAGTTACGGCCTTTGGCGCCGGCAGATCGGGCTGGCCGCCGCCCCGGAGGGGGAGTCGGTGGCCCACCTGCAACAGCGGGTTAAAGCCTATGTAGAGGCGGTCGTGAAGGCACATTACGGGGAGCATGTATGTATTGTGACTCATGCTACGCCCATCCGTGCGCTGGAGTGTATTTGGACGGATACTCCGATAGAAGATATGCACATGATTCCATGGGTCGGCAACGCTTCGGTGACAGTTGTAGACTATAATGAGGATTTAAAACCACATATCGTAGAGCGAAACTACCATCAGCACTTAGCAGATTTACATACCGAATTGCCGAAAACTGTGTAAAGTAGAATGCCTGTACAGACAGTTCTGTGCAGGCGTTTTGCATTATTTGTCGATTTCTACCTCGTGAAACAAATTTTTGACATAGATCTTTTTGCGTATTTCGTATTTTCCATTGCAAAAACAGGGTGAATGTAGTATAATAAGATGATGTATTGTAACCGGAAAGGGAATACTGTCTATGACCAAGATGATCACCGCAGAGGAACTAAAAAAACAGCGTCCTTACAGTGAAAAGGTGCGCCGTCATTATATACAGCAAAAGCCGGATTCGCCGCCTCTGGCCTGTGTGCGCACCTACGGCTGTCAGCAAAATGTAGCCGACTCCGAACGCATCAAAGGCATGCTGGCAGAGATGGGCTTTGGCTTTACTGACATTGCAGAGGAGGCTGATTTGATCCTCTTTAATACCTGTGCCGTCCGTGAACACGCCAGCGACCGGGTGTTTGGCAATGTAGGCGCTCTCAAAACCATAAAACGTCGTCGGCCGGAGGTGTTGATTGCGGTGTGCGGATGCATGGTGCAGCAACCCCATGTAGCCGAAAAGTTTTGGAAAAGTTATCCGTTTGTTGGGCTGGTGTTTGGCACCCATGTCATCCATCAGTTCCCGCAACTACTGTACCGGGCACTGACCGGAGGCAAGCGGGTGTCCGAAACCCCGCAAGAGGACGGCGTGATTGCCGAAGGGATCCCGGTTAAGCGTGACGGTACCTTTAAAGCGTGGCTCCCCATTATGTATGGCTGCAACAATTTCTGCACCTATTGCGTTGTCCCTCATGTGCGTGGGCGTGAGCGTAGCCGTGACCCGGAGATTATTTTGAATGAAGCCCGCCAGTTAGTGGCGGCCGGATATAAGGAAATTACCCTGCTTGGCCAGAATGTTAATTCCTACGGAAAAGGGGAGAGCCATGGGGTGGATTTTGCCGGCCTGTTGCGGCTTGTGAATGCTATTCCGGGGGACTTTACCATTCGCTTTATGACCTCCCACCCCAAGGATGCCACGCCGGCCCTGTTCGATACCATCGCCGCCTGCGAGAAGGTTTCCCATCATTTCCATCTGCCTTTCCAGTCCGGAAATGACCGGGTGTTGCAGGCGATGAACCGGCGATATACAAGAGAACAGTACCTGGAGCTTATCCGGTACGCCCGTCAGGTTATCCCGGATATCTCCTTTACCAGCGATGTGATCGTTGGCTTTCCCGGTGAGACGCGGGAGGAGTTTGAAGACACGCTTTCTCTTGTAAAGGAGGTTGGCTTTACATCTCTCTTTACTTTCATTTTCTCCCCACGCCGGGGAACACCGGCGGCCGAGATGGAGGACCCCATACCGCTGGAAACCAAAACTGCTTGGTTGCAGGAACTCAACGCTCTGCAGGAGGAGATGTCTGCCAAGCGTCTGGCTGTATTGGTCGGCACGAAACAGCGTGCCTTGCTGGAAACAGCTGCAGACGGCTATCTGGAAGCTCGCCTGGCCGATAACAGCATTGTGCGTGTGGTAGCCGACCCCGCTCTTGTAGGGCGGTATGCTACAATTCATGTAGACGATGCCCGTAGCTGGGTGATGCACGGTACCTTATGCGAAGTAGAATAATCAAACAATAAAAGGAGAAATGAACATGGATACGATTTTGCAGATGGCTATTGATTTGGCCTATCAGTTACAGCAGGATGAGCGTTGCCAGGCAGTGCTGACCGCCCAGCAGAATGCCGATGCAGACGAGAATTTACAGCAGCTCATTGGTGAGTTCAATATGAAGCGAATGGCCATCAATACGGAGGAGAGCAAGGACGAGAGCGAGCGTAATGTCGATAAACTGCGTGAGCTGAACACCGAATTGCGTGCTATCTATGCGTCCGTTATGGCCAATGAGCATATGATGGCTTATAACCAGGCAAAGACGGCCTTGGACGAGATTGTGGGCAAAATTCAGATTGCCATCAACCTGGCTGTACAGGGTCGTGACCCGCAAATGGCCGCAGAACAGAGCAGCTGTACCGGTGATTGCGGCAGCTGTGGCGGCTGTCACTAAAGACGAAGGACAGAAACAGGATGGACAGCAAACTTGTGGCGCAGATGACGCCAATGATGCAACAGTATTGGGAAATAAAAAATCAAAATAAAGACACCATCGTCATGTACCGTCTTGGTGACTTCTACGAGATGTTTTTTGAGGATGCCAAGGTTGCCTCTCGTGAGTTGGAGCTTACACTGACCGGCCGTGACTGCGGTATGAAAGAGCGTGCCCCCATGTGCGGCGTGCCCTTCCACAGTTATGAGTCGTATGTCGCCCGGCTGATTGCCCGTGGCTATAAGGTGGCCATCTGCGAGCAGACGGAGGACCCCGCCCAGGCCAAGGGCCTTGTCCGCCGGGAGATCATCCGTGTGCTCACCCCCGGTACGGTCATTGAGGGCAGTATGCTGGATGAGGGCCGCAATAACTATCTGGCTGTTATTTGCTTTTTGTCTGGCGCTTTTGGCCTGTGCTTCTGCGATTGTTCCACCGGCCAGGTGCATCTGACCCAACTCAGTGGCGATGACCTGGCTTTGCGTGTGAGCAACGAGTTGGGGCGGTTTTCACCCAGCGAGTTGTTGGTAAATGGGCAAGCCGGCACTTGCCGTGAACTGCAGGAATATGCCGAAAGAAGGCTGGGCGGGCATCTTGAGGTGCGACCTGACGAGGCCTTTTCTCTGGAAGCAGGGCAGGATGCTGTCTTGCGGCAGTTCAAGACGGTTTCTCTCTCGGCACTGAAGCTGGCGGACAAACCGGCGGCTGTGTGCGCTTTTGGTTGCGCTCTTTCCTATCTGCGCTCCACGCAGATGACGGGGCTTGAACGCATGAATAAGCTGGACGTATATTCGGATGCCCAATACATGCGGCTGGATATGACAGCCAGACGTAATCTGGAGCTTCTGGAGACCATGCGCTCTCAGGAAAAGCGTGGCTCCCTTTTAGGCGTGTTGGACCATACCCGTACAGCGATGGGCAAGCGTCTTTTGCGTTCCTGGATTGAGCAGCCTCTCGTGCAGTTGGCGCCCATCACCCGGCGCTTGAGTGCGGTGGACGAATTACTGCACCAGTCCCTCGTCCGCAGTGACCTGCGGGAGATTTTGGCTGGTGTGTACGATTTGGAACGCATCATGACTCGTGTGGTTTATGGCAGTGCCAATGCCCGTGAGTTACGTTCGCTACAGCAGACACTGGCCTGCCTACCGGCTCTCAAGCAACTGCTGGACGGTGTGGAAGCGGCAGAACTGCGGGATATCCGGGAGAGTATCGACACACTGGAGGATATTTGTGAGGCCATCGGCCGGGCAATCGTAGATGACCCGCCTTTCTCGGTGCGTGAGGGCGGTATGATTCGCCCCGGCTATCATGCCGAGTTGGATGAACTGACTGCTATCATGAGCGATGGCAAAGGCATCCTGACCCGCATCGAGGTGGAAGAAAAACAAAAAACCGGTATCAAAACACTAAAAGTCGGGTATAACCGTGTGTTTGGATATTATATCGAGATTTCCCGCCTGTATAGTGACCAGGTGCCGGATCACTACATACGTAAGCAAACGCTGGCCAATGCAGAACGGTACATCACCCAGGAATTGAAAGAGCTGGAAGCCCGGGTGCTGGGTGCCAAGGAGCGGTCGTTTTCCTTGGAGTATCAGTTGTTCACCCAGTTGCGGGAAATGGTTGCTGCCCAGCTTGTCCGGGTGCAGAAAACGGCTGATGCCATTGCCCGGCTGGATGTGCTTATCTCCTTTGCCGAGGTGGCGGTACAGCAGAATTACTGTCGGCCGGAGGTAGATCTAAGCGGACGTATTCAGATTTTGGGCGGTCGCCACCCGGTGGTGGAAGCCTTGTCGAATTCTCCCTTTGTGCCTAACGATACCGCCTTAGACAATGGGGAAAATCGGGTTGCGCTGATCACCGGCCCCAACATGGCCGGTAAATCCACCTATATGCGGCAAACGGCGCTGATTACGCTGATGGCACAGATTGGTAGCTTTGTCCCTGCACAAAGCGCCACTATCGGCATTGTGGACAGTATATTCACTCGTGTGGGGGCTTCGGATGACCTGGCCGCCGGACAGTCCACCTTTATGGTGGAGATGAGCGAGGTCGCTTCTATTTTGCGGTATGCCACGGCAAACAGTCTGATTGTTTTTGACGAGATTGGTCGTGGCACCTCCACCTTTGATGGCATGAGCATCGCCCGTGCGGTGCTGGAATATGTAGCTAACCCTAAAAAGTTGGGCGCCAAAACCCTGTTTGCTACCCACTATCACGAGCTGACCGCCATTGAGGAGGAAAGTGACTGTATCAAGAACTACAGCATCGCTGTGAAAAAGCGTGGGGACGACATCACCTTCCTGCGCCGGATTATCCGTGGCCCGGCTGATGAAAGCTACGGTATCGAGGTGGCTAAGCTGGCCGGCATCAACGACGAGGTGGTCCAGCGTGCCAAGGAGATTTTACAGAGCATTGAAGCTGGAGAGGGAGCGCCTGTGTGCCGTGCCGCTTCCCACCAACAGCCGCTGGAGGACGGTGGCCAGTTATCCCTGCTGGGTGGCATGGACAACCCCCTGGTGGCAAAACTGAAAGAACTGGATGTTAATGTGTTGACCCCCATTGAGGCTATGCAGACACTGTATGAGCTGGTGCGGGAGGCACAAAGCTATTAACGGCTGAAAGGAGTGACCGCTATGAAGGCGATTCATGTGCTGGACAAGCACGTGGCTGAGCTGATTGCCGCCGGTGAGGTGGTAGAACGCCCGGCTTCTGTTGTTAAGGAGCTGGTGGAGAATACCCTGGATGCCGGGGCCCGGCATGTTACGGTGGAGATTCGTGACGGCGGTGTTTCCTATATCCGTATCACCGACGACGGTTGCGGTATCCACCGGGAGGATGTCCCCACAGCCTTTCTCCGCCACGCCACCAGTAAGGTGCGTAGTGAAGACGACCTGGAGCGTATCGGTACACTGGGCTTTCGCGGTGAAGCGCTGGCTTCCATTTCCGCTGTCGCCAAGGTGGAACTGATTACCTGTGCCGCCGGCGAGCTGGTGGGCACCCGCTATGTCATTCACGGTGGGGAAGAGGTGCTTTTAGAGGATGCGGGCTGTGCCCAGGGCAGTACCTTCATTGTGGAGGACCTGTTCTATAATATCCCGGCCCGCATGAAGTTCCTTAAGAAGGACGTCAGCGAAGGCAACGCCGTAGCTGGCGTGGTAGAGCGGCTGGCGCTTTCTCACCCGGAGGTGTCGGTGCGGTTTATCCGTAACGGACGGACAGAACTGCAAACGCCCGGTGACGGTCAACTGCTTTCCTGTATCCATGCTGTTTTAGGGAAACCCTTCGCCTCCTCCTTACTTCCGGTAAAGTACTCTATGGGGGGCGTCACTGTGTCCGGTTACGTCTGTAAGCCGGAAAGTTGTCGGCCTAACCGCACCATGCAACACTATTTCGTTAATGACCGCTACGTTAAGACACAGACCGGCATGATTGCTGTTGAGCGCGCCTACAAGGGCATGATTATGGCAGGGCGGTTTCCTGCCTGCGTGCTGTCCATTCACCTGCCTTTCGAAACGGTGGATGCCAATGTACACCCTGCTAAGATTGAGGTGCGATTTGTCAATGAAAAGCCGGTGTTCGATGCGGTGTATTATGGCGTTCGCTCGGCGTTGGAGGCTCGTCCGTCCATTCAGCAGGTGTCCCTGACACAGCCGGAAGCTAAGTCTGTGCCTACGGTCAAGACAGCGGTTCCTCCTGCGCCACCGGCGGAGAGGGAGACGAAACCCATTCCGGAAACACCGGTTCCACGTCGTGCTACAACGCCTTCGTATCCGAAGGCTCCTTCTTTCCTGGACCTGGCGGTTGATGATGTGCCGGCTGCTCCTGCTATTTCTTTGCATGACGATACCGGAAAACAGGCAGTGAGTCCACCGCCTGCCGTGGTGAAAAAGCCGGCTGAACCTGCTGTTAAGCCAGTTATCGATGAACCTACCCCTGCACCGGCTACGGTCGAGGTCAAGCAACAGACGGTAATGGAGGAGACAAGGCCGCCCATCCGCCTGATTGGCGAATTACTGACTACCTACATACTGGTGCAGATGGAAGAGAGCCTGTTTATCATCGATAAGCACGCCGCCCATGAGCGTCTGCTGTATAATCAGCTCAAAGCGCAGGCGCAGACTGATGAGCAGCTTCTGCTGGCTCCGGTGACGGTTACCGTCAGCCGGGAAGAGCATACAGCCTTATTGGAGGCTTTGCCCGAACTGAAGCAGGCCGGCATTACGTTGGAGGATTTTGGCGGTACCAGCGTGTTGGTGCGGTCTTTTCCGCTCATTCTGTCGGGTGCCGATATCGAGGACACCATCCGGGAGATTGCCGGTGGGCTCATCGGTGGCAACCGTGAGGTGCAGATGGCTAAGCTGGATTGGATTTACCACTCTTCGGCATGCCGTGCCGCCATCAAGGCAGGGGATAACAGCCGCCCGGCCGAACTTCTGGATTTAGCGGAAAAAGTGCTGTGGGATGATGCTATCCGCTATTGTCCCCACGGCCGCCCTGTGTGCGTGGAAATGACACGCAAAGAACTGGAAAAACAATTCGGCCGTATTGTATAGTATCTGATAAAGTGAGGTGAATCCCCTTGTCCCGAGCCTTTTATCCCTATCCGATCATCGCCGGCCCCACGGCTTCCGGGAAGACCGCTTTGGCTGTACAGCTGGCAAAGCGGCTCGGCGGCGAGGTGGTATCAGCCGACTCAATGCAGATATACGCCGGTGTATCTGTGGGTACCGCCCGTCCTACCGTCCAGGAGATGGAGGGGGTTGTACATCATCTGCAAGGCTTTTTACCCTTGCAGGAAAAGTACAGCGTTGCCCGGTATATTGAGGATGCTACGGCTGTTTTTGCGGCTGTTTTTGCCCGTAACAGCCAGCCGATTCTGTGTGGCGGTACCGGCCTGTATATCCAGTCGTTCATGGAGAATCGCCAGCTATTTGAACAGCCTGCCGACCCCTCGCTACGGCAGGAGCTGGTCGCCTTCGCCGAGAAAAACGGCCAGGAGGCGCTGATGGAGCGATTGCGGCAGGTAGACCCGGCGTCCGCCGCCCGGCTTCATTTGAACGACCGTAACCGTATTATCCGGGCGCTGGAGGTCTTTTATACTACCGGACGAACGATAGGGGAACAGGACCGCCTGTCCCACAGTTGTCCATCGCCCTATACACCGTGCCTGTTTTTGTTGGACTTCCAGGACAGACAGCATCTGTATGACAGGATCGACCGGCGTGTGGACTGTATGCTGGAAAACGGTCTGTTGGAGGAAGCGCAGCGCATTCTCCGGACTGACCGTGAGGCTACAGTGACACAGGCGATTGGCTATAAAGAGTTTGACGCCTATTTTTCCGGGGAAATCTCTTTAGAAGCGGCGGCGGCCTGCTTAAAGCAACAAACTCGCCGGTATGCCAAGCGACAACTGTCTTGGTTTCACCGTATGGATGGTGCCTATACCCTGTGGATGGATGGTGGGGATGACCTGCACACCCTCACAGAGAAAGCTGCCCGGCACTTTGACGAATTTTGTGAACGGAGGGGAAATTTATGAGCCAGAGCAGCCGCAAACAACCCATTAGCCACCGGCTGATCTCTTTTGCCCTGGTGTTGGGCGTGCTCTTTTATATTGGGTATCAAGCATACCGGATTATCTTCTCCGGAGTGACCACCGAGATGGCAGTCATCCACAGTGTATATGAAACCATCGAGACGGAGGGGCTGGTTTTCCGTAGCGAAACGGCCATCCCTCCGACCGGTTCCGGCTACACCTATTACGTTATTGATAACGGTACCCGCGTGTCTAAAAACAGCGTTATTGCTTCTGTCTATAAGGATGCCGAGAGTGGCCGCATCGAGGAGCAGGTACAACAGATCGATGCGCAGATAGCGGCACTCAAGGAGATCCAGTCGGAAGGCTCTACCAGCCAAATCACCTTAGATGTACTTAACGACCAGTTACACGATACGGTATATAACTATGTCCGTTCTACGGAAAATGGCGTATTTGATAATGTAGAGGACGCTCGATTTCAGCTTTTGTCCCTACTGAGTAAGAAAAAACAACTGATTTCCAAGGAAAACATGGATTTTTCTGCCAAAATCGCAAAGCTGGAGCAGGAGAAAAATACCTTAAAAGCTAACTATCAGCCGGCAACCTCCGTGGTACGTGCACCGGTGGCCGGGTATTTCGCCGACCGCACCGATGGCTATGAGACGGTGCTGAAAACCGATGTGCTTCCCAAACTGACCCCCGAACAGTTAAAGGGGTATCTCACTGCCTCTCCCAGCAGTTTGGAAACCACCAGCGGTAAAATTGTTAGCGGTTATGAATGGTATATGGCCTGCGTGGTGCCGGAATCCTACTATAACGTGCTGGGGGTTGGTAAGGCGCTGTCCTTGCGTATGTCGTTTGTGCTGGATGATGCGATTCCCGTAACGGTATATGCCTGTAATAAGAATAATGACGGCGAGCTGGCTGTGGTGTTTCGCTGTGACTATATGTCGGCAGAGTTATCTACAATCCGGCACGAAACTGTCGGGATTCAATTGGTGGAGCACACCGGTCTGCGTGTACCCAAGCGAGCTATTATTGTGAATGATGCGGGACAGGCCGGCGTATATGTCCGTTCGGGGAATGTGGTCAGCTTCCGCAAGATTGAGCAGGTCTACAGCGAAGCGGCCGATTATGTAATCTGTGCAGAGGTAGGGGAGGACGACTACCTACGTTTGTACGACGATATTATAGTAGGAGGGCGAGGTCTGTATGATGGAAAAATCATTGCATGATCGGGAGATCGCTGAAAACCTGGCCGTCATTCAGGAACAGATGCATGCGGCCTGCCATCAGGCTGGGCGCCGGACGGATAGTGTCCGACTGCTGGCGGTAACAAAAACCGTAGACCCACAACGCATCAATGCCGCCATACGCCTGGGCGTCCACCAGATCGGTGAAAACCGGGTGCAGGAATTTCTCAGTAAGCAAAGCGATTTGTTGTTGGAGAACACACAGGTCCATCTCATCGGCCATCTGCAGACCAACAAAGTGCGTCAGATTGTCGGCCAGGTACAGATGATCGAGTCGGTGGACAGTGTCCGTCTGGCGGCGGCAATTTCCAAGCGTTCGGAGGAGTTGGGCATCGTAACGCCCATTCTAGTCGAGGTCAACATCGGTGGAGAAGAAGCCAAGTCCGGGGTAGAACCGGAAAGTTTGGAACAAATATTAACGGAAATCAGTGGTTTTAGTGGCATTCATGTGCACGGATTGATGACCGTTCCCCCGATTTTGGATACAGAATATGAAAAAAGACAAATTTTTTCAAAAATGTATCGACTATTTGTTGACATTGGAGCGAAAAAAATAGATAATATAGATATGCAGGAATTATCTATGGGCATGTCAGGGGATTACCGGGAGGCTATCCTGGAAGGCTCCACTATCGTGCGTGTCGGTTCTGCATTATTCGGAAGACGTCAATATTAAACATACAGGAGGAATATCACATGGGTATCTTTGGTTTTGGAGGCAAATTCTTCGGCGAGGAACCTGATGATGAACTGGACGGCGATTTGTCTGCCGAGGAGAGCATGCCCCGTTCCAGAAAGAGTGCTGTTTCGGAGGATGTATCCATCGAAGCGCCTCGCAAAGGGAACAAGGTAGTCAATATCCACGCCACGGCGCAGCTGCAGGTGGTGCTGGTCAAGCCGGAGCGCTTTGATGATGCCAGCTCTGTGGCTGATCACCTGAACGCCAAGCGCACGGTCGTGCTGAATCTGGAGTCTGCCAATAAGGATGTAGCCCGCCGTATTCTGGACTTCCTCAGCGGTGTGGCCTACGCCAACGACGGACAGATCAAAAAGGTGGCAAACTGCACCTTTATCATCACGCCCTACAATGTGGGCCTGATGGGTGATCTGTTGGATGAGCTGGAAAGCAATGGCCTTTACTTCTAAATCAGAGGACGAGGCTCTGCGTTCCCGCGTAGACGATACGGTACGCCTGTGTGATAAGCGGGGCGTGCCGTGTTTTCTGGGCTTTTTGGATTTGCATGAGCAGGCAGTGGCTCGGCAGAGTTTGGCCCATACGCCACCGGATATGTGGCGCTTTTATGGTGGCTATGACGAGGCGGAGCGTTGCCTGCTGGCTGTGTATCCGTCCTACCTGCCGGCAGAGGAGGAAGATTTTCCTCTGTGCGCGATAGGGTTTCGCTACCGCACGGTAAAGGCGCTGACACACCGGGATGTGCTCGGCACACTGCTTTCTGCAGGAATTCGACGGGATAAGGTGGGGGACATTCTCTGCGGTGAGGGGCTTTCGGTAGCCTTTCTACACCGGGACATCGTACCCTTTGTCTGTGAACAGATACAGTGTATTGGCGGAGAAGGGGTTACTTTACTCCCGGAGTATGCAGGAGAGTTGCCTGTTTCTCGCAATTACCGTGAACTGCGTGAGACAGTGGCTTCGCCGCGCCTGGATTGTGTGGCCAAAGCACTCTTGCACTGTTCTCGTGAGGAGGCCTCCCGACTGATTGTTGCGGGGCTTGTTTCTGTGGACCATCATCTACAGACCAATGTCTCTCGCCAGCTATCAGCTCCGTGTACTGTCTCTGTCCGTGGAAATGGACGATACTTAATCGACCAGGTTGGTCCGGAAACCAAAAAAGGAAGATTGACACTATTGGCTCGTAAATGTGTGTGATAAAGGAAGGTAAAGCATTATGGTTACTGCAAATGATATTCGTGGAATAAAATTCAACCGCACGATGGGTGGCTATCGTAAGGAAGAGGTCGACGATTTTCTGGATATTTGTGCGGATACGGTTGAGGAATTAACCAAACAGGCGGAGGAGAATACCCGCAAGATGCAGGTGCTGGCCGAAACGATTGTGGACTACCGCAACCAGGAGGATAGCATCCGTTCTGCTTTGATTGGTGCTCAGCGCATGAGTGAGTCGGTTATTGCGGACGCCAAGAAGCAGGCGGAGGATATTTTGGCCGCTGCACAGGAAGAAGCGGCAAATATGCATGAAAAAGCGCTGGCAGATACGGCTGCTGAGCAGAAAGAACTGGCACGGGTCAAGCAGGAGGTTGCCGATTTTAAGGCTCGCCTGATGTCCATCTATCGGGAGCATCTGACGATGATTGGTGTTCTGGAAGGGCCTGATGCCTCTCAGCCGGCTACCGAAGAGAAGGAAGTGACGACGGCCAAAGAGGAAGAAGCGCCTGCCGTCCAGCAACCGGTGGAGGAGAAAGCTCCCTCTGCTTACCGTGAGGTGCCGGATATCTCGGCTTTCGCTTTAGACGACGAATAAAATTAGGGGATCGGACGCTTACCGGCTCCGGTCCCTTTTTTAAGGAGTATATCCATGTTGCAAGTCATGTATTTTGTCATTGCCGCTGTGCTGGTGGGGATTGATCAGCTCACAAAGCTGTGGGCCGCATCCCGGCTGAATAGTCCTGCCGGCCCCATTGCGCTCATCCCCGGCGTGTTTGAACTGCGATATTGTGAAAACCGTGGCGTAGCGTTCAGCTTGCTCGAGGGACAGCGTTGGCTGTTTATCCCCTTGACCTTGCTGACCTCTGCGCTTATTGTTCTCATCCTTTTACGTAGTACACAGCGGCATCGGTTTCTGTTCAGCTTTTCCTGTTCTTTGGTGTTAGCTGGCGGGATTGGCAATCTGATTGACCGTATAGCCTACGGCTATGTGATTGATTTTCTGTATGTCAAGCTCATCGATTTCCCCATTTTCAACTTTGCCGACTGTTGTGTTGTGGTGGGGGCTTTTCTGCTGTTTGGCTTCCTGCTCTTTGGCCTGAAAGGGGAGGAGGACACGCCTTTGCGCACTCTGCTGTTGGGCATTCCGGTGAGGGCGAAGGAGAAGAAGGATGGCTGAAATTTACGTATGGTGTATTGATCCGGAGCAGGCCGGAAAACGGCTGGATGCTGTGCTGGCGGTGGAACTGGATATCAGCCGCAATGCGGCACAGCAATGGCTGGAGCAGGGGAAAGTCACTTCTAAAGGAAAACCGCTGAGTAAGAAAGATAAGTTGACAGCAGGTACAGAAGTTGTGGTAGATATCCCTGACCCGGTTGCCTATGAGATACAGGCCGAGGATATTCCCTTGGATATTGTGTATGAAGATACCCATTTGCTGGTGGTGAACAAGCCCAAAGGAATGGTGGTGCATCCAGCCGCCGGTCATTATTCCGGGACGCTGGTCAATGCGCTGATGGCCCATTGCGGTGAAAGCCTGTCGGGTATCAACGGTGTGATGCGTCCGGGAATCGTCCATCGCATCGATAAGGATACCAGTGGCCTGCTGATCGTGGCGAAAAATGACCGTGCCCATCAAGGTCTGGCCGAGCAAATCAAGGTCCATAGCTTTACCCGGATTTATGAGGCGGTGGTAGTAGGCAATATCCGGCAGGATACCGGCACGGTACAGGCACCGATCGGCCGTCATCCGACCCAGCGGAAGAAAATGGCTGTCACCACGCAAAATGCAAAAGATGCTACCACCCATTACGAGGTGCTGGGGCGGTATCCCGGTTATACCCATCTGCGGCTTAAGCTGGAAACCGGCCGTACCCATCAAATTCGGGTGCACATGGCCCATTTAGGGCATCCTGTTGCCGGTGACACCGTTTATGGCGCCGCCAATCCACCAAAGGAGTGTGCCGCCCTATGCGGCCAATGCTTGCACGCCCGGTGCATTGGTTTTGTACACCCCATCACCGGAGAAGAACTGTATTTTGAAAGCCAGCTTCCGTCCTATTTTACCGATTTTTTAGAATTACTGCAAAAAAGGAGTTCAGTCATTTGACTGAACTCCTTTTCTTCTGCTTATTTTGCTTTGAAGCTGTCTTTCAGCGAAACTGCACGGTTAAACACTAAGTGATCCGGCGTGCTATCCTTGCTGTCAACACAGAAATAGCCAAGCCGCATGAACTGGAAATGGGCAGGGGCCACAGCATCAGCCAGGGCCGCCTCTAACTTGCAGTTTTGCAAAGTTTCAAGGGAATTCGGAGCCAGACAATCCAGGAAATCCTTGTCACCGCCATCCGGATTCTCGTCGGCAAACAGATTGGAGTACAGCCGTACCTCGGCATCCACAGCCGTAGCGGCATCCACCCAATGGATGGTGCTCTTTACCTTGCGGCCATCAGCGGTGTTACCGCCCTTGCTGTCCGGGTCGTACTCGGCCAGCACTTCGATGACGTTGCCCTCTTCATCCTTGACACAACCAGTGCACTTGATGACATAGGCGCTCTTGAGACGCACCTCGTTGCCGGGGAACAGACGGAAATAGCCCTTGACCGGCTCTTCCATAAAGTCATCCGCTTCAATCCACAGATGCTTCGAGAAGGTAACAGGGCGGTTGCCCTCCTCCGGCTTAGAGGGATTGTTCTCCACTTCAAACACGTCGCTGCCGTCCTCGGGATAGTTGGTCAGCGTCAGCTTTACCGGGCGGAGAACCGCCATCGCCCGGCGTGCGTTCTCGTTCAGGTCTTCACGTAGACAGGCCTCCAGCAGAGCCACCTCTACGGTGTTGGGAACCTTGGCCACGCCAATGCGCTCGCAGAAATTGCGGATAGAAGCGGCCGTGTAGCCACGGCGACGCAGACCGCACAGGGTAGGCATCCGGGGGTCATCCCAGCCGGCTACATAGCCTTCCTCCACCAGCTTGCGGAGCTTACGCTTGGACATGACCGTGTAGTTGATACCCAGACGGGCAAACTCGATCTGCCGAGGATTAGCCTCGATGTCTACGTGCTCAACCACCCAGTTATACAAGGGGCGGTGATCCTCGAACTCCAGCGAACACAGGGAGTGGGTGATGCCCTCCATCATATCCTCGATGGGGTGGGCAAAGTCGTACATCGGGTAGATGCACCACTTGTTACCCTGGCGGTGGTGGTGGCAGTGATTGATGCGGTAGATGACCGGATCACGCATATTGAAGTTGCCGCTGGCCAGGTCGATCTTGGCGCGCAGGGTCATACGGCCGTCCTCGAACTCGCCGGCACGCATCCGGGCGAACAGATCCAAGCTTTCCTCCACCGGACGATCCCGATAGGGGCTGACAGCCGGGTGGGTCAAATCACCACGGTTCTCACGCACCTGATCCGGGGTCTGCTCGCAGACATAGGCCAGGCCTTTTTTGATAAGGCCGATGGCCTGCTCGTACATCACCTCGAAATAATCGGAGGCATAGTAGAAGCGGTCGCCCCAATCGAAGCCTAACCAGTGAATATCCTCCTGGATGGCCTCCACAAACTCCTCGTCCTCTTTGGTGGGGTTGGTGTCGTCCATTCGCAGGTTACACAGGCCGCCGTATTTGAGGGCGGTGCCGAAATCGATGCACAGCGCCTTGGCGTGGCCGATATGCAGATAGCCGTTGGGCTCCGGCGGGAACCGGGTGTGCACTGTCTTGCCGTAGCAACGGCCGCCCTCGGCCAGCTCCTCGTCAATAATGGCGTGGATAAAATTTGTACTTTCAGCCATAAATAGTCACCTCTGCCTTAATTTTCCCAAGTTTCAATGGCGGTATGCAACCGCTGCATCACCGTTTCTACACCCAATTGTTGCATGATCGAACACAGGTCGGGGGTGTTCCGCCGTCCGGTGATAGCGATGCGGATAACCGTACTAACATCACCCACGTGTCCCTTAAAAGCGGTGGGGTCAGCCTTGTACGCCTTTACATCCGGACTAAAGCCCAAGTCGGCGCAGATGCTTTTGACGGTTGTAAACCAGGCATCCTTGTCCTGCGCCGGGTCATACACAGTCGTATAGGCTCGCAGGATGGCCGCCGCATCCGCCGGAGCGATGGTCTCCGGCAATTCTAAATCGTTATTGTACAACTCGGGGAAGAAATAGGACACATAGTCCTGCACCTCATTCCACTTGCCGATATCCTTACGGGGCTTGGCATTGCCACGGTCGATGGCAAAAACGCCGGTGGTATAAGCCATATCCCGCTTCAGCAGGGTGGCAAATTCAGGGGCGTATTCTTCTGCCCAGGCGATGACACGCTGGGTAACTGTCTCTGCATCCATGCGGGCGATAACCGTTTTGCTCACGTCATTGAGCTTGTCCAGGTCGAACAGGGCGCCGGATACACTCATCTTCTTCAGGTTGAATTTAAAACTCATCCGGTCAGCAGTGGGATTAGCACGCCGCCAGTCCTCAAAGTCGCTGTTGGCGATGGTGAGCAGATATTCCAACACGCTGTCTGCCGGGTATCCTTGCTGTGCATAGAAGTGCATAGCGGCCTGGGGGTCCTTCCGCTTAGACAGCTTACGCTTGTTGCCGTTTTCCTCCACCATGATGGGGCTGACATGTGCATATTTCGGTTGCTTGAAGCCAAGCACCTTAAAGAGCTGGATGTGCTTCGGCACAGACGAAATCCACTCATCACCGCGAATAACATGGGTAGTGTGCATCAGGTGGTCGTCGATGGCGTGAGCAAAATGATAGGTAGGAATTCCATCGGATTTCAGCAGAACGATATCCTCGTCGTTTTCCGGCATCTCGATGGTGCCTTTAATCATGTCATCGTACTTGATGCGGTTCTGCTCACTGCCCATAGAACGCAACCGTACCACGTACGGCTGGCCGGCCTCGACTTTTGCCAGGGTTTCTTCCGGGGTGAGGGTGCGGCAGATAGCGTATTCGCCATAATAGCCGGTGCGATCCTTTTTCTGCTCCTGCAGCTCACGGGCCGCCTGGCGCTGCTCCTCAGAGCAGAAGCAGGGATAGGCCAGGTTTTGCTCCACCAGGCACTTTACATAGGCTTGATAGATTTCTGCACGGCAGCTTTGCTGGTAGGGGCCGTAGTCTCCCTTGACCACCCCCGGTGCTACAAAGCCTTCGTCGATGGTCAGGCCAAAATCGTTCATTCCCTTGAGAATGTCATCGGCGCCACCCTCGACCTCACGCTTTTTGTCGGTATCCTCCAAGCGGAAGAAAAACACGCCGTCACTGGCAGAGGCGGTCATCCGGTTTACCATCGAGGTGAAGAAGGTTCCAAGATGGAGATAGCCGGTGGGGGAGGGTGCAATTCGCACCACACGGGCGCCTTCCTTCAGTTGACGTTCCGGGTACAGTTCTTCATAATAAGCCGGCGTTTTATCAATGTTTGGGAACATCGCCTGTGCCAGCTGTGCATAAATAGACATATCTTTCCTCCTGCAAAATTCAATCTCATATATTTTACATTTATCTATTGAAAATGTCAACCGATGTGTGGTAATATATAGGTAACTTTTTTGAAAAAGATCGCGAGGTTACACATTATGGAGAATCAAAACACAGAAATTGTACGGAAAAAGCGGATGCTCAGCCTGATTCAGCCCACCGGTACGCCTACGCTGGGCAACTATCTGGGTGCTCAGCGGAACTGGGTGCGGATGCAGGATGAATTTGACGGCATCTACGCCGTAGCCGACCTGCACGCCATCACGGTGCGGCAGGAACCGGCAAAGCTGCGCCAGCAGATCACACAGATGTTTGCCCTGCTGTTGGCCATCGGCCTGGACCCGGAGAAGAACCTGCTGTTTGTACAGTCCCACGTGCCGGCACACTCCCAGTTGTGCTGGTTGCTTAACTGTTGCACCCAGTTTGGCGAGCTGTCCCGCATGACCCAGTTTAAGGACAAGTCGGCTAAGCATGCCGATAATATCAACCTGGGCCTGTTTGCCTATCCTTCTTTGATGGCGGCGGATATCCTGCTGTACCAGGCAGATTATGTGCCGGTGGGAGCCGACCAGAAACAGCACTGCGAGCTGACCCGGAATATTGCGGAGCGTTTTAACGGTGTTTATGGCAATACCTTCACCATTCCGGAACCGTATATCATGAAGACCTGCGCCCGGGTACGCTCGTTGCAGGATCCGACCAAAAAGATGTCCAAATCCGACGAGAACGTCTATTCTTACATCTCGCTGATGGACGATAAAGATACCATCATACGCAAATTTCGCCGGGCTGTCACCGACAGTGAGGCGGTGGTGCGGTATGCCGAGGGCAAAGACGGCATTAATAATCTGATGGAGATCTACTCCGCCGTGACCGACAAAACCCTGGAGGAGATTGAGGCCGCCTTCGCCGGCAAGGGCTATGGCGACTTCAAGACCGCTGTGGGCGAGGCCGTAGCAGAGGTGCTGACGCCTATTCAGGATCGCTTTGCTGTTTTGATGGATGATAAAGCCCAGTTGATGAACCTGATGAAAGAAGGCGCAGAAAAAGCGCAGTATGTAGCGGCTCGTACACTGGCTAAAGCCCAGAAAAAGATGGGCTATGTGATGCTGTAATCACACGCCGGTCAGGTCAAAGGCCGGAATCATGGTTGTGCCGGTGCTTCCCAGTTCCTGTACATACCCTTCGGTGATACCAAGGCATTCCATGTACTGCCATACCTTTTCACACTCACGGCGGGTGAGGGGGCGTTGTAGCTCCTTGTGGCCGGTCAGGTCACCGCACGGCGTGTACTGAAACATCAGGCTTACCCATACACTATCCTTGATAGTAGCCAACCAATCTAGCACCGCAAGCGAGTTTTTGGTGTGCCCTGGTAGTACAAGATGCCGTACCATCGTGCCCTTTGTCATCATTCCGGCCTCATCCAGCACTACCGGCCCAGTCTGCCGGGCCATTTCAAGGATAGCGGCAGAGGTATAGAGAAAATATTCCGGCGCACCGGAGAGGGTTGCCGATAACTGGCTGTCTACGTATTTACAGTCCGGCAGATAAACATCTACCAGCCCATCCAGCATATGGAGAGTTTCTGTGCGTTCATAGCCGCTGGTGTTATACACAACGGGGATGCTTGGCTTGTAAAGCTTAAGTGCTTTACGGACAGAAACTGCATAATGCGTGGGGTTGACCAGATTGATATTGTGCGCTCCAGCCGCTTCCAGTTCCCGGAATATGTCTGCCAAGCGTTCTGTGGTGACAGGCTTACCTTGCCGTCCATGGCTGATGGGGGTGTTCTGGCAGTAGACGCACCCGAGCGAGCAACCGGAAAAGAACACCGTACCGGAGCCACAGGTACCTCTGATACAGGGCTCCTCACCATAGTGCAGAGCCGCTCTGGCCAGCACAGGTTGCGCCGGCATACCGCAGTAGCCGGTGGTATTTTCGGTTTCTGTTCGTCTGGCTCCGCATTGGCGGGGGCACAGCGTGCATACATATGAATTCATGAATAACACCTTCTTTATTGTTGCCATTATTTTACCAAAGTTTTTGGCGGTTTGCAACTGCTTTTGAAAGGAGAATCCCGTAATGACCCGTGAAGTAGAACAGGTGATGCAAAGCCTGCGTAAGAATCGTATGGCCGTGGACTATGTGGCTACAAAGGCCGAGGTCGTACCGTTGATAGAGAGCCTTATTCCGACGGGGGCGACTATCGCCTCCGGCGGCTCGCAAAGCCTTCACGAAACCGGTGTTACCGAGCTGATGCACAGTGGAAAATACCACTATCTTGACCGTAATGCCCCCGGTATGACCGATGAGCAGAAGGCGGCAGTGATTGCCGGCACCGCTATTGCGGATGTGTATCTCTGCTCGTCCAATGCGGTGACGCTGGGCGGTGAGCTGTACAACGTGGATGGCAACTGCAACCGTATTTCTGCTATTGCTTTTGGCCCGAAAAAGGTCATTATGGTGGTAGGTGTCAATAAAATTGTGCCTGACCTGAAGGCGGCCATTCACCGGGTTAAAACGGTGGCCGCACCGCTGAACACCAAGCGCCTGGGTTGTGAGACTTACTGTAAAGAGATGGGCCACTGCATGGCTGTTGGCGGCGATATGACGGAGGGGTGCGGTAGCCCTCAGCGTATTTGCTGTAACTATTTAGTGTCCGGACAACAGCGTCGCCCCGACCGCATCCACGTGATTTTGGTAGGGGAGCCCTGCGGGTATTAGGTATTAAAGGATATGAAAGATATGTTTGATACCACCAAACGCATCCTGTCTAAAATCGGCCGGTATGTCTCTGTGGATTCCGTTAGCGTTGAGCAGACTACCGATTACTGTGGCAATCCGGTGGAGCTTATAACCATCTCGAAGGATGTGAACGTTGGCTTTGAAGCCGCCGAAGAGAGCGTCATATTCTATTTCTTCTCGGATCACGTCCATTTTGACGATTTCTCCGTTGAGTTAGAAGGTGACGAACCAAACTTTTTGGCTCGTGCAGAATCTTTTGTTGACGACTTGTTTACACTGCCAATACATCGCCGCTACTCCAGAAAAGGCACCCGTGTTGTCAGCGATCAGTCTTGGTTTGTGCAGAAAAGTGGAAAGGAAGAAAGCATTGCGGGGGTAACTCTGTGCGGGCCGGGATGGAAAAACCTGTTTAAACCCAAAGAGCGTTTTGATGAGTTATGGCAATTTAACGCTGATACGAAACAGTGGCAAAGGATTCGTTAAGTCCTGCTTAAGATTTCTTTAATCTCATTGACTTACTATCCATCTCTTGGTATACTTTTTGTGGAGGGATGGGTATGGTGAAACGAATCCAATGGTGGCAAATTCTGTTAGTGTTTGTTGCAATTATTCTCATCGTGTGTGTTGGCGGTATCCTTCGTGTCACACTGGCAACGTCCGGTACCGCCTATTATCACAAGGGCGATACGGAAATCAGCATAAAACTGAGCCAATCCGATGTGAATGCACTACGGGAGTCCTTGGCAGTTGACAACTATCGTGTTGTCGGCTTCGGGACGGGTTTTGCCCGTTGCGGTTTCACAGAAAACTGCTACGTGCGGTTTGGAGGACTCACATTTATGATGGGGAAGGACGATTGCCCCAGTGTACACATAAAGGAACTCAATCTTACCTACAGCATAACGCGTGAGGGTAACGACGCGTTGCGCTCCTTGCTAACCCAGTACGGTTTTTCTTTTCCGTACGGGTATGACACCGAATAACGCACAAGGCCGTGTCAAACGACACGGCCTTGTTTTATAGTAGTTTTTCGGCAAGTTTCAGCAGAGCGTTTGGTTCGTTGGGGCAATCCCCATCCATAACCGCTTCCAAAAGAATTTGCAGAGTATTTCCCACCTTCGGCCCGGAAGAATAGCCTATTTTCAGCAGATCCTGACCTGTAATGGCCAATCCCTTTACAGAGAAGCACACCTTCTCTTCAATCAATTCCAACAGTCGCTTTTTCAAGCTGTCCAGAAACACCAGCCGGTCGTCCCGCTTATCCGGGTGCTGTCCCCATACATCCGCTTTCTGTACCTCTATAAGCATAGGTGCCAGTTCCGGCCCCAGCCGATTGAGCAACCGCTTGAGCGCCTTATCCGTCATAGACAGCGTATCATCGTGGTGGAGGATAAGTTTTTTTACATCATGTATGGTCTGTCGGTCAAAATGCAGACGCTCTAATGTCTGCTCGGCGATGGCGGCGCTGATCGGGGGGTGGCCACGGAAATGATCAAAGCCCTGCGTGTCCCGGGTGTAGCAGTTTGGTTTTCCCACATCATGTAACAGCATCACCAAGCGCAATAAGGGGGAGGCCGGCACGGCTGCCACTGTTTCCACCGTATGTTCATAAACCGACAGATAGTGGTAGGGGTTATCCTGCTGTAATCCCAGCATAGGTTGCAATTCCGGCACCATCACGGTGATTACATCCGGATACTCCAGTAAAATCCGGCGCACATCCTGTCCGCACAGCAGTTTTTTCAGCTCCACAGCAATACGCTCTACCGACACGCGGCGAAGCAGGGGCGCCAGCTTATGGATAGTGGCGGCGGTTACCTTTTCAATCTTGAAGCCCAGCGTCGCCGAGAAGCGCAGAGCCCGAGCCAGTCGCAGGGCATCTTCGGTAAACCGCTTTTCCGGGTCACCGACGCAACATAAACGCTGGTCAGCCAGGTCGGCCAGACCCGAGAAATAATCCACCACACCCACTTCCGGGTGATAGGCGATCGCATTGATAGTAAAATCCCGGCGGCGCAAATCCTCTTGTAAATCATCCGAAAAAGTGACGCTGTCCGGTCGGCGGCAATCGGAATAATCGCCATCAATGCGGTAGGTGGTGATTTCCAGAGACATCCCATCGATCAGCACGGTCAGTGTCCCGTGCTTGAGTCCGGTTTCGATGGTGCGGTAGTCTGCAAAAACCGCCGCCGTTTGTTCCGGCTTGGCACTGGTGGTGATGTCCCAATCCTGGGGCTCTTTTCCCAGCAGGGAGTCTCGCACACAGCCGCCGACAATATAGGCCTCATAGCCGGCCTTGTTCAGCAGGGACAGAGCCTGCATGACCGGCGTAGGGAGGGTGATGTGCATCTGTCATGCACCTCCGTGAAAAATTTTAGTCACCAAAGCCGTGCTGTAAAAGAAGCAGATTCTTCTGATCCCACAGCGGCTGAGAGAGGTCAACATAATACTTGTGGGGGTTTTCAAAGCGTAGCACTTCATCCCACATGGTATCCATCTGTGCTTTGCAGTAGGTGCGGATCGTCTCCACATCCGGGGATTCATAGACGCACTCACCCTTGTCAAACAACTGCACCTGTAGCTGGACAGCGTGGAAATCGGTCACAATCTTCCGTTTCCAGATGTGTTCCGGGTCGAACAGCTCGTAGGGCTGGTTTTCGTCGATAACCTCATCATGGAGAGTGATAACATCGGCAATGGCCTTGCCATTTTCTTTGTCAAACAGCCGCCACACCTTTTTGAAGCCCGGATTGGTGATTTTGGCTACGTTCTCGCTGACCTTGATACGAGGAACGATTTTCCCTTCCTGCTCCACTGCCGCCAGCTTATAAACACCACCAAATACCGGTGCGCTGGAGGCGGTGATCATCCGCTCACCCACACCGAAGCTGTCCACACAAGCGCCCTGACGGATCATGTCCTGGATGGTGTATTCGTCCAGAGAGTTAGAGGCAGTGATCTTACAATCGGGGAAGCCTGCCTCATCCAGCATTTTGCGAGCCTTTTTGCTCAGATAGGTGATATCGCCGGAATCAATGCGGATTCCCTTGGGACGGTGTCCGTTGGGTACCAGCACCTCGTTAAAGACTTTGATCGCATTGGGAACACCGGATTTCAGCACATTGAAGGTATCTACCAGCAGCGTGCAGTTGTCCGGGTAAATGGTGGCATACGCCTTGAAAGCCTCATATTCCGTGTCGAACAACTGTACCCAGCTATGAGCCATGGTGCCCAAGGCAGGTATGCCAAATTCCCGGTCAACGATGGTACAGGCGGTGCCGCAACAGCCGGCAATATAGGAGGCCCGAGCACCGTAGATGGCACCGTCACAGCCCTGAGCACGGCGGGAACCGAACTCCATAACCGGCCTTCCCTGGGCGGCACGCACGATACGGTTGGCTTTGGTGGCGATGAGGGACTGGTGATTGACCAGCACCAGGAGCATCGTCTCAATAAACTGGGCCTGAATGGCCGGCCCGCGTACCGTAACCAGCGGCTCATAGGGGAACACCGGTGTTCCCTCGGGGATAGCCCAAATATCACAGGAAAATTTAAAATTACGCAGATACTCCAGGAACTGCTCGTTGAACAGCCCTTTGCCACGCAGATAGGCGATATCCTCATCGGTAAAACTAAGCGATTTTATATATTCAATAATCTGTTGGATTCCGGCTAAAATAGCCACGCCACCCTTGTCCGGCACCGTGCGGAAAAACAGGTCAAAATATACCGTTCTCTCTCCATTTCCGGTACAGAAAAAGCCGTTAGCCATGGTGATTTCGTAGAAATCTGTCAGCATGGTCAGGTTGTTTTTTCCCAGCAGATTGGTATAGTTCATTTAGAATCACTCCTACATTTTGTGTTCGGTGATTATTATACACATATTTTTCCTGTTTGGCAATAGAAAATACAAAAAGCGGCAGGCAAAAAGCCTGCCGCCAGATGAGATTACAAGGATAATAAATAAAGTGAAACAAAATTCATGACCACATTTGATACAAAATAACAGATCATAGGGGTAACCATAGAGGCACCGCCTACGCTTCCCAGTTCGGCCGAAGAGAGATCCGGCGTTTTATCTCGTGCTTCAATGATCTTCTTCTCACAACGAGTTTTGTACAGAGCGTTGGCATAGATGGCGAGCAAAATACGCACCACAAGAATGGCGCAGAGAAGGAGTGAAACCGGTAAAGCGAGCTTGTTATTGCTCACGGTTTGTACGGCGGTTACCAATTCTTCCGTTGTTTTCGCCAGAGACACCGGCAACGTCCAGTAATATCCGACGGTGAGGACGATATTCTGTATAAGCAGTAGCAGGATACCAAAGAGATACTGCTTGCGGAACAGTAGCCAAAAGGGGCCGAGAACAAAAGCAGACCAGTTCCACTGAGATTTTTCTCCGCTATTGATGCGGCGGAAACGAGGGATATAATAAACCGTGTTTTGTCCGACGACAGCAGCCATATCCTTCGCCGTAACATTGCCTAACCGTTCTGTCTCTGTATAAACCTCTCCAGCGGTTGTTGTCCAAGGAGACTGAAAAGGGGTGTATTCACCCATCGGAGGTGCGGACGGTGTACTGTTCCAATCATCCCAGGGAAGTTGATGGCCGCAGTGGGTGCAAAACTCGGCATATTCCTTGTTGCGGGTATGACAACGTGAGCAGATTTTACCGGAGAAATCCTCACTGGTTGCTGTCTGCTGGGCTTCTTCGGCCTGGGCACGCACCTTTTCACGGCTCCACTGCTCACTGGTACCGTGTTTATCTGCCTGATGGCATTTTCCTATTTGCTTCCAACAATCCCGGTGGTGCGGTAACCCGCATTGAGGACATACTACAATGTCTTCATTTTTCGAGAACGCCCGTTTGCACACCGGACAGGATAACCCTTCGTAATAGAACAAATCCACCACTCCTTACAAAGGCATTATACCTTTGTTGTGCGTAATCATCAACCGAAGAATGCATAAATTTAAAAAAATTAATATTTGCCCCTGATTTTCATTTATGTATTCATGAAAGCCTTGATATTTTCGGTAAAATTTAGTATAATAGAGAAAATCGTGCAATGGGGTGCAATAAGTATGACAAGAGCACAAGCGTTTTTTGAATCCGTCTGTGGCAAATGGGTAGCCATTTGCGGTATAGGTAAGAATAATATCCCGGTTATCCATCAGTTCCTGAATGCCGGAGCCAAGGTGATTGCCTGTGACCGGCGGTCAGAAGAGGAACTTGGCGATACGGCCACAGCATTGCGGCAGGCCGGGGCCATTCTTCGGCTCGGAGACACATATTTAGATGATTTGAATGTAGAATTAATCCTCCGTACTCCGGGAATGAAGCCGTATTTGCCGCAATTTGTGCAGGCCAGAAAGCGTGGTATCACCGTTACCTCGGAGATGGAGCTGTTCTTTGATTTGTGCGAGGCACCCATCTATGCGGTGACCGGTTCTGACGGAAAAACCACCACCACCACGATTGTGGCCGGTCTGCTGGATTCTGCCGGTATCCGTACCTTCGTGGGCGGTAATATTGGGCGGGCGCTACTCCCTTATGTACAGGATATCCGCCCGGATGATGCGGCGGTGGTGGAGCTGTCCAGTTTCCAGCTGACCGGTATGACTCAGTCTCCTCACGTGGCGGTGGTCACCAATGTATCGCCCAATCATTTGGATTGGCACACCGATATGCAGGAATATGTTGAGGCAAAACGCAATCTGGTGGCCCATCAGACGGCGGGTGACAGGGCTGTGCTGAATGTAGATAATGCCACCACGGCTGGCTTTATTTCTTCTTGTTCAGCACCTGTGATGACATTCTCCAGGCAACAGCGGGTGGAGAATGGCTGCTGGCTGGATGAGGATGGATACATCGTGCTGTCGGAGCAGGGGAGAGATACACGCATTATGCCTACCTCCTCCATTCGCATCCCCGGCGTGCATAATGTGGAGAATTATATGGCGGCCATTTGTGCCGTTTGGGGCAAGGTGGATATTGCGGCTGTCCGTCGTTTCGCCGAGGCCTTTGGTGGGGTGGCTCACCGCTGTGAGCTGGTGCGTGAACGCCACGGGGTGCGGTGGTACAATGATTCTATCGGCTCCAGTCCCTCCCGTACTATTGCCGGTCTGGTGGCCTTTCCCCAAAAGGTGATTCTTATTGCCGGAGGGTACGATAAACACATTCCGTACGACCCGCTGGGCCCGGTTGCCGCCGACACGGTGAAATGTGCCATTTTGCTGGGAGCCACTGCTGATGCCATTGAGCAGGCGATCCGTGCCTGCTCCGACCTCCCTGTATACCGGGTATCCGGTATGGAAGAGGCGGTGCTGACAGCCGAAAAGCTGGCCAAAGATGGCGACATTGTGTTCATGTCTCCGGCCAGTGCCAGTTTTGATATGTATCCGAATTTTGAGGTGCGGGGAGATCACTTCCGTGATCTGGTCAATGCCCTGCCGGAATAAAAGAGAGTGAGGCTTTATCATGGATAAGATTAAAAGCGACCTGCACCGGCTGTGCGTGGCCAGTGGCGCCGCCGGTCTGCCGGAGATTGTCGACGTATGTCGAGACCTGCTGGCAGATCTGACGGATGAGGTAGAAGTCGATGCAATGGGAAACGTGCTGGCGGTTCGTCGTGCCGCCGATCCCAATGCTCCCTTACTCATGCTGGAAGCACATCTGGATGAGATTGGGTTTCTTGTCACCCATATTGATGATAAGGGTTTTGTTCACGTGGCGGCGGCTGGTGGTGTGGATGAGCGTGTGCTGACGGCGCAGCCTGTCATTGTTCACGGCGACAAGCCCTATGCCGGTGTGTTCTGTTCTACACCACCTCATTTGGCGAGTAAAGACGGCGAACTGCCGGAACTAGCCGATCGGGGGATTGATATCGGAATGTCCGCCGAAGAAGCCAAGACCCATATTCAGCTGGGTAGCCGTGTAACCTTTGCGCCTGCGGTGCGCGAGCTGAATGATACCATGCTGACCGGCAAGGCGCTTGATGACCGTGCCGGCATCGCCGCCATTCTTCACTGCCTGCGCCGGTTGGATGGCCCTCAGTCTATGCATATCGGTGTCGCTCTGTGTGTACAGGAGGAGCTGGGATGCCGTGGCTGTGTCCCGGCAGTGCGCCGCTTACAGCCCAAGCTGGCTATTGTGACCGATGTCAGTTTTGGCCACACCCCTGATGCTGACTCCTATGCGTGCGGAAAAATGGGTGGCGGTGTCATGGTTGGTATCTCACCGGTACTGCACACCGGTATGACTAAGCGTCTACAGACGTTAGCCGAAAGTGGCTCCATCCCTCAGCAAACGGAAGTTATGGGTGGGAACACCGGCACCGATGCAGATATGATTAGCCGTTCTCTGCTGGGCATACCCACCGCTCTGCTGTCCATTCCGCTTCGCTATATGCACACACCGGTTGAAACGGTGGATGTCCGGGATGTTGCCGCTGTAGGTGACCTGATGGCCGCCTACATCCGTGAAGGAGGTGCCGAAATTGAATAAAGAGCTTTTGACACAGTTGTGCGGGATTGATGGCGTTTCCGGCCACGAGGATGCGGTGCGTGGATTTATTCTGGAACAGCTGAAGGCAACCGATACACCAAAAGAAGTTACCGTAGATGCCATGGGCAATGTGCTGGTGCATCTATTCGGTAAACAGCCGGCCGCCCATGTGGTGCAAATGGATGCCCATATGGATGAGGTTGGGGTCATCATCACCCATATTCGCCCGGATGGTATGTTGCGCTTTGCTACCTTGGGTAGCGTGGACTCGCAGGTGCTGTTCGGCTGTCGTGTACGTTTCGGCAAACAGATCGGCGTGATTGGCGGCAAGGCAGTGCACCAGTGTGGTGGGGACGATAAGAAAAAAGTTCCCTCGGTGGATCATATGGTGATTGATATCGGTTGCGTCAGCGCTGAGGAGGCCGAAAAGCTAGTACGGGTAGGAGACACCGGTACCTTTGATAACACGTTGACCTGGTTGCAGGATGACCTGTTTTGCGGTAAGGCGGTGGATGACCGTATGGGGTGCACCCTGCTGCTGGAGCTGGCCTCTGAACAGCCTGAGAGAGATATTTGGCTGTCCTTCTCCGTACAGGAGGAGATCGGTCTGCGTGGAGCCGGTGTAGCGGCGGAGGCCATACAGCCGGAGATCGCCATCGCCATTGATTCCACCACCGCCGGTGACACGGCAGGCAGTACCCCCGATACCGCCGTGTGCTGTATGGGTAGCGGTGCAGTGGTCTCCTTTGCGGATCGTGCCACCCTGTATGATGCCGCCCTTTACCGTAAGATTCGGGAGCTGGGCGACGCCAATGGCATCCCGACCCAAACGAAAAACCGGGTAGCCGGAGCAAATAACGCCGGAGCAATCCAACGTAGCCACACCGGTGTGCAGATGGCCGCTGTTTCTTTACCTTGCCGCTATCTGCATTCTCCCTCCTGCATGGGACGGGTGAGTGATGGCGATGCCATGCTGTCGCTGCTACGTCTTTTGGCCGAGGAATTGACCAAATGATCCGCATAGCAGAAGAAAAAGACTTTCTCCGCCCCATCAAGGATATAGCCACGTTGCGGATACTGTCTCTACACGAAGCCTATGGCGATGTTCCTTTCGTTCGTTACTATGCTGATGACGAGGGGAGTTTGCTATGCCTTATGGATGGTGTATGCTTCTTCTCTCCGGCAGTGACACTAACAGAGGAATGGCAACTGTTCCTGAATATGAACCCGGATATCCGACACATAGGCTGCTCCGGAGTGGTGGGGGAGGCGATTGCCGCTTGTGGAGGATGGTGTCTAGCAAAGAAAGCACCTGTCATGCAGTATCAAAGGACGAGCCGCCCGGCAGGAGCGCCTTCCCTCTGCCGCACACCGTCTTTACCAGGTGTATATGCTCTTCTTCAGCAGTGTTTTACCGAGATTTCTCCCTTTGAAGCCTGGTATCCGGATGTATCTCACCGTGTACGGCATGGCTGTTGTATGCTATCCTGCGCACAGGACAATGACAGAATTGTCAGCACAGCTATGACGGTAGCGCAGGCGGACGGCCATGCATTGCTAGGCCAGGTGGCTACCCATCCCGACTACCGGTGCCGTGGTTTAGCTGCCGCCTGCCTCAACGACTTAATATCCAGGTGGCAAGGTGACCACCTTTACATTGTGCCGGCCACAGAAGCGGCCGAAAAGCTGTATAAAAAACTTGGTTTTTGCCCTGGTGACACCTGGGCGGAGCTTATTCGTATATAGTAAGGAGAAGACCCATGGATATGCCCTTTTTTAACGTTGACCCCAAGTTGCTGACCCTGTCTGAACAGGCAGAAGTGATAGCGGCGGAGGCTTTTTCGGAAATAACCCGTATCACAGAATATAACCAGCAGAAGGTCTTGTCTGCATTCATTCGCCACCACGTCAGTGAGAGCCACTTTGTTCCCACCACCGGCTATGGCTATGGTGACCGAGGCCGGGATGCTTTGGACGAAATATTGGCGGACATCATGGGGGCGGAGGATGCCCTTATCCGTCACAGCATCGTGTCCGGCACACATGCCATTGCCATTGCCCTGTTTGCCATTCTGCGCCCCGGTGATACCTTGCTGGCGGCAACTGGAGCACCCTATGATACGCTGGAGCAGGTGATTGGACACAAGGTACCCTCTGCCGGCTCGCTGGCGGAGTATGATGTTGGATATACGCAGGTAGAGCTCACTGAAGCTGGCACGCCAGACCTTTTGGCCATTCAATCTGCTTTGGAGGCGGATCAGTCCGTTAAAATGGTACATATTCAGCGGTCTCGCGGTTATAACACCCGTCCGTCGCTGACTATTCAGTGGATCGAGCGTATCATCAAGGCAGTTCGCGCTATCCGTAAGGACGTGATAGTGTTCGTAGATAATTGCTATGGCGAGTTTGTGGAAGAACGGGAGCCCAACGAAGTGGGGGCTGACCTGATTGCCGGCTCCCTGATTAAAAATCCGGGTGGTGGCATCGCTGAAAATGGTGGCTACCTCTGCGGCACAAAAGAATGTATCGAGCAGTGCGCCTATCGTATGACCACACCGGGGCTGGGTAGGGAAGTAGGGGCCTCTCTTGGCCATACTCGTTCACTGTATATGGGCCTGTTTCAGGCCCCACATGTTGTTGGCGAAGCGCTGAAGACGGCTGTATATGCCGCCGCCTTGTTCAGTAGCCTTGGCTATGAGGTTTCGCCGGCTGTCAATGAGAAGCGTGCAGATATTATACAGACAGTGATGCTTCGGGAACAGGAGGCGTTGATTGCTTTCTGCCAAGGAATGCAGAAGGGGGCACCGGTGGATGCCTTTGTCGTACCGGAGCCTTGGGATATGCCCGGATACACCAGCCAGGTTATTATGGCGGCCGGAGCCTTTACCATGGGTGCCTCGATTGAGCTGTCTGCCGATGCGCCTCTGCGTGAGCCGTTTGCCGCCTATATGCAGGGCGGGCTGAATTACCACAGTGGCAAGGTTGGTGTGCTTTTAGCCGCTCAATCTATGTTGGAAAAAGGCTGTTTCACGCTGTAATATAAAGGAGGTCGCCATGCTGGTTAGTTGCCGTGACCATTATGATGCGCTCATCGACGAGGGCAATGACCCCGTATATGATCCTCAGCCTCTTCGGGACTATATGGATAAGTGGGATGGACAAGCGTTTATAGAACGCCTAGAGTTGGACAAAAACGCAAGTGTGTTGGAGATTGGCGTGGGCACTGGACGGCTGGCTAAACGCATCGCTCCCTTATGTGGAGCATTTTACGGTATTGATATTTCTCCAAAAACCATAAACCGGGGGAAGGAAAACCTGGCCGCATACAGTCATGTCAACCTGTGGTTGGGAGATTTTCTTAGTTTTAATTTTTCTAGAACCTTTGATATCATTTACTCCTCATTAACATTCATGCACATCAAGCGAAAACAGCAGGCTATACGCATCATAGCGCAATTGCTCAATCCCGGTGGTCGGTGTGTGCTGTCAATCAGTAAAAGCAATGAAAGCGCCATTAGCACCGGACGACGAATGGTGAAAATATATCCGGACACACCGAAAGAACTCTGCGATTACGCCACGACAGCTGGCCTGCAAACGCAGGAACAAACCGAAACGGAATTTGCATACATACTGGTATTTACTAAACCTGTGAAAGTATAAACCACAAGGGGAGTAGCTCAAAAATATCCCTATTAAAAATTAACAAAACTATACTAAATAAATATTTAGTTTAGTAAAGGGGAGGGAAAACAGAAGAAAATATGGATAAGCGGTATTTAGCGGAGTGTCCGCCTGTTCTGCGGGAATATCTCGGTTATATGGAAACGGTCAAAGGGCGTTCTGCCAATACGGTGAACGGTTATTTTATTGATCTACGCACCTTCTTCCGTTTTTTATTAATTCAGCGTAACATTTGTGTGGATGATCCGGATCATCTGCCCGATATCACTTTGGTAGATATTCCTTTATTAAAAACAGTTACTTTGTTTGATCTGTTCGAGTTTATGAATTATGCCAAAAGCGAACGCGAAAACAGCAACGTAACCAGAGCACGTAAGGTTTCCAGCTTGCGGCGCTTTTTTCACTATCTGTGCGAGATCACGCACCAAATGGATACGAACCCTGCCAAGAATCTTAGTTCACCAAAACTGCCTTCTCGCATGCCGAAGTATCTCTCCTATGACCAGTCTGTGCAACTACTGCGATTAGCCAGCCAAGGCAGATATCCCGAACGGGATTACTGCATCCTTACACTCCTGTTAAATTGCGGTCTTCGCCGAGCCGAGGTTGCCGGATTGAATCGAACGGACGTTCGAGACGATAACACGCTTCGTGTAATCGGTAAAGGCAACAAAGAACGGATTTTGTACTTAAATCAAGCCTGCCAGGAGGCTCTGGCTGCCTATCTTCCTAAGCGTCCACTGGAGGGTACAAAGGATAAAAAAGCGCTGTTTTATGGGCATACCAAGGATAGAATCAGCCTGCAAGGAATTCATTATATCGTAAAAAGCTATCTCAAACAGGTTACTGGTGCTGAAGAATACTCTGCCCATAAGCTGCGGCACACAGCTGCTACGCTGATGTATCAGCAAGGTGGCGTCGATGTACTGATTCTCAAGGAAATTTTGGGTCATCAAAACCTGGGCACTACAGAGATCTATACCCATATTTCCGGCGAACAGATGAAGCGGGCCGCCGACGCTAACCCACTGTCCGGCATCCATCCTACCACCCCTGCAAAAAGGTCTGAAAAAGACAAGGACGAAAATGAGGGAACAGACTAATCGGTCTGTTCCCTTTCCTTTTCTATTAACTTGTTAGAAATTTCACAAAAGCAGGCTGTTGCATTTGTGCGGTTGCTGTCAGAATCCTCCGCTATAACTGAGATTACATAACGTGGTTCATCGGCGGGAAAATACCCGGTAAACCAGCTTTGGATCACCGGCACATCTCCGTTTTGCTGGCCTGTTTGTGCTGTGCCGGTCTTTCCGGCTGAGGTTTCGCCATTTAAAGTCGCTTTTCGGCCAGTTCCATCGGTAACCACCATTTCCAGCATCTTTTTCAGCGTATTAGCGGTTAGTGAGGAAAAAGCCCTCTCCCCTCCCCTTCCTTGGGGAATCTCCGTCCGTTCCCAAGCGTTATTAATCGTCGCTGTTACCAGCGTGAGCGATGGTAATATGCCATCATTTGTAACTGCCGCTGTCATACGAGCTACATGAAGCGGTGAGAGCAACAGTTTTCCCTGGCCGAAAGCGAAATTAGCCAGTGCCGCCGGTGTAGTCAATTCGTCTATCGTTGGAAGTACGCAAGCAGGTGCTTCTATCCCGTCGGCCAGCTTTAGTTTCTGTGTCAGCCCTAGCTTTTCGGTCATTTTCAGCAGTTTTTCAGCGCCCACTTCCTGCGCAAGCTGAATAAAATACAGATTGCAGGATGAGGCAAATGCCTCATCCATCGCCAGCGTTTGATGCCCAAGCCGACGCTCATGGCAATGAAACACCGTGTTGCCCACGGTCATGCTTCCGTTGCAGGTATAGGTGCGGCCGACAGGAATGCGATTTTCCAATGCCGCCGCCGCAGTTACAATTTTAAAAACCGAACCGCAATCGTATAAAGCGAGCGCTCGATTGATCAGCGCACCGTCAGCCTTTTCAATGCTATCAGCAACCGTTTCCGGGTGATAGGTCGGTACGCTGGAACTGGCCAGAACGGCCCCGTTTTGCGGGTCCAATACCACTACAGCGCCTTTGAGCAGACTGGTTTTTGCTACCTCTTCAACAATTTCCTGTATATCTCGGTCAAGCGTTGTGACTACACCGCCGGCGGCGTTTGCTACTGTATTTTTGAGAGTAGGGGCCTCTCCGGCTAAATACGCCCCTGCCCCATTCACAGCAAAACTTGCCTCCGCCCTTCCCTGGCAGGCAGATAAAATCTCATTGTATGCATATTCCAAGCCGGTGACCCCGTGCTGAGCGCTGGCATCCAGATAGCCGATAATATGCGGTGCCATCATCCGCTGTCCATATCGCACAGGCACCAAAAATAAAGATAGTCCCCTGGCTACCGCCGCCGGCTTATTTAACCTTACAACTGCCGGTTCTCCAGCAGAAACCTTGTCCAGCAGCGACAGATAAGAAGAGGTATCCATTGCGGGGCGCACCATAGCCAGTAAACTCTCGTCCGGCAGAATGGCGGCTCTGTATTCTTGCTCTGCATTCACCAACGGGCGCATCTGTCGGTCGTAGATTGTCCCACGGACGGTGGCTACCGTAATCGTCCGACTTCCTTGACCACTACCAACTGTCACCGATAGCGTATTCCGGCATAACCAACCCAGATATAGGACAAGCATAAGAAAGATACCGAGTAGCGCTGAAAGAAGCCCCCATATACGCTTTGTATGCAAAATAAAGACACCGCCTTTCGTATGTAATTAGCATACCACGGCGGTGTCTGGAATATACTTACAGGGTTTTATTGTAACGGAGCAATGTTCCTTTGGGCAGAGGTTTATCCAAAGGAATATATACGGTCATTGTGGGGTGATTGGCCGATTCGATTGGGTTTTTCTCCTCGTCCAACAGCACATCAGGTGTAAAGGTGAATGGCTTTCCACCCGGTTCCAGCACATCCAAAGTCGTTCCGGGGAAAAAGCGGTTGCGCTGGGTGGTTTTGAGCCAACCGTCCTCCCAGCCCTCCACCACGGCAGCTACCTCATAGGTGCGGATGTAGCCACCTTGCTTCAGGTGCTGGGCGGGCATACCGTAATAAAAGCCGGTGCCATAAGGCCGGTGACTGATTTTATTCATCTCATCCAGCACCCACTCTTCCGGCACATAGTCGGGCGAAAATCCGGAGGCAACATAGCCATCAACCGCACGGCGGTAAGCATTCGCTGTTACGGCGGTGTAATAAAAGGTCTTAGCCCGGCCTTCAATCTTAAAGGAGCTTATCCCAGCCTGTGCCAAATCGGCTACATGGGCAATCATATTCATATCATTGGCATTGAACAGATACGTTCCCTCATCTGTTTGCTCAAGGTCCATGGGAAGATCCGGACGTGTCTCCTCTGTGATGGTATATTTCCATCGGCAGGGCTGTGAACATTCACCATGGTTGGCATCCCGGTTTGTCAGGTAATTAGAAATAACACATCGACCGGAAAAAGACATACAGATTGCCCCATGAACGAAGGCCTCCAATTCCAATTCCGGCGGCGTTTTCTCCCGAATCTCCCGAATTTCAGCCAAAGACAGTTCTCTGGCCAGCACAACACGCTTTGCCCCCATGTGGTACAAAGCCGTAGCGGTAGCGTAATTGACTACACCAAACTGGGTAGACACATGCAACGCACAGTGTGGAGCGTACTGTTTGGCTAACTCCATCGTGCCGATATCGCTGATAATAATTGCATCCACACCGATTTCATCCAGATACGCCAGATAGGTTGGTATTTGCTGAATATCGTTATTGCGAGGTAGGATGTTACAGGTAACGTACAGCTTTTTACCGGCCGTGTGTGTCTTTTCCACCGCACGCTTCAAACCGTCCCGGTCAAAGTTGGCGCAAGCCGCCCGCATACCATACGCTTGGCCGGAAACATACACAGCATCTGCGCCAAACTGTAAGGCCGCCTCTAAGCGTTCCTCGTCTCCGGCAGGCGAAAGTACTTCTGGAATGATGGAAGTGGATATCATGCGTTATTACTCCTGTTCTTTACAACAAAAAAGCCGGGTTTTCCGGCTTTTTTGCAGTGGTTTTTTATCCGTACATACCGATGCCATATTTACGACAGATTTTCTCATGTTGAGAGAAGGTTTTGGAGAAATAGGTAATGCCGGTATCGTAATCTGTGGCAAAGAAATAACATCCGGTCATATCTTCATCCGTGGAAGGATTCAGCGCCGCTTTAAGCGCCATCAGACCGGGGTTGTTGATGGCCCCCACCGGGAGTCCCTCTCGCTTGTAGGTGTTGTAAGCGATGCTGGTCACCTCAATGCCACCCACACTCGGGAGAATGTTCGCCACATAGTCTCTCGTACTGCACAGCTCCAGCTTGGGATAGCCGGAATCCGGCTGAAGGCGGTTTTCCAATACTTTGGACACCTTATACATATCCTCTTCCTTGGCCGCCTCGCCTTCAACGATTGAGGCCATGATGATTGCCTGGTCAACGGTCCAGCCCTTAGCGGTAATGGCCTGTCGCAGGTCGGGTGTAAGCTTGTTGTTGAAATTCTCCAGCATCCGGCCGACAACGGTTTCGCCAGAGCTGCCCAAATAGAAATTGTACGTATCCGGGAACAAGTATCCCTCCAGACGATAAATGCGTCCGGCATACCGGTCGCCGTCGGCGGCTGTGGGGATATCCCGCACAAAATCATAGTCAAATTCACCGTTGATAACAGCGTCATAGAAGCTATCCTTTTCGCAAATGCCGTTTTCTTCCAGCAGTTTGGCGATTTCTTCTACCGTAAAGCCTTCTGGAATAGTCACGGTGGCCGTTTCCCGTGGGGTCATGGTCTGCAGTAGTTCCACCATAGCCGCATAGCCCATATCCGGGGACAGTACAAAGGCGCCTACCTGGTATTTACCGTCAGCACCGGTTAGACGAGAAAATAACCGGAAGCAAAGCGGCTGTTCAATCAGCCCTTTGCTGTATAGAAGCTCGGCAATCTGTTCTGTATTAGCCCCAGAGGGAATCTCCACGTCCACAAGACGGCTTTCTTTTCCAAGCGCCAGGCAATCAAACAGAAACACCACCGAAGCAAAAATAAGCGCACCCGAAACGATTAAGATGAACAGAGCGTACAGCAACTTCTTCAGGCAACCGCTATTCTGCTTTTTCTTTTTCGGCACAGCCTTTTTGGGCGGGGCTTCTCTTTCGCTCATTGTCGCTAAAGCCACAGGCTCTCTTACAGGCGGCTCTTCCGTAGTAGCAGGCGAAGGTTCTACATCAGGGATATCGTCAACGGAAAAGTCCAGTTTAAAGCCCTGGACCACTTCACTGCGACGGGAGGCGACGTCTGCCGCCATCACATCCTCGCTATTATGGTCAATGCGCTTTTCGTCCTCCATATGGCTCTGTCCTCCTTTACCGGCGCACAGTGCGCCGCAGATATTTCTCCGTAACAAGCAGCTCTACCGGCCGGTCATACCGGCCATGGGGTAAGGTGCGTTGTACACAGTCACTGTAACAAATCCCCACCATATTTCCCTCAAAGCGAGAGAGAAACCGGTCATAGTACCCCTTACCATAGCCCAAACGGAAGCCCTGCCAATCGTAACTGAAAGCCGGAACGATGCATAGGCCACCATCAGATTCGTGATACAAGTGTGCCTCGTCCGGATGGGGCTCCAGCACACCAAATGCACCCGGCTCCAGTTCCTCCATGGAGTGAATGTAGTAAAACTCCATATTACGGGTATCCGGGACACACCGGGGGACAGCTACCCGCTTACCGTCAGCCAGTGCTTGGCGAATGATACGGTGGGTATCCACTTCAATGGCGGTGGATACGTAGACAAGCAACACCTCGTTGCGCTGGTACTGCCACAACTGCCGAACCTGTACGGCGATGGCTTCATCACGCTGGTCTTTTATTTCCTGCGGCATTGCTTGACGCAGGCTGCGGTATTTTTGCCGAAGCTCCGTCTTAATCGGACGGATATCACTTACCGGCATTGGATTCCTCGCCGGATGTCATCCGCAGTTGCTACCGTGGCCAAGCGACGAGCCAACTCCAAAGCAAAATCAACAGCCACACCGGCGCCGGCGGCGGTAGTCACTGTACCATCCGTAACCACGGCAGCCTCCTCATAGATTCCCTCACCCAGCTCACTCTCAAAGCCGGGATAGCAGGTGGCGTGCAAACCGTTCAAATACCCGGCGTGACCGAGAATAGAGGGGGCAGCGCAGATAGCCGCCACAGGCAGGTGCTGATCCATAGCAAAGGCCAGCGCCTGTTGTACTACGGCGGATTTTTCAAGATTCAGCGTGCCCGGCATACCGCCCGGCAACACAACAGCAGACAAAGCGGCCATATCCAGCGCATCTTCAGACACATCAGCACATACAGAAATTCCATGGGCGCCGGTGGGGGTGTCTGTGCCAACGCCTACCGTCAAGACGGACAACTCGGCTCGACGCAGAATATCCACTACGGCCAGTGCTTCAATTTCCTCAAATCCGTCGGCTAAAAAAACAGCGATCAACGGTCGTTCACTCCTCAAAATCAAATATCGCCCAAAAAGGCGGTATACCCTGGCTGTTCGGCCAGTTCCGGTAAAGGTAAATCACCGATAGGGATCCATTGCGCAGTATTGTTCCACCGGGCAGAATCTATTATGCCGGGTGCCTTGGTCAAGCAGTCATACAAGACAGTGTAATCAGGCGAAAGGAGGGCGCATCCCTCACTAAATTGCCCCGGTAGCCATCCATCGGCTACCATTTCCTGCAGAAACAGCCGTTCATAAGGGGTATCCAACCGCCATACCGGCATATTACCCGGGAAATATGCTTGACGGCCGGTAACATACTCCTCTGGCGTTACTTCAGTAAAGGAGGATGCCGCCTCGCCGGAGCATTGCCAACTGCCAATGCCGTCCCGATACCCCAGGCGGCGGTAATAGTCGGCCAGAGAATCGTCCGCCGGGTGCAAATAAATAGCCTTAGCGCCCTCACTTGCCGCTTGTTCTGCGGCGAAGGTCATCAGCGCCGGGTACAACCCCTGTCGGCGATGTTCCGGATGAGTACATCCGGCATAGAGATACCGTACCGGAATCGCTGCCTCGGTAAAGAGCACCTGTGCCGGTAGCAAAAACAACATGGCAAGCACATCGCCTTTACAGGCGACAAACCCAGTATTTACAGGGATATTTTCAAAAAAACGGCAGATAAAGCCTTCGTCATCTTCAGGGAAACAGATTTTCCATAGAGCTTGCATAGCCGGCTTGTCCTCAGGCGTGGACCGACGAAAAACGACATCCATCACCGCATCATATCCTCGAAACAGCCCAGCACCTGTTGGTGGATGGTCTCCGGCTTCAGCGGCTGGCCGTCACTGGCACAGGAAATCACAGTCCAGCCCAGTTTTTCGGCCGCATACAGCGCCGCACTGCGGCAACTCTGCAGATAGGCGGTATCTCGTTCGTGAATATCCTTCTTGGCCGCGTCGCCGTCATAGCGTTTTTCAAGCAGACTTTGGGATATCTCCAGTGGCATATCGAGAAATAGCACCCGATCCGGCCGAGGAAGACCCAGTTTACCGTATTCGTATTCCTCCAACCAGGTCAGGAAACTATCCCATTCGGATTCAGGACATTTTGTCATCTGATGAATGGCGTTGGAGGTGGTATATCGGGCCGCTACAATAGGAACTCCGGCCGTGTAGTCCTCCTGCCAGAAGCAGGTATAGCTGGCATAGCGGTCAACGGCATAGAAAGAGGAGGCGGCATAGGCATTCACTGCCGCCGGAGAGCCTCCCAGCTCGCCACCGAGATACATCTTCACCAACGCCGAGGAGGGTTGCTCATAGTCCGGGAAACTGATTTGCCGATAAGAAATGCCAGCGGCAGACAGAGCTGCATCCAGCATTTGTAACTGGGTGGATTTGCCGCAGCCATCCAGGCCGTCGATAACCATCAGTTTTCCCACGTTCAGCGCTCCTCTTTCTGTTTATTCTGCAATTCCCGGTAGTATTCACGAATTTCTTTGGCCTTGCCGCAGCTCATCTTCCCCTCGGGACAGGCGCCGCTGACACAAGGAGGGCCCGCCTGCTTGAACAGATGAGGGGCTACCTCTACACATAAAGCGTACATCTGCTCAGCCAGGTCACGAATCTCCCATTGGGCACGCTGACAGCAACGGTGCCGGAAAAAATTCTTAAGAGACCGTGCATTCATCGTCATCATGATTTTTGTGGTACAAGCGTTGGGAAGCACAAAGCGAGCGTCCTCGATTGCCTGCTTTTCGGCGGCTCTGGCCGCCTCCTTTTCCGGCATACCGGCAGCCAGCTTGTCCGCCAGATGCTTCTCCTTGAGTATAGCTGTCAGCTGGTCATAATGCGCCTGGTCTTCGGCCATAGCCTGCTGATACTCAGCGGCCGCCTCCGGGATGGCCGCAATCTCAGGAGGGGTGACATACTCAAACATCTTCTCCGCTACATAGCGCTGGCTCTGTACACTGTACGAAGCCATGCGATGCCGGGTAATCTGGGCCAACAGAGAACGGGATACCCCCTCGATGCCAAAGGTAAAGCTGGCATGCTCGATGGGACTCTCGTGGCCGATCTCAGCCAACATATCCACAAAAGAGGCGGTCTTTTCCTCCGTCAGCCCCTCCATAACGGTGTCGATTGACGCCGCCGAATAACATAACTTGGCCGAAGCAGCAACCAGCTTTTCTGGCATAACGGTATGTGCGATCAGTGTTACCTTCATTCCCATCTCTCCTTTACCGAAAAAGTATAACAGATAATTTAGCTCTTTGCAATAAAAATCCCGAATTTCTTTTTTTGACTTTTTCTTGACAGAGATAATTATCTATGCTACACTCACCGAAAAAGGAGGTCATACCCATGAACGAATTGACGCTAAATCCGCTGTTTCGCTCCCACATGGTGTTGCAGGCAGACAAGCCTGTGCGTGTTTTCGGCACCGGTAACGGAACGGTGACGGTAACCCTGGGCAACATTACGGTGACGGCCGTCGCTTCCTCTACCGGTTGGCTGGCCGAATTACCGGCCATGCCGTACGGTGGTCCCTATACCATATCCATCTCTCTCGGCGGTCATATCATCACGCTGGAGGATGTTTGGGTCGGTGAGGTTATTGTGCTGGCTGGTCAGTCCAATCTGCAATTCAAACTGAACACCTCCACCACACCACCTGAAAAATGGCAGGATATCTCCCGATTACGCTTATTTTCCTCTCCAAGACTTGAAGAGGGTGAGCCGTTCAAGCCTGAGGACGGCTGGGTCGTCTGCACCAAGCAAAACGCCGGTGATTGGCCGGCGCTGGGCTACCTGGTAGGAGAGCTTATCGAAGCCAAAAAAGATGTGGCAGTAGGCATTATCACCTGCTATCAAGGCGCTTCGGTCATCGAGACGTGGGTGCCGGAGGGGCTCTTTGCGGCTGGTGGTATCTCGCTTACAGATGAGGATAAAAGTTACAGCCACCGCTGTCCGCAATACCAAGTCTGGAATAATGACGGCACTTTGTATCACTATGTAGTGGAAAAGCTTCTCCCCTATTCCGTTGGCCATGTCATTTGGTATCAAGGGGAATCGGATGTTTCGCCCGGCGAGTCGCCTGTGTATGCCCGGGAGCTGTGCATGCTCATCGACTGCTGGCGGGAGGTATTCCTGGATGCCACTCTCCCCTTCGTTGTGGTACAGCTTGCTGATCTCGACAGCAATACCGGTGAATTTTTAGAGGCATGGCGTCTCCTTCAGCAAGAGCAATTGGACGTGCAACATATGCGGGACGCTGTAACAACGGTGATCTGCCGTGACGTATGTGAGTCTTACGATATTCATCCCCCGAGAAAAGCATTGCTGGCAAAGCGTATTGCTTCAGTCATACTGGGACAGCCTATCCCCTTTGAGCCTGATGAGATGTTGGGATAATTTTTCAAAAAATCCCTTGCAATTTTCGGAATGTATGGTATAATACCTCTTGTATTTATTGTAAACGCAAGGATCGAGAGAGTAAGCACGCTGTCTGCCGCTTCAGAGAGGGTCACATAGCTGGGAGTGACCTGCTGCTTAGTGTGCTGAAGTTCACTCGTGAGTGGCTGGGCTGAACAGACGAGTAGGCCCGGACGGTCGTCCCCGTTACCGGACACAAAAGTGTTTGCTTTTGCAAAAACCAGGGTGGTACCACGGAGATGATGCGTCTTCGTCCCTAGCGGGACGGGGGCGCTTTTTCTATTATAAATAATCCAGAAAGGTGGAAATACAACATGAAAGAACAGTTAGAAGCCCTGCGTAACGAAGCGTTAGCTGAACTGGCCGTCCTTAGTGATGCCAAGCAGTTGGAGGATTTTCGCGTGCGCTACTTGGGCAAGAAAGGCTCTGTCACTGCCTTGTTGCGTGGCATGGGCGCTTTATCTGCCGAGGAGCGGCCGGTGATGGGCCAGCTGGTCAACCAGCTTCGTCAGGAGCTGGAAAGCGCCCTGAGCGAGAAAAACACAGCTTTACAGCAGGCGCAGCAGGAGGCACAGCTGGCCGCCGAAAAGCTGGATGTGACCATGCCCGGCAAAAAGATAAAAAGCGGTGGCCTCCATCCGCTGAATGTGGTGTTGGACGATCTTATCGACATCTTTCAGTCTATGGGCTTTGATGTGGTGGACGGCCCCGAAGTGGAGACCGATTACTACAATTTCCAGGCCCTGAACGTTCCGGAGGATCATCCCGCCCGGGATATGCAGGACACCTTCTACCTGGCGGATAACCTGCTCCTGCGCACCCAGACCTCTGCCGCACAAGCCCGCACCATGGAGGAGCGTAAGCCCCCCATCCGCATTATCTGCCCCGGTCGCGTGTACCGGGCGGATGAGGTGGATGCCACCCACTCCCCTGTTTTCCATCAGATTGAGGGTCTTGTCATTGACAAAGGTATTACCATGTGCGACCTTAAGGGTGTTCTGGAGCAGTTCGCCCAAGAAATATACGGAAAAGAAACCAAGGTGCGTTTCCGTCCCTCCTTCTTCCCCTTTACCGAGCCCAGCGTTGAGGTAGACGTATCCTGCTCGGAATGTGGAGGCACGGGCTGTCGTGTGTGCAAGGGTGCCGGTTGGATTGAGATTTTAGGCGCCGGTATGGTGCATCCCAGCGTTCTGCGTATGGGTGGCATCGACCCGGAGGAATACACCGGCTTTGCCTTTGGTATCGGCCTGGATCGCCTGACTACCACGCGCTACAAGATCAGCGACATTCGCCTGCTGTTTGAGAACGACCAGCGTTTTCTCGAGCAGTTTGACCGCTAAGGGAGGATAAAGCTATGTATATTTCACTCAGTTGGCTTAAAAAGTATGTGGACATCGATATTCCTGTCCAGGAGCTGTGTGACCGGATGGTGCGCAGTGGCTTTGAGGTAGAGGATATCCAGGACCTGTCCGAAACAATGAAGAATGTAGTGGTTGGTAAGGTGGTTTCCATGGAGAAGCACCCCGATTCCGATCATCTGTGGATCTGCCAGGTGGATGTAGCCGCCGGTGAGCCTGTTCAGATCGTCACCGGTGCCCAAAATGTGTTTGAGGGGGCGTATGTGCCTGCTGCTCTGCACAACTCCTACTTACCGGATGGTACGCACATTACCAAGGGTAAGCTTCGTGGCGTCCCCTCCAACGGTATGCTGTGCTCCGGTGAGGAACTGGGGCTGAAGGCCGGTGACTTCCCCGGCTGTGATGTATACGGCATCATGATCATGGATGATACCTATCCTGCCGGCACCGATATGCGGGAGGTATTGCAACTCAATGACTATTTGATCGATTTCAAAATCACCGCCAATCGCCCGGACTGCAACTGCGTGCTGGGTGTGGCCCGTGAGGCGGCTGTTGCTCTTGGCAAGCCCTTTATCGCCCCTGTTCCTGCTTACACGGAGGTGGGCGGTGATGTTCATGAGCACATCGCTGTTCGTGTGGATGATTATGACCTTTGCCCCCGGTATATGGGCCGTGTGGTAAAGAATCTCCGCATCAAAGAGTCGCCGGATTGGCTCAAGCAGTGCCTTCGTGCCGCCGGTATGCGCCCTATCAATAATATTGTGGATATTACCAACTTTGTTATGCTGGAGACCGGCCACCCCATGCATGCCTTTGACCTGCGGGATATCCGTGGCGCACAAATCATTGTCCGCCGTGCAACCGAAGGTGAGCCCATCACCACGCTGGATGGCAAGGATCATACCCTCACTTCTGACATGCTGGTTATCGCTGACGCAGAAGGCCCCTCCTGTCTGGCCGGCATTATGGGTAGCCTGAACAGCGAAATCAAAGTGGATACTACCGATTTGTTCTTGGAGTCGGCTAAATTCCGCCGTGACAGCATCCGCCGTACCTGTCGTGCGCTGGGTATGCGTACCGAGGCTAGCTCTCGGTATGAGCGTGGTCTGGATACCATCGGTGTGGAACTGGCCATGGAGCGTGCGCTGCAGCTCATCCACGACCTGGATGCGGGTGATATCATCTCCGGCGTTATTGACTGCAACGAAGGCCTCCCCGTCCCCCGCAAGCTGGAAGTGCCGGTGCAGAAAATCAACGATCTGCTGGGCATTCAGGTGCCGTATGATACGATTGTCGCCATTCTTAACAACCTGTGCATCGAGACGACCTTAACGGACGGTCTGCTCACCTGTCATATTCCTCCCCACCGGGACGATGTGGAGGGCTGTGCCGACCTGGCTGAGGAAGTTATGCGTGTATACGGTTGTGAGCATATTGTATCCACTCCCATTCGCGGCGACATTGTCCGTGGCCGTAAGTTGCCGGAGCGCATACTCACCGACAAGGTGAAGCGCATTCTGATTTCCCGCCAGATGAGGGAAATTGCGACATATTCCTTCATCAGTAGCAAGGCAATCGACACCCTTTTGCTGGAGCAGGATGACCCTCGCCGCCAGGCAGTGACTCTGCTCAATCCCCTGGGTGAGGAATACTCCACCATGCGTACCCAGTTGCTCACCAGCATGCTGACGGTGCTATCCACCAACTACAACCGTAAAATTCAGGCTGGCCGTTTCTTCGAGGCGAGCAAGCGATTCATGCCTAAGGCTTTACCGCTGACCGAACAACCGCTGGAGATTCCCACTCTGTGCATTGGTATGTACGGTGCCGACGAGGACTTCTTCACCCTGAAGGGGATTGTGGAAAGCCTGATGGACAGCTTCTCTGTCCAGCCGGATTACGCTTCCGCAAAAGAGCCCTATCTCCATCCCGGCCGTCAGGCGGTTGCTACCTACAATGGTGCGGTCATTGCCACCTTTGGCGAGGTGCATCCGGTTGTTGCCGAGACCTATGATATGCCGGTGCGGGTGTATGTGGCGGAGATTGACCTACAGGCTCTGTTTGCCATCGAGCAACCGCAGATTCTGTATAAGGCTCTCCCCCGCTTCCCAGCTGTGGAGCGCGACCTGGCTCTGCTGTGCGATGAGGATATGCCGGTAGCTTCCATTGAAAAGATCATCTGCCGTGCCGGCGGAAAAATGCTGGAAAGCGTAGAGCTGTTTGATGTCTACCAGGGAGCACAGATCGAGGCCGGTAAGAAGAGTGTCGCCTATAGTCTGAAGTTCCGTGTGCCCGACCGCACCTTGTCTGATGAGGACATTGACCCTGTTTTGACAAAAATTTTCAAAAATCTTAAAGAAAATGGCTGTATTCTCCGCACATAACCCCTTGTAAAAAGGAAAAATATGCGGTATAATAGAACAAAATACAACCAATCAGTAAGAATGGAGGGTGACAACCATGATGGACCGTACGATTACATTTTCCTTGGGTGACGACAAGGAGCAGGCGATGAAGGTGATTTTGACCACCGTCTACGATGCTCTGCGCGAAAAGGGATATAACCCCATCAACCAGTTGGTCGGGTATCTGCTGTCCGAGGACCCCACGTACATCACTACCCACAATAATGCCCGTGCCTTGATTCGCAAAGTCGATCGGGATGAGTTGATGCGCGCCCTCGTCCGTTCTTATCTTAATAATTAAGGAGGCATACCAATGGCAGAAAAATCTCCCTTTTTGATGTACAAGGGTCGTCCCCTGGTGCGTTCCGGTAATGTGCTGTATTACGGTAGCATGGCAGAAAAGTGTGTTATCATGCTACAGATTCTCACCACAAAGGACGAAGGTGACCTAATGATGGCGGAGAAGATTCAGGTGCAGCTTCTGTCCACTGATCCCAACGTGCGTATGAAAGACCGCATCCTCAAAAAGAGTGAAAAGGTCGGTCTGTACAACGCTATGGACATTGGCAGCATTTGGTTAGAGCGCGCCCTGAGCGACAAGTAATATTCCACCTGCAATCGTGCATCCTCCCATTAGCGGTGGATGCACGATTTTGTTACAGGCGGATCAGCCACGGAGGAAAACATGAAAAAACAGGATACGGAAAATCGCATATATCTGCGCAACCGCAAATGGTTTGCCGTAGTCTCATTGCTGGCGTTTGCCACGATGATCGTGCTGCTGACGCTGTTTTTTATCAAGGTATTGGCGCCGTATATGTCCTCTACCGAGCAGCTCCGGGCCTTTTTGGACAGTTACGGCTGGAAAGGGCGATTTATTCTGCTGGGACTACAAATAGCGCAGGTGTTTATTGCGCTTATTCCCGGTGAGGTGATCGAGGTCGGCGCAGGCTATGCATACGGCATCGTAGAGGGAACCCTGATCTGTCTTGCCGGTGTAGCCATTGCCTCCTCCTTCGTGTTTTTGCTGGTAAAAAAGATTGGCGTATCTTTAGTTGAGTTGTTTATTTCTCGCCAAAAAATTCAAGAGCTTCGCTTCATCAACAGCGAAAAGAAGCTTAAGCGGCTGGTGTTTTTGCTGTTTTTGATTCCCGGTACCCCTAAAGATGTTCTAACCTATTTCGTCGGCCTGACCGCTATGCGCCTGCCGCAATTTTTGGCCATCTCTCTCATTGCCCGTATTCCCTCAGTCGTTACATCTACCATTTCCGGACAGATGCTTGGCGACAAGGAATATCTAATCGCCGGGCTGGTGTATGCTGTTACTGGCGGCATTAGTCTGTTAGGGTATCACATCTATAACCGCATCGTTAAACGCCGGCAAAGTAAGAAAGAAAACGTATCTGAATAATTGCAAAAAGCCGTACAGGTCATCCTGTGCGGCTTTTTTGTCACCCTCCCCTACCGCGGACATACACTGGATAATGGAGCGAGTACATGTATGCCCGATTTTTTACAGAAAGGAGTTCGGTTTAATGGAAAACAGCAGTGCATTTACCCCGTTTCCCAGTGATGCAGCTCTCGCTATCGCTTATGTACGTTGGCAGGAGTTGGAGGATGTATATGAGCCGGAAATGGCTTTGAAACATGGCACACTTTTCCCCTGCTTAAACAAACCGTTCTATGGAAGGAGGGCTCGCTATGGTCAGCAAAAACGACATTGAGAAGCGCATATATGCTTACCGCTTTGCGTTGTATGATTTAGGGTTGTTTTTGGATTCTCATCCCTGTGACCGGCAGGCGCTCCACCTGCGTAGCGTGTACCAGGCAAAATTGGCAGCACTGATCGATGAATATGAGCAGTGTTATGGCAAATTCATCCTCACCCAAGCGGATGTACAGGACTGCTGGACTGAGTGGGTATGTGATCCGTGGCCCTGGGACGGTATGAAAGGAGATGGCTGTTGTGTGGCAATATGAAAAGCGGCTTCAGTACCCCATCAATATTAAGAATCCAAATCCCAAGCTAGCGCAGGTCATCATCAGCCAGTACGGTGGTCCGGATGGCGAAGCAAGCGCCGCCCTGCGCTATCTCAGCCAGCGGTACAGCATGCCTTACCCGGAACTCAAAGCGATCCTGACGGATGTGGGTACGGAAGAATTGGCTCATCTGGAAATGGTGGCTACCATCGTTCACCAGTTGACCCGCAATCTGAATGAGGAGCAGATTAAGGGCACCCCCTTCGCCGCCTATTACACCGACCACACCACCGGTGTTTACCCGGTAGCCGCATCCGGCGTTCCGCTGAACGCAATGGCCTTCCAGGTCAAGGGCGACCCATTGACCGATCTGCACGAAGACCTGGCGGCTGAGCAAAAAGCACGGTCTACCTATGAGAATCTGCTTCGTCTAGTGGACGATCCGGATGTCCGAGAACCTTTGAAGTTCTTGCGAGCACGTGAGATCGTTCACTTCCAGCGTTTTGGTGAAGGCTTACGTCTTACACAAGATCGGTTGGATTCCAAGAACTTCTACGCATTTAATCCCAGCTTCGATTAGTCAAGACCACCGGCTAAGCCGGTGGCTTGCACAGCCCTAGAAGGGCATAATACGGACAAAGCCCCTGAAGGGGCGCCGAAAGGTTTGCCGACCGCATTCCTTTTTCCGGCCGCCCCTAAAGGGGCTCGTTTTATG
>JAFURT010000009.1 GCA_017471765.1 Clostridia bacterium
AACCCTGGCGGGACGGTGTGGGCACCGTCCCCTACAGAAAGGGATTTGCGGTTTTTGCGTAGGGCGGGGGCAGAGAGAAAAGTCAATCGGTTTTTTCCGATTGCTCCAATACAATGCCGCCGTTTATCTCCTCAAATTCCCGGATGCACCGATTGACCAGATACAAAATCTGCCCATTCATGGAGCGTCCCTCGTATTTCGCAATATATTGCAATTTTCCGTGAATTTCAGGCGAAACCTCAATGCCAAAATGCTTATTTTCCTTATTTCGCACAATTCTCACCAACTTCATCTTAAATTAAGTATATTTTAAGATGATTTTGTGGTATAATGGGGCGAGTATACTTAATGTAAGTAGACTAAATTTGCCAATTAAGGGGGATTCGGCATGGTTTGTACCTTTTTCGGACACCGGGACGCACCAAAAGACGTAGAAAAGCCGCTACGGGACGTTTTAGTCGAGCTTATCACACAGCGCCACGTTACCCATTTTCTGGTGGGGGAGCAGGGGGCTTTCGACCGCATGGTGATTGGCCAGCTCCGGGCGTTGCAGGACATCTATCCGCAGATTAGCAGTACCGTTGTTTTGGCCTATCACCCGTGTGAGCAAAAAACTGCCCACCCAAACACCCTCTACCCGGAGGGGCTGGAGCGTGTCCCTCGCCGGTTTGCCATCGCCGCACGCAACAGGTGGATGGTGGAACAGGCCGACATAGTGGTCACCTACGTGCGCTCCCCGGCCGGCGGTGCGGCGCAGTTCCAGCGGTTAGCCAAGGGAAAAGGAAAGCTTGTGCTGGCACTTTGAGGGGGGCGGGACGGTGTGGGCACCGTCCCCTACGTGAAAACAGGTCAGCCGGATTTGTAGGGAAGGGATTTATCCGTTCCGGTTTGCGGGCGAACACAGTTCGCCCCTACGGGGAGGTTTGTGTAAACCCTGGCGGGATGTCGGGGGCACCGTCCCCTACGTGAAAACAGGTCAGCCGGATTTGTAGGGAAGGGATTTATCCGTTCCGGTTTGCGGGCGAACACAGTTCGCCCCTACGGTGGGGGTGTGCGAACCCTGGCGGGACGGTGTGGGCACCGTCCCCTACGAAGCAAAAAAAGACAGACAAGCCATCCTCGGCTTATCCGTCTTTTTCTAAAAGCAATGATGTGACTCGGCAAACAACCGGAAGTGAGGCACGCTGGCCTCTTTTTTATCGGGCCAGACACCGGCAGGGAGCCGGGTCGCTGTAAAGCTCCAAAGAAGAGACAACCGGAAGCCGTGGCACTAAGTGAGACACCGGCAGGGAGCCGGGTCGCTTAAAAGCTTTTGCCGTATTTTTTGCCGAACAGCTTGGCAGCCAGGAAGGAGCCGCCCTTTTTGAGCCAGTTGACCGGCTCCATGTTCACCACCGGGGCGGTGGCCAGATCCAGATTCTGCCGGGACAGCCACACATCCAGCAGCAGCTCGCTCACACGGCCGAAAAACCGGGCGTGGAAAGCGTCATACTGGCTGGCATCCACCCGCTTTTCCAGCTCAAAGAGAATATCAAACAGCCAGGTGCAATAGGCATCCAGGTGGTCACGGCGCAGGATGAACATATTGAACATGTGGGCACTGCGGCGGGTTTTCAGCGCCTCGAATGCCGCATAATACGCCGGGTACTTCTCCTTGATAATCTTGCCGGTCTCGTCCAGCGGCTCCACATAGCAGGTGTGGGCATAGTGGTCGTACAGCGTCTCGATGTAATACTTCCGCAGGTTGGGCAACAGGCCATCCTTGCCCTCCAGCAGGAGGTTGGCCTCCTGCTCCGTCAGCACCCGCTCCATGGGCTCGCCACGGCCGGTGACGCCGAAATGCCGGCGATAATGTGCCAATCCAATATATTCGGCGTCCAGATTTTTCCATGCCCAGTACAGGCCGGTAAGCTCGCAGAAGGTGGGGTTTTTCTCCGAAATATGCTCGCCGGTGTTATCCCCCTCAAAGCCGAAGGGCTCCTTCCCCTCCGCCCCCACATGCAGGGGCAGATACATGGAGTCCTGGGGCATAGCGTAGGGCTTGTGGGCCGCCACGATGATTTTGATATCCATTACAGTTCTTCCTCCACCAAGGCGAGCGCCGCCTCGATTACTTTATCCATATCATAGTATTTGTAGTGTCCCAGACGTCCGCCGAAAATCACCTTGTCCTCGTTGGCGGCAAGAGCCTGATACCGGGCGAACAGCGCCTGGTTTTTCTCGTTGTTGACAGGGTAGTAGGGGCGCATACCCTTCTCCCACGTGGCCGGGTACTCCCGGGTGATGACCGTCTTTTCCTGGGTGCCGAAGTTGAAGTGCTTGTGCTCGATAAGCCGGGTGAAGGGCACCTCACGCTCGTTGTAGTTGACCACCGCCACGCCCTGGTAGTTGGGCATGTCCAGGGTCTCGCTTTCAAAGCGCAGACTGCGGTACTCCAGCTCGCCGTAGCAGTAGCCGTAATACTCGTCGATACAGCCGGTGTACAGCACCGTATCTGCCAGAGCGTCCAGCTCCGCTTTGTTCTCCAGATAGTCGGTGTTCAGCCGGATATCCGCCCCCTCCAGCAGACGCTCCACCATGGCGGTGTAGCCCTCTTTCGGGATGCCCTGGTAGGGGTCGTTGAAGTAGTTGTTATCAAAGGTGTACCGCACCGGCAGACGCTTGATGATGAAGGCCGGCAGTTCGGTGCAGGAACGGCCCCACTGCTTCTCGGTGTAGCCCTTGACCAGCTTCTCGTAGATGTCCCGGCCCACCAGCGAGATGGCCTGCTCCTCCAGGTTTTGGGGCTCGCCGGTAATCTCCGCCCGCTGCTCCTCGATCTTGGCCCGGGCGGCCTCGGGGGTGGTCACCCCCCACATCTGGTAGAAGGTGTGCATGTTAAAGGGCATATTGTACAGCTCGCCCTTGTAGTTGGCGATGGGGGTGTTGATGTAGTGGTTAAAGTCGGCGTATTTCTGGGCATACTCCCACACCGTCTTGTTGGAGGTGTGGAAAATATGGGCGCCGTACACGTGCACCTGGATGCCCTCTACCTCTTTGGTGTAGATATTGCCGGCGATGTGGTCGCATTTGTCCACCACCAGGCAGGTCTTGCCCCGGTTCATCGCCTCCCGGGCAAACACGGCACCGAACAGACCGGCACCGACAATCAGATAATCATACTTTTTCATACTCAAACAGCTCCTTTTCCGGAAAACACACGCTTTACGGTCATGAACACAATCTTAATATCCATCCACAGGCTGACCCGGCCGATATAATACAGCTCCTGCTGTTGGCGGGCTCCGGTGGCGTAGGTAGTCTCGTTGCGGGAGGAGGCCTGCCAATAGCCGGTCAGGCCGGGGCGTACCGACAGCAGGCGGTACTGCTCCTCCGGGGTATAGTTTTTCTGCAGTTCCGGCTGCAACAAGGGGCGGGGCCCCACGATGGACATATCCCCCCGGAAGATGTTCCACAGCTGGGGAAGCTCGTCCAGACTGCTCTTGCGCAGGAACTGGCCGATTTTGGTAATACGGGGGTCGGGATCCAGCTTGAACTCCCGCTTGTACTGCGCCAGCTGCTCCGGAGTAAGGAAGTTTTCCAGATTATCAGCACCCGGCTTCATGCTGCGGAATTTATACACCGCAAAAGGCTTGCCCTGCCGCCCTATACGGGTCTGGGTGAAAAAGGCAGGGCCGCCGTCACGGCGCACCAGCAGAGCGATGATCAACAGCACCGGCCAAAGTAGCAGCAGCGCAAAACCGGACAGCAACACGTCCAGCCCACGCTTGATGTACAGGTATAATCCGCTGTCTAATTTGTTTTCCATAAAACAGCTCCTCTTTCGTCCTTATCCCACAATATCGGTAGCGGTGCCAGGCAGTAGCGTGCCCGGTGCCGTTGTACTGCCGGAGGTATCCTCTGTGCCGCCGGTTGGCAGGTCGGTGGGGGTGGTTTCGCCCCCGGTGGGGTCGATCGGCTCGTCCCCGGTTCCTGTTCCGGTGGGGTCGGTCAGCTCGCCCCCGGTCCCGGTAGGATCCAGCCAGTCGGTGTCGGTGGCCGTTGTGTTGTCCGGGTTGTCATCAATCGGCGGCAACCAGGTACCTCCTCCGCCGGTGGGGTCGGTATCTGTCCGGGTGGTAGCGGTGGTGCCGCCCACCCCGGCCGTGGCAGTAGTGGTCTTTTTGGTGGTTTTCTTCTTGATATAGGTAGTGGTGCGGGAAATGTTGGGGTCCATACCGCTCTCGTAGATGAAATCATGGAGCAGGCAGGTGGCGTATTCCAGGTCATAGATCCACACCCAGCCGTGGCTGCCGTCATCACCGCCCCAGGCCTTGCAGTTGTCGTCCGGCAGGGAGTAGTTGACAATCTCCGGGCTGCCGGTGAGCGCCCAGGTGGCCAGGGTCATCATCTCACCGCTGGTCATATTGGTGTGACACATGCTCAGTACCTTTTTGATCAGGCCGGGGAACTTGGAGAGGGAAAGGGCCTTTACCTCATTAAACATGGCCTGCAACACATCTTTCTGCCGGTTGCCCCGCTGGATGTCGCTATCGATCTTCCGGATACGGGAATAGGCCAAGGCTTGTCCGCCGGTCAGCTTCTGTTCGCCGGCACTTTTCACCCGGTCGATGTCCCGCTTGCACTCAATCTCCATCCAATAGATGTGATTGTTGAGCTCCCGGAGCTCCCGGTTTTCCACGTTGATGGTGACACCGCCGATGTAATCGATGATGTCCATAAACTCCCGAAAATTCACATACACATAATCGGTGATGTTCATGCCGAAATTCCGGTTAAGCGTCTTGACTGCCAGGTTGACACCGCCGTAGCTAAAGGCGTGGGTGAGCTTGGTCTTGCCGTCGTAGCTGGGATAGCCTTCTACCGGCACCAGGGTGTCCCGGCCGATGGAGGTCATCTTGATTTTGTTGTGCTTACGGTCGATGGACAGGATGATGATGGCGTCGGAGTGGCCGTCCGCCGAAGAGTCCCGGTCGTCCAGACCGAACAGGGCGATGTTCTGTACATCCTCGCTGGGGGGCAGATAATCGTTGATGCCCAGGTCACCGGACAGCTCACTGCCCTTCTGGATGTTCCCCTCCAGGAAGGCCCACATCACCGTGACACCGGCAATCACCAGTGCCGCCAGCGCCGCCACGGCAATAATCACGATCCGGATAGCCAGTTGCTTGCCGGTCAGCTTCTTTTTGCGCTTTTTATTTTCGTGGGCGGCGTTAATCGCCCCCAGGCTGATCGTTTCCGTTTGCGGTGCGCCGCAACGTGGGCATACAGAGGAGCCCTCTTTTATCCGCTTTCCGCATTTCTTGCAGGTCATGAATTGTTCGCGTCCTTTCTCTTGGTAAACAGGTGATAAACCGACACATTCACTTTACATCGGAGTTATTATAGCACACCTGTACTCTTTTGGCAATTCTTTTTTCATTTCCCGCCATATTTTAAGAAAAAGTTAAAAAAGTGGTATAAAAAGCAAAAAGAGTTGTATTTCTCCGTCTTGCAATCCGTCTGGCGGTATGCTACAATTTTGTCATGGCACCACTTTTCTGGTAGTATGTCCGTTTTCGGCCAGATAACCGCAAAAAAACAGGAAACAGGAGGCTTTATCATGTCTGACATTTCTGCCGCCGCCCGTGCTGCCCTGCAATTTGGCAGTGACGAATTTTTGTATGCCGAGCCCTACGGCGAGGGCCACATCAACGAGACCTATGCCGCCTACTATCGCAAGGCAGACGGCACCGAGTACCGCAACATCCTGCAAAAAATCAACAATTATGTCTTCCCCGACGTGGATGGCCTGATGGAGAACATCAAGGGCGTCACCGACTATCTGCGTGGCATCGTGGGGGAGCGGGAGACCATGACTGTCATCCCCGCCGCCGACGGCAAGGCGTATTATCTCGATCCGGACGGCAACTACTGGCGTAGCTATGTGTTCATCGAGAACGCCACCGCCTACCAGAAGATTGAAAAGGACGAGGACTTCTTCACCTGCGGTGTGTCCTTCGGCCGCTTCCAGCAGCAGCTGGCGGATTATCCGGCCCACCTGCTGCATGAGACCATCGTCAACTTCCACAACACCCCCTCCCGCTATGAGGCGCTCCACGCTGCCATTGCCGCAGACAAGGCCGGCCGTGCCGCTGAGGTGCAGGAGCAGATCGCCTTCGCCCTGGCCCGTGAGGAGAGCGCCGGAGTGCTGGTGCAGGGGATGGCCAACGGCACCCTGCCCTGCCGTGTGACCCACAACGATACCAAGCTTAATAACATCCTCATCGACGACGCCACCGGCAAAGGCCAGTGTGTCATCGACCTGGATACCGTTATGCCCGGTGCGGTGGCCTTCGATTTCGGTGACTGCATCCGCTTTGGCGCTTCCACCGCCGCCGAGGACGAGACCGACCTGAGCAAGGTGGAGATGAGCCTGCACCTGTTCCGGGTGTTTGCCGACGGCTACCTGTCCACCGCCGCCCCCTTCCTCACCGAGGCCGAGCTGGACAGCCTGGTGGACGGCGCCCGCCTGATGACCCTGGAGTGCGGCGTTCGCTTCCTCACCGACTATCTGAGCGGGGATGTGTATTTCCGCATTCACCGCCCCCGGCACAACCTGGACCGTTGCCTGACCCAGTTCAAGCTGGTGGCAGATATGGAGGCAAAGGAAGCCGAGATGCGTGCTATCGTGAAAGAGCTGGCCGCCAAGTATCGGTAAGAAAATACGATAAAGAAAAGCCACGGAAAGCGACTGCTTTCCGTGGCTTTTTATGCAGTGCACATAGCCGGGTTCGGCATGTAAGGCGAATTATTGCCCCGGTTCACCGCTTTTTGCGGCCCGTAATCCCCTTTTTTACAAAATTTAGCGCCACCCTTGCACAGCGGAGGGGTTTGTGGTATACTTTTTTCATCAAAATGGGCGAAAGGGTGACTTCTTCATGAAATACCTGTTTAAACAGCGGTTGTTTTCTTGGTTTGACAGCTATGACATTACCGATTATACCGGCCAGCCGGTGTACACCGTCAAGGGTCAGCTTGCCTGGGGACATTGCCTGAAAATTTACGATGCTAACAACATCGAGGTGGGCACCGTCAAGGAAAAGATTTTCACCTGGCTGCCCAAATTCGAGATTTACCAAAACGGCCGGTATATCGGTTGTATCAGCAAGGAATTTTCCCTTTTCCGTCCACGCTTCAGCATCGATTTCTGCGGCTGGCACGTGGAGGGAGACTTCTTCGAGTGGGATTATCGCATTCTGGATGCCACCGGTCGGGTGGTGGCCACGGTAACCAAGGAGCTGTTCAATTGGACAGACACCTATTCCATCGAGGTGGAACGGCCGGAGGATGGGCTGTGCGCCCTGATGCTGGTGCTGGCCATTGATGCGGAGAAATGTTCCCGGAAGGATTGACCGGGACGGACAGGAGGAGTGCCGAATGAAGTATCTGGTGGTTGTGGATATGCAACGGGATTTTATCGATGGGGCGCTTGGCAGTGCGGAGGCACAGGCCATTGTCCCTTACGTGACGGCGCTGGCCGCTATGGAGGCGGTGCAGGTCACGGTGGTGAACAACGGATGAGGGCCGGGACGAAGCTGCGGGACTTGGTGGTGCTGGCTATATTTGGACCGGTGCTGTTTTTGGGGGATATTCTGTGCGAGCCGTTACCCAACATTCACCTGGTCGGGGTACTGCTGGTGGTGGTTACCGCCGTCTACCGGACAAGGGCGCTGATTCCGCTGTACATCTATGTGTTTCTCAGTGGCCTGTGGGGGGGCTTTGCCCTGTGGTGGATTCCCTACCTGTATGTGTGGACGGTGCTGTGGGGGCTGGTGATGCTTATCCCCCGGCGGCTGTCTGCCCGGTGGCAGACGGTGTTGTATGTGGCCGCCTGTGCCCTGCACGGCTACCTGTTCGGAGTGCTGTATGCCCCGGCGCAGGCGTGGCTGTTTGGCCTGGATTGGCGAGGGATGCTTACCTGGATCGCTATGGGCTTCCCCTTCGACTTGGTGCACGGTAGCGCTAACCTGGTGGCGGGCAGTCTGCTCATCTACCCGCTGGTGCGGGTGTTGCGAAAGCTGCAGGCCGCCCCGCAAATTGGATAAGAAAAGCCTTTGGTGGGTGTTCCCATCAAAGGCTTTTTTGCGTCTGCTAGCTGGTGTAGTCCTCCAGCAAAAGGGAGAGCTGGGCCTCATCCTCCACCGGTATGCCTTTCAGCACCTTTTGCCGCAGTTCCTCCGGCAGTGCTTCAACGAAGCTATCAAACACCTGCATGGGAAAGGGCTGATCTCCCTGAAAAACCGCCACCTGTCCCTCCCAGGCCCGGATGGTGTAGGGGGCCGCCCGGCCGGCGGTCTCCTGAGGCGGCAGAACAAACCGGAACACCAAAAACAGGATGACCGCCGCCGCAGCCAGCGAGGCGGCCAGCGCCCACAGGGTCATTTTCCACGCTTGTTGCATGGCATCACCTTCTTTCCGGATTAGCATGCCCGCGGCGGTAGAAATTATGCCGAGCCGGCGTTTTTGGCTTCCGGAGAGGAGAAAATGACGCTTTTTCATAAAAAATACGGAAAATTTTTGATTTTTCCCCAATTTAGGTTTGACATTTGGGCGATTTTGCAATACTATTATTGTGTGTATTTTTATGGTTTTTAAAACCCTGTGTTTTTTGGCTATGCTCGGCTTTGCAAGCCGTGAAAGGAGAGCACCATGGCAAAAGACCCCATTTCTTTGATTGACCGTGTTAAGGCGTGGTTTGCCTCCCGGTTTCAGCGGGCTGAGGCACCTGCGGCCGCCCCGAAGAAGCGCAAGCGGGTGCGCCGTGTGTTGCGGCGGGTGTGGCATGCCATCCTGGCGGTGTTCCTGATCGGCGTCATCACCGTCACCGTGGTGGGATGCGTGCTGGTCGTGTATGTGGTCAGCACCTTCGAGCCGGACAGCTATATCCCCATCCTGGGCGAGATGTCTATGGATAACCGGTCGGTCATCTATGTAGAGAACGACAAGGGCGAGTTCGAGCCCTACCACAACCTGCTGGGCGGCACCTCGGTATGGGTGGACCTGGATAAGATCCCTCTGCATATGCAGAACGCCGTCGTTGCCATCGAGGATGAACGGTTCCGTGACCACGAGGGCGTGGACTGGAAGCGGACGGCCAGTGCTGTGGTCAACCTGATAGCTAACCGGGTGTTCCACATCGGCACCAACGAATTCGGTGGCTCTACCATCACCCAGCAGCTTATCAAGGTGACCACCCAGAACACCGACCACAGCATCAAGCGAAAGATTACCGAGATTTTGGCCGCCACAGCGATGGAAAGCGGCGAATACACCAAGGACGAGATTCTGGAGGGCTACCTCAACAATATGCCCCTCACCGGCGACCTGGTGGGCGTGGGCATCGGCGCCCGGTATTATTTCGGTAAAGAGTTGCAGGAGCTGACCCTGGCGGAGTGCGCCGTGCTGGCCAGTATCACCAACAACCCCAGCGTGTATGACCCCTACCTGCACCCGGAGAATGTCCGTCAGCGCCAACAGCTGGTGCTGGCCAAGATGTATGAGTGCCGGTTTATCACCAAGGATGAATATCTCAACGCCCTCAATCAGGAGCTGGTGTTTAAGAGCAGCACCATCCGCCAGCCGGTACAGGACTACTACGTAGACCTGGTGGTGGAGGATGTCATCGCTGACCTGATGGAGGAATACGGCTACACCTACAATTACGCCAACAACATGGTGTACTACGGTGGTCTGAATATCTACTCCGCCGAGGACCCGGAGGTACAGGCGAAGGTGGAGGCGGTGTTTGCCGATGAAAAGAACTACCCCGCCATCCGCAAGGATGATGAGGAAAATCCCCAGGCGGCATTCTTCGCTGTGGATTATACCGGCCGTGTGGTGGCTACCATCGGCGGCCGTGGGGAGAAGGACGCCAACCGTGTGTTCAACCGGTCCACCCAGGCGCTCCGGTCCCCCGGCTCCTCTATGAAGCCGATCACCTCTTACGGCCCGGCGATTGCTCTGGATCTGGCCCATTATTCCTCGATGGTACGGGATGCGCCAATCACCCTGCCCAACGGCAAAAAGTGGCCCCACAACTACGAGATGAAGTCCACCCCGGATAATGGCAACGTGCTGTTGGGCGTGGCTTTGCAGAAGTCCCTCAACACCGTGGCGGCTCGCCTGGTACAGCAGCTTACCCCCCAGCGCAGTTACAACTATGCCACCCAGACCTTCGGTTTGACCACCCTGGTGGAGACCAAGGCGGTGGGCGGCCGGATACTGACGGATATCGACCTGTCCCCCATGGCGCTGGGTGCTCTCACCGACGGCGCTACCGCCCGGGATATGGCCTCCGCCTACGGCGTGTTCGGCAGCGGCGGCTATTATAACGACCCCTACACCTATTATAAGGTTACTAAGGGCGCGGACGAGGACGAGACCATCCTGCTGAACGGCGGTCAGCAGTCTACCTTGGTGCTGGATGAGCAGTCCGCCTATGTGATGGTCAAACTGATGCAGCGGGTTACCACCTACGGCACCGCCTCCGACATCAGCAAAGCCTGGCCGGGCTGGCAGGTGTTCGGTAAGACCGGTACCTCCGAGAGCGAGAAGGATGTGTACTTTACCGGCGGCACCGCCTATTATTCTGCGGCCAGCTGGTTCGGCTATGACAACAACCAGGAGCTGAAGAAAAATCAGACCAGCTACGCCAAGAGCCTGTGGAACAAGGCGATGAAGGTGCTGCACAGTGACCTGCAGATTAAGGAGTTCAAGCAGCCTGTCGGGGTGGAGACCCTGAAATATTGCACCGCTACCGGCCAGCTGGCCACCGATAAGTGTCCCAAGACGGATACCGGTTACTATAAGTCCAGCAACAAGCCTGCGGTGTGCGAAAAGCATGCGGGCAAGCCCATCGGCAACGGAACCACCACGACCGGCGGTGCCGGAGCGACAACCTCGGCTACAGCCGGGACATCGGCGGCAGCCACCACCGATGCGGCGGCGACTACCACCGGGACGGAGGCGCCCACCACCCAGCCCACCAACACCACAGATACTACTGCCGGCGAGCCGGTCGGGGAGACCACCGGTACCGTAGCGGAGGATAATACGGCGGCTACAGAGGCCGGCATCACGCCGGAACCGTAGTCGTTCAGGAAGCAAAAACCCACGAACAGTAAAGGATGATACGATGATTTCTATTGCGATTTTAGGCCACGGTGTGGTTGGCTCCGGTGTGGCGGAGATTGTACTGCACAATCAGGAGGGGGTTGCCGCAAAGGCCGGAGACGCCGTTCAGATCAAGCGGATTCTCGACCTGCGCACCTTCCCGGAGCTACCTTACGCCCACCTGTTCACCACCGATTTCCAGGATATCCTGCAGGATGAGGAGATCCGCATTGTGGTGGAGACCATGGGCGGCCTGCACCCGGCCTACGATTTTGTGAAGGCCAGCCTGCTGGCCGGCAAGAGCGTGGTCACCTCCAACAAGGAGCTGGTGGCCGCCAAGGGAGATGAGCTGTTGGCTATCGCCCGGGAGAACAACCTGAACTTCCTGTTTGAGGCCAGTGTGGGCGGCGGTATTCCCATCCTCCGCCCCCTCGACCAGTGTCTGGCCGCTAACCGGGTGCTGGAGATTGCCGGTATTCTCAACGGCACCACCAACTTTATGCTCACCAAGATGATTCAGGACAATATGTCCTTTGCGGACGCCCTGTCCCTGGCCCAGCAGCTGGGCTATGCGGAGCGTGACCCCTCGGCGGATATCGAGGGGCATGACGCCTGCCGCAAGATTTGTATCCTTGCCTCCCTGGCCTTCGGCAAGCATGTGTTGCCGGAGCAGGTACATACCGAGGGGATCACCGCTGTCAGCCTGACGGATGTGCAGTACGCCGCCGCCTGTGGCGGGGCAATCAAGCTCATCGGCCGGGCGGTCAAGGATGAGACCGGCCGCCTGTTCTGTCAGGTTGCCCCCATGGTGGTGCCGGCTGACAGCCTGCTGGCCGGTGTGAACGACGTGTTCAATGGCATCATGGTGCGGGGCGACAGCGTGGGCGATGTGGTGTTTGTGGGCCGTGGCGCCGGCAAACTGCCTACCGCCAGTGCGGTGGTAGCGGATGTCATCGACGAGATCCGGCACATGGCGGTACGCAAGCCTCTGTTCTGGGGCCCCGGCGAGGAGGGCTATGTGGCCGATTACCGTCAGGCCGCCTACGCCCGTCTGCTTCGCTTCACCTGCGAAAAGGACGCCCAGGCACTGGTGCAGGTCGGGCAGGTGTTCGGGGACGTCCGGGTGCTTTCCATACCGGGCGCACCGGAGGCGGAGCTGGCCTTCATCGCCCCGGCGTTGACGGAGGAAGCGCTGGAGGCTAAGCTGGCCTCCCTGACAGGGATGACCCTGGTCAGCGGTCTGCGGATGTATAGCGCCTGACAGTATTACGGTTGTTTATTTTAATTTTCCAAAAGGGGTTTTCACTATGCTGGTAGTACAAAAATTCGGCGGCAGTTCTGTCGCCAACGCAGAGCGTGTGATGAATGTGGCCCGCATCGTCACCGACACCTACAAGGCGGGCAATGACGTGGTGGTGGTGGTGTCCGCCCAGGGCGATACCACTGACGACCTGATCGACAAGGCAAAGGAGATCAATCCCCGGGGCAGCAAGCGTGAGATGGATATGCTCATGGCCGCCGGCGAGCAGATTTCCATCTCCTTGCTGGCGATGGCCATCGATTCACTGGGCTTCCCGGCTATCTCTCTGCTGGGCTGGCAGGCCGGCTTCGAGACCAACAGCAAATACAGCGCCGCCCGTATCAAGCGGGTCAACCCGGAGCGCATCCGGGCAGAGCTGGACAAGAAGCGTATCGTGGTGGTGGCCGGTTTCCAGGGCCTCAACAAGTACGACGATGTGACCACCCTGGGGCGTGGCGGCTCGGATACCAGTGCGGTAGCCATCGCCGCCGCTATGCGGGCGGATCTGTGCCAGATCTACACCGATGTGGAGGGCGTGTATACCGCCGATCCCCGGAAGATTTCCGGTGCCTGTAAGCTGGATGAGATCACCTACAACGAAATGCTGGAATTGGCCACCTCCGGTGCCCAGGTGCTGAATAACCGGTCTGTGGAGATGGCGAAGAAATACAATGTGGAACTGGAAGTCCTGTCCAGCCTTAAGCGGGTAGCAGGCACCAAGGTCAAGGAGGTAACGAAAATGGAAAAAATGCTGATTAAGGGTGTGGCCAAGGACGACGGCGTGGCCCGTGTAGCGATCATCGGTGTGCCGGATAACCCCGGCATGGCGTTCAAGGTCTTCTCCCGTGTAGCCAAGGCGCACATCTGTGTAGACAACATCCTGCAGTCTGTGGGCCGTGACGGCACCAAGGACATCGCCTTCACCGTCCCCGCCGGGGATGCGGACGAGGCCATGGCCGCCCTGAAGGATTACTGCGATATGGTAGGTGCTAAGGAGCTGGTGTGCGAGAAGAACGTGGCCAAGATCTCCATCGTGGGCGCCGGCATGGAGACCCATGAGAATGTGGCCGCCGGTATGTTCGAGGCCCTGGCGGATGCCAACATCAACATCCAGATGATTTCCTCCAGCGAGATCCGTGTGTCCGTGCTGGTAGAGAAGCAGGATGCCGACCGGGCCGTGGCCGCTGTGCACCGTCACTTCTTCGGGGAGTAATCTGTTTCGCACGACCCTATCTTAACTGTAAGGAAGTGGTATCGTGGCCGTTAAAAAAGCCAAAAACACCAAGGTCATCTGTTTCGCCAACAACAAGGGCGGCAGTGGCAAATCCACCACCTGTGCCAACGTGGGCTATGCCCTGGCGCAGATGGGCAAACGGGTGCTCCTGCTGGATGGGGATATGCAGCTCAACCTCAGCCTGTCCTTCTTCCCGGAGGACGAGGTGCTGGCCATGGCACAGGGGGAGAAAAACCTGTACTATGCCATCCGGGAACAGAAGCCGCTGACCGATTATATCGTCCCCACGGCGTATGAGGGGATCGACCTGATTCCCTCCTCCACGCTGATGAGTGGCATCGAATACGAGCTGTTCACCAAGTGGCAGCGGGAGATGATTCTCAAGAAATGCCTCCAGCCGGTGCGGGACAGCGGCGAGTATGACTATATTCTGCTGGATGCGCCCCCCACGCTGGGTGGCTGGGTGATGAACCTGCTGTGTGCCTCGGACGGCCTGCTGTTGCCGGTGGAGGCCAGCCCCTGGGGACTGTTCGGCCTGGCGAACATGTTTGAGTTTTTGGGCGCCGTAAAGGAGATGAACCCGGCGCTGGAGCTGTTGGGCATCGCCCTGACCAAGGTATCCGTCCGCAAGAACTACTTTAAGCAGACGCTGGAGATTCTGGGGGAGATGGAGGACGTGTATGTGTTCTCCAACATCATCCGGGTGGACAGCACCATAGAATGGGCGCAGGACAGCAGCCGCCCCGTGGGCGCCTACAAGGCCAGCTGTCGCAGTGCCCAAGAATATGCCGCACTGGCAAAGGAGGTGGATGCCCGTGTCCATCGGTAAGAATAGCTTAGCCAGAGCCGCCGCCGCAACGGCGAGCCGCCCGGTTGCCGGCGGGGAGAGCAAAGCCCCTGCCCAGTTCCGGCAGGTGGAGATTGGGGCCATCCTGCCCCTGAAGGGCAAGGCCCACAAGGCCACCGCGGACGAGGCGCTGACCGTCTCGGTGGCGAAATACGGCGTGTTGGAGCCGCTGTTGCTGGCTCAGACCGGGGCGGAGGAGCTGCGCGTCATCGCCGGTAGCCGCCGCCTGGACGCCGCCCGGCAGGCCGGATTGGCCACCGTGCCGGCAATTATTCTGGATATGACCGTCGCTCAGGCGACGGAGGCCAAGAAAGAGCTTGACCGGTTTACAGCCGTCCCTGCCGATGCCCCCGGCACGGTAGAGGCAACGGCCGTAGGGCAGGCAATGCCTGCGTGGTTATTGTAACAAGACAAGGAATGGTATCTCCCTCTCCGGAGGGAGGTACCTTTCCGTGCGTTATGGGGTCTGTTACATTTTTAACAACCCAATTCTTTGAAAATTTTTGCCTTTTCGGTATTTTCGGCTCGGAAATGACCGAAAATAGAGAAAAACGGCTAAACCATAAAAGATAAAACGAGGTGTAGTATGAACCTGCGTACATTCAAGCACGGTATCCATCCCGCAGACGGCAAGGCGCTGTCGGCCAACGAGGCCATCCGGGATTTCCGGCCCACCGGGGAGATGGTGTACCCGCTCAACCAGCATATCGGCGCCCCGGCTCAGCCGGTGGTGGCGGTAGGTGACCCGGTGCTGGTGGGCCAGACCCTGGCCCAGCCCGGCGGCTTTGTGTCGGCGGCCATCTGCTCTGCCGCTTCCGGCACAGTAAAGGCCATCGAGCTCCGCCGTACGGTGTCCGGCAAGGAGGCGCTGTCTATTGTTATCGAAAACGATGGGCAGTATACCCCCATGCCCGGGGTGGGGGAGCGCCGGGATTACACAGCGCTGTCCGGCCAGCAGATTCTGGACATCATCCGGGATGCCGGCATTGTGGGACAGGGCGGCGCCGGCTTCCCCACCCATGTGAAGCTGACCATGAAGGAGGGCGTCCAGCCGGAAACCATCATACTCAACGCCGCCGAGTGCGAGCCGTATCTGACCTCGGACTACCGCCTGCTGATAGAAAAGACCGACCGGGTGCTGGAGGGCTTGCAGGTCGTCCTGCAGATATTCCCCCAGGCGCAGGCGGTCATCGGCATCGAGGCCAACAAGCCGGAGGCCATCCGTCTGCTGACAGAGAAAACAGCGGCCCTGCCCCACATTTCGGTGCAGGTGCTGAAAACCAAATATCCCCAGGGCGGCGAGCGTATGCTGATTCATGCCGTCACCGGCCGGGATATCCATTCCGGCAAGTTGCCCATTGACGCCGGCTGTGTGGTGCTGAATGTGTCCACCGTCATGTCCATCCGGGCGGCGGTGTGCCGGGGCATCCCCCAGATTGCCGCCATCATGACGGTAACCGGCGAGGGCGCCGCCTCTCCCTGTAATGTCTCGGTGCCGGTGGGCACCAGCCATCGTGAACTGCTGGCGTTCGCCGGCGGCCTCAAGGGCGAGCCGGAGAAGCTGATTTCCGGCGGCCCGCTGATGGGCGTAGCGATGGTGTCTCTGGACGTGCCGGTGCTCAAGACCAGCTCTGCCATTCTGGCGATGCCGGAGGATGAGGTGGCCCGGTGGGAACCGACCGCCTGCATCCGGTGCGGCCGGTGCTTGCGTGCCTGCCCGGAGTTTTTGGTGCCCCCCATGATGGCTCATGCCGCAGATAATGGGGATTTGGGTGCTTTTGAGAAGGTCAACGGCATGGAGTGTATCGAGTGTGGCTGTTGCACCTATGTCTGCCCGGCGAAGCGGCGACTGACCCAGTCCTTCCGCACCGCCAAGACCGCCGTGAACGCCAAGCGGCGTGCCGCGGCGGCGAAGAAATAAGGCACCGCCTCAAGAAAGGATGGAAAAACCATGGTGAATATTTCAACCTCCCCCCACATACGCAGTGGGCTGAGCACCGCCACGGTGATGCAGGATGTGGCCATCGCCCTGATGCCGGCTCTGCTCATGGGCGTGTTTGTGTTCGGCCTGCGTGCGTTGCTGGTCATCCTGCTGTGTGCGGTGTGCTGTACGTTGACAGAATACCTGTACCGGCGGCTAATGAAGCTGCCCCAGACCGTGTCCGACGGCAGTGCCCTGGTCACCGGTCTGATTTTGGCCATGAACCTGCCGGCCTCGGTGCCCCTGTGGATTCCGGTGTTCGGCGCGGTGATTGCCATTTTGGTGGTCAAGCAGCTGTTCGGCGGCCTTGGCCAGAATATTATGAACCCGGCCCTGGCGGCCCGTTGCTTCCTGCTCATTTCTTTCCCGGCCCTGATGGGTGCGGGGATGCCGGCGGTGGGCAACCTGCTGGGTCCGGATGCCCTGGCGGCCTTTGGCCAGCGCATGACCACCCTGGCGGTGGACGCCACCACCGGCGCTACCCCCCTGCAGATGCTGAAGGACGGCCAGTCGGTTGATTTGTTGCAGGCCTTCTTCGGCTTCCATTCCGGCTGTATCGGCGAGACCTCCACTGTGGCTATTCTGGTGGGGGCGGCCTATATGCTGTTGCGTGGGGTCATCAGCCCCCGCATCCCCGGCATCTACCTGGCGGCAACGGTGGCGTTTGTGGCGCTGTTCCGGGCTGTCACCGGCGAGCCGCTGACCGGCAACTATCTGCTGGGTCAGCTGTGCACCGGCGGTTTGATGGCGGGTGCGGTATTTATGGCCACCGACTATGTGACCAGCCCCATTACCCCTTGGGGACAGGTCATCTACGCTCTGCTGCTGGGTCTGCTGACCGCCCTGTTCCGGGTGTTCGGTTCTTCGGCGGAGGGTGTATCTTACGCCATTATCATCGGCAATACCTTGGTGCCGCTGATGGAAAAGGTCACCATCCCTCGTGCGTTCGGAAAGCGAGGTGTGGCCCGATGAAATCCATTCTGAAAAACGCCGCCATTCTCTTGGCCATCACCCTGGTGGCGGCAGTGGCTCTGGCCTTTGTATATGACCTGACCAAAGAGCCCATCGCTCGAGCAGAACAGCAGAAAAAGGTGGAAGCCTACCAGGCTGTGTACACCGAGGCGGCTTCCTTTGGGGATGTGCCGGATGTTGTCTCCATTCTGAAGGAGTACAACGCCACCCTCACCGGCGGCACCGCCGTGGAGGAAATCTATACCGCCGATGCGGCTGACGGCACCCGGTTGGGCTATGTGCTGTCGGTGATGGCCAAAGGGTACGGCGGCGATGTGAAGATTGCGCTGGGCATCGACACCACCGGCAAGGTGGTGGGGTACAGCGTGCTCAGCCACAGCGAGACCCCCGGCTTCGGTGCCAATATGGAGAACGGCGACGTCGCCGCCCAGTTTATCGGCATCACGTCGGCTGACCAGCTGGACGGCATTACCGGGGCGACCTATACCACCAATGCGCTGAAGGCGGAGACCCAGGCGGCCATCGACCTGGTGGGGCAACTGGAAGGGGGAAGCGGAACATGATGAAAAAAGCGATAGAACGCATCCTCAACGGCCTGTTCCGGGAAAACCCCATCTTTGTGCTGATGCTGGGTATGTGTGCCACCCTGGCGGTGACGGTCAATGCCGTCAACGGCCTGGGCATGGGCCTGTCCACGGCGGCGGTGCTGGTGCTGTCCAACGCCATGATCTCCCTGTTGCGGAAGATTATCCCCGACGGGGTGCGTATGCCGGCGTATATTGTGGTGATCGCCACCTTTGTCACCATCGTGCAACTGATTTTGCAGGCTTATGTGCCCTCGCTGTATGAATCGCTGGGCATTTTCATCCCGCTGATTGTGGTCAACTGCATTATTTTGGGCCGTGCGGAGGCCTACGCCTCCAAGAACAATGTGTTTCTGTCGGTCTGCGACGGTATCGGCATGGGCTTGGGCTTTACGGTGGCGCTGACGATCATCGGCCTGGTCCGGGAGCTGTTTGGCACCGGTTGCGTGTTTGGTGTAAAGATCATGCCGGAGTTCTATGAGCCGGTGGCTATCCTGGTGATGGCACCGGGCGCCTTCTTCGTGCTGGCTATCCTGACAGCCCTGCAAAACAAGCTCCGGGCCCCCAGCGCCTCGAACACCCAGCACAGCGAGCTGGCCTGCGGCGGCGATTGCTCCCGTTGCGGCGGTTGCGCCGGGGCGGCCAACCATCTGCAGATTGCCGAGGAGACGGAGCGTAAGGCCCGTCAGCTGGCGGAGGAGCGGAAAGCGGCGGCAGAGGCCAAAAAGTCCGCCGAGCAAGCGAAAAAACAGGAAGGCGGTGAGCAGGCATGAGTATCGGCACCCTGTTTCTGACCCTGCTGACCACCGCCCTTATCAATAACGTGGTGCTCAGCCAGTTCCTGGGCCTGTGTCCCTTCCTGGGTGTGTCCAAGAACGTCAACACCGCCGCCGGCATGGGCGGTGCGGTGATTTTCGTCATCACGGTGGCTTCGGCGCTGACCAACCTGCTGTACACCTATGTGCTGGTGCCGCTGGAGCTTCTGTATATGGAGACCATCGTGTTCATCCTGGTCATTGCCGCCTTGGTACAGCTGGTGGAGATGGCACTTAAGAAGCTGAGCCACGGTCTGTATGCGGCGCTGGGCGTGTATCTGCCCCTCATCACCACCAACTGTGCGGTGCTGGGCGTGGCGCTGACCAATGTGCAGAACGACTACGGCTTTTTAGCCAGTGTGGTAGCCGGCTTCGGCACCGCCGGCGGCTTCGCCATAGCGATTCTGATTCTCGCCGGTATCCGGGAGAAGATGGCGCATAACGACGTGCCGAAAGCCTTTCAGGGTATGCCTATCGTGCTGGTGACCGCCGGCCTGATGGCTATTGCCTTTTCCGGCTTTTCCGGCCTGCAGTTTTAAGGAGGTGGCGGAGATATGGTAGAAATCGGTATTGCCGCCGCCGTTGTAGGCGGAGTCGGTCTGGTTATTGGCCTGCTGTTGGGTTTGGCAGGCCGGGCCTTCCACGTGGAGGTAGACGAGCGTGAGGTGGCGGTGCGAGAGCTGCTGCCGGGTAGCAACTGCGGCGGTTGCGGCTATGCCGGCTGTGACAGCCTGGCAGAAGCCATCGCCAAGGGCGAAGCCAAGCCCAATACCTGCCCCGTCGGGGGACAGGATACCGCCCACGCCATCGCCGCCGTCATGGGGGTGGAGGCCGGCGACGTGGTGCAGGAGGTGGCCTTTGTCCACTGCTCCGGCACCTGCGATAAGGTAAAATTTGAAGCCAACTATTATGGGATTAAGGATTGCCGTCAGGCGGCGCTGGCCCCCGGTTATGCCGGAAAAGCCTGCCCCACCGCCTGTTTTGGCCTGGGTACCTGCGCCGCCGTCTGTCCCACCGGCGCCATCCGGGTCAAGGACGGTGTGGCCGCTGTGGACCGGGAGAAGTGCATCCACTGTGGCGCCTGTGTGAACTCCTGCCCCCAGCGCATCATCACCATGCGGCCGAAAAACGGCCAGGTGGCGGTGGCCTGTTCCTCCCACAAGGCCGGCAAGGCGGTGAAGGCCGTCTGCGATGCCGGCTGTATCGCCTGTGGCATCTGCCAGAAGGTGTGTCCCCACGATGCCATTCATGTGGTGGATAACCTGGCCGTGGTGGACTACGAAAAGTGCACCGGTTGCGGCGCCTGTGTGGCCAAGTGCCCGGTGAAGGTCATCCACACCACGATAAACCGATAAAGATAGCCGCCTTCGGGCGGCTATGCTTGTAAAAACCGGATTTTTCCCGTATACTTTGCGGTTTTCTCCATATAGTAAGGGTGTGTTTTTCACACAAACTGAAGAATGGAGGAAGAACAGATGAAACGATATGGTGCATGGCTGGGCGTTGTGGCGATGATGCTCACGCTGACAGCCTGTTCCGCCTGCGGTATGGCAGAGGAGCCCCCCACCTCCGACGGAGGAGCTACGGCGGTAGGGCACAAGCTGGGCATGGGCAGTGTCAGTGCCGTGTCTATGGAGGGCACGGAACAGGCGCACGTAAAGGTGACCGCCGCCGCCCTGGTGCTGGACACCAGTGGCAAGATTGCCAGCTGTGAGATTGATGAACTGGCATTTACCGTGGCGATGAAGGACGGTCTGCCCCAGGCGGCAGAAAATCTGCTGTCCATGCTGGACATGGGGGATGACGACCTTCCGGATACCGGTTCGGCCGACACGGCCACCAAGCCTTGGCACGAGCAGGCGGAGGCCTTCTGCGACTACGCCGAGGGCAAAACCCCTGACCAAATCACCGGGCTGGCCACCACCGACGGGAAAAGTGAGGAAATTGAAGGGTGCGACCTGATTCTCACGGATATTATCCAGGCGGTGGGCCGGGCGGCCAAGGCCGCCAGAGCCCAGTCTGTGAAGGCCGGGGACGACCTGGAGCTGGCGATGACCGCCACCAAGGCGGAGGGGTCTACCAACGAAAAGCCCCAATATGATGTAGAGCTGGCGGCGGTGACCGTCGGTTCCGGTGACCGCATCACCGGATGCATCACCGACACCCTGCAGGCTAAACTGACGGTGGCGGAGGGGGTGTTTTCCACCCTGTCCGGCGGCATGGAGACCAAGCGGCAGATGGGGGACGGCTATGGCATGAAGGCGGCCTCCTCCATCAACCGGGAGTGGTATGAGCAGGCGAATGCCTTTGATACCTTCGCGGTGGGCAAGACCGCCGAGGAGCTGGCCGGCACAAAGCTGAACAGCGAGGGCAAGACGGACGCCGTCACCGGCTGTACCATGGCGGTGACCGGCATGCTGAAAAATGCGGTAAAAGCCGCTGACAAAGAGTAAACGGATAAAAAGGGAGCGTAAACCATGCTGAAACGGACAGGCTGTTTTGTCCTTTCCCTACTGCTGTTGGCGGTAGGGCTGGCCGGTTGCGCTTCTTTTTCCGCTGTCAGCCCCCATAAAACGGTATGGCTGGACTTATTCGACACGGTATCCAGCCTGACGGTGTATGGGGTGGATAAGGCCGATTTTGAGGCTGGGGCAAAGGCGCTTCACACCCGGCTGACGGAATATCACCAGCTGTTTGACATCTACCATAGCTATGCCGGGGTGAACAACCTGAAAACGGTGAACGACAACGCCGGCCAGCCGGTGGCGGTGCCGTCGGAGGTGCTGGACCTGCTGGAATACGGCGTGTCTGCCTACCGGCGTACCGGTGGGCGGGTGAATATCCTGTTCGGGGCGGTGCTGGAGCTGTGGCATGATTGCCGGGTGACCGCCCTGGAGACCCCGGTGGCCGCCCTGCCGGAGCCGGCCGCCCTGCAGACGGCAGCGACCCATACCGACCCGGCGGCACTGGTCATCGACCGGGAGGCCGGCACTGCCTGCCTCACCGACCCCCTGGCCCGGCTGGATGTGGGGGCGGTAGCCAAGGGCTATGCCGCCGAGCTGGCCGCTACCTATATCCGGGAGGAGCTGGGCTGGACTTCCGCTCTGCTGGATATGGGGGGGAATGTCCGGGCGATAGGCGGCAAACCTACCATTGGAGGGCAGACCCCCTTTACCATCGGGGTGCAGAACCCCAATACCGACTCGGCCAATGCCTACCTGCTGACGGTGGGATTACAGGATATGGCCGCCGTTACCAGTGGGGATTATCAGCGGTTTTTCATGGTGGATGGCCGACAGTATGCCCATATTATCGACCCGGATACCCTGTACCCTGCCGCTTTTGTCCGGGCGGTAACGGTGGTGTGCCCCGATAGCGGGCTGGCGGATGTGCTGTCCACCGCCCTGTTTACCCTGCCGGTGGAGCAGGGGCTGGCGCTTCTGCGGCAGTTCCCGGAAGCCCAGGCGGTGTGGGTGCTGACGGATGGCACGTTGCAGTATTCCGACGGCTTTAATGCGTACAAGAAATAGGAGTATAGCCATGAAAAACAAGAAAAATGGTCTGCGCCATGGCCCCCGCCGCTGGCTGGCGGCTGTGGGGATGCTGGTATTGTCTGTGGGGCTGGTGGTGGCGTCCGGTTGGGGCTATACCGCCGCCAAACAGCCCTGGCTCACCGCCCATTCCGTGGAGGTCTCCGTGACAAAAACGGCCACCCTGGAGGCGCCGCAGACGCTGATGGACACCTACGGGGTGCAGTCTGTCTCCCAAGCCTTGGCGGCGGAGGGGCAGACCACCGGCTACGTGGTGGTGGTAGCCCGGCAGGGGTATAAATCCCTGATTCGGCTGCAATGCACCTTTACCGCCGACGGCGGCACGCTGGCCGACATCCGGGTGCTCTCCCAAGACGAGACCGAGTATCTGGGCACCCGCATTATGGCAGAAAGCTTCACCGCCGGGTTTACCGGCCGGCTGTTGCCGGTGAAATTGTGGACCACCGCCGCCCCCGGCTCGCCGGTGGATGGGCTGACCGGTTCCACCATATCCGCCCAGGCGGTGGTGGATGGGGTGAACAACGCCCATCGCTTTTTACAGGACTATTTGGCGGCCTAGCCGCTTTACATAAAAGGAGAACCGCATGAAAACAGGCCGCAAAAAAGGGGATATCTGGTTGGTGACCGCCGTGCTGGCTGTCGCCCTTTGCCTGTTTTTGCTGTTATGGCTGTTGCCGGGGGACGGGGCGGCGGTGGAGGTGACGGTGGATGGCGCTGTGTATGCCACCCTGCCGCTGGATACCCCTACTACGCTGGACATCCCCGGAAAAAACGGCTGTGTGGGCACCCTGGTTATCGCTGATGGCCGGGCAACCGTCACCCACGCCACCTGTCCCGACCGGCTGTGTGTGAGAATGGGGCCGGTGTCCCGGGCGGGGCAGAGCATCGTCTGCCTGCCCGGCCGGATCGTGGTGACGGTGGTGGGGGGGACCCCTGCCGTGGATGGGGAGGTGTAGCGGATGAAGCGAAAAACCGCCCTGTATGGGCTTTTGGTGGCGCTGGCCTTTATTTTCAGCTATATTGAGGTGCTGGTGCCCATTCCGGTGGGCATCCCGGGGATTAAACTGGGGCTGGCCAATGGGGTGACGCTGACGGCGCTGTATTTACTGCGCCCGGCGGATGCCCTGGCGGTATCGGTGCTCCGCATCCTGCTGGCCGGGCTGACCTTCGGCTCGCCTATGACCATGCTGTACAGCCTGTGCGGCGGCCTGCTCAGCTTCGCTGTCATGTGGCTGTGCCGCCGCAGTGACCGCTTCAGCGTGGTGGGGGTGAGCATCGCCGGCGGCGTCAGCCATAATATCGGACAGCTCGCCCTGGCGGCGGTGGTGCTGGCCACCCCGGCGGTGGCGTGGTACGCACCGGTTTTGCTGGTGACCGGTACCGTCACCGGCGCCCTCATCGGCCTGGTGTGCCGCTTGCTGTTGCCAAGGCTGGAAAAATTGAGATAATCTCTTGAAAAACCTACTTTTCTGTGGTATACTGGTAAAATAATCAAACACGGAAGGATGTCGCCGTATGCTGGATATCAAATTTATTCGGGAAAACCCCGAGCTGGTAAAAGAGAATATTCGCAAGAAGTTTAAGGATGCCAAACTGCCGCTGGTGGACGAGGTCATCGAGCTGGACGCCAAAAAGCGGGAGGTCAATACCCGGGCTAACGAGCTGCGAGCCAACCGCAACAAGGTGAGCAAGGAGATTGGCGCCCTCATGGCCCAGGGCAAACGGGACGAGGCGGAGGAAAAGAAACAGCTGGTATCCCGGCAGGCCGCCGAGCTGGCGGAGCTGGAGGCCCAGGAGACCGAGCTGGCCGCCCAGCTGACCGAGCGCATGATGAAGATTCCCAACATCATCGACCCCTCCGTGCCCATCGGCAAGAGCGATGAGGAAAACGTGGAGGTACAGCAGTACGGCGAAAAGACTGTGCCCACCTTTGAGATTCCCTACCACACCGACATCATGGCGGCGTTTGCCGGCATCGACAAGGCGGCGGCCGGCAAGGTGGCCGGCGAGGGCTTCTATTACCTGATGGGGGACATCGCCCGTCTGCACAGTGCGGTGCTGTCCTACGCCCGTGACTTTATGATTGACAAGGGCTTCACCTACTGCATTCCGCCCTTTATGATTCGCTCCAACGTGGTCACCGGCGTGATGAGCTTTGAAGAGATGGATGCCATGATGTACAAGATCGAGGGGGAGGATCTCTACCTCATCGGTACCAGCGAGCATTCCATGATCGGTAAGTTTATCGACACCATCACCCCCGAGGAGCAGCTGCCCCTGACCCTGACCAGCTATTCTCCCTGCTTCCGCAAGGAGAAGGGCGCCCACGGCATCGAGGAGCGTGGCATCTACCGCATCCACCAGTTCGAGAAGCAGGAGATGATCGTCATCTGCCGTCCCGAGGAGAGCATGGACTGGTTCAATAAGATGTGGAGCTACTCCGTGGAGCTGTTCCGGTCGCTGGATATCCCGGTGCGTACGCTGGAGTGTTGCTCCGGCGACCTGGCCGACCTGAAGGTCAAGTCCTACGACGTGGAGGCCTGGTCTCCCAAGCAGCAGAAGTATTTTGAGGTCTGCTCCTGCTCCAACCTGGGCGACGCCCAGGCCCGCCGTCTGGGCATCCGTGTCAAGGGCGCCGACGGGCAGAAGTACCTGGCCCACACCCTCAACAACACCGTGGTGGCGCCTCCCCGTATGCTGATTGCCCTGCTGGAGAACAATCTGGAGTACGCCGACGGCAAGTACAGCCTGCGGATTCCTGCGGCGCTGCAGCCCTACATGGGCGGCAAGACCGTCATTCATCAGAAATAATGTCAAGAACGCCACGGCAAGCGCCATGGCGTTCTTGTTTTAGAGAGATAATACTCAACTGCGTCAAAAAAGGTGCATTTCAAGGTGAATGTATTATTTTGGATAAAAGCAACTTAATTACGGATAAAAGTTTACGGTTGCTGCCCCGGATGCTCTGTGGTATAATAGCTGTAATAAGGAGGTGATACTATGGAGCATGTGACGGTTGGAAGAATCTGCAATGAGAGAAAGGTCGCCCTTGTGGAATGTATGAAGGATAGTGATTTGCAGAATATTCACATTAAAGGCACCTGTTTTTTACTGATCTTTCTTTCGTCCGGTTTTCTGCAGTTTCAAATTGCAGAAAGAGTTGTGGAGGCATCTGCTCCATGCTTCTTTTGCTTTGATGAGTCGGAGGATCCCGTTTGTTTGACAAATTGTCAAGCCAGCTACTTTTGTATCTTTTTTCATCCGCAGTTTTTAAACGTCAATATGACGTTTGCGTGTCTTCGCTCACCGTCGTTTGACAACATAGCATCGATCCACGACATGATTTTGTTGAAACCGTTTATAGACGGAATTCACAGGTTATCCATTCGCGAGGATTGTGCCAATGCGATGGAGCTGGCGTGCGATTGTTTATTGAAGGAATTGCAGGAGCAGCAGGACGAGTACTGGTCTTGCCGTAGCCGTTCTTATCTTATAGAAATTATCATTGCCTTGGAGAGACAGTGCGGATTGGTCAGGTATGATGGGGCGGTTGCGGGGACTGGATCCTTTCCGGTCGTACAAAGCTCTGCATTGCAAAATGCCGTTCTTTTTATGGAGAGCCATTATATGGAGCACTTAACTCTTTCGGACATTGCCAATGCCGCTCATATGAACGTTGCGACATTGACACAAACAGCAAAAAAAGAATTGGGTATGACCGTTATGGCGTATTTGATGAGTTACCGCTTACGGATGGCGAAAAAGCAGTTGGCTTTTACTTCTGTTCCAATCAAAGAGGTCGCTTCCCGTTGCGGATTTCAGACAGTGCAGCATTTCAGCCGGGTGTTTAAAAAGCATATGGGTCAACCGCCGGCAGAATTCCGAATGACAGCGGTGCAAAAAAGGAAAGAAGCGTTCGCGTGATGATTAATCATGTTCCGGCAGAAAACGGGAGAACGAGAGAATGTGAGGAGGCACAGCTTATGATAAAAACAGAATCCTTTGTTTATCGGGATGACGGGAAAATGCGTTTTATCGGCATTGACGCTTGGCGTACGGGTGATGATTGGGGCGGACTTTGGGAGCGCACTGCGGATTTTATGCCGGAATTGGAGAAACTCCGGAAAACATATGCCGCCGGTTTTTCGGAGCCCTGCTCTTTGATGCATGCGGGCGGCAAAGAAGTGGGGGTTGAGGAGCATTTCCTTGCCGGATATTTCTTCAAAGCAGATACGCCTGTGCCTGAAGGCTATGACTATTTCGACGTGGAAACCACCTGTGTTGGATATGGGGTTTATGTTACGCAGGATATCGGGGAAGATATGGAGAATGCGTATAGTATGACCAGAGACAGAATTTTGGGAGATGGCTATCTTGTACCGTATCCACAAGGTTATTGGCATGCTGAAGTATATACCAATGGCCGTCCTCACGAAGGGGAGTACCGCTTTGGCTATGCGTTTCCTGTGTTTTGGGTAAGTGTTTCCGGGAGTGGAAGGTGAAATCCTACGATGCGGCGCCCCCGTATGCGGGTTGCCCTGTTGGAGAACAACCTGGGGTACGCCGACGGCAAGTACAGCCTGCGGATTCCGGCGGCGCTGCAGCCCTACATGGGCGGCAAGACCGTCATTCATCAGAAATAATTTCCCAAAGCCGCTGTTTTTCGTAAACGGCGGCTTTGTCTTGCGTAAACGGCAAAGGTGTGTTATAATGCCCCTATAAACTCCACGGAGGTGCGTTATGACGACGCTGTACTTGGTGATTCCCTGTTATAACGAAGAAGCGGTACTGCCCCACACGGCTCCCGCTTTTTTGGACAAACTGCGGCAGCTGCAGGCGGAGGGGCGGATTTCCCCTGCCAGCCGGGTGCTGTTTGTGGATGACGGCAGCCGGGACGGCACCTGGCGCCTCATCACCGGGCTGGCCGCCGACGAGACACTGGTGGAGGGTCTGCGTTTGTCCCGCAACCGGGGGCATCAGAATGCCCTGCTGGCCGGGCTGATGGCGGCCATGCCGCTGGCGGATGCTACCGTCAGCCTGGATTGCGACGGCCAGGATGATATCGACGCCGTGGACGCTATGCTTACCGAATACGAGGCCGGCTGTGATGTGGTGTACGGCGTGCGGTCTGACCGGAGCTCCGACAGTGCCTTCAAGCGGCTCACCGCCCGGGGCTTTTACCGGCTGATGAGCTGGATGGGGGTGGAGAGCGTGTACGACCACGCCGACTACCGGCTGATGAGCCGCCGGGCGTTGGAGGGGCTGGCCGCCTTTAAGGAGAAGAACCTGTACCTCCGGGGCATGGTGCCGCTGGTGGGCTACCGGAGCAGCAGCGTATACTACACCCGTAGCCCCCGGGTGGCCGGGGAGAGCCACTATCCCCTGGGCAAGATGCTGGCGCTGGCCGTTAATGGCATCACCAGCCTGTCGGTCAAGCCCCTGAAGCTGATTACCGCCCTGGGGCTGGGGGTGTCCTTCATCAGCCTTATCATGATTATCTGGAGCCTTATCCGGCATTTTACCGACGCTACCGTGTCCGGTTGGAGCAGCCTGATGTGCGTCATTCTGTTTCTGGGCGGCGTCCAGCTGCTGTGCGTGGGGGTGCTGGGGGAGTATATCGGCAAAATCTATCTTGAGGTGAAGGGCCGCCCCCGCTATCTGGTGGCGGAAAGCACCCTGGAAGCGAAGGAGATGGCGGAAGAATGAAAAGACTGCTGTCTCTGCTTGATGGGAAACTGCTGAAATTTCTGGTGGTGGGTGTCATCAATACGTTGGTGGGCACCGCCATCATGTTCGGGCTGTATAATCTGGCCGGATGCAGCTACTGGTTTTCCTCGGCGGCGAATTACCTGCTGACCAGCATCCTCAGCTATTTTCTGAATAAGTATTTCACCTTCAAAAACGCCGAAAAGGGCTGGCGGCCGATTGTGCGCTTTGCGGTGAATATCGCCGTCTGCTACCTGCTGGCCTACGGCATCGCCGAGCCGCTGGTGCGCTGGGCGTTGACCGGCGCCTCGCCTACGGTGCAGGATAATGTGGCGATGCTGGTGGGCATGTGCCTGTTCACCGGGTTCAATTACCTGGGTCAGCGGCTGTTTGCCTTCCGGGAAAAAAATTAAGAAATATTTAAACATTTTTCGCTTGTATCTTAAATCCCTCCTTGGTATCATACATCCGTATGATACCAAGGAGGGATTTTTATGGTGATACGGTGGAGAAGCCGCCGAGCCCGGTATCGTTGGCTTACACCGGTGTTGGCTATGGTGGTGTTGGGTCTGCTCACCGCTGGGGCGCTCAGCCTGCTTCTGCCGCCGGGGGACGAACCCGAAAGCGATGCCCCACCCCCGGAGAAACCGGCATTTTTCCTGTCAGCGGCAGAAAAACGGGTAGAAAAACTGAAAAATACCGCCATCCCCGACTGGATATCCCGGGAATATATCCCCACCCTGGTTACCGCCCGTAGCGGAGACCTGCTGGCGGACTATGCCGGGGTGGTGGTACACTATGTGGGCAACCCCGGCACCACCGCCGCCGGCAACCGGAATTATTTTGCCACCCCCGGCACAGAAGTGTGCTCCCACTTTATTGTGGGGCTGGAAGGGGAGATTATCCAGTGTATTCCCCTATGGGAGCGGTCGGTGGCCAGCAACCACCGCAACCGGGACACCGTTTCCATCGAGGTGTGCCACCCCGATGACAGCGGCGAATTTACGCCGGCAACCTATGCCGCCCTGGTAAAGCTCACCGCCTGGCTGTGTGATGTGGGGGCGCTGGAGGAGCAGCAGGTCATCCGCCACTACGATGTGACCGGCAAGGAATGTCCCCGGTATTATGTGGAGAACCGGGAGGCATGGGAGCAATTTCTGGCAGATGTGGCTTCTGCACGATAGAATATGGCGAAAATTGTAGAAAACTCACAAATTCTAACCGATTGTTTTGGAACAAGAATGGCGGCCGTCCTCATTGACAAGGGCGGCCGCCGGTTGTATAATGGAGGTGTATTTTTTAAGGAATAATTAAGAGAGGGCGGACGGGCTATGCAACTGTTAGAGGACCGTATTCGCCGGGACGGCAAGGTAGCCCCCGGGAACGTGTTGCGCGTGGACGGCTTTATCAACCACCAGATGGATATGGAGCTGTTGGACAAGCTGGCGGCAGAGTTCCAGCGTCTGTTTGCGGACGCCGGGGTGGACAAGGTGCTGACCATCGAGGCCTCCGGCATCGCCATTGCCGCCTTGGTGGCCCAGCGGTTTCGTGTGCCGTTGGTGTTTGCCAAAAAATCCAAGACCAGCAACATCCCCGATACGGTATATTCCTGCCCGGTGAAGTCCTATACCCATGGCAATGTGAACACCGTCATGGTTTCCCGGGAGTTTCTCCACGCCGGCGAGCGGGTGTTGCTCATCGATGACTTCCTGGCCCACGGCGAGGCGCTGGCCGGGCTCATTAATGTGGTAGACCAGGCGGGCGGCACCGTGGTGGGCGCCGGCATTTTGATTGAAAAGGCGTTCCAGGATGGAGGCAAGAACATCCGTGCCCAGGGCTATCGGGTGGAATCTCTGGCCCGTGTGCAGTCCATGGATGCCGATACCGGCAGCGTGGAATTCGCCGCCGATTAACCTGTACCCAAGCCGTCGGAGGGCGGTAAAAAATAAATCATATGTTGTTTGGAGGAAAAGAACATGAAAAAGCTTTTGGCAATGCTCCTGGCTGCGGTAATGCTGTTCTCCCTGGCCGCCTGTGGCGGATTGGGTGGCAGCGCCATGACGGAGTCCCCCCTTCCCGAGTCCAAGCTGACTGTGGACTACGAGATCAAGGACGACTTCAAGATTGGTTACATCTGTCTGCATGATGAGCAGTCTACCTACGACCTGAACTTCCTCAACGCCGCCGATGCGGTGACCGAGGCCCTGGGTCTGAAGGATGACCAGGTAATCATCAAGGCCAACGTCGAAGAGGGTAACGCCTGCTACGATGCGGCCGCTGACCTGGTGGATCAGGGTTGCGACATCGTTTTCGCCAACTCCTTCGGTCATGAGGATTTCATGATCAAGGCCGCCGAAGAGTTCCCGGACGTGCAGTTCTGCCACGCCACCGGCACCAAGGCGCACGAGAAGAAGCTGCCCAACTATCACAATGCGTTCGCTTCCATCTACGAGGGCCGTTATCTGGCGGGTATCGCTGCCGGTATGAAGCTCAACGAGATGATCGAGGCCGGCGAGATCACCGCCGAGCAGGCCAAGATGGGCTACGTGGGTGCCTTCACCTACGCTGAGGTTATCTCCGGCTACTCTTCCTTCTATCTGGGTGCCAAGTCGGTTTGTCCCTCCGTCACTATGGAGGTGCAGTTCACCGGCTCCTGGTACGATGTAAACGAAGAGAAGAACGCCGCTGAGGCGCTCATCGCCCGTGATTGCGTGCTGATCTCTCAGCATGCGGACTCCATGGGTGCTCCCGGTGCCTGTGAGGCCGCCGGCGTACCCAATGTGTCCTACAACGGCTCCACCTATGAGTCCTGCCCCGAGACCTTCATCGTCTCCTCCCGCATCAACTGGGCTCCCTACTTCAACTACATCATCAAGTGCGTGAACACCGGTGCTGCGATCGACACCGACTGGTGCGGCGGCATTGCCGAGGGTTCTGTGGTGCTGACCGGCATCAATGCCGATGCGGCTGCCGAGGGTACGCTGGATGCACTGAAGAAGGCTGTTGAGGATCTGAAGGCCGGCACTGTTAAGGTGTTCGACACCTCCAAGTTCACCGTGGACGGCGTTGCCTACACCGGTGACGCTGTGGTCGATGGCATCTTCGAGGAGTCCAAGGCCCAGTCCGCCCCCTATTTCGATCTGAAGATCGATGGCATCACCCGCCTGAACGAGAAGTTCTGATGTAGATCCTTCCGGCATAGGCGGAGCCGTATGGCTTCGCCTATGTCCGGTTTTGTTTTTTTGTCCGTTTGGATCCGATAAGAGCAAAGAGGCTCTTTGGTTTTATCGGATCCAAATCAATCGGCACGGATCGGAGGAGTAGACTGTGGAGAGAGAGATCGCATTATCCTGTCGGGGAATTACCAAGACCTTCGGCAGAGTGGTAGCTAATAAGGCGTGCGACCTGGATGTATATAAGGGCGAGATTTTGGCTATCCTGGGTGAAAACGGCAGTGGAAAGACCACGCTGATGAACATGGTGGCGGGCATCTATTTCCCCGATGAGGGGCAGATCTATGTTAATGGCGAGGAGGTCACCATTGCCTCCCCGAAGGACGCCTTCCGGTATAAGATCGGGATGATCCATCAGCATTTCAAGCTGGTGGATGTGTTCACCGCCTGTGAGAACATCGCTCTGGGCGTGGAGGATGAGGGGAAATACCGGCTGGCAGAGGTCAAAAAGAAGGTCATCGAGATCACCCAGCGGTACGGCTTTATCATCGACCCGGACAAGCGCATCAGCGACATGGCGGTGTCGGAAAAGCAAACGGTGGAGATTCTGAAGGTGCTGTACCGCGGGGCGGACATCCTGATTTTAGATGAGCCCACGGCGGTGCTGACTCCGCAGGAAACGGAAAAGCTGTTTGCGGTGCTGCGCCGTATGCGGGAGGACGGAAAATCCATCATCATCATCACCCATAAGATGCATGAGGTGCTGAGCATCTCCGACCGGGTGGCGGTGTTGCGCCGTGGCGAGCACGCAGATACCGTCAATACGGCAGATACCTCGGAGGCCCAGCTCACCGAGCTGATGATGGGTAAGAAGGTGGATCTGAACATCCAGCGCAGCGAGCCCAAGGACTCGGTGGATCGGCTGGTGGTTTCCGGTCTGTCCAGCAAGAACGCAGAGGGACGTCCGGTGCTGTCGGATGTGTCTTTTACCGCCCGTTCCGGGGAGATACTGGGCATTGCGGGCATCGCCGGCTCCGGCCAGCGGGAGCTGCTGGAGGCCATTGCCGGTCTGTATCATCTGGATGCAGGGGAGATCACCTATCTGGACCCCACCGACGGACACCCGGAGAATCTGCGGGATAAGACCCCGGTTCAGATCCGGGATCTGGGCGTGCGCCTGTCCTTTGTTCCGGAGGATCGTCTGGGCATGGGGCTGGTGGCCAACATGGACATCGTGGACAATATGATGCTGCGCAGCTACCGCAAAGGGCGTGGCATGTTCCTCCACCGTAAGGAGCCCAAGGATCTGGCGGAGCAAATCATTGAGGAACTGGAGGTGGTCACCCCCGGTGCCACCACGCCGGTGCGTCAGCTGTCCGGCGGCAATGTGCAGAAGGTTCTGGTGGGCCGTGAGATCGCAGCCGCCCCGTCGGTGCTGATGGCCGCCTATCCGGTGCGCGGATTGGATGTCAACGCCTCCTACACCATCTACAATCTGCTTAACCGGCAGAAGGAGCGGGGCGTTGCGGTGATTTTTGTGGGCGAGGATCTGGACGTGCTACTGGAATTGTGTGACCGCATCATGGTGATCAATTCCGGTTGTGTGACCGGCATTGTGGACGGCCGCACCGCCCAGAAGGATGAATTGGGTCTGTTGATGACCAAGTCAGCCGACCGGGAAGAAGCAACAGAGGAGGGCGCATAAATGGCAAAAAAAGAAACAAAAAAGCGGGCACCTCTGTTTCATATAATCAAGCGGGGGCGGGATGCCCTGCCCTGGTATTTCGGCATGCTGGTGCGGGCGATCGCCGTAGTGGCGGCGCTGCTGGTGTGCGGAGTGCTGATCACGTTGCTGACGGGTAAGAACCCGCTGCAGGTGTACGGCTCCATGATCGATGGCGTATTTGGCTCCTCCCGGCGTATCTGGAATATGCTGCAGAGCCTGTCTATGCTGCTGTGCGTGTCGCTGGCGGTGACTCCGGCCTTTAAGATGCGCTTCTGGAACATCGGTGCTGAAGGCCAGGTGTTGATTGGTGGTCTGGCCTGTACGGCCACCATGATGTTCCTGGGGGATAAGCTCCCCCTGTGGCTGTTGCTGACGGTCATGACGGTGGCCAGCATGGCGGCGGCCATGGTGTGGGCTCTGCTCCCCGCCGTGTGCAAGGCGTACTGGAACACCAATGAAACGCTGTTCACCCTGATGATGAACTATGTGGCTACCCAGCTGGTGGCGTATTTCCTCAAGGTGTTTGTGAAGGACGGCTCCGGCGTGCTGTCGCCCATGCCGCAGTACGGTCTGCCGGTTATCGGCGGCCACGCCTATTTGCTGAATGTGCTGGTGGTGGTGCTGCTGACGGTGGCGGTGTATATTTACCTGCGATACAGCAAGCAGGGCTACGAGATCTCGGTGGTGGGCGAGAGCGAAAACACCGCCCGCTATATCGGCATCAATGTGAAAAAGGTTATCATCCGCACCTTGCTGGTGTCGGGTGCGATCTGTGGATTGGCGGGGCTTTTGCTGGTGGGCGGCACCAACCACACCATCAATACCAGCACCGCCGGTGGCCGCGGCTTTACCGCCATCATGGTGTCTTGGTTAGGCAAATTCAATCCGCTTTACATGATCCTCACGGCGTTCCTGGTGGTATTTCTGGAGCGGGGCGCCCAGCAGGTGTCCACGGATTTTCGCATTCCCAGCGCTATCTCGGACATCGTGACCGGCATCATCCTGCTGTTCATTATCGGGTGCGAATTTTTCCTGCAGTACCGTGTGGTCATGCGTAAGAACGGAAAGGAGGGGGCCTGATGTTAGCCTTTCTGGTAAGTGCGATCCGGCTGGGTATGACCTTCCTGCTGGGCTCTACCGGTGAGACCATCACCGAAAAATCCGGCCACCTGAACCTGGGTATACCCGGCGTGATGTGTGTGGGTGCGGCCTGCGGCTGCTATGCGGAGTATATCTACCTGTCTGTTGCCGGCCGGGCGGCGATTCCGGTGCTGGCGGTGCTTATCCCCATTCTGGCCGCCCTGATCGGGGCGGGTGTGATGGGACTGCTGTTCAGTTTCCTCACCGTTACCCTGCGAGCCAATCAGAATGTGACAGGTTTAGCGCTGACCACCTTGGGCGTGGGCATTTCCGATTTCATGATCGACAAGACCGGCAGCATCTTTAGCAAGGGCAGCAAGTACTTTACCGCCTCTTTGCCCTTCGCAGAGGATCTGGGCTGGTTCGGCGAGCTGTTCCTGTCCCACGGTGTGTTTGTGTATCTGGCCATTGTCATTGCGCTGGCTACCTCCTTTGTGTTCAACCGCACCCGGGTGGGTCTGCACCTGCGGGCGGTGGGAGAGAACCCGGCCACCGCCGACGCCGCCGGCATCAATGTCTCCCTTTATCGGTATGCGGCCACTTGCATCGGTTGCGGCATTGCCGGCCTGGGCGGCCTGTCCTTTATCATGGACTATCTGAACGGCAACTGGGAATACTGCATCGATGCCATCGGCTGGCTGGCGATCGCCCTGGTCATCTTCACGGTGTGGAAGCCCAATCTGGCGATTTTGGGCTCGATTGTGTTCGGCGCATTGTATATTGCCAGCAGCTACATTGTGGGTGTCAGCTTTGCCGGCAAGGAGCTGTTCAAAATGCTGCCGTATTTGGTCACCATCCTGGTGCTGGTGATCACCAGCATGCGCAGCAAGAAAAATCAGCCTCCCCAGAGCTTGGGCTTGCCCTATTTCCGGGAAGAACGGTAAAGACACACAAGGAAGCGACCCTCCGGCAATCGCCGGAGGGTCGCTCTTTCTTTATTGTATCGGGGTCAGCCGGAAGGTGAAGGTAAACCTTTCCTCTTTCAGCTGATATTGCTCGTCCAGCGCAGGGCCACAGCTGTTGGAGCCTACACCGCTTTGAGCATAGTCGATGCACAGCACGGTCTTTTCGGTGGGGGCGGGCAGCTGCCAGCTGTGACCGCACCGGGTCAGCTCTGTGGGGGTGTAGGGTGATACCGAGAAGGACAGAGGCCGTTCGGTGGCATCCACACGCCAGCCGCCGGAGGGGGCGGCCACCTGCACGTACCGGGTGTTGCCGTGGCTACCGTTTTCCTGGGGACGGACATAGTCCTCATGGTTGTCTGTGGGCGAGGTGACGAACACCCCCATGTAGGCGGCCTGTCGCTTGTCGGGGTAGTTTTCCACAGGCCCACGGCCCAGATAGGTTACCTGCGCCATCTCCGGCGGCAACCGGAGCAGTACGCCAAACCGGGGCAGCCAAACAGCCTCCGGGTCACGCTGTACCTGGCAGCGGCAGTCGATGGCGCCATCGCCGTACACCGTCCAACACACTTCCAGGCGCAGAGGCGGTTGCCGCCACAGGGCGGCCAGCGACAGCCGGGTGATGACCACCGCACTGCCGTCCGACGGGGCTACTGCCGTGTCATAGGTGCGGGGTTCCAGGGCGTCATAGCCGTGGCTGCTCCAGCGTTGACGGATATGCATATCGTTGTCGGTAGGGGCACGCCATACCGACCATTCCATGGCCATGCCCAGGGAGGAAAACAGCCCGGTATGGGTGTCATAGGTGTAGCGGAAGCCCTCGCCGGAGAGGGTGATATACCGGTCATCCCGGGTCACCTCCACATAGCCGGTGGCGGTGTGGGCCGGGGCGGGGGTGAAGGGGGTCAGCTGGATTTGGTCAAAGCCCAGCGCCTGCCCGGCGGGGCAGAGGGGGGTGGCGGTTTTGCGTAGCTGGATAAACCGGATGTGGCAATACCCGTCGGTGGGGAGTATTACCGGCACAGCCAAAGCCGCCGTGCCGTGGGGCGGCACCGAGGGAACAGGCAGAGGGCCGGTTTCCACTGTTACGCCGTCCACGGTGACCTCATAGCGGAGGGTGAGATAGTCTGCCGCATCGGTAAAGTCCAGCAGGTTGCGGATGATAAAGCCCCTATCCTCCCCCTGGCTGATGCGGACGGGGCGCAGGACATTTTTATATTCCAGCAGGCCGGTGTGGGGGGTGCGGTCGGGGTAGACCAGCCCATCTACGCAGAAGTTGCCGTCGTGGGGATTTTCGCCGGAGTCGCCACCATACAACCATTTCGCCTTGCCGTTTTCGGCGATGCCGCCGTGCATGGCGTGGTCGCACCACTCCCACACGAAGCCGCCACACGCTCCCTCGTATTCATCGAACACCTGCCAGTAATCCTCCAGGTCGCCGGGGCCGTTGCCCATGGCGTGGGAATATTCGCACTGGACGAAGGGGCGGCGCTCCTCCGCCGGGCGGTTGGCCTGGCCATCCAGGTACTCCCGGATATGCTGGATTTTAGCGTACATACAGCTGAACAGGTCCAGCTCTTCTGTGTCGGCAATCGCCATGGGGGCGATGCTTTCATAGTGGGTCAACCGGGTGGGGTCGGTGGCTTTAAACCAGCGCCAGGCCGCCCGGGTACAGCACCCACTTCCGGCCTCATTGCCCAGTGACCAAATCACCACGCTGGGGCGGTTTTTATCCCGGTGGTACAGCCGATATTGCCGGTCGAGGACGGCCTTCATCCACGCCGGGTCGTTGGTGATGGTGTCAAAGGAGGTCTTCCCATAGCGATTCATCACGCCGTGGGCTTCCAGGTCGGCCTCGTCGATGACATAGAAGCCGTACCGGTCGCACAGCTCCAAGAACCAGGGGGCGTTGGGGTAGTGGCTGGTGCGGATGGCGTTGATGTTGTGCTGTTTCATCAGGGTCAGGTCCCGGAGCGCCTGCTCCCGGGAGATGGCATAGCCGGTGACCGGGTCGCTGTCGTGGCGGTTGACCCCCCGGAATTTGATTGCCTGCCCATTGAGCCGCACCACGCCGTCCACCACCCGGATCTCCCGAAAGCCTACCGTCACGGGGATGGTTTCCTCCTCGGTGGACATGGTGAGGGTGTAGAGATAGGGGTGCTCCGCATTCCACAGATGGGGGGCATCAACAGACAGTGTCACCGCATGGTTCCCTTGTGCAGAGGCCACTACCTTGCCATCCCCATCCGTCAGGGTATAGGTGACCGCAAAGGCATCGCCGGAAAACACCGGCTCTACCGTCAGCTTGCCATCCGTGTTGGCGGTGACGGTGAAATCCCGGATGTGGTCATGGGGACGGAACAGCAGGTACACATCCCGGAAAATGCCGGACAGCCGGAATTTATCCTGGTCTTCCAGATAACTGCCGTCGCACCACTTGAGCACCAGCACCGCCAGGGTGTTTTCCCCCGCCCGCACATAGGGGGTGATGTCAAACTCCCCGGTGCAGTGGGATACCTTGTCAAAGCCCACCAGCTGTCCGTTCACCCACACATAATAACAGGAATCCACCCCTTCAAAGTTCAGGTAACAGCCCGTGGCGGCCTGGTCGGCTGTCAGGGTGAACTGCCGCCGGTAGGCGCCGCAGGGGTTGTCCCGGGGCACATAGGGCGGGTCGTAGGGGAAGGGATAGCGGGTGTTGGTGTACTGATGCTGGTCATAGCCGTGGCATTGCCAGCAGGAGGGCACCGGTAGGGTGGTGAAAGCCGCCGTTTCCCAGAACCGCTCCGGCACCGCATAGGGGCCGGGATAATAGGCAAAATCCCACTCGCCGCTGAGCAGACAGTACCGGTCGGAGCCAGCAGGGGTATCCCCTTGCATGGCGGCCCGGCGCGCTGTCTCTTCGGTGGGGTAGGGGATGTAATAAGCCCGGTAGGGCATAGCGCCTACGGCGACACATCCGGGGTCTTCATGATAAGTAAACAGGTGCATGTTGCTCCCTCCTTTTTCTTCAATTATATACCTGTTTCGGGAAAAATCCTATACAGCCATTTGCCTTGTATATACACAAATCGGTACGTTTGTGTTGACAAACCAGGGACTTTTATGTATATTTTTTCATGTAAGGAGGGGATAGGGATGTATATGGATGCCGGTTATCAGGTGGCGGATGATGCCCCCATTCCACCGGGGGCGCTAACGGTGCTCAGTGCCGGGCATTACCGCCTGCTCACCGCTACCCGGTTTCGTACCGCCCGGATGAATGGTCGTCCGGATTTTCAGCTTTTGTATATTGCCGCCGGGCGAGCCCGATTTTGGCTGGAGCATCGCTGGGTATGGGTCGCCGCCGGTCAGCTGGTGCTGTACCGGCCGGGGGAGCAACAGGAATACACCTATTATCTGGCTGACCGGCCGGAGGTGTACTGGGTACACTTCGCCGGTGACGAGGCCGCCGCCCTGCTGGAAGCTTGGGGGCAGACGGCACCGCTGACGGCAGTGGGCACCTCGCCGGAATACGCCCGGCTGTTCGGGGAGTTGATTTGCGAGTTACAGCACGACCGCCTCTACGCCGGGGAAATGAGTGCCCTGCTTTTGCGTCAGCTTGTGGTAGCATTTTCCCGTGGCCGGCAAGGGGCAGAGACTGCCCGGCGTTCCCCCTTGGTGGAGCAGGCGGTGGCGGATTTCCACGCCGGGTACGCCTCGCCGCTGTGTCTGTCTGCCTATGCCCGTGAACGGGGGGTGGAGCTGTGTTGGTTTTCCCGGCTGTTCCGGCGGCAGATGGGGATGTCACCCCAGCAGTATCTTATCCAGCTACGGCTGTCCCGGGCGAAGGAACTGCTCTGCTCCACCGATTGCCCGGTGGAGGAGGTTGCCCGGCTAGTTGGATACGACAACCCCTTATATTTTTCCCGGCTTTTTTCCCGGCGTGTGGGCATGCCGCCCCGGGAGTACCGCAAAAGCTGTGTTGACTTTTCGGGGATTTTGCGGTAAAATACCTTTGGCAATTTTTTCACAAGAAAGGAGCTGGTGTTTCCCATGGATAAACTGGACCCGAAATACGAAGCCCTGTTTACCCCCTGGAAAATCGGCAATGTAGAAATCAAGAACCGTATCGTGCTGTGCCCTATGGGCGGCACGTCCCTGTTTGGCTGGATGGAGCATACCGGCAACCATTTTGATAAAGAGGCGGCCAAGTTCTTTCTAGAGAAGGCGCAGAATAATGTGGGTCTGATTATCCCCGGTATCGCGCCCATTAAGAGCACCTTTATGGGGCAGTGGCTGTACCAGAACAAGGCCATGTTCCGCCAGCTCAAGAGCTTTATGGAGGAGATCCATAAGACCGGTGCCAAGCTGTTTGTGCAGATCACTGCCGGTATGGGACGCTCCTGGGCCATTCCCACCCCTCTGGTGATGCTACATAATATGCCGGTGGTGCGGGATCTCATCAAGCCGATCATTAACATCCCTTACCAGTCCGCCAGCCCCAGCGAGCTACCTTCCCGCTGGTCGGACAAGGTGACCACCCGGGCCATCACGGTGAAGGAGATTGAGGAGATCGTGGACGCCTTTGCCAAGACTGCCGCCCTGTGCAAGTGGGCCGGTGTGGACGGCGTGGAGGTGCATGCGGTGCACGAGGGGTATCTGCTGGATCAGTTCACGCTGGCATACACCAACCACCGCACCGACGAGTACGGCGGCTCCTTTGAGAATCGCTACCGCTTCGCCACCGACATCGTCAAGGCCATCAAAGGCGCCTGTGGCGAGGACTATCCCGTGTCACTGCGGTATTCCGTCCGTTCCTATGTCAAGGATTTCTGCGTGGGCGCCGTCCCGGGCGAGGAATTCACTGAGATTGGCCGGGATATGGAGGAGAGCGAAAAGGCCGCCCGCTATCTGCAGGAGGCCGGCTACGATATGCTCAATGCCGATAACGGCACCTATGACTCCTGGTACTGGGCGCATCCGCCCATGTATATGCCCCAGAACTGCAACCTGGAGGATGTGGCCCACATCAAGAAGTGTGTGGACATCCCGGTGGTGTGCGCCGGCCGTATGGAGCCGGATGTGGGTGCACAGGCGGTGGCCGAGGGCCGTATCGACGCCGTGGGCGTGGCCCGGCAGTTCCTGGCGGATGCGCAGTGGGTGACTAAGCTGATTGAAAACCGGCTGGAGGACATCCGCCCCTGCATCTGTTGTCACAACGCCTGCTTCAACATGGCGCACTACAAGGGGGTGGCCAACGCCCAGTCTATCTATGACGCCAGCCATATTGCCCGTTGCGCTCTTGACCCCACGGTGATGCAGTCGGATAAGTATAAAATCAAGCCTGCCAAGGAGAAAAAGGTGGTCGCCGTCATCGGCGGCGGTATCGGTGGCATGGAGGCGGCTATCGTCTGCGCCAAGCGCGGGCATAATGTCACCCTGTACGAAAAGAGCGGGGAGTTGGGCGGTGTGTTCATCGCCGCTGCCGCCCCCTCCTTCAAGGAGAAGGACAAGGCGCTCATCGCCTGGTATCGCCGGGAGATTACCCGGCACAACATCCAGGTGCGGCTGAACACCGAGATTACGGACATCAAGTCCCTGGCCGCCGACGAGGTGATTGTGGCCACCGGCGCTACCGCCCGGAAACTGCCTGTCCCCGGGGCTGAAAAGGCCGTGGAAGCGGTAGACTACCTGCTGGGCAACAAGCCGGTGGGCGACAAGGTGGTTATCGTGGGCGGCGGTCTGACCGGCTGTGAGATTGCCTATGACCTGTTCCTGCAGGGCAAGCTGCCCACCATCGTGGAGATGCAGCACGACCTGATTGTGTCCGACAAGATTTGTTTGGCTAATACCAGCTATCTGCGGGATTTCTTTGCCGCCAACAACCTGTCCGTCCATCTGGAGGCCCGGCTGGACGAGGTGCTGGATGACGGCGTGATGATTACCGAAAAGGACGGCAAGCAGATGAAGATTGAGGCAGACTCCGTCATCTTCTCGGTGGGCTACAAGCCTGCCCCGGTGGCCAAAAAGCGGGCGCACGTCCACGTCATCGGCGATGCCTGCAAGGTGGGCAGTTTGCGCACCGTCATCTGGCAGGCCTGGGATGTGGCGATGAAGCTGTAACCTTCGCCTGCGGCGGTTTGCGGTCTGTGAAACAGAGTAACTATGTATGTGGAGGGAAAACCTATGTACTTAACGGATGAACAACAGGCGATGCTCAACGGCGAGCAGGGGGAAGTCATGGCCAAGGTCATGGAGACCCTGGTGCGCTACGGCGAGCTGTTTGGCGCAGAGCGCCTTGTGCCGGTGACCGGCAAGCACAATCATCTGGTCACCTCCTTCGGCCTCAAGATGATGACCCCGGTTTTCGACCTGATGCAGAAAATTCTGGATGCCGGTGTGGCCTCCGGGCAGACCTTTTCGGTGGACCCTCGCCCGGTGGATAAGGCTGTCCCGGCCAATTTCCTGCAGAATTTTATCTTCAATAAAATCATGTACGCCACCCAGGATTTCTACGAGGGGCAGCTGGAGAAGCTGGGCTTGATGGGCAAGGACGCCTTCACCTGCACCTGCTACATGGACGAGGTGGGCAACAAGCCGGAAAAGGGCGATATCCTGTCCTGGGCGGAATCCTCCGCCGTGGTGTATGCCAACTCCGTGTTGGGCGCCCGGTGCAACCGCAACAGCGGTATCATCGACCTGATGGGCTCCATCGCCGGCTATGTGCCGGAGTTCGGCCTGCTCACCGACGAGGGCCGCAAGGCCACCTGGGTGGTGGAGGTGCGCACCAGCAAGAAGCCGGAGGCGCAGCTATTGGGCTCCGCCATCGGCATGAAGGTGATGGAGGCCGTCCCCTACATCAAGGGCATGGAGCCGTGGCTGGGCACCGAGCTTAACGATGCCGCCTGCACCTATCTCAAGGATTTCGGCGCCGCCACCGCCTCCAACGGGGCGGTGGGTCTGTACCACATCGCCGGGCTTACCCCCGAGGCCAAGGAGCAGGGAGAGGCGCTCATCGCTGACAATGCGCAGGTATATGTCATTGACGATGCGGAATTACAGCGTGTGTATGACAGCTACCCGGTCATTTGGAAGAATAAGGACGCCAAGCCGAAGCTGTGCTTTATGGGCTGTCCCCACATGAGTCTGGAACAGCTCAAGAGCTGGACGGATAAGGTGGAGGCCGCTCTCAAGGCCGCCGGCAACAGCAAGGTGGTCATCCCCACCGTGTTCACCGCCGCCCCGGCGGTGCTGGCGAAGTTCGAGAAGACGGAGTACGCCCCCCGGCTGAAGGCTACCGGCGTCATCACCTCCTATATCTGCCCGCTGATGTATATGAACAACCCCCTGTGCGGCTCCATGCCGGTGATCACCTCCAGCAACAAGCTGCGCACCTACACCACCGCCCGGTATTATACCGACGATGAGATTCTTATGCAAATCACGAAAGGGGGCAAATAATCATGAAAACATTTAAGGGACGTGTGGTTGCCCCCGGCACGGTCACGGCGGAGGCGCTGGTCTCCCACGGTGGCCTGAACACCCTGGCCTCCTTCCAGAAGGCGTTGCAGTTCGGGGATAAAAAAGCCACCTGCGGCGACCAGAACAACCCCGACCTGTACGGCCGGCAGATGCTGGGCAAGGCGCTGTGCTTGCCCATGACCATCGGCTCTACTACCGGCGGTCTGGTGCTGTACTGCGCCCGGGCCATGGAGCGCACGCCGGCCTGCATGCTGTTCTCCCGCCCCATTGATTCGCTGGCCGCCGCCGGCGCCATTCTGGCGGATGTGTGGCTGGAGGGTACCCCCATGCCGGTGGTGGATAGCCTCGGCGACGAGTTTCTGGAGTACGTCAAGACCGGCATGACCGTCACCGTCAAAGAGGACGGCGTGGTCGAGGTCGGCTAACCGAACAAAAAAACAAGCGATGGCATGCCATCGCTTGTTTTTTTATGTATGGGCGATTACAATCTCATCCAACATGGCCCGTACTGCTTCCATCACAGGAGCGTCCGAAATAAACATTTCGAAGGAAAGCTCCCCGCAGATGGCCTCCATTTTGGCCACCAGCTCCTCCTTGGGAACAAACTGCTCGCACAGCCGCAGTACCCGGATGTCCTCCAGCCCTTGCCGCAAGTTGATCAGCCGCATACTTTCCAGCGGCTGGCCCTTGCGCCCCGGATAAACGCAGAAGGCATCACCTCCGCCAACCCAGTCGCCTCCATTGGCGTTGAGGAACGGGTTGACCATATCCACGGAATGACAGCTGTTGTAGAAGTTGTAACCCCAGTGGAGGAATCCCTTTACCCCATACTTGTACATCTGGATGCCGATACAGCGGTTGCGGGCGGAGGGCATGGACAAATACCGGTTGGAGGTGCCAAGCCAAGGGCCACAGCAATAGTATACCCAGCGCTCGTCGATGTCCTCTTTGAGAAAGTCCTTCATTTTATCGGTAATCGGCACCGGCACCGGGCACAGCCCTTGCTGATAGTATTCCACGTGGCTCAGGGCATCCAACTGCTTGAAGCCCTCGATATACGGGCGCACGTTGGCGGCGTTGGTTTTATACTGTTCCAGATGGGTCTCGTTGGGCTCGTCGGAGATGTGAAAATACACCCGGTCCTGGTAGCCGCCGGCTCGCAGATGGGCGGTCAGGGCGGTGAGCATCTGCTGCAGGAAGGAAACATATTCCTCGCCCGAGGCATCCGTCTCCCAGCCGAAAATACGGCGGTACTCGCCGTCGACGGTGGCCATCACTTTGGGCGCATGAGCCGCCCCCCACTGCGTGAACAGGTGAGACATCTCAAAATACCGGATGCCGCACGCCTCGCACATGGTCATCCACCGGTCAAGCAGGGAGAAGTCGAAGGTGTACGCCCCGTCGGTCACCGTCACGCCAATCAGCTGTGTGGTGGTGCGCTCGCCGCCCACAGCGGTATCCAGAGGCGGCGTAAAAATGGGGGTTAAAATCATATTCATCCCGTTGGCCACAGCCGTCTTTATGAAATTGCGGCAGATTTCAAAATGCCGGTCGCTGAACGCCTCCACCTCATAATAATTCGCCAGACAGTCGGTATAGAACCACTGGGTAACGATGGTGTCCGCCTCCGGCAGTTCTGCGTTGATAACCTCCACCGTCAGCGTGGCACTGGCCACCACGGCCTCCTTATCCTCCGCCGCCGGGTCGGTAAGCGAGATGGTCAAGACGTGCTCGCCGGGTGCAAGGGTGCCATCACCCACAATATCCACCCAAATCGACCGCAACGACTGGTAGGTTACACCAACCTTGCCCTCATACAGCATGGGGGACAGCAGATCCGGGTACAATCCCGGAGCGACGCGAACCAGCTTGGGATCCGCCGCCCATGCACGGTCGGCGGTAACGGGAACCGGTATGTAGTTGGGGATAAAGTCCACCTTACGCATCTGCACATACGGCGCCGGAGCTCCCGTCCACGCAGGCTGAAGCCACTTTTGGATCTGATAGGATTCATCTCCATCATATACCAGCAACTGGCAGGAGGCGGTAGAGTTTTTGTACAGCCGCACTCGATCCATCGGGGCAAAATCTGCCGGGGTTTGGTCTAAAAAACACTTCTCCAGCGAGGAAACAAATTTCAGTTCCAGCATAAAGTGTGCGCTCCTTTACCGTTCGTTAAATCGGGCGAGAAATTCCCGGGTACGGGAGTTTTGGGGGTTGCCGATGACCTGCTCCGGCGAGCCGATCTCTGCCACCACGCCGCCGTCCATGAACATCACCGTGTCGGAGACGTCCCGGGCGAATTCAATCTCGTGGGTGACGATGATCATGGTGCGTCCGGCGGCTTTCAGCTCCCGGATGACCCGGAGCACCTCGCCGGTCAGTTCCGGATCCAAGGCGCTGGTGGGCTCGTCAAAGCACAGCACATCCGGCTCCATGGACAGCGCCCGGGCGATAGCCACACGCTGTTGCTGGCCGCCGGATAGCTGACAGGGGAAACTATCCTGCTTGTCGGACAGCCCCACCTCCGCCAGCAGGCGTTCAGCCTTCTGGTCGATGGCCGCCAGCGCCTCCCGGTAGTCGGTGTAGCCGTTGTAGCTTCCCTCTTTTTTGATGCGTTCCTTCGCCAGCAGACCTTCTGCCAGGGTGATATTCCGCTTCACCGTGTACTGGGGGAAGAGATTAAACTGCTGGAATACCAGCCCGAAGTGCAGGCGGTTTAGCCGGATAGCGGCGTCGCTGAGAGTGTGACTGTCAGCGGCGTCGAACAGAGTCTCGCCGTTTACCGTGATGCGTCCCTCCTGCGGGGTTTCCAGAAAATTCAGACACCGCAGCAGGGTGGTCTTGCCGGAGCCGGAGGAGCCGATGATGGACAGCACCTCCCCCTTCTCCACGGCAAAGTCGATGCCTTTGAGCACCTCCACCTTGCCGAAATTCTTTTGGATATTTTCAACTTGTAACACAGCCATGATCTCACCCCCCGAAGTAGCGCATTTTCTTTTCAATGCGGGCGAAAAGCAACGTCAGCAGTCCGGTGAAGGCCAAATAATACACACCGGTGAAGAACAGCGGCCAGATCAGCCCGGAATAGCCGTGGGAGCCTTTGAGGAAGGCGTAGCCGGCGTAAATCAGCTCCTGCAGGGAGATGATACGGGCGATGGAGGTGTCCTTGACCAGGGTGATGATCTCGTTGGACATGGGAGGGACGATGCGCTTGATCATCTGCAGCAGGGTGACCTTGAAGAAAATTTGGCTTTTTGTCATGCCCAGCACCTGTCCGGCCTCCTGCTGTCCCTTGGGCACCCCTTCTATGCCACCCCGGTAGATCTCCGAGAAATAGCAGGCATAGTTGATGATGAAGGCAACAGCGGCAGCCCAAAAGCGGCCGCCGGAAATGGCCCAGGGGTTTTGGGGCAGGACGAAGCCGGGTACATAGAAGATGATGATAAGCTGTAGCATCAGCGGCGTGCCCCGGAACACCCACACGACAAAACGGCTCAGCCACCGCAGGGGAGTAAAACGGCTCATGGAGCCGAAGGAAATGACAAGCCCCAGCGGCAGAGCGCCCACCAGTGTGACGGCGAACAGCTTGAGGGTCTCCAGGAACCCTTCTGACAGAGCCTGTATGACGGTAATAAACATAATACGTACCTCGTAAATGGGCTTTACACAGGTCAAGCAGAGAGTCCTGGCGGGCTCTCTGCCTGATCCGTTTTTGCCTGATTGTTGCGCAGACGCTTACTTCTGCTCGATGATGGAGGCCTGCACGCCATACTTTTCGGCCAGCTCCATCATGGTGCCGTCAGCATAGGTTTCCTTGAAGAATTTGTTTAGCTCGGCTACCAGGTCGGAGCCCTTGCGGAAGCCTACGCCGTACTCTTCGTCATTCAGACCAACGGTGTACATCAGGTCGGCATAGCCGGTGCCCTCGCCTACCATGGCGCCAGCCATCAGGCTGTCGATGACGGCGGCATCGCTGGTGCCGGCCTTTACCTCGGACAGGGCGGTGGCCTGGTCGGCAACCTCAACAAACTGGGCGCCCAGAGCCTCTACCTGCTTCTTACCGGCAGAACCGGCCTCTACGGCGAACTTCAGGCCCTTGACGCTGTCCACCGTCTTGTACTGGTCGGCAACATCCTTCTTCACGATCACGATCTGCTGGTTGTTGCAGTAGGCGTTGGAGCAGGCCATAGCGGCCTTTACCTCGTCGGTCAGGGTCATGCCGTTCCACACCACGTCGATGGTCTTGCCTTCCAGCTCGAAGGCCTTGTTATCCCATTCGATAATCTGGAATTCTGCTTTTACGCCCAGCTTTTCGGCAAACAGGGCGGCCATTTCCGCATCAAAGCCGATCCAGTTGCCATCGGCATCCTGATAGTCCATGGGCTCGAACACGGTGATACCGACCACGAGGGTGCCCTTCTCCTTGACGTAGGCTACGTCGCCGGCGCCGGGAGCGCTACAGGCGGCCAGACAGCCTACCAGCATCAAAACAGCGGTCAATAAGGATAAAAACTTTTTCATAATCAATCGTCCTTTCATTCCTTGGGATGTGCCCTTATTATACAGTATCATTTTACCAAAGTAAAGTGTTAATTTGTAAAAATCTTATATTTTTTTAATTTTCTTGCTAAAAAGTGGAATTTTCTTGTCTTTCAGGGTGTTTATTTTCGGCAGTTCATGCTATAATGGAAGAAATTGAGACGATTTCTGTGAAAAAGGGGAGAGTGTGTATGTATAACCGTGCAGGAATAAAGGAATGGGCCAAGCGACGCCTGGCGGAAAACCGTTGGCTCTTGGTGCTGGTGACCTTTTTGGGCGGCCTGCTGGGGGCGCTGGAGGGCGGCGGCACCAGCTTTAACTTCAACACCGACACGCAGGTAGAGTTGCCTGTCGACGGCCTTGCCCCGGTACTGATGGTGGCGGTGGTGGTCATGCTGTTGTTTGCCATCGGTTACGGTGTTTTTGTGGGCAATGTGGTGCATGTGGGCTACCACGGCTGGATGCTGCGCTACGCCCGGGGAGAGCAGCCCCCTGTGGGGGAGATGTTTGCCTCCTTTCGCATCTACCTGCCTGCCATGAAGACCATGCTACTGCATGATGTGTATATTTTCCTGTGGACGCTTCTGTTCATCATTCCGGGTATTGTCAAGACCTACGCCTACAGCATGACGCGGTACATTATCTATGAAAACCCCAACCTGACCCCCGACCAGGCCATCACCCTGAGCCGTAAGATGACCGACGGGTACAAGGGGGAGCTGTTTGTCCTGGGTCTGAGCTTTGTGGGTTGGAATCTGCTGTCCGGTCTGACACTGGGGCTTTTGGGTGTTCTGTATGTCAACCCATATATGTATCTGACGCAGGCAGGCACGTATGAATGGCTTAAGCACAACGCCCTGCAAAGCGGCCGGGTGACCTGGGCAGATTTCGGGGGGACCATGCCGGTGTGGCCGGAGCAGCCCCCTGTACAGGAGGAAGGATAACCGATGGTCGATAGTTTTCTCACGGTGGCACAGAATGTGCTCACGCTGTTTATTCTGATTGGTGTCGGCGCAGTGTGCGGCAAGGCAAAACTGCTCAACGACACCGCAGTCAAGGCCTGTGCCAACCTGGTGCTGTATATCGCTACTCCCTGTGTGCTCATCAAGTCCTGTATCCGGGAGTTCGACCCGGCTATGCTACGCGGGTTTCTTCTTGTGATTGCGGCGGCGGCGGTGAATCACGCCCTGCTCATTCTGGTGGCCCGGCTGTGCTTCCGGGACAAGGAGGAGGGGCGGCGCCGAGTATTGCGGTGTGCCACCATTTTTTCCAACGCCGGGTATATGGCTATTCCTCTGCAGCAGGCCATCCTGGGAGAGGACGGGGTGTTCTATTGCGCCGCCTATGTGATCGTATTCAATGTATTCCTGTGGACCTACGGTGTGTGGGAGATGAGTGGTGACCGGCGGGCGCTGTCCCTGCGGGGCATCCTCCTTAACCCCGGGGTCATCAGCGTGGCGGTGGGGCTGTTCCTGTTCCTGCTGTCGGTGCCGGTGCCGGCGCTGGTGACGGATGCTATCGGGCATATGGGCAACCTGAACACGCCGGTGCCCATGCTCATTGTGGGGTATTATCTGGGGCAGACGGATCTGGCGGCGGCACTGAAGGACAGACGGAGCTACCTCTGCCTGGCCTTGCGCCTGGTGGCGATGCCCTTGCTGGCACTGGCCGGCCTTCTGTTGTGTGGGGTGCGTGGTACCCTGCTGGTATCGCTGATGATCTGCATCAGCACCCCGGTGGCCACCGCCTGCACCATGTTCGCCACCCGGTATGACCGGCAGCCTCTGCTGTCGGTCAACTTGGTATCCCTCAGCACGCTGTTGTCGGTAATCACTATGCCTCTTATCATCACCCTGGCTCAATATCTGGGTGCGGCAATGTAACAAAAAGCAAAAATTCTACTAGATTAGACTTGACAGCCGCCGGGCCGTGTGGTATGCTGTTATTGTACGGCAGAGGGACTGCCGACGGTTAGTTTAGCAGAGAAAAAGGAGAGAGTTGTATGCCGTTTTTGATTGGTTTCGCTGTGCTGGTGCTGGTTATCATTCTGGCTAATATCAAGATCGTGCCCCAGGCACACGAGTACGTGCTGGAGCTGTTGGGTAAATACCGCACCACCTGGTCGGCCGGTATTCACGTCAAGATTCCGCTGATTGAGAAGATTTCCAAAAAGGTTACCCTGAAGGAGCAGGTGCTGGATTCTCCTCCCCAGCCGGTCATTACCAAGGATAACGTCACCATGCAGATTGACACGGTGATCTATTATGCTATCTATGACGCCAAGCTATACGCCTATGGTGCGGTGAACCCCATTTCCGCCCTGGCCAATTTGGCCGCTACCACCCTGCGTAACCTGGTGGGTGAGCTAGAACTGGACGGCACCTTAACCTCCCGTGATACCATCAACGCCAAGATGACAGCGATTCTGGACGAGGCTACCGACAAGTGGGGCATTAAGGTGCACCGGGTGGAGCTGCGGAACATCATTCCCCCGGCGGAAATTCAGAACGCCATGGAGAAGCAGATGAAGGCGGAGCGCGACCGCCGTGAGACGCTGTTGCAGGCCGAGGGCCACAAGGCCGCCGCCATCACCCGTGCCGAGGGCGAAAAGCAGGCCATGATCCTGGCCGCCGAGGGTGAACGGGATGCCCGTATCGCCCGTGCAGAGGGTGAGGCCCGGGCCATCTACCTGTCTAAGAAGGCGGAGGCCGACGGCCTGCGTGCGCTGAAGGAGGCCGGTGCGGATGCGGCCATCCTGGAGCTGAAAAAGTACGAGGCGCTGGTGGCTATGTCCAACGGCAAGGCTTCCAAGATCATCGTGCCCACCGATGCGGTGCAGATGACCAAGGCCAATGTGCTGTTTTCCGAGACCACCGGCCTGGGGGATGTGACCCCGGAGGCTCCCGAGGAGCCCAAGCCGGTAAAGCCCGACCCCTGTTGCGATGACTGATAAAAATGCCATTTCCCCGGCACACTGCCCGTGTGCCGGGGTACAATTTTGTGCGGAGAAACCCATTGCAAAAGGCAAAACGGTGTGATATACTGAAACAGATAAGAAAAATCCCTGTTTGTCCTATTACTTGACAAGAGGCGATGGCTATGAACGAAAAAAAGAACCAATATTGGCCGGGTCTGCTGGTTGCCGGCTTTTTGGCCGTGGTCGAAGGACTGTTCCTGCTGGGGCTGGCGAAAACCGGCCTGTTGCCGGTGGCGTATCTGCTTATCGGCGTGGGCGGATTACTTGTACTGGTGGGGGCAGTATACCTGCTGGTGCGCCGCTTCGACCGTAAGGGGCGGTTTGCCGTGGGTTGTGTGGTGACAGCGGTACTGGTGGCCTTTACCGGTGTGGCGTATTATTATGTGGGGCATGGCGTTGGTGCCCTAGGGCTGATTACCCAGCCGGAAAGTCAGGTGGCCGGTGTGGGCGTGTATGTGGCGGCCGAGGACGCCGCAGACAGCATCCAGGCCACCAAGGGCTATACTTTCGGCGTGCTGGCGACGCTGGACAGGAGCAATACCGATGCGGCGGCTGACCAACTGGCTACCCTTCTGGGCGAAAAGCTGGAAATCCGGGAATATGCCGGCTTGAGCGGCCTTGTGGATGGCCTGTTAACAGCCGGAGAGGTGGATGCCCTCCTGCTGAATGTGGCCTTTTTGGATTTGCTGGAGGATATGGAGGGGTACGAGACGGTAGCCGACCGGTTGCGGCAGGTGTTTATGGTGCAGGTGACCGAAACCACCACCACAACCCAGCCCACTCAACCGGAGCCGGAGGTGGAGGATACCGTTTTCACCATGTACATCAGCGGCATCGATGCCACCGGTGGCATCAGCGTGAAAAGTCGCAGTGACGTGAACATTCTGGCTACGGTGAATACCGAGACGGGACAGGTGTTGCTCATTTCCACCCCCCGGGACTATTATGTGCCGCTGTCCATCTCCCATGGCATCCCGGATAAGCTCACCCACGCCGGCATCTATGGCATTGATGTGAGCGTGGACACCTTGGAGATGTTGTATGATACCCAGATTGACTACTATTTCCGGGTGAATTTCACCGGGTTTGAGAAAATCATCGATGCCCTGGGCGGCATTACGGTACACTCCCAGTACGCCTTTACCAGCAAAAAGCAAAAATTTGTCCAGGGGGCAAACCAGCTCAACGGCGCCCAGGCGCTCATTTTCTCCCGGGCCCGGTATACCGTGCCGGGAGGCGACCGGCAGCGTGGCCGCAACCAGATGGCGGTGATTAAAGGCGTTATCGATAAGATGACCAGCCCCGCCCTGCTCGGCAACTTTACCGCCATTATGGATGGGGTTGCCAACAGCTTTGAAACCAGTGTGCCCTATGAGGAGATTACCGCCATTGTGCGGCAACAGCTAAGTCGGGGCACCAAATGGAATGTCACCACCTACAGTGTGGACGGCACCGGGGCGACACGGGCGGTGTATTCTCTTGGCTCCAAGGCCTATGTGATGCTCCCGGACGAGGAAACAGTAGCCCATGCAAAAGAACTGATTAAACAGGTGGAGAATGGCGAGATTCCCACACCGTAAACAGCACCGCCCCGGTCGACAGCAACGTCGGCCGGGGCGGCTATGTTATACCGGTTTTCTTGTTGAGCGGATGATGCCGCAGGCCATTTTCTCCCCGGCGTTGCCGGCGGGCTGGGTGGTGAAATCATCCGGCATTGCGTGGAGGATGACCGCCCGGCCGAGAATGTCCGGCAAAGCAAACCGGTCGGTCAGCACGATGGAAAACGCCCGCCCTTTTACGCCGAACAGCGGCGGCAGGTCTCCGGCGTGATAGGGGTGGGGGCAGTTTTGGGGGTTGTAATGGCTCCCCACCTCCCGGAATGGGTCGTCCGGGTCGCCGGCACAGGTGGTGCCACTGTGGATGTGGAAGGCGAACACCGGGCTATGACAGAGGCCCTTCCCCTTCGGCAGACCGGTGACCTCCGTCCGTACCAGCACCCCGTCTCTTGTGGGGAAGAATAGCACCCGGCCTCGGATGCCCGGGTATTTGTCGCTCCCTTTCAGGATAGCCTCTGCCAGCGGCTGTGGGCGGTGGGTTGGGTTTCTGTCTTGCATAGCTGCCACTCCTTTCCCCACAGTATATGCAGGAGGAGGCTGTCCGGTGAGTGAAAAAGCGGCAGACCGATTGGTCTGCCGCTTTTCACCTGGTCTCTTTTACAGTGTCCGCAGGAAGCCTGCCAAGCGGCTGGCAATACGGGCGTGGCCGGCATCGCTGGGGTGCAGGCCGTCGGGCATAAAGCCCTCCCGGATAATCGGAACCTCCGGCTGGATGCCGCCCATGGCGTACAGGTTCAGCACCGGCAGGCCGTAATATTCCGCCACCTCCCGGATGGCCTCCACATACCGTTTCAGGCAGGCGGCGGTGCGGATGCCCAGAGCGTTGACAGGTGCATCCTCCTCGCACCGGTGGGTGGGGGTCATCACCACGATTTCTGCAGTGGGGTATTTCTCCAACAGTGCCCGGTACAGGCAGTGGAGCGCCCCATAGAAGGTGGCAGGCTTCCGGTCGGCCATGGTGCCCAGTGGGGCGTCGCTGAAGTTAAAGTCGTTGGTGCCGCCGAACACCACCACCGCATCGGCCTTATCCGGCATATCCGGCACACGGGAAGCAAAATACCGGGATAAATGCTCAAACCCCGGTGCTTCCGGTGCCTGATTGGCGGCAATGCGGGTGCCGCTGATGCCGTCCGCCCATACGTGGGCGCCGGTGTTGCGGCCGAACACCTGCCAGTAGATATTCTCCGGGCAGGAGGCCTCGCCACCTTGCGTAATGCTGTCACCCAGGAAGAGGACGGTTTTTCCCTTTAGTTCCATATAGGTACCTCTTTACAACTTTATAGTGTCCGCAGGAAGCCCTCCAAGCGGCTGGCAACACGGGCGTGGCCGGCATCGTTCGGGTGTAGGCCGTCGGGCATAAAGTTTTCCCGGATAACCGGAACCTCCGGCTGGATGCCGCTGATGGCGTACAGGTTCAGCACCGGCAGGCCGTAATACTCCGCTACCTCCCGGATAGCCTCCACATACCCTTTCAGGTTGGTCACATTCCGAACGCCCCGCCCGTTGATGGGGTCGTTTTCGTTGCACCGGTGCAGAGGGGTCATGAGGACAATCTCGGCATGAGGGTATTTTTCCAGCAGCTTGACGCACAGGCAGTGGCATGCTCCGTAGAAGGTGGTTTCCTCCCGGTCGGCCAGGGTGCCCAGCGGCGCATCGCCGTGGCCATAGTCGTTGGTGCCGCCGAAGACAACCACCACATCGGCCTCGTCCGGCATGGCCGCCACACGGGAGCCGAAATACCGGGCAAAGCTCTCGAACCCCTCCGGCTCGGGCGTGTACTGAGGCGCAATGCGGGTGCCGGCGATGCCGTCTGCCCATACCCGGGCGCCGGTGTTGCGGCCGAACACATTCCAGTAGGCATTTTCCAGACAGGAAGCGCCCCACCCCTCGGTGATGCTGTCGCCGAGGAACAGGAAGGTCTTGTTTTTCAGTTCCATGATGTATTCCTCCTCACAGTGTGCGCAGGAAGCCCTCCAGCCGTTTAGCCATGCGGGCGTAGCCGGCATCGTTGGGGTGCAGGCCGTCGGGCATGTACATCTCCCGGATGATCGGCACTTCGGGGTTGAGACCGCTTGTGCGGAAGAGATCCAGCACAGGCAGACCGTAATACTCCGCTACCTCCCGGATGGCCTGAGCGTAGCCGCCCAGACTGGCTACCATACGGATATGGGTCTCGTGATAGTTGGTATAAACCTCCTCGTTGCCGCAGTGCAGAGGGGTCATTAGTACGATTTCGGAGGTGGGGTAGCGCTCCAACAGCTTGAGGCACAGGCTGTGTACTGCGCCGTAGAAGGTGGTGGGGTCCCGATCGGACATCTTGCCCAGCGGGGCGTTGCCGTGGACGAAGTCGTTGACGCCGCCCAGCACTACAATGACGTCTGCATCCGGATCCAGCTCGTCCACCCGCAGCTCAAAGTATTTCTCGCCCCAGGTGAATTCGGTTACGCCGGGCTGTTTGGCATAGCGTGTGCCGCCGATGCCGTTGCCGGAGACGATAGCGCCGGTGTTGCGGCCGAACACCTGCCAGTAGACATTCTCCGGGCAGGAGGCGCCCACGCCCTGGGTGATGCTGTCCCCCAGGAAGGCAATGCGTTTTCCCTTCAGTTCCATTTGTGTCAGCTCCTTTTTAGTCGTCGAAGGTGAGGATATCCTTAAATTTTTCCTTAAAGATAGCGTATACCGTCTGCAGAGTCTCGTTGTCCTCCACAGGCACATAATTTTCCTCATCCTCGCTTACAGGCTGGATGAGCAGAATAATCACTTCGTTGTTGTCCTCGTCCAGGGGCAGGAGCACCAGGTATTCTTCCCCCTCGTATTCGACGACATCCAAAAACTCGAACTGCACCTCGTTGCCATCCTCGTCGGTGAGGGTGAGGATGCTGGAGGCTTCTTCTTCCGGGATACTCATGTTGCAAGGCTCCTTTCTGTTGTTGGCCGAATCAGTACAGGACGTTTTTCCCCGGGAACTCCGGCTCGCAGGTGACGTTCATCCGCATCTTCCGCAGGATGGACTCGTCGCCGGAGTGGAGGATCTGGGTGGAGTGAAGGTCACACCCACGCAGGCGGGGCAGCATGGCTACCGCCCGGGCGGCCACCTCGTCGGTGGCGGCGCAGATGTACAGGGCGGTCAGGGCGTCGTCCAGCTTGAGGGCGCTGGAGCGGCTGGCCAGCAGGTTTACCTTCAGGTCAATGACAGGCTCCAGCACCGCCCGGCTCATCAGCAGGGTGGATTTGGGGATGTCTGCCATCACCTTGATGGCGTTAAGCACCGCCGCCGAGCAGGCGCTGAGCAGGGAGGTGCCCTTACCGGTGATGATGCGGCCGTCGGGGAGCTGAATAGCCGCCGCCGGGGCTTGTACACGCTGGCTTTTTTCCAGCGCCGGCTGGACCACCGCCCGGTCGGAGGGCTTCAGTCCCAGCTGTTGCATGATCATTTTCAGTTTTTCCACCGTTTCCTGCTTCTCCCGGCCCATCCGCAGGTCGGTGACACCCTTGTAGTACCGACGGAGGATCTCCTGCCGACTGGCCTCACAGCAGGCCTCGTCATCCACGATGGCGTAGCCGGCCATGTTGACCCCCATATCGGTGGGACTGCAGTAGAACTTATCGTTGCCGGTGATACGGGTGAGGATAGTCCGCACGATGGGGAATGCCTCCACATCCCGGTTGTAGTTGACGGTGGTGATGCCGTAAGCCTCCAGGTGGAAGGGGTCGATCATGTTCACATCCTGCAGGTCGGCGGTGGCGGCCTCATAGGCCAGGTTGACCGGGTGCTTGAGGGGCAGGTTCCAGATGGGGAAGGTCTCGTATTTGCCGTAGCCGGCCAGGTTGCCCCGGCGGTTTTCGTGATACACCTGAGACAGGCAGGTGGCCAGCTTGCCACTGCCGGGGCCGGGGGCGGTAACCACCACCAGAGGCTTGGTGGTCTCAATATAGGGGTTAGCACCGTAGCCGGCATCGCTGACGATGTGATCCACATCCGCCGGATAGCCGGCGATGGGGTGGTGGACATAGTTGCAGATGCCCAGGGCATCCAGCTTGCATTTGAACTGGTCGGCGGCGGATTGGCCGGTGTACCGGGTGATGACCACGCTGTTGACGGCGATGCCCATACCCCGCACCATGTCAATCTGCCGCAGCAGATCCTGGTCGTAGCTCAGCCCCAGATCGGCCCGCACCTTGTTTTTTTCGATATTATCGGCACTGATGCAGAAGATGATCTCTGCCTGGTCGGCCATGGAGCGCAGCAACCGGATCTTGGCATCCGGCGCAAAACCGGGCAACACCCGGGCGGCGTGGTAGTCGTCAAACAGCTTGCCGCCGAACTCCAGATACAGCTTGCCGTTGAACTGGGAGATACGCTCCAGGATGTGCTCCTTCTGCTTTTGCATATACAGCTCGTTATCAAACCCGATTTTCATCTCAAATAACACCCCTATACAAACATACATCATTAGGATAGCACATTTCCTCTCCCGGCACAAGTTAAAAGTGTGATTTTTCCCGGAAAATTTTACAGAAGGTGGTAGAATTTATCCCTTTGCAAAAAACACTTGTCACCGGGCGTGGTTTCGTGTATAATAGTTTCTGTGTCTGCAACAGACACGTAAGGAGGTGGCAGCATGAATGTGGGACAGCTTGTCGGCAATGCGTCGGTCAAGCAACGGCTGGCGGCAGAGATTGATGCCGGGCGGTTTCCCCATGCGCTGCTCATCGAGGGGGCGCCGGGTAGCGGCCGCCGTACGTTGGCGGGCATCGTTGCCCGGGCGGCGGTGTGCCGGGGCGTGGGCGACAAGCCCTGCGGTGCCTGTGCCGCCTGTGTCAAGACGGTGCACCCGGACATTACGCTTCTGGGCGGCGATGGAGAGGCTCTGACGGTGGATACCATCCGCCGTCTGCGTGACGAGGCCTTTGTCCTGCCTAACGAGGCGCCCTACCGGGTGATGATTCTGGCCGAGGCCCAGACCATGACCCCCCAGGCACAGAATGCGCTGCTGAAAATTTTGGAGGAGCCCCCGGCCCACGTGCTGTTTATCCTCACCTGCAACAACCGCACCGCCCTGCTGGAGACCATCCGGTCCCGGTGTGTGTGTCTGACCCTGACGGCGGTGCCGTGGGAGGAGGCCGCCCCGGTGCTGGCAGAGCGTTTGCCTCAGATGGCGGAGGAGGAGCGCAAGCGAGCCCACAGCCTGTTCGGCGGCTATATCGGCCAGGTGATTGATGGGGTATCCGACGGCACCTTCCGGCAGGTGCTGGAGCTGGTGCCGACGATGGCCACCGCCATCATCGCCCTGTCGGAGCTTCCCCTCCTACAGGCCACTGCCCGGCTGGAAAAAGATAAACCCCTGTCGCTGGGGGTGCTGGCAGGGCTGGCTTTGGTGTTCCGGGACGCCCTGACGGTGCAGTACGGCGGGCAGATGATGCTCTCCACCGCCCCCGATGAGGCTCGCCAGCTGGCCGCCGTCCTGCCGGGAGAACGGCTGATGGCTTTGCTCCGGCAGACGGAGACCTTGCAGACGGCCCTGCAACGCAACATGAACAATACGCTGTTTGTCACCCGGTTCTGCGCCTGCCTGCGGCAGGCCGCCGGCCGCTGACAGGAAAGGATTATGCAATATGGCAATGACAGTAGGCATCCGTTTCCGCCCCGGCGGAAAGGTGTATGATTTTGACCCCGGTGAGATGATTCTGCTCCCCGGCGAAAAAGTGGTGGTGGAGACCGCCCGGGGCCTGGAGTGCGGCGAGGTAGCCCGGGCCAACCGGGAAACCGCCACGAATGGCCAGCCCCTTAAGCCGGTTATCCGTCGGGCTAATGCCGAGGACCGCCGCCGGGCGGAGGAAAACGCCGCCAAGGCACGGCAGGCCATGCAGGTGTGTCAGGAGCGTATCGCCGCCCATGGGCTGGATATGAAGCTGGTGGACGCCGAGTATGCGTTTGACGATTCCAAGATTACCTTCGATTTCACGGCCGAGGGCCGGGTGGATTTCCGCAATCTGGTCAAGGATTTGGCCGGGGTGTTCCATACCCGGATCGAACTGCACCAGATTGGTGTCCGGGACGAGGCGAAAAAGCTGGGTGGCGTGGGCATCTGCGGTCAACCCTTCTGCTGTTCCCGCTTTCTGCGGGATTTCCAGCCGGTGTCCATCAAGATGGCCAAGGAGCAGGGTCTGTCCCTCAACCCCACCAAAATCTCCGGCTCCTGCGGGCGGCTGATGTGCTGTCTCAAGTACGAGCAGGACACCTATGAGGAGCTGCTGAAGCTCAGCCCCAAGGTAGGAGCCGTGGTGATGACCCCCGAGGGCCGCGGTGTGGTCACCGAGAGCAATGTGCTCACCGGCAAGTTGAAGGTGCGGCTGGATAAGGCGCCGGATTCGCCGGCGGTGGATATGATGCGTGAGGATGTGTCGGTGGTTATCCGGGATAAAGCCCCCGGCGGCAAGCCGAAGGCGGCTGAGGTGGCCGAGGCTGACGGAAAGCTCGAACAGCCCCCGGCAAAGCCTGCGCCCAAGGCGGAACAGGCCCCGCCGGCCACCGGTGAACAGAAGGCCCAAAAGAGCGACCACCGTCCCCGCAACCGCCGTCCCCGGAATAAGCGGCAAGGGTAAATTTTGAAAAACAAGAAAAAGTCTTGCATTTTTTCTCCGGTAGTGGTATGATAAAGCCACAATTTCAAGAAGGAGGCGTAAATATCATGGCTTACGTTATCTCTGATGCGTGCATCGCTTGCGGCGCTTGCGCCGAGGGCTGCCCCGTAGAGGCGATCGCCGAGGGCGACGGCAAGTACGAGATCAATGCGGATGCTTGCATTGATTGCGGTGCTTGCGCTGACACCTGCCCGGTGGGTGCTATCGCTGCGGAATAATCGCAAACTGCAAGGCCGGACAGCACTGCTGTCCGGCTTTGTTGTTATGTTATGAAAAAGGAGGGACAGTGTATGGAATGGCTACCGGTATACGATGACATCCGGGTGGCGGTATCGGCCGACCACCGGTTTGGCACCGATGCCATCCTGCTGTCCCATTTTGCCACCCCGGCGCCGGGGGAGACGGTGTGCGAGCTGGGCACCGGCTGTGGGGCAATTGCCCTGCGGCTGGCGGCCACCGGCCGGCCGTCGGCGGTGCATGGGGTGGATATACAGCCGGAAGCGATTGGGCTGGCGCAGGCCGGGGCAGAGGCCTTCCCCGGCACGCCCCGGCCCACCTTTGCGGTGGGGGATTGGCGGAATTTCCGGGAGATTGCTCCGGCCGGCAGTTTTCGGCGGGTGGTGTGCAACCCTCCCTATTTTCCCCCGGACAGTGGAGAAAAGAGCCGGGAGGCGGCGGTGCGGCTGGCCCGGCATGAACAGCTGGACACGCTGGACACCCTGTGTGGGGCGGCCTCCTGGCTGGTGCAGAGCGGGGGGAGCTTTTGCCTGTGTCATCGGCCGGAACGCTTGGCGGCGGTGCTGGCCGCCCTCACCCGGCACAAGCTGGAGCCAAAACGTCTCCAGCCGGTGCAGAAGCGAGGGGACACCGCCCCCTGGCTGTTTTTGCTGGAGGCACGGCGTGACGGGAAGCCGGGGCTTACCTGGTTGCCGCCGCTGGTGCTGTATACCGACACCGGGGAGCCCTCCCCGGCCATGCGAGAGATCTACCGGGAACTACCCCCGGAGAAAGGGGATAAGAACCATGCCTGATACGATTTGCGGCACCCTGACGCTGGTGGGTACCCCCATCGGCAATCTGGGGGATTTTTCGCCCCGGGCGGTAGCGGCGCTGGAGGAATGTGATTTCATTGCCGCCGAGGATACCCGGGTGACGCTGAAGCTGCTCAATCATTTTGGTATCAACAAGCCGCTGGTCAGCTACCATGAGCACAATAAACGGGAGCGAGGGGAGCAGGTATGCGCCCGTCTGCTGGCCGGAGAGAATGGCGTGCTGGTCAGCGATGCCGGCATGCCGGCCATCTCCGACCCCGGAGAGAATCTGGTGGCCCTCTGCCGGCAGAAGGGCATCCCGGTGGGGGTGGTCCCCGGTCCCACGGCGGTCACCACCGCCCTGGCCCTGGCTGGTCTGCCTACCGGGCGATTTACCTTCGAGGGCTTCCTCAGCGTGAGCAAAAAGGAGCGTCGGGAGCATCTGGCAGAGCTGACCGAGGAGCGCCGCACCATGGTGTTTTATGAGGCGCCGCACAAGCTGGTGGCTACCCTGTCCGACCTGTTGGCCGCCTTGGGCGACCGGGAGGTGGCGCTGGTACGGGAGCTGACGAAAATTCACGAAGAGGTAGTTTCCACCACCCTGGCGGCCGCTGTGGAAAAATACACCGCAGAAGCACCCCGTGGGGAGTTTGTGCTGATTGTCCGGGGCGCCGCTCCGGCGCCGGTGGAGGCCGCCGACCCGGATACGGCCGCCACGCTGGCCCGGGGGTATATGGCCGAGGGGCTGTCTGCCTCCGAAGCGGCCAAAAAAGCTGCTGCCGCCACCGGACTCAAGAAAGGTGACGTATACAGATTGTTGATTAATAAGGAATAAATACAGGGAGGATAAGAAAATGGACCCAAAAGAGTTGATTGTTTTGGTGGTGCTGGCAGTTATCGTGCTGGCCCTGCTGGTGTTCACCCGTAAGAAGAACGAGGGCGGCCGTGCCGCCCAGCTGATGAAGAAATATGCCGCCCTGCCCCCGGAGCAGTTAGCCACAGTGCCGGAGGAGGAGCTGGTGGAGGCGGTGGTCAGCCATGTGCTGGCCTGTGCGGCTGACAGCCGCCGTCCCGACCCGGTAAAGGTGCTGGCCGGCAAACCCCAGGGCTTTACGGTGGTATATGCCGTGTGGGCGGTGTGCAAGGAGATGGCCGCCGGGGATTACCGAGGGCTGTTGCATACGGCTACCCGTGAGCTGACCGAGCAGGCCGGGGCCGGCTTTACCGCCATAGGTGCCACCCAGACCGCCGCCGCCTGGCAGACCCTGTGCGAGACCGAGGGGGATACCGCCGAGGCAGAAAAAGCCTTCCATCTGGCGGTGGAGAGCGAGTGCCCCCTGACCCTGTGTGTGGCCTATATCCGGGACAACCCGGAGCAGTTCGGCGGCGAGCCGACGGAGGCCGCAGAATGAGCCAGTCGGCATACCCCCTGAATGCCCTGGGGCTGGCTCATCGGTTTATGGCCGCCCATATTCGCCCCGGCGATACCTGCATCGATGCCACCGCCGGCCGGGGACGGGATACCCTGTTCCTCTGCCGTCTGGTGGGGGAAACCGGCCGTGTGCTGGCGCTGGATATCCAGCCGGCGGCGGTGGAGGCCACCCGGGCGCTGTTAGCCGCCGAGGGGGTGGCAGACCGGGCGCAGGTGCTGGCGTGCTGTCACAGCCGTTTGGCAGAGCTGGCCGCCCCGGAGACGGTGGACGGCATTATGTTCAATTTCGGCTGGTTGCCTGGCGGAGACCATACCGTATTTTCTCAGCCGGAAACCAGTATCCCGGCGGTGGAGGCGGCGCTGTCCCTGCTCCGTCCCGGCGGGGTGATGAGCCTGTGCCTGTACTACGGCCGGGAGAACGGCACCGCTGAACGGGACGCCCTGCTCCGCTACCTGTCTACGGTGGATAACCGGCAGTATACGGTGATCGTGGGGGATTTCCTCAACCGCACCGGGGATTATCCCATCCCGGTGTGCATAGTCAAAGAAAGATAAAAAGTTGCGCTCCGGACGGCTTGTCCGGAGCGCAGTTTTTATTGTTACAGGGATTTCACTGCCCCTTCATACATCGTCACGAAGTCCGAATCCTCCGGGTAAGCCTGGCGGAGCTTCTCCAGCAGTGGCAACGCCTGATAGCGTATCACATCCTGCCAACCGTTCCCCCACACCAGAGCCAGACACAGATAGCAACGGGCTAGCTTTTTGCCATAGGTAGGCTGACTGCATAGACGGTAGAGCCTATCATAAGCGGCGATCGCTCGTTCATACTGTTCTTTTGCCTCCGGTCGGTTTCCCTGCTCGCGGCAGGCATCTCCCAGGCGCTGTGCACAGTCGCCCTGCCGTCGACAGGCTTTTTCCAACCCCTCCCGGTAGCGGGCAGAATCCGGCTTTTTGTCGACGCAGAGCTGCCGCAGTCGCACGCATTTCTCCAGCCACTTTTGCGCCATCTGGGGGTTCTCCCCCTCCTCATACAGTGTGCCGATGGCATACTGGAGAACCGACAGACCATACACATCTGCAATCTTGGAGGCGGTTTTCACCTGCTCCTGCCAATAGGGCAACGCTTTTCCATACCAGTCGAGGGCGATGCTCCGGCTACCCAATTTTCGGTACAGAGACCCCAGTTCATAACAGGTATCGGCGTATTTTCTTTTGTTTGGCCACGATTTCTGCAGATCGGCACACTCCAAGTACCATCGGATGGCAGTTTGGCTGTCGCCCCGCTCCCGATACAGCTTGCTCAATCGACTGCAGGCCTTTTCCAGTTGGAAACTGTCACTATGCTTTTGGAGCGGACCTAACTCCCGTCTCAGCATCCAATACAAGGTGGCCGCACGCTCATAATGGGTCAGCGCCTCCGGCTGTTGGCCAGCTTCTTCATACCGCTCTGCCGTATAAACGTGGGCATAGACCAGTACCGGATAAACCGCTGAACCCGTGGGTGCCTGCTGTATGCGCTCCATATCGGCCAGATGTTCCTCCAGCGCCTGACGGTATTCCGGCCTGTCGCTCTCGCTGACCAATGTCCGGCGCAGCGGCAATCCCCATTTGTACCATTTCAGGGCAAGCGTCGGGTCGCCGGCTGAGTAGCAGACCTCCCCCAGCCCCGCATAAGCCTTGGCCAGCAGATCCTGCAGGGGGGCGGCCACCTCTTCCTCGGCCAGCCGCTTCTGCAGATATGCCAGCCCTTTTATGTACCGATCAAGCGCCTCCTCCAGCCGACCGGTGCGGCGGCGGATATCTCCCATACAAAGGCACAGCTGAATCTGGCACATGCACCCTTGCGTGACCCAAGAACCACGGGCAAACCCGAGCCAGGTGTCGGCCGCATTAAAAAGTTGCTCCGCTTTCTCATGATCCCCGGCCAAATACCGCATGTATCCCAGCTTAAACGACGATAGGCCTATTAAGAAAAACACGTTCCAGTTATCTTTACCGTTGAGCGTTTTTACAACCACCTCCAGCCGTAGGAACACTGCCTCCGCTTCATCCAAACGGGAGGCCGCCGTCAAAAGGTCGCCCAGTGAACACAGAGCCTCCACCAATTCGTAGCCCGAGGGGGCGTTTTCTTTGTTCTCTGCCTCGGCATAGTCTGCCTCCCAGGCGTCCGCCAGCCGCTTTTGCCAGTGGATTGCCCGGTCGTAATCGCGGGCCACGCCCATGCCCTCCCGGTACATGGACGCCAGCTTTTTCATGGCATCCTTCAGTCCTGCCTCGGCGGCACCGGCGATCAGTTTCTCTGCCCGGGCGTGGTCTACCTCCACGTCGATACCGCTGAGATAGGCCAGACCGATAAAAAAGTTGTGCTGAGGCTCGTTATCGTTCCCCCGAATGGCTAATTGCCGCAAAGTAGCGGCCAAAGCGGCAGACAGAGCCAGGGGGTCGTGTGCATCTGCACAGGGCGGAATGCCCGCATACCGGCTCGCCAGCGCCAGCCGGTCGGTGGGGATCATTTCCGCAGGCAGAATGAGCTTGCCCTGCTCTACCGCCATGGGATACTCAATGGCTTGGATATAGTTGGGTTCGTTCACCAGGTTGGGAGTCACTGCCAACACGAACAGGCCGCTTTTTTCTAACGCCTGGCGAATGGCGTCGCTCCAATCCTCTCCGGGAATTAAAAACTCGTCGTACCAGATGGCGATATCCCGACAGAATTCATTTGCATGAATGAGCCGCATCAGCTCCTGGGCATGGCGACGATCTTTTTTCCGGTAACTGAGGAAAATATAGGCATCAAAAGCGGCACGCACCTGTGCTGCCAGCTCGTCCCCCACCAGCACACTGTCCAGGTAGAGGGTGAGCTTTTCTTCGTAAGGGATGGCGGTGGGGTCGCTGTCCAGCCGATCCAGGTATTGCAAGTTGCCGAACGTTTTGTCAAACAGGGCCGCTAGCCCCGGCTCCTGTATCAGAGGCAGCACGGGGAGGTGATGGGCCAGAGCAAAGGGAACAAGGACATCCTTTGCCGGGTTTTCCGTGGTGAGCAGCCGGGTGGTGACCGGCATGACGAACAGCTGCATGCCGGCCAAGTCTGCTAAAAGATCTTCTGTTACTGTAACGGCGCCGGCTGTATGATAGAAGAGGGCACAGCTCTGTCTGGAAAGGAGCTCCTCAGCCACTCCCTCGAAATACAGCGAAAAATCTGCAGGATGGCAACAGAAATACACCCGCGGTTTTCCCTGCGGGCTGGTGTTTCCACGGGTTTTGCAGCCCAAGGTAGCCATGCACGTCCTCCTTATCGGGTTTTACTCCATCTCCGCTAAAGCGTCGTCACACCGCTGCTTGCGCACGGGGTAGTCCGGGTTGCTGGGATAATCTTGCATAAGGGCGGCCCAGATGGCTTGCGCCTTCTCCAGATACTGCCGTTTTTCCTCGGCGGATTCCACCACCATAGAGAGCCGGCGGTAGATGGCGGCCAGATCATTTCTGTCGTCCGTGGCCTTGGCATTGGCCACCAAGACCTCGCGCAGGGCGGCGGCCTGCCGGAAATACGCATCGGCTTGCCGAAGATTGTCCTGAAGCCGGGCCAGTTCCCCTAAGCAATAGTATATTTTGGCCAGATCCCGGCGTGCCGAGGTGGTGTCGGTTTCTTCCAGCAACCGTTGCCGGATGGGGAGGGATTTTTCGTACCACGCCTGCGCACCGGCATAATCCTTGCGTGCCTTGCAGATGGAGCCAAGGTTGTTGTAGCTGGTGGAAATATCCCGACGGGTTTCGAGGGTGTCGCTTTCCTCCGCCAACTGCAGGCGGAGGGCCAGCGCCTTTTCATGGTGCTCCCATGCGGCGTCGTAGGCCTTGGTGGCGTCGTAGAGCGCCCCCAGGTTGTTGTAGCCTGCGGCCAGGTCCCGGCGGTGCTGGTGGGTGTTGGCCCGTTCCACCAGTTGCAGACGGATGGTCAGGCTTTTTTGGTACCATTCTGCGGCGACATCGTAGTTCTTTCGAGTCTTTTCCAGAATTCCCAGGCTGTTGTAGACAGTACATACATCCCGCATGGCCTCCACGGTGCCGGTTTCCTCCAGCAAGGCTTCCCGGAGGGCCAGGCATTTTTTGTACCATTGCAGGGCGTCGTCGTATTGCTTTGCATCCTCACAGATGTTGCCCATGTGGCTGTAACAGACAGCCGCATCCCGGCGCGCCTCCACGGTGCCGGTTTCTTCCAGCAGGGTTTCCCGGATGGCCAGCGCCTTTTCAAACCACGCCTTTGCCTTGGCGTATTGGCACTCCGCTTTATACAGCTTGCCAAGGCGGTTGCACGCAACCGTCAGGTTGCGGCGTGCTTCTACCGTGCCGGTTTCGTCGGCTACCTGCTGGCTGATGGCCAGGTTCATTTCGTACCACTGTCCGGCTTTGTCCAAAGCGCCTTGCTGTTCATAGATATTGCCGATACGGCCAAAGCAGCTGGCCAGGTCTTTACGAGCCTCCACGGTGCCGGTTTCCTCCGCCAGCCGTTGCCGGATAACCCGGGCGCTTTCGTACCACGTCAAGGCATCTGTGAGGCGGCGGTTTTGTTTGTCGATGTCTCCCAGATTGACGTAAGCTACTGTCAGGGTGCGGTACATGGGGATGGAGTCGGTTTCCTCCGCCAATTGCTTGGCAATGGTCATGGAGCGGAAATACCACTCCCGTGCGGCAGCCAGATTGGCATAGTCCTTTTCCAAAGCACCCATTTTCATACAGCTGATGCTTAAGCTGCGGCGCTCTCTGGCGGTGCCCAGCTCCTCTGCCAGCTGTTCATCAATAGCCAGCTCCTTTTGGTACCATTCCCGTGCGGCGGCCAGATTACCGCATTTTCGCTCGATATCTCCCAGCTTTTCGTAGCAGATAGACAGGCTGTGCCGGGAGCGGTTGTCGTTTTCGCTCCTGGCCAGCTGTTCATCAATGTCCAGCTTCTTTTGGTACCATTCCCGTGCGGCGGTCAGGTTGCCGCATTCCCGTTCGATGTTCCCCAGGCGCTCATAGGCGATGGCCATATCCCGGCAAGCCAGCACCGTGTTCCGTTCCTCGGCCAATGCCTGCCGCAGAGGCAGGGATTTCGTCATCCATTCCCGTGCGTCAGCCAGCTGTCCCTTGGCCCGGTGCAGGTCACTCAGGTGGAGATAGCACACCGCCAAAAGCCGCTGTATCTGCCGGCAGTAGCCGTTTTGGGCGAGATAGGCGGTACATAGGGCCTCCATGCGCTCAAACACCGAGATTGCCTCATCGATGCGGCGCAGGTCGTGCAGGTCGTTGCCCAAGTCCCACAGCGTTTCGGCCAGAGAAGCCGCTGTTTCCTCGTTGGGGTCAGCCTCGTAGATGGACTGCCGCTTTTCCACCAGCTTTCTCTGCCAGTCAACCGCTACCCCATAGTTTCGTGCGGTGCCTACGCCGCTCTGATACATGGATACCAGCTTTTCGATGGCTTCCTCCAGCCCGGCATTGGCGGCGGAGGTAATCAGCTCCAGCGCCCGGTCCAGGTCCACCTCCACGTCCACGCCGCCCAGATAGGCCAGGCCGATGAAGAAATTGTGCTCCGGCGAGCCGTCGTTCTCCCGGATGGCCAACTGCTGGATAGCGGCCAGCAGGGCCGCCGACAAAGCCCCTTCGTTATGGGCGTCGGTGCTGGGGGGGATGTTCTTGTACTTCCTGGCCAGCTTTTTGGGGTCGGTGGGCACCATTTCTGCGGCGATAACAGGCTTTTTCTGCTTTCTCGCCATGGGGTACTCGATTTCCTGGATATAATTAGGCTCGTTGATCAGGTTGGGGGTCACCGCCAGCACGAACAGACCGCTTTTTTCCAGCGCCTCCCGGATGGCGTTGTTAAAGTTCTCGCCGGGGGTGAGGAATTCATCGTACCAGATGGCGATGTCCCGGCAGAAGGGATTTTTGTGGATAAGGCGCATCAGCTCCTGGGCGTATTGCCGGTCTTTCTTACGGTAGCTGAGGAATACATAGGCATCAAAAGCTGCCCGGATCTTGTCTGCCAGCTCATCTCCGATGAGTACCGCGCCCAGGAACTTTTCCAGCTTTTCTTCATAGGAGATGGCGGTGCTGTCGGCGGCGTGCTTGTCCAGATATTGCAGGTCACCGCATTTCTTGTTGAACAGCTTGTCCAGCCCGGCCTCCTGCATCAGCGGCAGAACCGGGATGTGGTGGGATACGGCAAAGGGGAACAACGTATCCAGTGCCGGATTTTTGGTGGTAAGCAGACGCTCGGTCACCGGCATGAGCACCAACTGCATCTGGGCCAGGTCGGCCAGCAGGTCGGCATCCACTTCTATGCGGCCTTCTGCCGGGAAGAAGACGGCGCAGTTTTGCAGGGCTAGCACCTCGTTGGTGATTACGTCAAAATACGTGGAGAAATCTGCCGGGTGACAGCAGAAGAACACCCGGGGTTTGCCTTGGGGGCTGGTGTTCCCTCGGGTCTTGAAAAGCAGGTGAGCCATGGTGTATCCTCCTTAGCGCGTGTTTATGATACAGATTATAGCATATCCGGGTGAAAAGTCAAGAAACCCAGCCGACACACCGGCTGGTGTGCAGACTGGGTTTGGTTAGGCTGTGGGTTCTTCCGGCGCGGTGGTCAGCTCGGCATAGAAAGCTACGCCGCCCTCCCGGTTCTCCACCCCGTAGGGGAAACCGTGGGCCTTGAGGATGGCCGCCACCACCGACAGCCCGATGCCGGAGCCACCGTAGGCCCGGGTGCGAGCTTTATCCACCTTGTAGAAGCTGTCCCAGATGCGGGGCAGGTCTTCGTGGGGGATGTGGGGGCCGGTGTTGTATACCGTCACCCGCACTTTTTCCTCCATGGGGGCGACAGACAGGCGGATGACGCCGCCTTCGGTGACGTGGTTGAGGGCGTTGGACAGGTAGTTCTGCAGGACATTTTCCATCAGATACACATCCGCCATCACCTGTGCAGGCACGGTGTCCAGCTGGAGATGTACCTGTTTTTCCGCTATGGCCGGGCTGTGCTTCTCTACCAGCCCCATCAGTAGCTCGGTGATGTCGAACGCCTCCGGCTCCAGCTGTTCACGGCCGCTTTCCAGTTGCATCAGGGTGGTCATGCGGCGCAGGAGCTGGTTGACCTTCCGGGCTTCATCCTCGATGACCTCGCAGTAGTACTGCCGGTTTTCGCCCCCGTCGGCGATATCCTCCCGCAGCCCCTCAGCATAGGTGCCGATGAGCGCCAGTGGAGTCTTCAGTTCATGGGAGACGTTGGCGATAAAGGCCCGACGGGTTCGGTCCTGCTGTTCCTTTTGGGCAATGTCCTCCTGAAGCTGGGTAATGGTGTTTTCCAGCGCAACGGACATGGTGCGGATGCTGTGCTCCAGATGGGCCAGCTCGTCCTTGCCCCGGATGGGCTGACGCCCGCTGAAATCCAGCCGGGCAACCCGGTCTGCCTCGGAGGCCAGCCGCCGGATGGGTTGCGTAAACCGCCGGGCCAACAGCAGGGACACCAGCAGACTCAGCACCAGCGCCGCACCGCCGGAAATCAGCAGAAAGCGGTTGGTCACCGCCACGCTTTCCTCGATGGCGGCCACCGGGGTGCGCAGGTGGATGTTCCAGCCGTTGTTCAGCGTGCCTACCAGCCGGATGGCCTGCCCCTGCCCGGTGTGGCCGGAGAGCATATTTTCCTCCTCCGTGACGGTTATGGTGTAACTGCCCGGCGGCTCGGTTACATAGGCCGGCAGCAGTACCCGGTCGCTGTTCTGGCTGGAATACAGCAGTTGCCTCCCGGTCCACAGCACCACATCCACGGTGCCGTTATCCTGCAGGTTGATGAGCCGTTCCTGTAGCCGGGCGGAGTCCTCACACACGCTGTTGATGCTGGAAAAGGTGGCCGACACGGTGTCCTGCTTCTCCCGGATGTAGTACTCTTTCAGCACCAAGGTGTTCAGCAGATAGACGGCGACCAGCAGTAACAGCACACAGCCGGCTATGACCGCAAACAGGCGCAGGGCGATGGAGTGCAGAGGGGCGGTACGTGGGTGGTTGGTCATGCATCCGCCCCCTTTGGCTCGTATTTATAGCCGATGCCCCGGATGGTGCGGATGCAGGCACCCTTTTCCCCCAGCTTACTGCGGAGCTTCTTGATGTGGGTGTCCACCGTCCGGGCGTCGCCGTCATAGTCAAACCGCCATACGCTGTTCAGGATTTGGTCCCGGGACAGAGCGATGCCGGTGTTATTGATGAGGTAAATAAGCAGTTCGTATTCCGTATAGGTCAGCTCGATGGGGCGGCCGTCAATGCGCACCTCCCGGCCGGCCGTATCCACCGTGAGTCCCTCTGCCGCCGTGGGGGCGGGGGTGGGTTGCGGCGTATGCCGCCGGAGCACCGCCTCGATGCGTGCCAGCAGAATCTTCAGGCTGAAGGGCTTGGTGATGTATTCGTCCGCTCCCAGCGTAAAGCCCTGGAGCTCATCTTCTTCCTGGGTGCGGGCGGTGAGCATGATGACCGGCACGGTACTGTTCTGCCGGATGCGGCGGCACACCTCCCAGCCGTCCATGTAGGGCATCATCACGTCCAACAGCACCAGGTCTACCGGTTTTTCCCGCAGTACCGCCAACGCCTGCAGGCCGTCGGCGGCCTCCAGTACGGCATAGCCTTTGATGGTCAGGTAGTCACAGATTATGCGCCGCATCCGCATCTCGTCGTCGGCGATGAGGATGGTCGTGGGTGTATCCGGCATGGTGTCCCCTCCTTTTTCTCTACATTATGGGGCAGGAATGTGTTGACTGTGTGAACACCCCGTGTCTTTTTATCCGCGTTCCTGACAGGAGAATACCACATTTTGCCGTATTTTGCAAGCCTCTGTAACCGGAGGGAAAGGTTTACAATTCGTTCATTTTTTTCCAACCCAATCCCCAAACAGCCGGGCTATACTGGGGAGGAACTTTGACAGAAAAGGAAGGAACGCTATGTACATTATCAAAAACGCCCTGCGCTGTATCGGTCGTGGCAAGGGGCGCAACATCCTGATTGGCATCATCGTGCTGGTGATAGCCGTGTCGGCCTGTCTGGGCCTGTCCATCCGGCAGGCGGCGGTGACGGCCAAGGAGGAGACCCTCAGCACCCTGTCGGTGACTGCCACCATTTCTTTTGACCGGCAGTCCGCCATGCAGGGGATGCGTCCTCCGTCCGGCGGCGAGGGAGGCGACCGGGGCAGCTTTGACAAGGACAGCTTCGCCCAGATGATGGGGCAGTCCTCTTCTCTGACGCTGGAGCAGTACGAAACCTATGCTGCCGCCGATAGCGTCAGCGGCTTCTACTACACCCTGACCGCCTCCTTTAACGGCGGCGAGGGGCTGGACCCGGTGAGCAACGAGTCTGTATCGGACACCGACGCCACCGATTCTGACACCTCCGGGTCTTCGGGCAGACCCTCCGGCGGCTTCCCCGGTGGTATGGGCGGCTTTGGCGGCTTCAGCCAGATTATGGGCAGCCAGAGCGACTTCTCGGTGGTGGGGTACAGCACCCAGGCGGCCATGACCGCCTTTGTGGACGGCACCGCCTCCATCGCACAGGATGAGAACGGAGCTTCCATGGGACGGGTGTTTGCCGAAGGCACCGACCAGATGGAGTGTATCATTACGCAGGAGCTGGCTACCTACAACGACGTGGCGGTGGGGGATACCATCCTGCTGGCCAACCCCAACAGCGAGGAAGAAACCTACACCTTGACGGTGGTGGGTATTTATACCGATTCCTCCGCCAACGAGAACAGCTTCTCCATGATGGGCTCCACCTCCGGCGACCCGGCCAACCAGATTTACATGAGCGCCGCCGCCCTGCAGAAGGTGCTGGACGCCTCGGCGGAGGTGTCCGAGACGGTGACTGATGAGGACACCGGCCGGGAGTTTGAGACCAAGCTGAATTCTACGTTGTCCGGCACCTACGTGTTTGCCACGGCAGACGACTACTATCTGTTTGAGAACGAGGTGCGTGAGCTGGGTCTGGAGGAGACCTATACCGTGTCCTCCCCCGACCTGACCGCCTTCGAGAACAGCCTGGCCCCCCTCAATACCTTGAGCACCACGGCCGGCACCTTCCTGACGGTGATTCTGATTATCGGCGGCATCATTCTGGTGGTGCTGAACATCTTTAACGTCCGTGAACGGAAGTACGAGATTGGCGTGCTCACCGCCATGGGCATGAAAAAGGGCAAGGTAGCCGCCCAGTTTATGACGGAAATTTTTGTGATTACGCTGGTGGCGGTGGTGCTGGGCGTGGTGCTGGGCGGCGTGTCCGCCGTGCCGGTGACGAATGCCCTGCTGGAAGGCCAGTCCACCTCCTCGCAGGCACAGAGCGACCGGATTGACGCCGCTTTCGGCGAGGGCGGCTTTGGCGGCGGAGATTTCAGTGGTTTCGGCGGTGGCGGCTTCGGTGGCATGCCGGGCGGCGGTATGCCGGGCGGCGACAGACCCTCCGGTGGCTTTGGCGGCGATATGTTTGCCGACATTTTCGGGCAGGGTGCCGCCGACTACATCACCGAGATTGACTCGGCGATGAATCTGACGGTGGTATGGCAGATGCTGGGCATCGCCATCCTGCTGACCCTGCTTTCGGGTGCGGTGTCCATGCTGTTTATCATGCGGTATGAGCCACTCCGCATTCTGTCCAACCGAGACTGAGGAGGTGCCGAATATGTCTGTTTTAACACTGGAAAATATCTGTTTCTCTTACGGCAAGACCGTGGTGCTGAACAATGTGTCCTTCAACTTTGAAAAGGGCATGATTTACTGCATCACCGGCAAATCGGGTGCCGGTAAAACCACCCTTCTGTCCATTCTGTCGGGGCTGGCCGCTCCGGACAGCGGCCGCATCCTCTACGAAGGGGAGGACATCGCCAAGCTGGATAAGTACAAATTCCGCAGTAAGTATATCGGCGTGATTTTTCAGAGCTTCAACCTGATTACCAAGTTTACGGCGCTGGAAAACGTGCGGCTGTCCATGGACATCGCCGGCGTGAAGGGGTCGGGCAAGAGCAAGGACAAAAAGGCGCTGGAGCTTCTGCGCAGTGTGGGGCTGAGCGAAGAAGAGGCCAACCGCCGGGTGCTGTTGCTCTCCGGCGGCCAACAACAGCGTGTGGCCATCGCCCGTGCGCTGTCTTATGAGGCGGAGGTGTTGCTGGCGGATGAGCCTACCGGCAATCTGGACGGTGAAACACAGGATGAGATTATGGCCATCTTCCGGGAACTGGCCGACCGGGGCAAGTGCGTGATTCTGGTCAGCCACTCCCCCGAGGTGGCGCGTCAGTGCGATACCTGTTATCAGCTTCTCAAGCATAAATAAGCCGGAAAGCCACCCTTGTTTAGTGGGTGGCTTTTCGCCGTGTTCACATCTCTCTGGCCACAGCCATCAGGTCACTGGGAGAATACGCCGGCTGGAGGGCTACATGGATGCTCATGGCCAGCAGGCGGGCGGCCCGGCTGATGACCAGGTCGATCTCCCGGGGGGTGACCATCATGGGGGTGTGCTGATCCGCCGGCAGGCCGTGACCGGTCATTTCTTCCACCAGGGTGGCGGCGTCCACCACCGTGGGCACCCCCATGCCGATGACCGGTACGCCCAGCACCTCCCGGTTGAGGGGCTGGCGGTCATTGCCCACCCCACTGCCGGGAGCGATGCCGCAGTCGCACAGCTGTACCGTCCGGCCCAGCCGTTCCACGCTCCGGGCAGCCAAAGCGTCGATGACGATGACGGCCACTGGGTGGATCTCCCGGCATACCCCCCGGACCAGCTCACTGCTTTCGGTGCCGGTCTGCCCCAGCACCCCCGGAGTTACCACGGCGGTAGGGCGCAGGTCATCCAGCCCGGTGGAACGGGCAAATTCCCCTCGGATGTGCCGGGTGGCCAGCACCATGGAGGCGGTGGTGGGCCCCAGGGCATCGGGGGTGACGGTGCGGTTGCCCAGCCCGGCCACCAGTACGGCACCTTCCGGCGGGAGCATTTTCTGCAGCTCCTGTCCGATGTGGGTGGCGTAGTCTACCAGGTGCCGCTCGTCATCCGATAGAGAGGGGAATTGGGCGGTAATATACCGCCCACGGGGTTTGCCCAGCAGTGACTCCCCGTGGGGGGAGAGAATCTGTAGCTGGGTAAGGGTCATATCCCCGATTTGTCGCTGCCGTTGGAGCACATCCTCGTCGGTCAAATGGTGGGGTTCGGCGGCCTCAATGGCCAGATCTGTGCGAAAATTCATGGAAAATAGCCTCCTTTTGGGGTGTTTTCTCCGGTAAAACTGGGCAAAAATCGAAAAAACACCGATTTCTGAAAAATTTATGTTGCATTTTTGACAGAAAGGTGTTAATATATCATGTGCGTGATTTATCCGATTATTCGATGTAAAGAGGAGGTGTGACCGAATGCCCAACGTTAAATCCGCTAAGAAGCGTGTGAAGGTCATCGCGATCAAGACGGCGCGCAATAAGGCTAACCGTTCTGCCCTGAAGACTGAGATCAAGAAGGCTAACGCCGCCATTGCTTCCGGAGAGAACTCCGCCGAGGCCGTGCGTCTGGCTACCAAGAAGATCGATCAGGCTGTTGCTAAGGGACTGCTGCACAAGAATACTGCAGCCCGTAAAAAGTCCGCCCTCGCTAAGAAGGCCAACGGCTAATCATAGGGACTTCACCAAACCAAGGCTCTGCCCATCCGGGCGGAGCCTTTTGGTTTGTGCCAGCCCCTTGCAGAAGGCGTGCTTCCCGTCCCACTCCCCTCACAGCAAATTCCTTGCGCCAAACGAAAAATTCCGGTTGATTTTTCCGTATAGGTGGTGTATAATATAAAGTAAGGCCGTACGCTTTGGGGCATACGGGCAGGCGGGTCCTGTGCGACGGTGCGCCGTGAACCATGTCAGGCGGGGAACCGAGCAGCATTAAGCGGTCGATGTCCGTGTGCCGCAGTCAACCCACCTGTCCGTATGCCCGAGAGCGACCGGCTTTTTATTTTTTCGCAAGGAGATGAGCGTGTGTACCAGGCATTATACCGCAAGTGGCGTCCCCGCACCTTTTCCGACGTGTGCGGCCAGGATACCGTCACCACCGCCCTGAAAAATGAATTGCAGACCGGCCGCCTGTCCCATGCCTATCTGTTCACCGGTTGCCGGGGCACCGGCAAGACCACCTGCGCCAAGATTCTGGCCAAGGCGGTCAACTGCCAGAGCCCGGTGGAGGGTGACCCTTGTAACGAATGCGCCCTGTGCCGGGGCATCGATGACGGCTCGGTGCTGGACGTCACCGAGATTGACGCCGCCTCCAACAACGGCGTGGACAGCATCCGGGAGCTGCGGGACGAGGTGGCCTTTACCCCTGTTTCCGGCAAATACCGGGTGTACATCATCGATGAGGTGCATATGCTGTCTGCCGGAGCGTTCAACGCCCTGCTCAAGACGCTGGAGGAGCCTCCGGCTCACGTGATTTTCATCCTCGCCACCACCGAGGTGCATAAACTGCCGGCCACCATCCTCTCCCGGTGCCAGCGGTTTGATTTCAACCGCATCCGCCCGGAGGCCATCGCCGCCCGGATTCAGTATGTGGCGGAGCAAGAGGGGCTGACGGTGACCGAGGAGGCCGCCATGCTGTTGGCTCGTCTGGCAGATGGCGCCCTGCGTGACGGCCTGTCCCTGCTGGACCAGTGTGCATCGGTGGCCCGGCATATCGACGCTGATACCGTGGCCGCCGTTACCGGCATGGCCAGCCAGGAGGTGCTGGCGGCGCTGACCGCCTGCGTGGCGGCCGGGGATGCCGCCGGGGCGCTGGAGCAGATCGACCGTCTGCACCGGTCAGCCAAGGATATGGAACGGCTGTGCGCTGAGTGGGTGACGTATATGCGGAACCTGATGGTGCTCCACAGCGTGAAGGAGCCGGGCGAGCTGGTGATTGCCGCCCCCCAGGAGCTGGAGCAGATGCGCAAGGCCGCCGCCGGGCTGGGCTTGCCTACGATCTTACACATCATGGAGGTACTGCAAAGCACCCTGGAACGGCTAAAAGGCGGGGTTTCCCGCCGGGTAGAGATGGAGATGGCGGTGTTGCGGCTGTGCGACCCCCGGCTGGATACCGGTACGGCGGCCCTCCTGCACCGCATAGAAACGCTGGAAAATCAGGTGCGTAGCGGCGTCCCGGTGGCACAGACAGCGCCGCCGGCTGTGCCGGCAACCCCGGTTTCGGCCACTGCCCCGGCCACAGAGGAGCCGCCTCTGCCGGAACCCCCGGATACTGCTAAACCGGAAGCGCCTACCGCCCCGGCGGCAAGTGCCCCCGGTGACGAACAGCCCTTCCCCCAGTGGGCGGCTGTGCTGGAGGTGCTGATGACCTCCTGCCCGCCTCTGTTCGGCGTGCTGGCCGATTCCTCGGCTATCCTCAAGGACGGCAAGCTACTGATTTGCACTAATAATCCGCTGTTCTCGGAACTCATTAAGGACAGCGGTAACCAGAAGCTGCTCACCGAAGCGGTGCAGAAAGGCACCGGCAGTAGCTATCGTCTGGGCCTGCGCCGCACCCACGTGGTGGCGAAGCAGGAGGCAGACCCCCTCACCCAGCTGTTGGCGGCCGGCCGTGCCGCCGGTGTGCCGGTGACCGAAAAAGAGTAACAAAACGGAAAGGTTGATATACGATGAAGGCAAACATTCCTAAGGGTATGGGCGGCGCCCCGGGCAACATGCAGGCCATGCTGCGGCAGGCGCAGAAGATGCAGGAGGATATGGCACGCACGCAGGAGGAGCTGGAGGGCCGGGAATATACGGCTACTGCCGGCGGCGGTGCGGTGAGTGCCACCGTCAACGGTAAGCATCAGATGACCGCCCTGACCATCCAGCCGGAGGTCATCGATCCGGAGGACGCCGAGATGCTGGCGGATCTGGTGATGGCGGCGGTGAACGAGGCCCAGCGCAAGGCGGTACAGGACGCCGAGCAGGAGATGGGCAAGATTTCCGGCGGCATGAATATGCCGGGGCTGTTCTGATGAGCATCGTATCGCTGGACCGGCTGACCGAGCAGCTGGAGCGTCTGCCGGGAATCGGGCGAAAATCCGCCGCCCGGCTGGCCTTTCACCTGCTGTATATGCCGGATAAGGATGCGGATGCCTTTGTGGAGGCGCTGAAAAACGCCCGGGAGACCATCCACGAGTGCCCTATCTGCTGTGACCTGACAGATGGGGAGCAGTGCCCGGTGTGCGGCGACCCTCGCCGTGACCGGAGGGTTATCTGCGTGGTGGAGGACCCCCGGGACGTGCTGGCCATCGAGCGCACCCGGGAATATACCGGACTGTACCACGTGCTCCACGGCACCATCTCCCCCATGGACGGCCGGGGGCCGGAGCAGCTGCGGGTCAAGGAATTGCTCCGCCGCCTGTCGGATGAGGGCGTTACAGAGGTCATCATGGCCACCAACCCCACGGTGGAGGGGGATTATACCGCTATGTACCTGTCCCGGTTGCTCAAGCCCCTGGGGCTTAAGGTGACACGCCTGGCCTACGGCATCCCTGTGGGGGGTGACCTGGAATACGCCGACGAGGTCACGCTGTCCCGGTCGCTGGAAGGCCGTAGCGAGCTGTGATTATAGAAAAAGGGGGTTTTCGCCAATGGCTGAAACCAAAAAGACCGGCAATAAAACCATTGCCGAAAATCGCAAAGCCTTCCACGAATATTTTGTGGAGGAATCGCTGGAAGCCGGTATCGAGCTGTGCGGCACCGAGGTCAAATCCCTGCGCCAGGGCGGTGTCAATCTGAAGGACGCCTGGTGCTCGGTGGTGGAGGGGGAGATGTACATCAACGGGATGCACATCAGCCCCTATGACAAGGGCAATATTTTCAACCGTGACCCGATGCGTGTGCGGAAGCTGCTGTTGCACAAGCGGGAGATCATGCGGCTGTTCGGGTTGCTGAAACAGCAGGGCTATGCCCTCATTCCGCTGTCCCTGTATTTCAAGGGCAGTCGGGTGAAGGTGCAGGTAGGGCTGTGCCGGGGTAAAAAGCTGTACGACAAGCGGGAGGATGCCGCCCGTCGGGACATGAAACGGGAGGCAGAGCGTGCCCTTAAGGAGCACAACGCCCGGTAAATGGTGTTTTTTGTCGTTATTTGGCAGAGAATTTGTGTGAAAAGCCTCGGTTTTCCGAGGCTTTTCGGTTTTTAGGGCTTGATTTTTCTTCCGGACAATGATAGACTAATAGTTGCGAGGCAAACCGAATAAAACACCCACAAAGCATACGTTTTTACCATCCGGTAAAAATGCATGCTCCTTCATGTATGCCTTTGTTGGGTGCTGAAGTTTGCCTCGCAAGCAGTGAGCTATGCGTTTTTCGGTGCGTGGCTTCGGCTGCGCACTTTTTTATTTTGAGGTGAACGGATATGAAAACAGCAGAAAGCGGATTTGTGTTTCGGCGAAAGCTGGATGAGGTGGGGCGGATTGTCGTCCCCAAGGACATCCGCAACGCTTTGGGCTGGCAGGCATAGGAGCGTTTGGTGCTGACCATTGTGGACGGTGCGCTGATGGTGAGCCGTCAGGAGGGATAAAAGCCTTTTCGCAGGGGCGAACTGCATTCGCCCGTGGAAGCTCGCACAAACCACCCGGGCGACATTGTAGCATAGCTGTAGGGCAGGAGCTTGCTCCTGCCGCTTTTATTTATGTCGCTAACACAAAAACGGAACGCCATTCACCGTGGCAACCAGACACACCAATCCACCCAGAGAAAACGAAACGAAGGCCACAATTACCAGCAAAATAAGCCGTTTTGCCCAAGGTTTGTTCATCTCTGTTCCCTCCCTGAAGCGAATAAGGAACAGCGTAGCATAATTTTCAAAATAACGCAAGTGCGTATACGCAGTTGCGCTGTTGAGGATACAATACCCTTGAGGTGAACGTCATGAGCGTCAAGGATGTTGTTGTACAACGGTTTAAGCAGTTATGCGCACAACGGCAGATAAAAATCAATGAATTAGCCAACCTGTCCGGGGTTACTCCCTCTACGGCATATAGCATGATGGACGAGGGCCGCCGGGATATATCCATTCTCACCATCAAGAAATTTTGTGATGGGTTGGATATTACACTGGGAGAATTCTTCTCCACCCCGGAGTTTGACGGGCTGGAGCAGGAGATCCGGTAAAGACCGTTTGGGGAAAAAGCATGCTCCTTTCTGTATGCCTTTGTTGGGCGCTGAAGTTTGCTTTGTAAGCGGATGGCTGTACCCAAGGATGTCCGGAGCATTTTGGACCGGCGCATGCAGAAGTGTTTGATGCCGCCCGTCGGGACATGAAACGGGAGGCAGAGCATGCCCTCAAGGAGCACAACGCCCGATAACAAAAAGCAAACCGGAGGCAAGCGTATCGCTTGCCTCCTTTTATATGTTTCCGGTTATATTTTCTTTTTCTTGGGCTTTTCTGCCAGCCGGTCGTACACATAGTTCTCCGCATACAGCTTTAGCGCCGCATAGGCCGCCGGGTGGTAGTTGTGGCCGATGGCCTTGTCCAGCTTGCGGCAAAGGGTAGCATAGGAACCGGTGCAGAAGATATGTACGGTTTCCATCGTGCATTTTTTCCGGACACTACGGTTGCGCCAGATAATCCGGGCGGACAAGGTGCGCAGGGTGTTGATGATTGCCACCAGTGTCACCGGCACGGCAATGCAGACGGACAACCAGTCCGCCCACCCGAATCGGGGGCTGTTGTCCCGGTCGAAGAGAGACAGCAGGATCACTGTCAGCAGAGAAAGGGATTCCACAACATCCTTCTTATCCGCGATGGCTTGCAGGGCGTGGAGCAGGCGCTGTACCAACCAATCGCCGACGCTTTTATAGCAAAATACCCGGATGCCTTTGAAAAAGGTGGTTTCAAAGGATTCAGATGCTTTTTCTTTATCCCGGTGGATGTCCTGAATCGTTTTGCCGTAGGTGCGTTCAAAGAGGATGTTAAAATGCAGGCGGCGTTTGGCACCGACGGCATTTTGCCGTGTCAGCGGCTCGTGGGGGAGCTGGCCTGACAGCGTCAGGCCGTAGCACTGCCAGTTGGAACCGCCATCCATGCGAATCTCGCCGTATGCTTCCCGGTCGATTTCCCCGATAAAGTCGATGCGCTTGTCCTCCAGGCGGATGGTGGGGTCGTCCTCATACACGGAATAGGTATAAAAGGCTACCCGGTTGTCCCGAATCTCCGCATTGCCGTTGACACTGGGGTAGATGAAGCCTTCATCGATATTCTGGCTGTCCCGCAGGCCGAAAAGCACCGCCTTTTCTTTGGTGATGATGTTGGCGGTAACCACGATCTGGTTGACGTTGACACAGCACAGCAGGTATCGGTTGAGGCAATCCCACACGCCGTCCTCCTCAGCGGCGGCGTCTATCTGGGTGGCCAGCTCTTGCTTGCAGTCGTCGTCGTAGCGGAACAAGGCCAGCAGGTTGTCTGCGGAGGCAGCCAGCAGGGGATGGCAGATATGCACCTCGTCCAGCGCACAGACGGTGGCGAAGCTGGAGCGCTCAAAGTCCAGGCACACATTCTTCATATGGAAGTTTTCAAACCGTTCCTCCGGGCGATGAATGCACAAGGGCTTTATCAGCACGCCGGAATAAAACACCCGCCCTTCCAGCAGGTGGATGTGCTGTTTTTGCCCATACAGCTCCTCCAGGGTACAGCCGTTTGCGCCTGCATGCCAGACATCTTCCTGCAGGGTGTACCGGTGACCCGCCAGGATTGTCCACATCTCCCGGGTGGGACAGCCGTGGACCTCCAAATGCTCCCCCTTTTTCTGTAAAATCTCGCCATGGGGATCCAAAGGGGCGAGCCGGCTCTGGGTTTCCGCCGGCAGATGGAGGCGAATGCCGTATTTCAGGCTGACCGTGAGCACAGCGTGCCGGGCGAAATCCGCCAAAAAAGCGGCCTGGTCGGCATGCAGCGTAAAGCAGTGGCTGTGTGCGGCGATAAAGGCATCCAACCCTTCCGGGGTGGAAAACTGCCCCTTGGAAATGGCGGTGATGATGAGATGTCCATCGATTTCGGGGGAGACCCCATAGTAATAGTTGTCAAATTCATCCGTCAATACGGGGTTCAGCCCGGCGTCCAGTACAGCGAAGCGCTCGCCGGCTAAGGCGGGGGTGTATCGGGCGGTGATGGACAGGTTGTTGGTATAGGATAGCGTTACGGCCCGGCAGAAATCCAGGCATTGCCCGGCTACGGCGGTAGCGGCGGTTTGGTTGAAGGCGGCAAGGGAAAAGTCCGATAGCTTCACAAGAAAAGCCTCCTCTTGGCGATAGGGTTACCTGTATAGCATACCTTTCCTGACGGAAAAAGTCAAGAGCCTGCAGTTGCCTGCAGGCTCTTTGATCCCATTTGATTAATAGGCGCTGTCGGCGTGGTACAGGTCATGCTTGTCCAGCCGGTCCAGCGTATAGGCGTTGTCGGCGATGTCGGCGCGGATGGTCCAACGGCCGGCGGTGAAATCCGGGAAGGGGATGGGCATACCGCCGTGGGCGACAGACTGCTCGCTGAGCACGGTGATCGCCATGTAGGTAGCGGCATCATACACATCAATGGGGGGGTGCAGGCCGTCCCGCACAGCGGTGATGAAGGCGGCGAATACCAGGTGGTCAATGCCGCCGTGCATATCGTTGCCGACGCCGTCCTTCCACAGAGAATGGAGATACTCCTCCTCATACTCCTTGGCGTTGCCCCACATCTTGTCCCAAATAGCCCACTCATGCTTGCGGTGCTCCTCGTTGCCGTCGATGAACAGGCTGTCGTTATCCTCCAGATAGGTGGCCTTGGTGCCCAGCACCTCAAAGCGGCGGGAATAGGCACGGGGCCGGGTGGTGTCCAGGGTGATGCACACCGTCTGGCCGCCGGCGCAGGTCAGCAGGGTGGTGATAACGTCGCCCTGCTTGAAATCCACCTGAGCCAGGGGATGGTCAGCGCCCTTGGTGTCCACCACATACTGGTGCATGCTCTTGGCGCAGGAGGCCACCGAGGTGATGCTGACAAATCGGTTGCCGTTGTTGATATCCAGCAGCTTGGCGATGGGGCCAATCTCATGGGTGGGGTAGTTCTCGCCGTTGCGGAGCAGGTAGTTGCGCAGGCGGTAGTGCTTGATTTCCTTGCCGGCGATGATTTCGGTACGCAGGTCATGGCAGTAGGCACCGTTGCAGTGCACCACATCGCCGAACACGCCCTTGCGCACCATGTTGAGCATCATCAGCTCCCGCTTGCCGTAGCAGCAGTTCTCCATCAGCATCAGCTCACTGCCGGTGCGCTCATAGGTGCGAACCAGCCGGTAACAGTCCTCCAGGTCGTAGGCACCGCCGGCTTCCAGGCCGACATATTTGCCGGCCTCCATGGCGGCGACGGCCACCGACACGTGAGCCTCCCAGGAAACGGCGATGTACACTGCCTCGATTTCCTCGATAGCCAGCAGCTCTGCCAGCTTTGTAGTGCCAAAGGGGGTGGGCAGGCCGTTGTCGGTAACGATTTGCTTCACATCGTCCACCCGGTCCTGCAACAGGTCGCACACAGCGACGATTTCCACCTCACCCTCCTTGGCCATGGGGATGATCGGGGAGCCCAGCATGCCGTGGCCACGGTTGCCCAGGCCGACGATGGCTAATTTTACAGCTTTACTCATAGGAAATTCCTCCTTAATGGGGCGTTATGACGCCAATCATCCTTATTATACAGGAGTTTGTAAAAAAATGCCATGTATTTTATGCCATAGATTTTGTGTTTTTGAAAAGCCAGCCCACCAGAAGGCAGTATCGTCCTCTTGTCCATATTTTGTGGTGAAAAATCCATTCTGTATTGCCGGCATCTGTGGTTATAATGGAAGCAGATGCTAGAATTGTGCGAAAAGGAGCGAAGAACAATGAAAAAAGGTATCAGTTATTGGACGTTTGGCGACATGCCCATCCGGGAGTGCTTCCGCCTGGCCAAGGAGACCGGCTTTGACGGTGTGGAGCTGACGCTGGACCCCACCGGCGAGCTGACGCTGGAGACCACCGACGAGCAGGCACTGGCCATCAAGGCCGCCGCCGCCGAGGAGGGCATCGAGCTGTACAGCCTGGCCAGTGGCTACGGCTGGATTCACCCTGTCAGCGATAATGACCCCGCTGTGCGGGAAAAGGCGGAGCAGGTTGTTCGCCGCCAGCTGGAGCTGGCCGCCCTGCTGGGCTGTGATACCATCCTGCTGGTGCCTGCCGTGGTGACCGAGGAGGTGGCCTACGACGTGGCTTATCAGCGTGCTATGGAGACGGTCAAGCGGCTGGCTGCCTATGCAGAGGAGAAGGGCGTGGTGATTGCCCTGGAGAATGTGTGGAACAAGTTCCTGCTGTCCCCCATGGAGATGGCTCGCTTTATCGACGAGATCGGCAGTCCTTATGTCAAGGCGTACTTTGATGTGGGCAACGTGGTGGTCAACGGCTACCCCGAGCAGTGGATCCGCATTCTGGGCGACCGTATCGCCAAGGTGCACTTCAAGGATTACCGGCGGGATGTGGGCAACATCTACGGCTTCACCGAGCTGCTGACCGGCGATGTGGATTACAAGGCGGTCATGCAGGCCTTCCGGGATGTGGGCTACGATAACTGGGTCACCGGTGAGCTCACCCCCTATAAGCAGTTTGGCCCCGACTATATCGCCACCGCCTCTCGCACCATGGGGATTATCCTGTCTGTATAACGCATAAAAATCCCCCTGCCCGGCGAGGACAGGGGGATTTCTTATCGTACACTTCATCGTGTGGCGAGAGGGCGCTTTCGGGGTGCCGGATGGCGTCTTGCCCACCACTTGCACAAGAATGATACAGGTGGATTATTCTGCTGTTTCCAGCAAGAGAAGGAGTGCATTTGTATGCGCTATATCAAAGTGGTGTTTTCCGAAATGCCCCGGATTGTATTTGCCCACCACTACCACACAGAGCCCAGCCGGTGGATGCTGAATATGGACCCCCGGCTGGTGGAAATCACCTACTGCCAGGCGGGTTCTATCTTCCGGGAGGTGGACGGCAAAGCGGTTTTCTACCCACCCCAGGCGGTTGCCTGCTATCTCCACGACGCACCTGCCAGGGCGTGGTGCGAGGAGGAGCACCGCCACTTTACGGTGGCTTTTTCTGCCGGCGCGCAGGTGGAGTATATTGGCGCCGACAGGGTGTGGAAAACCCAGCCGGCCGCCGACGGGCAGGCAGGAGTGTTTACCGTGATTTTGCCGGAGCTGTTGCCTCCGGGTGCCGCCGCAAGTGACATTTCCCGGGAGCTGGAAGCCATTGTCCGGCATATGGCGGCCGGGATGCCCTATTCCCGGCTGGAGGCGACCCAGCGGTTGCTGGCGGCGCTGTCCCGGCTGACCCGGTGGTCGGTGGAGCAGGCCGGGTATGGGGCGGCCAATGCCGCTGTCAGCCCATACAGCCGCCGGGCAGTAGAATATATGGCAGAGCACCTCCATGAGCCGATGACGGTAGGGGAGCTGGCGGAGGAACTGCAGATCAGCTATGAGCACTTGAGCCGGCTGTTTAAGCGGGATTTTGGCATGAGTCTGATTGAATACCGCAACCGGATGAAGCTGGAGCGTATCAAGGAGCTGTTGCTGACCAAAAATATCACCCTGGCGCAAGCGGGAGAGAGCGTGGGCATCGAGGACGAAAAATACCTCAGCCGGCTGTTCCGGAAATACACCGGAATGACCGCCACCGCCTACCGGCGTGCCCACAAGGTGTACGAAAATGACCAAAACGGAGCACTTTTAAAGTAAAAGTCCATAGTTTGGGGTGAAAATCACATGGGCTATGGGCTGATTTTGTGGTTTAATTACCGTAGAGAACAAGGCGTGTCACCGACACAACAACATAGAAAGGACTGATTTACATGGCATTTTGTATCCCCAATGAAGAGTTCCGTGAGCGTGTAGTCAAACTACAGGCGAGCATGAAGAAAGAGGGGCTTGACCTGCTGCTGGCCTACGGCAACGAGGCAGAGCCCCAGTATGTCCGCTACCTGAGCGATTACTGGCCGTCCTTCGAGACCGCCGGCGTGCTGGTGCCGGTGGAGGGTGAGCCCATGTTGCTCATCGGGCCGGAGAGCATGACCTACGCCGCCGACCGCACCAAGATTCCCACCATCCGGGAACTCAAGGCGTTCCGTGAGTCCTCTGACCCGGAGTACCCCGGCAAGAAGCTGGACACCTTCGAGAGCGTGTTTGACGAGTGTCTGCAGGGCCGTCCGGTCAAGCGCATCGGCGTGGCCGGCCTGAGCCTGATGACCATCGGTGTGTATTTCGCCCTCACCGAGGCGGCTAAGAATCTGGGTGACGTAACGGTGGAGAAGGCAGACCAGCTGATGCTGGATCTGCGTATGATTAAGAGCGAGAACGAGCTGGCCTGCCAGCGTGAGGCGGCCCGCATCACCCACCTGACCTTTGACTACGTGCTGGAGAATATCCGTCCCGGCATGACCGAGACCCAGGTGGTGGGTCTGGCTCTGGGCAAGATGCACGAGCTGGGTGCCGACCGGGAATCCTACCCCCTGTGGGTGCTCACCGGCGACGGTAGCGACCAGGCGATCAGCCGTCCCCGCCACAAGATCATCCAGCCCGGCGATATGACCTTTATCCAGATTGGTGCCCGTGTGGGTGGCTATGCCTCCAGCATCGGCCGTCCGGTGGTGTTCGGTAAGGCTACCGCCCAGCAGAAGTCCCTCATCGAGGCCGGCTACACCGGCCAGCGTGCCATGCTGGATTACATCCGTGCCGGTCTGCCTGCCGCCCAGGTGGCACAGAAGTATATCGACGTGATGACCGAGATCGGCTACGGCGATTGGCTGTTGTACGGGCCCTGCCACGGCAACGGTCTGATGGAGGGCGAGGCCCCCTGGATCGAGACCTCTGCCGACTTCATCCTGCAGGAGAACATGACCTTCTGTCTGGATGTGTTCCTGGGCAACCACGCCCTCAAGACCGGCCTGCGTATGGAGGACGTTATCCGCGTGACTGCTGATGGGGTGGAGGATCTGACCCACTATCCCCGTGAGCTATTCGAGCTGTAAGAGGAGGAACGAGCGATGGCTGTACAGTCTGTTTTGGGCCCGGTGGCCAAAGAGGCACTGGGTATCGTCGCCCCTCACGAGCATATTTTCATCGACCTGAGCGGATTTTTCGAGTATCATCCGGTCAAGGGCTGTGCCGACCCTATCAACGACCGGGTGGCGATGCAGCATCTGGGCATTCTGTCCCGTGACCCCTACGCTATGCGGGACAACCTGATTATGACCGACCCCGACCTGCAGTACCGGGAGATTATGGAGTTCAAAAACGCCGGCGGCACCACCGTGGTGGACGCTTCCTCCCCCGGTATTGGCCGGGATGTGCGCCAGCTGCGTAAGATTGCCGAGCGCACCGGTCTGCATGTGGTGGTGGGCACCGGCTATTACGTGGAGCCCACCCATCCGGCGGAGATGGCGGGCATGACCGACGAAGAAGCCGCCGCCATGATGATCCGGGAGCTGACCGAGGGCATTGACGGCACGGATATCAAGGCCGGCTTCATCGGCGAGATCGGTATCAGCGAGAACTTCTCTGATGGCGAGCGCAAGGCGCTCCGGGCATCGGCGATTGCCCAGCGTGCTACCGGCGTGGCGGTGGAGGTACATATCAATCCCTGGGTGGACAGCGGCCTGGAGGCGGCCCAGATTCTGTTGGATGGCGGCGTGCCGGCCAACAAGATCTGCATCTGCCACAGCGACGTGCGTAACCACAAGGAGTACATCAAAGCCATGCTGGACATGGGCCTGTACGTGGAGTTTGACAACTTCGGCAAGGAGTATTATGTCAACCCCGACGTGCGCCGTCCCGGTTATGATATTTTCGTCAAGGATACCGACCGTGTTGCTCTGCTGGTGGAGCTGTTGGCCGAGGGCTATGGCGATCGGTTGCTGCTCACCTGCGACCTGTGCCTGAAAAATCTGCTCCACGCCTACGGCGGCTGGGGCTATGACCACGTGCTGACCAACATCGTGCCCATGATGCGGGAATACGGCATCACCGAGGCGCAGATCGATCAGATGCTCCGGGTCAACCCGGCGAATTTCTTTGACGTGCCCTGATGGACGAAGTTTTTAGGAGGAAATAGAAAAAATGGCAACTTTGCGTGACAAATTGTGGATCTGGGGGCAGACGCCGGGTACCCACCATGGCGCCCTGGACAATATGTGGAAGCTGCCGGGCGTCAACCGCATGACCCCGGCGGAGGGGTGCTATTATCTGGGCATCCCCAACTGCTGCCGTGTGGGTATGCTGGGCGAGCCCCAGCCCCCGTGGGACCAGGAGGCTATGCCGCTGGAGTCTCTGGATAAGGTGGTGTGGTCCATCCTGGGCGACACCCATTCCGGCAACGATGAGTACCTGGATGAGGTACTGCGCATGGCGAAGCTGCACCCCAATGTGACCGGTGCGGTGATGGATGATTTCATCTGCTCCCCGGAGCGGAGCGCTATCTACACCCCCGAGCGTGTGGCCGGCTTCCGTGAGCGCCTGCACACCGAGGTGGACCGCCCGCTGGACCTGTGGGTGGTGCTGTATGAGTACGAGCTGGACAAGCCGGTGAAGCCTTGGCTGGACGAGGTGGATGCGGTCACCTTCTGGACCTGGTACGGTGAGAAGCTGGAGGAGCTGGAGGAGAACTATCAGCGCCTGCGTGCTATCGTCGGTGAGGAGAAATCCCTCATCATGGGTCTGTACATGTGGGATTACGGCAACGCCTGCGAGCTGACCGACGAGCGGATGCAGCTGCAGTTGGATACCTACTACCGTTGGCTGAAAGAGGGCAAGATCGATGGGGTCATCGTCTGCTCCAACTGCATCGCCGACGTGGGCATCCCGGCTGTGCAGACTCTGCGCCAGTGGGTGCGTGAGCACGGCGACGAGGAAATCTGAGACGACAAAATGCCGGAGGCGCCTGCTTGCGCCTCCGGCAAAGTCGCCATTTAAAGAGAAAATTTGGAGGAAAACACTATGGCAAACGGAAAAAAGACCTGGTTTATCGCGGATGGCTACCTGCCCTACAAGGGCACCGTCCCGGAGGGGGAGTGCCTGGAGGGGCACGAGGCCATCATGATTCTCAACTGTAACGATGAGGATGCCCACGTCCGTATGGATGTGTACTTTGAGGACAGAGAGCCGCTGACCGGTATGGTGCTGGAGGTGCCGGCTCGCCGCATCCGCAGCTTCCACATGAATGTGCCGGAGGAGATTGGCGGTGCGGTCATCGAACAGCAGACGCAGTATGCCCTGCGGTTTGAGTCCAACGTGGAGGTTATCGTCCAGTACGGCCGGATGGATCTGTCCCAGCCCAACCTGGCCTATATGGCACTTATCGGCCACGGAGAATAAGTCCCCTGTTATGCACGAAACCCCCGGCGTGGCCGGGGGTTTTCTCATTCTTCTGTGCCGATGTTGTAGGAAAGTGTGGCGTAGTGGCGGCGGTATTGGGTGGGGGTTTCGCCGCAGGAGCTTTTGAAAAACCGGGAGAAATAAAACTGGTCGCAAAAGCCCAGTTTTTTGCTGATTTCCGCTACGGACAGCGTTTGCTGCTCCAGCTCCAGCCTGGCCTGGCAGATGATGCGGAACCGAATATATTTCCCGAGGGGGATGCCGACGTCTTTTTTGAAGCGAGCCGACAGGAAGCTGGCAGAAACGCCGCAGTGCTCGGCTAACTGTTGGGTGGTCAGTTGCAGAGAAAGGTGTTTCTGGATATACCGGATGGTCGTCTGCACCGCCGGATGATAGACGGGGGCGGCGGTTTCTGCCTGGTTGGCGCGCAGAAAGTCTGTCAGCAACGTATACAGCGTGCTTTTCACAAAGAAGAGCTGCTCTGTTTTTTCACTGAAGTATTGCTCCAGCATGACGGACAGCTGTTCTTTTGCAAAGGGGAGCATCAGGGTGGTGGTGCTGTCTGCCAGCATATTTTCCCCATCCGGGGTGAAAATGTTGAGATTCATAAAGAACTTGCGCAGATTGGTGTGGTAGTGGATTCTCCACGAACTGCCGGGAGGGATAAGATAGGCATATCCTGGCTGGAAAGGGAGAGATTGCCCTCCGGCCACCAGCTCGCCTTCGCCTTCTTCCACGATGAACAGAAAACACATGGTGCCGGCATAGTCGTGGGAGGGGTACCCGGCAGGCAACTCGCCGTAGCCGGTGTTGTAAATATCTATGCGCAACTGATCGGCGGTGTTTTCGAGCAGGGGATTGTGCTGCATACTCATGCGGCGGCTCCTTTCCGTGGATATTACTCCTCGTCTTTGCTCAGATAATAATCCTGCGCAGTGTAATGGCTACGGTACTGGGAGGGAGTCTCTCCGGTGTGCCGTTTGAAAAAGCGGGAGAAGTAGAACTGGTCGCAGAAGCCGAATTGTTCGCTGATTTCCGCTACGGACATCTTCTGTTGTTCCAGCTCGATCTTGGCCTGCATAACGATGCGGGTGTCGATGTACTGCCCCACCGATACGCCGATTTCCTTCTTGAACTGGGAGGAGAGAAAACTCTTGGAAACAAAATTACGCTCTGCCAGCACCTGTACCGTCAGCTTGAGGGACAGGTGCTTTTGAATATACTTGAGGGAGTCCAGCACGATGGGGTGGTACTTCACCGTGGGGCTTTCAATACGGCTTGCACGGATGATCTCTGCCAGTAGCTGATATACCACGCTTTTGACGAAGAACATCTTTTCCGTCTGCTCGCTGAGATACCACTCGATGGTCTGCGCCAGCTTATCCTCGGGGAAGGGGATCTCCAGGATGGAGGAGCAGTCCTCGAACAGGTTTTCGCCGTCCGGCTTAAACACGTTCAGGTCCACAAAAAACTTGCGGATGGTGACGCGAAACTGCATATTCCAGGAAACGCCGCTGGGGATGAAATAGACATGCCCCGGGCGGAAGTGGATGGCCTGGTCGTTGCCGGCGATCTCGCCCTCGCCGCTTTCAATGAAGTACAGGCGGCACATAGAGCCGGCAAAATCGTGGCTCAGCTTGTCCTGGTTCAGCTCGGCGTAGCCGGAGTTGTATATATCCACTTTCAGATGGTTGGCGTTGGAGTTGAAATGCTGGTAGTGCTTGATAAACATCCTACTGCTCCTTTCTGTTTTGGGAATGATACGGGCTCATTCTAGCGCATATTTTCGACAAAGTCAAGAGGGTGTGTTAAAATTTACATATTTTGCCGCATGGCTTGCTGATGGAAAAACCCGCCAACCGCAATGGGTTACGGCTGTGTTTTGTCCACATCTTCGCTCTTCTGCGGCTAAAATTACATAAATTTATTTAAATAATATTATATACTATGCAAACGCGTGGGCGTCGGAGGGTGGTCGCTGGATTATTATTGCTTTCCGGTAAAGTGTCCAACCTCTGCCGGAGGACACAGGAGGGGGTTCGCCTGTTTGTGCATATTGGGAAATATGCCCAAACATGGTAAGAATAAGGAGCATTGGGTGCGCTTCGTGTCAAAATGTACATATTCTCACTTGAAAAACACATGGGTTTTGTGGGGGCGATATGTTATATTATGTTTGAGCAAAAGCCCAAGGGGGTTTTGCGGCCTATTTTGTGGAAAACGCATAATGCGCAAATAAAAAACTGGGAGGTTTTACTATGTTAAAAGTGGCAATCATCGGTTATGGCGGCATTGCGGGCGCCCATGCGCCCTCCTGGCAGTTGCTGGAAGAGCGTGGCAAGGCGAAGCTGGTCGCCGTGTGCGACATCGACCCGGACAACTTCTCTGCGACGGTGGAGACCAACATCAACTCCGGCCGTGAGCTGCCGGCGGATGTCCGCACCTACACCGACTACAAGGAGATGCTGGCTAACGAGGAGCTGGATCTGGTGGACATCTGCCTGCCCACCCCTCTGCACAAGGACGTGACCATCGACGTGCTGAACAGCGGCATCAACGTCCAGTGCGAGAAGCCCATGGCCCGTAACTACGCTCAGACCCAGGAGATGATCGCTGCGGCCAAGGCCAGCGGCAAGATCCTGATGATCGGTCTCGGCCTGCGCTTCGCTGTGGAGTATGAGTATGTGAAGAAGCTCATCGAGTCCGGCGAGTACGGCCGCCCCGTGGCCGCTTCCTTCCAGCGCCTGAGCGGCCCGCCCCTGTGGAGCCGTTGGCACAGCTGGTACATGAACCACGAGGAGTCCGGCGGCTGTCTGCTGGATATGCACATCCACGATGTGGATATGGTGCGTCACCTGTTCGGTGAGCCCAAGGCGGTTTCCTGCGTGACGCAGGACCTGTACGCCGGCGACGACGTGGTGCACTCCCGTTTCATCTACGACGATCTGGCGGTCACCGCTGTGGGCGACTGGTCTCTGGAGGGCACCGGCTTCTACTGCGGCTACCGCATCGCCTTTGAGAAGGCGACGGTGATTTGCGAGATGAGCAAGGTCACTGTCTACCCCCGTGGCGGCGAGGCCTTCGAGCCGGAGCTGAACGGCGACAACTTCTTCACCCGTGAGCTGACTGTCATCTCCGATGCGGTGGCCGGCAACGGAGAGGTAGCCGTCACCCCGCCCCAGAGCGCTGCTAAGTCCATCCGTCTGTGCGAGCTGCTCAAGGAGAGCGCCAACGCCAACGGTGCCATCGTCTCCTGCGACGAGCTGAAGGACTAAGCGAACAAGAGAACGGAGGATTGACCAATGAATGTTGGTATTGCCATTGTCTTTGACGACAAAGACCTGAGCAAACTGAAAAAGAAGGTGGACGACAGCGTGGGCCGTGGCTTCCACCACTGCCAGCTGATGTGCTGGGATCCCACCCTGTTCACCGACGAGAACGCGGAGGTTATCCGTACATATTTCGCCGAGAAGGACATGACCATCACCGCCTTCTGGTGCGGTTGGGAAGGTCCGGCGGTGTGGAACTTCTTTGACGGCCCCGAGACCCTGGGTCTGGTGCCGGAGACCTACCGCTACACCCGTGTGCGCAACCTCATCGACGGCGCTGACTTCGCCAAGAAGCTGGGTGTCACCGATGTCATCAGTCACATGGGCTTCCTGCCGGAGAACCCCAATGACCCCGCCTTCCCGGCGACGGCCAACGCCCTGCGGCACGTGGCGGAGCACCTGAAGAAGAACGACCAGTATCTGCTGTTCGAGACCGGCCAGGAGACCCCCACCTGCATGCTGCGGATGTTCGAGAAGATCGGCACCGACAACCTGGGCGTCAATCTGGACCCCGCCAACCTGATCATGTACGGCAAGTCCAATCCGGTGGACGCCCTGGATGTTTTCGGCAAGTTTGTCCGCGGCGTCCATGCCAAGGACGGCAAGTACCCCTCCTGCGGCCAGTACCTGGGGCCGGAGGTCAAGCTGGGTGAGGGCAAGGTCAACTTCCCCGCCCTCGTCAAGGGCCTGCATGAGCTGGGCTACGATGGCAGTTTTACCATCGAGAGAGAGATCTCCGGTGAGCAGCAGACCATCGACATCATGGAAGCAAAAGAAAAACTGGAAGCGATCTTTGCCACCCTCTGATTGAGGGTGGCACACGCAAAGGAAGGAGTTGAGTGAGTTGGAAGCGAAGCGTTTCAGCAGGGCGATTGCCGGTCTGCTGGCAGTCGTCGTATTACTGACGATGGCTCCTTCCTTTGCTCTTTCGGCAATGGCGGAGGAGGACATCTCCGGCTACACCGAGTATCGGCAACAGTACGCTACGGCTGTGTATCCCCAGGCGGCGGTCTCTGCTACCGCTGATGGGGCCACGGTCAGCGGCGCTACCGTCACCGAAGAGGATGGCAAGGCCGTTGTGCTGTTGGATGAGCAGGGCGAGACGGCGACCTTTTCTGTGGAGGTGCCGGAGGAGGGCCTGTACCACATCCGGGTAGAGTATCTGCCGGTACAGCAGGAGAAAAGCCTGATGAAAACCGAGATCGGCCTGCAGATCGACGGCAAGAGCCCCTATACGGAGGGGGACAGCCTTCTTATTGAGCAGCCTTGGGCGGATGTGGCGGAAAAGGCCGGCTACGATATGCTGCCGGAGCAGGCGGTACAGATCGCCTGGACCACCATGTCCCTGCAAGACCCGGAGGGCTACAGTGCAGAGGCGCTGTATTTCCACCTGACCGCCGGGGTTCACACCGTCACCGTCACCCAGCACAAGGGAGCATGGATGCTCCACCGGCTGGAGGTGTACAACGACGCCCCGGCCCCCACATACGAGGAGCTGGCACAGCAGTATGCCGCAAATGGCTATACAGACGCTCCGTCCTTCTCGGTGGAGATTCAGGCAGAGGATTATCTCCGCAAGTCGGACTCCACCCTGATGCCGGACAGCGACCCCTCGGACCCCAACACCCACCCCAACGACCCCACCAAGCAATACTTCAACTACATCCCCGGAACCCGGTATCTGGGTGCCGGCCAGTGGATGGAGTGGCAGGTGGAGGTGCCGGCCGATGGCCTGTATACCATCGACCTGCGTGTGCGGCAGAGCACCAAGAACGGCATGGTGTCCACACGGCGCCTGCTCATCGACGGAGCACTGCCCTTTGCGGAGTGTGATGACCTGCAGTTCCCCTATGGGCGGAACTGGTATCTGTACAGCTTCGGGAAGGAGGACGACCCCTACCTGTTCTACCTGGAAAAGGGCGTTCACACCATCCGGCTGGAGGTCACCCCCGGTATTCTCATTGAAAATTACGTAGCCATCTACGACTACATATCCCGGCTCAACGCCCTCTACCGCAAGGTGGTGGCGGTGACCGGCTTCTCGGCGGATAAATACCGCAACTACAACCTGCGGGATGCCATCCCCGGCATCCAGGAGGAGATCGAATCCCTCAAGGCTGGGCTGGAGGAGCAGAAAGCCTCCGTCATCAGCCACACCGGCAAGGCCGGCGAACAGTTATCCAGCCTGCAGGCGATTATCAACGCCTTGGTGGTGTTTGCGGATGACCCGGATAAGATTCCGCTGATGCTGAACAGCTTCAAGGGCCATATCGAGTCCCTGTCTTCCTGGAACGGTGCCCTCAACCAGCAGCCGCTGGACGTGGACTATATCCGGGTGTACACCGCCGGCACAGAGCTGGCGGAGGAGCAGGTAGGCTTCTTCCAGAGCTTGCTGTTTGCCATCCGCCGCTTCCTCTCCTCCTTCCGGGAGGATTACACCGGCACCGCCGGCAACGAGGACGCCCAGAAGGAGCTGACGGTTTGGCTGAGTTCCGGCCGTGACCAGTTGCGGGTGACCAAGAATCTGGTGGAGGGCGATTTCGCCCCCAACCACAACACGGTCGTGAACCTGTCCATTTCTACCGACATCACCAGCGCTGTCATGGCCGGCAAGGGCCCGGATGTGGCGCTGTTCCAGACCGGCGATGACCCGGTGCGGCTGGGTTGCCGTAATTCTCTGCTGGATCTGTCCTCCTTTGAGGGCTTTGACGAGGTGGCCGGCCGCTTCTCGGCGCAGGCACTGGTGCCTGCCACCTACAAGGGGGCGGTGTACGGCCTGCCGCTGACCGAGATTTTCCCCATGATGTTTGTGCGCAACGATGTGCTGGAGGAATATGGGCTGAAGGCTCCCACCACCTGGACGGATATGTACCTGGCGGCCGCCGTGTTACAGCGCAACAACATCGACATCGGTATCCCGTCCACCACCGGTATGTTTTTCACCCTGCTGATGCAGAACGGCGGCTCGGTGTTTGACGAGAACTACATGGCCGCCTTCGACCAGCAGGCATCCATCGACGGATTCCAGACCTGGACGGATTTCTACAAGAAGTACAGCTTCCCGCTGACCTTCGACTTCTTCAACCGTTTCCGCAGTGGCGAGATGGCCATTGGTATCACCGACTACACCATGTACGCCCAGCTGCAGGCCTCTGCCCCGGAAATCAAGGGCAAGTGGAGCATGTTACCCCTGCCTAGCGTGGTGGGTGAGGACGGCACCATGAACAGTTCGGTGAGCATCTGCGGTGCCACCGGCATCACCGTTACCTCCGGTCTGTCTCAGACCATCACCTACGGTGTGATCTTTGATGCCGTCAAGGATCCTCAGACGGCATGGGATTTCCTGGCCTGGTTTACCGAGGCGGATACCCAGACCCAGTTCGGCTATGACATCGAGGCACAGATGGGCCCGGCCGGCCGGTATGCGGCCGCCAACCTGGAGGCGCTGGGCCGTCTGCCCTGGGAGGAGGATGAGTTGGCCCAGCTGTATGCGGCGGTGGATAATGTGGTGGCGGTACAGGAACTGCCCGGCACCTACTACATCGCCCGGGAGATCAACAACGCTTTCCGTGCGGTGCTGTATAACGGGGCCTATCCGGTGGATACCCTGTGTCAGCACAACACCGTCATCAACACCGAGCTTTTGCGTAAGTACAAGCAATTCGACATTGGATAAGGAGGGAAGAACATGATCGTCAGTAGCGGAACTACCTGGCAGAAGATGAAGAAAAATGCTGATTGTTATCTCATGGTTCTTCCCTTCGCCCTGCTGTTTATCACCTTTGTGGTGTTGCCTGTCATCGGGGCTGCGTTCATCAGCCTGACAGACTACAATATGCTGGAGACCCCCTCCTTTGTGGGGTTGGATAACTACCTGCGTGTGTTCCTGGAGGATAACGATTTCATCACCGCTGTCCGGAACACGCTGGTGTTTGCCGTGGTCACCGGCCCCTTAAGCTACATCGCCTGTCTGATTTTCGCCTGGCTCATCAATGAGCTGGGGCGGCACGCCCGGGCGGTGCTCACCACGATTTTCTACCTGCCCACCATGTCGGCGTCGATGTACGTCATCTGGACGTTCATCTTCTCCGGCGACCAGTACGGCTTTATCAACTCCATGCTCATGTCCATGCGGCTGGTCGACGAGCCGGTGCAGTGGCTGACGGACGCCAACACGGTACTGCCGGTCATCATGCTGGTGCAGCTGTGGATGAGCCTTGGCACCTCGTTCCTGTCCTTCATCGCCGGTCTGCAGAACGTGGACCGCACGCTGTATGAGGCGGCGGCGGTGGACGGTGTGCGTAACCGCTGGCAGGAACTGTTCTACATCACCCTGCCCTCTATGGGCCCCCAGCTTCTGTTCGGTGCGGTGATGCAGATTTCCGCTTCTTTCTCGGTCAGCTCCATTTGTATTACGCTGGCGGGCTTCCCCTCCACGGACAATGCGGCACTGACCATCGTGACCCACATTATGGACTACGGCAATATGCGTATGGAGCTGGGCTATGCCAGCGCCTTGTCGGTGGTGCTGTTTGCCTTTGTGCTGCTGGTGAACAACATCGTGCAAAAGGTCATCCATAAGTACGCAGCTACCTGATGATACCGAAGCAAGGGAAGGTCGAATATGAAGATAACCTTACATAAGCCGAAAAAGCGGGTCAACCGCTCGATGTTCGGCAACATTTCCATATTGATCGTGCTGCTGCTGGTGGCTGCATTTATGCTTCTGCCGTTTATTTATTCCGTAGTGCAGGCGTTCAAGCCGATGGAGGAGATTTTCGCCTATCCGCCCCGGTTCTTTGTGCAGAACCCCACCCTGGAGAACTTCTCGGAGCTGTGGCGTATCTCGGATTCCTTGTGGATCCCCTTCTCCCGGTACTTTTTCAATACTCTGTTTGTGACCGTAGTGGGCATTATCGCCTCCATGGCGCTGTCCACGCTGGCCGCATTCCCGCTGGCGAAATACGATTTTCCCGGCAATGCGGCATTTTCCAAGCTGATCACCATGACCCTGCTGTTCACCGGCCCGGTGACCGCACTGCCCCAGTACATCATCGTCACCAAATTGGGGATGTTTGATACCTTCTGGGCGGTGTTGCTCCCCACCATCGGTGGCCCGCTGAACATCTTCCTTATCAAGAATTTTCTGACCCAGGTGCCGGATTCGATGCTGGAGGCCGCCACGCTTGACGGCGCATCGAAAATGAAGATCCTCACCCGCATCTGTCTGCCGCTGGTCAAGCCAGCCATGCTGACGACGCTGATCTTCACCTTCCAGGCCATGTGGAACTCCACCGGCGGCAACTACATCGTGTCGGAGGATATGAAGCTGTTGCCCACCATGATGAGTCAGCTGTCCACCGGCGGTATCGCCCGTACCGGTGTGGGCGCCGCCTCGTCGGTGCTGATGATTTTACCCTCGCTGATTATTTTCTGCCTGACCCAATCGAAGATTGTGGAAACCATGGCCTATTCCGGTATCAAAGAGTAAGGAGGAAGACAGATGAAACAGTTGAAAAAAGCGGCCCTGTTCCTGCTGGCCGTCATCTGTCTGGGCTCCTTCGCCCTGTTGCCCGTAGGGGCCGAGGGCGTATGGCACTCCTACACCTACAACAACAACGGCGAGGACGTGTTCTCCCCGGACATTTACGAGGTGGAGCAGGTCGTCTACGGAGCCCAGATGGGGCTGGAGGAGCTGGAGCGCCTGGACAATCCCCAGGATATGTGCTTCGATAACGAGGGTGACCTGTACATCCTCAATGCGGATGCCAAGAGTGTGATCATCCTGGGCAGAGATATGCAGGCAAAGGCCCACATCACCGCCTTTACCAAGGACGGGGCGGAATCCCCTCTGCTTAATCCTACCGGCATTTATGTGGATGCCCAGCAGCGTATCTACATCTGCGACGGCGGCAACCGCCGCATTATCCGCACCGATCGCCAGGGCGTGATCAACCTGGAAATTCTCAAGCCGGATGCGGAGTATTTCCCGGAAAGCGTGGAGTTTATCCCCAAAAAGATGCTGCTGGACAGCGCCGGCAACATTTATGTCAGCGCCATCGGTATTTCCGACGGTATCGTGCTGTTTGATAAGGACGGCCGGTTTACCGGCTTCTACGGTTCGCCCAAGGTGGCCTCCACGGCAGAACTGCTGGCCGACTATTTCTGGCGGCAGTTCATGACCGACGAGCAGAAAGAGGCGATGGCCAGCTATGTGCCGCCGGAGGTGGCCAACTTCTGCATTACCGACGATGACTTTATCATCACGGTGACCAACTCCTACTGGAACGCCGGCGGCGAAAACAAGACGGAGATGGACACCATCAGCATGCTCAACCCCAAGGGCGTGGACGTGTTGCAGTTTGACAAGTCCACCAAGGCGGGGCAGGCCATCAGCGATAATGCCCGGTATCTGAACTTTGTGGCCGTGTGTGCGGACGACGCCGGGTTTATCACCTTTGTGGACAACCGCATGGGCAAGATCTACCAGTTTGACCAGCGGATGAATCTGCTGGCGGCCTTTGGTACCAGCGGCAGCTACGAGGGGGCATTCCTCTCCCCGGTAGCCATCCAGACCTATGAGGATAAGTTGTATGTGCTGGATGCCGAAAGCGGCACCGTGACGGTGCTCCGACCCACTGTTTACGGCGACACCATCCACCAGGCAATCACCGCCTACAGCACCGAGAAGCAGTCGGAGGTCATCAAGCCCTGGCAGGACGTGCTGGCACTCAACGCGAACTATGATCTGGCCTATATCGGCATCGGCAGCGTTTTGCTCAATCAGGGCGAATATAAAGAGGCTATGCGGTATTTCGAACTGGGCCATGACAGCAAAAACTACAATGCGGCCTTCCGGCAGCTGCGCCTTATCTTCCTGCGGGAGAATCTGGTGCTGTTCCTCGTGATTATCGTGGTGCTGGTGGTGCTGGTCAAGGGCGGCCGGTGGCTGTGGCGCCGACGTAAGAGCCGAAAGGAGCGTGCATGATGAAAAAAGAAACCATCTATACAATGCCGTTCCATGCGCTGAAAAATCCCTTTTCGGCGTTTGAGACCATGCGGTACCGCAAGCTGACCTCGCTGAAAATGTCCGTCATCCTGTTTTTCGTGTTCGCTTTACAGAGCGTCATTCAGCTCCAGATGATGGGCAAGCAGTTTCAGATTGTCCAGCAGAGCGCCATTAACCTGCCGCTTTCGGTGTTTTCGGCCTTTATCATCCTGTTCATTTGGACGTTGGCCAACTGGTGCTTCTGCGTACTGATCGAAGGCAAGGCGACCTTCAAGAACATCTGGATCATTTCGGTATACTCCCTGATGCCCTACACCATTGCCGGGTATATCAACATCGTCCTCGGCCTGGTGCTGACCCAGGAGGAAGGGGTATTCCGCACCATCATTACCGCCCTGGGGGCGCTGTGGAGCCTGGTGATGATCATTGCGGCGTTTATGAATTTCCATGAGTTTGAGTTTGGAAAGGCCGTGCTGTCCATCATCCTGACGGTCATCGGCATGGTTATCATCGCCGTGCTGATCTTCATTGTTTACAGCCTGTTCCAGCAGTTGTTCTCCAACGTGCTGGTGCTGGTCAACGAGATTATATTCCGCATCAAGCTGGCGGGATAAAAGGAGGAAGCATACCAGTGAAATCGAACAACCTGCAAAAAATCCTGTGTGCGTTCCTCGCCGCTGTGTTGCTGTGCGGTGGGCTGGCCATCACCGGCTATGCCCAGCCGGAGGACGATACCGCCCCGGCAGACAGCACGGCGCCCCTGCCGGACAGTGGGCTGTATGCGGAAACGGACACCATGGAGCTGTTCCTGGAGCCGGAATATGCCACCTTTGCTGTGCGCAGCAAGGCGGACGGCTACAGCTGGTACAGCCATCCCCCCGCATGGGAGGACGATGAGTACGCCTTCGGCCTGTCCCGCATGGAGATGCCGGCGTGGCTTGTTCTGGACTATACATTGAAATCCACCGGCATTTCTGACCGTGTGAACAGCTACACCGGTAGCGTGCTGGAGGAAACCTTCACCGTCACGAAGTTGGACAACGGCTTCCGGGTGGAGTTCACCTTCCCGGACCTTTCCCTGACGGTGCCGGTGGAGGTGACGCTGACCGCGGACGGGCTGGATGTCCGGGTGCTGACCGGTAGCATGAAGGCGGAGAACAGCGATATTTTCGTGGAAAATATCACGGTGCTGCCCTATTTCGGTGCCGGCAAGGCAGAGGAGGACGGCTACCTGCTCGTCCCCGACGGCAGTGGTGCCATTATCAATTTTGATAACGGCAAGTACAGTGCCGAAACCTACGCCTCCCCGGTGTATGGCACCGAGCCCACGGAGGCGGAGGAGCACCTGTACGCAGATTTGTCTGCCCACAAGATTACCATGCCGGTGTTCGGCATCAAGAACGGCACCCATGCCTGCCTGGCCATTCTGGAGGATGGGGCAGAGCTGGCCACCGTCAAAGCCAATACCGGTCGGCAGATTACCGGCTACGCCAATGTGTACGCCCAGTATGGGGTGTACGGCAAGATGCTGTACTCCCTGGCGGACAACGAGACCATGATTTACGAAAAGGCCAATCCCAACCTGACGGATTTGGCCATCTCCTACCGGTTCCTGACCGGGGCAGAGGCCAATTACAGCGGTATGGCCCGTACCTACCGGCAGTATCTGCAGGCTAAGGGGGCGCTCCCCCAGTCGGCCGTGTCCGGGGAGACCTGCTATGTCACCCTCCACGGCGCTGTGACCAAAAAGGTGTCCTACCTGGGCATTGTGGTGGACAGCATTGTGCCGCTGACCACAGTGGAGGAGGTCGAGGCGACCATTCGCCGGCTGAAAGAGCTGGGGGTGGCCGATGTGACCGTCAATTACGTGGATTGGAACCGGCAGGCCCTGCGTGGCAACCAGGTGACAAAGGCGGCGATGCCCCGTAAGCTGGGCACGCTGAAAGAGCTGAACGCCCTGCAGGCGGCCGGGCAGACGGTGTACGCCACCTTCTCCAACGTCCTGCAGCATGAAAAGCAGGATTTCTTCGGCCGGTTTACCAACCTGGCCTCGGTGATTTCCGGCTCGGAGCTGAAACTGAGCCGCTATGCCGTGGGTCTTGGCCGGGCGTTGGAGGGCAAGCCCTACTACCTGCTCACCGCCGACCGGATCGACAAGCGGGCGGCGGCGCTGACCAAGACCATCGATAAAAACGGCTTGACCCACGTGGGCCTGACGGATATGGGTAGCCTGCTGTATAACGACTACCGTTCTCCTACCATCAAGCGCAACAACACCCGGGGCATCCTGACGGATGCACTGTCTGCGCTGGGCAAGGCGGCCGACAGTCTGCTGTTGGATAACCCCAACCAGTACGCCCTGGCTTATGCGGCGGATGTGGTGAACATCCCCGTGGGCAGCAGCCGGCAGAGCCTGCTGGATGAGACGGTGCCCTTCCGGCAGATCGTGCTCAGCGGTGCGGTACGGTACGGCACGGATATGCTGAACTTTACCGATGCGGGTGAGGGCCTGCTGAAAGCCCTGGAGACCGGCAGTATGCTCCATTACGAGGGCTTCTATCGGGACACCTCGGTGATTAAGGGAACAGAGCTGGCTCACCTGTGCAACGGTAGCCTGTCCCTGTTTGCAGAAACGCTGGCTCAGCAGTATACGGCTCTGTCTACCGCCCGGGAGGCGGTGGCAGGCAGCCGCCTGTACGCCCACGAAAAGCTGGCAGAGAATGTATATGCGGCGGTATACGAGAACGGTGTCCGGATTCTGGTGAATTACGGCGAGACAGCGTACACCTCGGCCGGCGGTAGCGAGGTTGCGGCCGGTGGATATGCGGTAGAACGGGGGGAGAACTAATTGGCAAAGAGACGCTTGTCGTATGAGAAGAAAAAATCGGCATACGGATATATCTTTATCAGTCTTTGGCTGATTGGTTTTGTGGCTCTGTTCCTCGTTCCGTTCATCAACGCCATTATTTACAGCTTCAACGAGCTGGATATCGAGCCCGGCCAACTGCATATGACCTATGTGGGGTGGGAGAACTATCTGCGTGCCTTTACCCAGGACGCTGACTTCCTGCCGGTCTTCACCGGCACCCTGACGGCGGCGGTGGTACAGACACCGGTAACCGTGCTGTTCTCTCTGTTTGTGGCTATTCTGCTGAATGCGAATTTCAGAGGCCAAGGCATTGCCCGCGCCATCTTCTTCCTGCCGGTGGTCATTATGAGTGGCCCGGTGGTGGCGGTGATGAACTACGATGTGTTCTTCAACACCCTGGTCAGTGGCGACAGAGCCTCGGCCATGCTGACCATCACCAGCACCCAGGATATTTTGCAGACGCTGGGTGTCAACCCCCTGATTGCGGATTACATTGTGAATATCACCAACCAGCTCTTTAACTTGTCCTGGAGCTCCGGTATTCAGATTCTTATCTTCATCGCCGGCCTGCAGGGTATCCCCACCACCTATTACGAGGTGGCGCAGATCGAGGGAGCTACCGGCTGGGAAATTTTCTGGAAGGTGACCCTGCCCTCCATCGGGCCGATGATTCTGGTTAATGTGTTCTACACGCTGTATGACGGCTTGCTGACCGGCGGTGAGATGTTCGGTAAGATCTCCCATCATTTGGGCAACCTGGAGTTTGCCTATGCGTCGGCACTGTCGCTGATGTGCTTTATCGTGTGGGGATTGCTCATCGCCATTGTGTACAAGATCGTCAGCAGTTGGGTTTCGGTAAAATAAGCAGGCGCTGTTTTGAGCCGAGAAAGGAGAAATGTTGTGAGCGTTTTCACAGGTATCGCCGACCAGGCGAAGAATACAGCACCCAAAAAGGCGGGCATGGACAGCGTCCTTTTCCGCAAAAAGCTGGTGGAAAAGCTGATCGCCTTTTTCCGGATATTTTTGATTATCGGCCTGTCCTTTGTCATTCTGTATCCGGTGCTGTATATGCTCAGCGTATCCTTCCGGGCGTCTGCGGACGTGCTGGACCCGGCGGTGGTGTGGATTCCCCGCACCTTTACGCTGGAAAATTATAAAATGGCGGCGTGGTTGCTGGACTACCAGAAGTCTTTGGTGACCTCTCTGCTGATGGCTGTGTTGTGTGCGGTGCTGCAGTGCTTCACCTGCTCGGTAACCGGCTACGGCTTTGCCCGGTTTAATTTCAAGGGACGCACCGCCCTGCTGTTGGGCGCACTGGCCACGCTGCTGGTGCCCATCCAGACCACCATGATGCCCCTGTACAACAGCTTTGTACAGTTCACTCACCATACCGGCATCCCCACCATCGACACCCCCATCCCCATGGCGGTGTCCGCCCTGTTTGGCGTGGGCTTGAAGGCGGGTCTGTTCATCTTTATTTTCTTCCAGTTCTACAAAGGGATGCCCATGGAGCTGGAGGATGCGGCATACATCGACGGATGCGGCCCCATCAAAGCGTATTTCCGCATTATGATTCCCAACGCCGGCGCCATGTTCCTGGTGGTGTTCCTGCTCAGCCTGGTGTGGTATTGGAACGATGATTACGCTTCAGTGCTGTATTATCCTTCCAACGCCCCCCTGTCGGTAGGGCTGTCCAACATGGCCAATAAGATCTTGGCCTCGGCCAAGCCGGACGGCACCGCCTATACCCAGGCGGATACCATGGCCTATCTCAAGACCGGCGCCCTGCTGTGCGTCGCCCCCATTCTGGCGGTGTATGCGGTGTTGCAGCGTCGGTTCACCAAGAGCGTGATTACTTCCGGTATTGTAGGGTAATGTGTAAGCAGGAGGCGAGACATATGAAGAAAAAGAATTTTTTCCTGGATGAAGCGGTGCATACCCCCCGCTATGACGAGGAGGGCTTCAGCATCTACACCGATTACGGCCGTCACGGCCCCTCGCAGGACCTGCCCCGTGACCTGGTGGAGAAGACCATCCGGGACCTGCGTTTGGGCCGTCTGTATGACGATGCCTTTGACGGCCCGAAGAATGCGGTGGGCGAGTGGGGCTACTCTTTCCTCAACCTGGACAATTTCGCCTCCTCCTTTGACGTGTATCTGCAGGGCGGCGGTTGGCGGAGGAATACCCCCACCGACGACCGGGACGCCCTGGCTATCATCCGGCGCTGGCTGTTCACCCAGTTTGCGGCGGCACCCCACTCCCTGGAGGAGGGGTCTGCCGGGATGGGCAGCTTCAACGGCCACTCCCACTGGCAGCACTATGCCGGCGAGTGGGGCTTCGACTACATCGGCGCCGAGATTGGCGAGAATGTAGCCTCCCACCAGGCCCACCTGGCCTTTTCCCGTGGCGCCGGTAAGCAGTATGGGAAGTTCAGCATTTTGTACTTCTCCGACTGGTACCAGAGCACCACCGGCTCCTGGGAGGAGACCAACACCTGGGAGGGCTTCGGCTTCCCGGACGGTGGCCACTCCATGAGCCTGCTCAAGCGCACTTATATGATGAGCTACATGGGCAGCGTATCCAAGTTTGTGTTCGAGGCCGGTGCCTGTCTGGGCTTCCTTGGCCCCAACCACCGGACAGAGGATGGCCTGCTGGCCCTCAGCCCCTACGGTGAGGCGATGCGGGAATTGTGCGATTTTACGCACCGTCATCCGGATGTGGGCCTTTGCTATGTCCCCATCGGCATCGTGCTGGATTATTACCACGGTATTGCCGGGTATAGCCTACAGGATGGGGCGTCGCTTAAATGCCACGGCAAGGCCTTCGGCTATTTTGACGAGACCCCCGGGGACAAAATGACCTGGGACCTGTTTGCGCTGTATTACCCCGGCGGCGGGCTGCTCGGTGGCTATATGGCCCCCGGTATGCCTATGGAGGAGACCTACCAGGTGAACACCCCCTATGGCGACACCTGTGATGTGCTGTTGCAGAACGCTGACCAGCGGGTGCTGAACAGCTATCCGGTGCTACTCCTCTCCGGCGACATCACTCTGTCGGCCGAGGAGGCGGCCCGGTATGTGGCCTATGTGCGGCAGGGGGGCACCCTGCTGTGCAACACCGCCTATCTCAAGTATTTTGATAAGTACGCCGCTGCCTATCAGGGCGGCACCCGGCAGGATATCCCCGATGGGGAGGGCACCGTCATCGTGTACGGCCCCGACTACAGCGTGGAGAATCTGGGGGACATCCTGCAGGAGCAGTTGCGTAAATATATCCCCTTCACCTTCTCGGAGGATGTGGAATACCTCATGAACGTGAAGGACGGCAGCCTTATCGTCACCGTCATCAACAACAAGGGCGTCACCAAAGAGCGCCTGGGCGACCCGGTGGTGGATGAGACCGCCGCTATCGACCTGACGGTGACCTACACCGGTGAGACGGCAGTCAAAGCGGTGCGAGAGCTGTATTATAACCAGCCGGTGAACGCCGACGGCAACACCGTCCGGATTACCGTCGGCCCCGGCGATTACCGGGTGCTGGAATTTGTATTTGACTGATTTTTACGGAGGAGAAGCCCCATGAAGGCGACCGACTACATTCTCAACCCGGCGCTGTTCGCCACCCGGTATGCGGCAGATACCAGCGGCTTTATTGGCTATTCCCACTACGGTAAGCACGGCTGTAACGAAACCGTGCCGCCCCATGTGGCTGAAGAGAACATCCGCCGGCAGGGACTGGGCGAACTCTACCACGCCCCTTACGATGGAAAAAAAGGCTGTTGCGGCGAGTGGGGATTTACCTTCCTCAATCTGCGGGGCTATTATGCCGGCGATGGCATGCTGGCAGAGGGGTGCGGCTGGATAGAAAATCCCCCCCGGGATGATGCCGATGCAGTGGCTATCATGCGCCGCTGGATCTTTAAGCAGTATGCCGGAAAACCGTATTATTTAGAAGAAGGCGCTACGGGTATGACCAGTTTTAATGGGCATACCCTGTTCCAGCATTATGCTGCCAGCTGGGGCTTTGACCATATCGGTGCCGAAATTGGAGAGAACATCGCCTGCTACCAGGCGCATATGGCCTTCACCCGTGGCGCCGCCCGCCAGTACGGCTGTGTGCCGCTGATGTATTTCTCCAACTGGAATCAGGGCACCATCGGCACCGAGGAGCTTCACCCCACCTGGCCCCAGGGCCTTCCCACCGGCGGCCACTCCATGAGCATCCTGCGCCGGGCCTTCCTTATGAGCTATTTTGGCGGTGCGGCCAGCTTCACCTTTGAAGCCGGTGCCAACCTGGCCTTCTATGGGCCGGAGCGGGTCACCGAGGAGGGCTTGCTGGAGCTGACCCCCTACGGCAGGATGATGCAGGAGTTGGTGGCCTTCTCTGCCAAGCACCCCCATATTGGGTATACCTATACCCCTATCGGCGTGGTGCTGGATCACTACCACGGCCTGGCGCTGTGCTCGGCACTGGAAAGTGGCACCGGCCTCCGCCACGATATGGCCTTTGGTTATTTCCCCAACACCGCCGGGGACGAGATGACCCGGGAATTTTTCAAGAAGCTGTATGCCGGTGCCGGCTTCTTCACCTGGCGTGACTGGTACAGCCAGGCGCCGGAGCAGATGCACCTGCTGAATACCCCCTACGGCGATACCCACGATGTCATCACCCACACCGCCTCTCAGGAGGTGCTGAACAGCTATCCGGTGCTGGTGCTGATGGGGGATATCCAGCTGACGGAGGAGGAAGCCCGGCGGTATGTGACCTATGTGCGGCAGGGCGGCACGTTGCTGTGCAACACCGCCTACCTCCGCTTCTTTGCGGACTATCAGGCGGCGTATGACGCCGGCGCACAGACCATCGCCGACGGGGAGGGCACAGTTATCGTCTATGGTCCGGATTACAGTGTGGAGGCGCTGGATGCCATCCTGAAAGAACAGATTAAGAAATATATCCCCTTCACCCTGTCGGATGAGGTGGAGTACCTGGTGAACGTGAAGGATGGCAGTCTCATCCTCACCCTCATCAACAACGAGGGCGTCACCAAGGTGTATAACGAGGCACCGATCACCGACCCGAGCAAGGCCAAGACCCTGACGGTCACCTACACCGGCGATGAACCGGTGGTACAGGTGAAGGAGCTGTACTACGGCGAGACGGTGGAGGTAGACGGCAACGCCGTCACCGTTACCGTCGGGCCCGGTGATGTACAGGTGCTGGAATTTATGTTTGGTTGAACTTTGTATTTCCTTACATATAACAAAGGAGGCTTCCCTTATGAAAAAACTGGTTTCTATTCTCGTGCTGTTGGCGATGTTGGTTAGTATGACCGCCTGCAACAAAGAGCCGGCAGGTAGCGACCCGGTCTCCACCCCCACGCAGGACGGAGCGGCGACCACCACAGAGACGGCGGACACGACCACCACCGGTAGCGAGGCCGACGAAACCACCACGACCGCCGGCGATGCTACCACCACGGTGGGCGGCGGCAAGAACACCACCGCTACCACAGCCAAAAAGGTGACCACCACCACGACAAAGGCACCGGCAAAGAACTATACCTTGAAGGTGTCTGACTTTGTCAAGGACGAGTCGGTATGGGCCACCAATTATGTGGAGGGCACCGACGGTTTTACGCCTTACACCGGCTTTGGTCATAGTGGTCCTAATGCCTATGTCCCTCGAACCATGGCGGAAAAGAATATCACCCATCACAAGCTGGGCGAGTTGTATTACAGCCCTTATGACGGCAAGAAGGGTATGACCGGCGAGTGGGGCTACACCTTCCTCAACCTGAACGGCTATACCGCCGGTGACGGTATGCTGGCGGAGGGCTGCGGCTGGATCGTCAACAAGCCCAAGAATGACAAGGACGCCCTGGCCATCATGCGCAACTGGCTGTTTAAGCAGTATGCCAATCCTCCTTACAACCTGAAGCATGGGGATAGCGGCATGGGGAGCATGAACGGCCACACCCTGTTTCAGCACTATGCGGCGGATTGGGGCTTCGATTCGGTGGGCTCCGAGATTGGCGAAAATATCCTGATGCACCAGGCACATATGGCCTTCACCCGCGGTGCTGCCCGGCAGTACGATGTGGTGGGCAATATGTATTTCTCTAACTGGAATGCCAGCACCATCGGCACCTGGGAGACCTATCCCAGCTGGCCCCAGGGCGGCCCCACCAAGGGCCATTCCATGAGCCTGCTCAAGCGCTCCTACCTGATGTCTTATATGGGCGGCGCCTCCAGCTTTACCTTTGAGGTGGGTTGCCGGTTGGCTTTCTACGGCACGGAAAAGGTGGACAATGATGGCTGGCTGGAGTTGAGCCCCTACGGCAAGACGATGCAGGAGCTGGTGGCCTTCTCCACCAAGAATAGCGACATCGGCTATACCTACACCCCCATAGGTGTGGCGCTGGATTATTTCCACGGCCGTGCTACCTATTCCACCCTTCCCGGCAGCAGCGGCTATCGCTACAACATGACCTTCGGCTATTTCCCCAACACCGCCGGCGACGACATGTATATGAAGCTGTTTGGCATGCTGTATCCCGAGGCTGGTGATATCGCCGGTAAGGGCTCCTACGCCGGCGAGCAGTATTATCAGGTGAACACCCCCTATGGCGACACCCATGACGTCATCATGCACAACGCCAGCCAGAAGGTGCTGAACAGCTATCCCGTGCTGGTGATGGCCGGCGATATCGCCCTCTCCTCGGCGGAGGCTAAGCGGTATGTGGCCTATGTCCAGCAGGGCGGCACCCTCATCTGCAACACCGCCTACCTCAAGTATTTCGACAGCTACAAGGCGGCCTATAAGGGCGGCACCCGGCAGGATATCAAGGATGGCAAGGGCACCGTCATCGTGTACGGCCCCGATTATAGCGTCGATAACCTGGCCCCCATTCTGCAGGAGCAGCTCAAGAAGTATGTTCCCTTCACCATCTCCGACACCGTGGAGTATGTGGTGAATGTGAAGAATGGCAGCCTCATCCTTACCCTTATCAACAATGCCGGTGTGACCAAGGACCCCAACCAGGATCCGGTGATCGACAAGTCCAAGGCGAAAAACCTGACCATCAAATACACCGGCAACCTGAAGATCAAGCAGGTGAAGGAACTGTATTATGGCACCAAGGTAAGCCTGTCTGGCAACAGTGTGAATATCACTGTGGCCCCCGGCGACGTGCAGGTGCTGGAGTTTGTGTTTGATTAACCTCATTATACTGTTTAGGAGTATAAAAAGGGGGCTATCCCTACGAAAAAAGTGATTTCTACTCTCGTGCTGGTGGCGATGCTGGTTGGTATGACCGCCTGCGGAGACAAGCCTGCGGAAAGCGCCCCGGTGTCCACGCCCACGGCGGATAACAGCGCCACCACCACGGCGGCGGGGGTTAGCCCTTCTCAGGCCGGATCTTCTGCCGTTGCCGGCACGGACACCACCGCCGCCGGGCAGACTTCTACTGCTGTGGGTAGCGGCACTACGGCGAAGACCACCGCGGGGGAAGCCACCACCAAGCCCCAGACCCAGACAGGAGGAAACTACAACTTGAAAAAGAGTGATTTTATTCTTAATGAGTCGGTGCTGGCTCCCCGTTATTACGGCGACACCACAGTGTTTTACACCGGCTACGGTGTGCTGGGCGGCAGTGACAACACCCCCGCTGAGCTAACCGAAAAGAGCATTGAGGCTCATGGCCTGGGCGAGGCCTGGTTCCACCCCCTGGATGGCTGCGAGGACGGCTATGGCTACAACACCCCCCTGGGCTACAAGTGCAATGTGGGGGAGTGGGGCTATTCCTTCCTCAACATCTCCGGCAATTACCCCGGCGACGGCAAGGAGAAACAGGGTGCCGGCTGGCAGGTATATACCCCAAAAAATGACAAGGACGCCCTGGCCATCATCCGCAACTGGCTGTTTGGCAAGTATTCTAATGACGCCCATCACCATATCGAATACGGAAAAGAAGGACAGATGGCCATCAACGGCCATGCTCACTGGCAGCACTATGCGGCGGAGTGGGGCTTCGACTGTGTGGGGGCAGAGCTTGGCGAAAATGTCGCCTCTCACCAGGCCCACATGGCCTTTACCCGTGGTGCCGCCCGGCAGTATGGAATCAAGACGGCGGTAAGCACCTCTAATTGGTACAAGAGCACCATCGGCACCGAGGAGAGCACCGATTCCTGGCCGGGCTTCGGCAGTAAGGATGGCGGCCACTCCCTCAGTCTCCACCGTCGGGCATTCATCCTATCTTATATGAGCAATATTTCCATGTATGGCTTTGAGGCATCCTCCCGGCTGTCCTTCCTTGGCCCGGAGTATGTGGACGAGAATGGCATACTGGAATTGAGCAGTTATGGCAAGATGGCCAAGGAGTTGGTGGGCTTTGCCACTGCCAACCCGGACATCGGCATCAGCTATGCCCCTATTGGCATTGTGATGGATTTTTATCACGGTCTGGCGGCCTATTCCACCCTGCCCGGCGGAGTCTCGGGCAAGAGCCATAACAAGGCCTTCGGCTATTTCCCCAACACCCCCGGCGACAAGATGAACTGGGATTTGTTTGAGCTGTATTATCCCGGCGGTGGCCTGTTCGGCGGCTATATGGCGCCCGGTATGCCCGGCGAGGAGGTCTATCAGGTCAATACCTCCTACGGCGACACCTGCGATGTGCTGTTGCAGAACGCCTCCCAGACGGTGCTGAACAGCTACCCGGTTCTGCTGCTGTGCGGCGACATCAAATTCACCTCGGCCGAGGTCAAGCGGTATCAGACGTATGTGGAGCAGGGCGGCACCCTCCTCTGCAATACGGCGTATCTCAAGTATTTCGAGAGCTACAAGGCCGCCTACAAGGGTGGCACCCGGCAGGATATCCGGGATGGCAAGGGCACGGTCATCGTGTACGGCCCGGATTATAGTGTGGTCAACCTGGGCCCTATCCTGCAAGAACAACTGAAACAGTATATCCCCTTCACCTTCTCCAAAACCGTGGAGTATTTAGTGAATGTCAAAGATGGTAGCCTCATTGTTACCGTCATCAACAATGATGGCGTTACGAAAGAAGCAACCAAGCCCCCGGTGGTGGATGCCACCAAGGCCGTTACATTGGACATTACTTACACCGGAGATCTGAAGATCAAGCGGGTCAAAGAGCTGTATTACGGTGAAGCGGTCAACCTGTCCGGCAATACGGTGAAAACCACGGTGCCGGCCGGTGACTATCGGGTATTTGAGTATGTATTTGATTAAAGTGATTTAATACAAAAGGAGGCTTCCCTATGAAAAAAGTACTTTCACTCCTGTTGCTTGTGACCCTGCTGGTCACCATGACGGCATGCAACAAAGAGCCGACAGGTAGCGATCCGGTGTCCACCCCCACCCAGGATGGTGCGGCGACCACCACAGAGACAGCGGACACGACCACCACCGGTAGCGAGGCCGCCGATACCACTACAACCGCCGCCGATGCCACTACCACGGCGGACGGTGGCAAGAACACCACCGCCACAACGACCAAAAAGGCCACCACCACGACTACCAAGGCTCCTGCCAAGAACTACAACCTGAAGGCCTCGGATTTTGTCCGTGATCCCTCGGTGTGGGCGACCAAGTATGCCGACGGCTACAGCGATTTTGTGGCTTACGGCGGATTCGGTGTGCTGGGCCCCAATGCCTATGTTCCGGCTAACATCGTTGAGAAAAGCATCAAGGCGCAGAAACTGGGCGAGGTGTACTACAACCCCATCGACGGCGTCAAGGGTGCCACCGGTGAGTGGGGCTACTCCTTCCTCAACCTGAACGGCCACATGGCCGGTGACGGCACGACCATCGAAGGCGCCGGCTGGAGTGTGAACAGACCCAAGAACGACAAGGATGCGGTGGCGATCATCCGCAACTGGCTGTTCAAGCAGTTTGCCAATCCTCCGCACAATCTACAGCACGGCTCCAAAGGCATGACCAGCATCAACGGTCACACCTTGTTCCAGCACTATGCCGGTGAGTTCGGCTTTGATAACATCGGCTCGGAGATTGGCGAAAACATCGGTATGCACCAGGCTCACATGGCCTTTACCCGTGGCGCAGGCCGTCAGTATGATGCCACCACCATCATGGACTTCTCCAACTGGTTCCAGACCACCATCGGCACCGAGGAGACCTATTCCTCCTGGGATCATATGGGCTTCCCCACCGGCGGTCACTCCTTGAGCCTCATTAAGCGTGCCTTCATGATGTCCTATATGGGCGGTAGTTCGGCATTTATGTTCGAGGCCGCCTGCCGCCTGTCCTTCTACGGCCTGGAGCGTGTGAATAACGACGGCGTCCTGGAGCTGACCAGCTACGGCAAGAATATGCAGCAGCTGGTGGCCTTCTCCGAGAAGGCAGACGACATCGGCTATGCGTACACCCCCATCGGTGTGGCCATCGACCTGTACCACGGAAAAGCCGTCTATGCCGGCGACTATGCGTGGAACAAGGCGTTCGGCTACTTCAAGAACACCGCAGGCGACGACATGAACAATGCACTGTTCAAGATGCTGTATCCCGGTGCTCACCCCTTTACGCTGAATAATTCCGAGCACCTCTTCCAGGTGAACAACGCCTACGGCGATAACTTCGACTTTATCACCCAAAACGCTTCCCAGAAGGTGCTGAACAGCTACCCCGTGCTGTTGCTGTGCGGCGACATCGCCCTCTCCAAGGCGGAGGCTGCCCGGTATGTGGAGTACGTCAACCAGGGCGGCACCCTCATCTGCAACACCGCCTACCTGCAGTATTTTGACAGCTACAAGGCGGCCTACAAGGGCGGCACCCGCCAGGACATCAAGTCCGGCAAGGGTACGGTCATCGTCTACGGCCCGGATTACAGCATCGATAACCTGGGGACTATCCTGCAGGAGCAGATCAAGAAATATGTTCCTTTTATCATCTCCTCCGACATCCAGTATCTGGTGAATGTGAAGGACGGTAGCCTGTTTGTGACCCTCATCAACAACGACGGTGTGACCAAAGCGGCCACCCAGGCCCCTGTAGTGGATAAATCCAAGGCCAAGACCCTGACGGTCACCTACACCGGCAACCTGAAACTCCTGCAGGTGAAGGAACTGTTCTACGGCAGCAAGGTATCCCTGTCCGGCAAAGCGGCCACCGTGACCGTGGGCCCCGGCGACGTGCAGGTGCTGGAGTTTGTGTTTGACTGATAAATCGGTAAAAAGGAGGTTTCCACGATGAAGAAACTGCTTTCACTTTGTTTGGCAGTGATAATGCTGGTCGGCCTGGCCGCCTGCGGCGATAAGCCGGCGGAAAGCGACCCGCTGACCAGCGATGTGACGACCACCACCGGGGATGCGGCAGATATCACCACCACTGCCGGTGACACGGCGGATACCACCGCCGGCGGGGCAGAGGAGTCCACCACCACGGCAGGGGACACGCCCACCACCGCCCCTACCGCCGGCAACACGGACAAAAAGCCAACTGCTGATGTCGGCAAGACTACCGCCACCACCAAGAAAAAGACGGATAAGCCGCCGGCTAACTACGACATCACCACCGCGCCTATGCCCAAGCGCACCTTGACTAATAAGGAGCTGGTTTATTATCAGTGGGAGGGCATAGTCACTGACAGCAAATCCTGGGATTCGCTGATGAAAAAGCAATTCGGCATCACCTTCAAGGTGAAGAAGGGAAACTTCTATAATTACTGGAGCTCCCTGGCGATGCTCATCCGTTCCGGCGACTCGCCGGACATCGTGGAGGTATCCAAATTCTCTCCCCGTGTGATGAGCATGGACGTTCTGCAACCGGTGGACGATATCCTCGACCTCAACGACGGTCTGTGGAACGAGACCCGGGAGACGATGGAAAAATACAGGTGGAAAGGCAAGGTATATCACACCTTCCTCAAGACCGAAATGGAATCCTGGTTCTTCTATAACACTAAGATGATGCGTAATTACGGTGTCAAGAAGACTCCCAAGGAGCTGTTCCTGGAGGACAACTGGACGCTGGAAGAGTGCAAAAAGATTATGGATAAGTTCGCCACCAAGGACGGCTCTATCTGGGGTCTGTCGGTGCAGAACTGCAACCTGATGGCCATTGCCGGCGTTAAGCTGGTGGACTTCGACGGCACAAACTACCAGCTGAATCTGAAAGACCCGAAATTCGCCACCATCCTCAACTGGATCCATTCCGTGGGTGTGGCCGGCAACAACACCATGCAGTGTAACGACCCGGTGGGCGATTTCTGCAACGAGAAGTGCGCTATGCTTCTCACCCCCACCCATGTGCTGTATAGCGAGCGAGCCGAGAAGATTCGGGACGATATCGACTGGGTGCCCATGCCTAAGCTGGACAAGGATTCTCCCTACTATCTGGAGATGTACGAGATGCCCAACCTGGCCATTGCCAAGGGTGCCAAGAACGTGGAGGGGGCCGCCCTGGCTCTGGAGTTCCGCCGCTGGCTGTATCTGGGCCGTGTGCAGGAGACAGATTATCTCCAGCCTAAGATCAACGCAGCGGTGAAGAAATACAAACTCAACGTGGCTGCTGCTTACGATCACCTGGATAAGGATGAGGTGGCATGGACGCAGGAGATCCTGAAGAAGTACGACTATGTCTACACCGATAACGACTGGATCGGCTGGTTGGCCGAGAACGGCTTTATCGCTTCCTTCCCCGGTTACTATGAGACGCTCCGTGAGGGTAAGCCCTGGTCCAGCCTGGTAGAGACCGAGTATAATCGCATCAATGCCCTGTTAAAGGCGTTCACGGCCTGACCGCACGCCAGTGAAATAAGGTGCACGGCTATGTACGCCTGTCTAAGATAAAACAAGAAAGGAGCGTATGGATTATCCATACCAGGCAAGCGATGAAACTGAAAGCATTGACAATGGTTTTGGTGATTGCGATGATGGTCTCCTGCTTTGCGGCCTGCGGCAAAGAGCCGGCAGAAAGCGACCCGCTGACCAGTGATGTGACCACCACGGGCGATGTGGATGCCACTACTACTACGGCGGCAGATAACAGTACCGTAACGGGGGATGACACCACCACAGCGGCGGACGACACGCCCACCACCGCCACGGGCAGTAGCGATAACAAGCCGACTGCCGACTCCAACAAGACTACCGGAACCACCAAGAAAAAGACGGACAAACCACCGGCAAACTATGACATCACCACGGCGCCGCTTCCCAAGAGAACCCTGACGAACAAGAACCTGACCTATTTCTACTGGGGCGACCTGGAAACCGGCGCAAAAGACTGGAACGTGCTGATGAGCAAGCAGTACGGGGTGAAATTCTCCGTCAAGAAGGCCAACTTCTCCAACTATTGGAACACGCTGGCCATGCTCATCCGTTCCGGCGAGTCCCCGGACATCATCGAGATGCCGGCGTGGGACTTCTATCCCCGTGCCATCACCATGGATGTGCTCCAGCCGCTGGATGACATTCTGGATCTGAATGACGGCCTGTGGAACGAGACCCGTGACATCATGGAAAAATACAAATGGAAGGGGCAGACCTACTTGACCTTCCTCAAGGCGGATATGTACTCCTGGTTCTACTACAACGAGAAAATGATGAAGAACTACGGCGTCAAGAAGACTCCCAAGGAGCTGTTCCTGGAGGATAACTGGACGCTGGAGGAGTGCTACAAGATCATGGAGAAGTTCGCCACCAAGGATGGCTCCAAGTGGGGCCTGACGGTGCAGAACTGTGACCTGCAGGCTATCACCGGCGTGAACCTGGTGGACTATGACGCCACGGCCGGCTACAAGCTGAACATGAAGGATCCCAAGATCGCCCAGCTGATGAACTGGATCTATTCCGTGGGCGTGGGCGGCAACAACACCATGCAGTGTAACGACCCGGTGGGTGATTTCGGCAGTGAGAAATGCGCCATGATCATTACCACTACCAGCCTGCTCTCCAGCGAGCGCGCCCAGAAGATCCGTGAACATATTGAGTGGGTGCCCATGCCCAAGCTGGATAAGTCCTCCTCCTACTATCTGGAGATGAACGAGGCCCCCAACCTGGCTATTGCCAAGGGCGCCAAGAATGTGGAGGGTGCCGCCCTGGCACTGGAGTTCCGCCGCTGGCTGTACCTGGGCCGTGTGCAGACCTCCGATTTCCTGCCTCCCAAGACCAATGCGGCGGTGAAGAAGTACAAGATCAGCGTGGCCTCCAACTACGACCATTTGGATAAGGATGAGGTCGCCTGGACGGAGGAAGTACTGAAGAAGTACGATTACAAGTATGCCGACATCAGCTGGGGTAGCTGGGTGAACACCACCGGCCACTGGTCCAGCTATCCGGGCTACTATGAGGTGCTCCGTGAGGGCAAATCCTGGTCCAGCCTGGTTGAGACTGAGTACAACAAGTTGAACGCTCTGCTGAAGGCTATGTGTAGCTGATAGCCCGCAATCACCCGGAAATATGGGACGCCGCAAGCGATAATAGCGGCATCGTAAAAACGGCAGTTCCTTGTTTTATAAATATTCTAGGAAAGGAGCGTATGGATCATCCATACCAAGCAAGCGATGAAACTGAAAGCATTAACAATGGTTTTGGCGATTACAATGATGGTTTCCTGCCTTGCAGCCTGCGGCAATGATCCGGTGGAAAGCGACCCGCTGACCGGCGATGTGACCACCACTACCGGCGATGTGGCTGTGACCACCACCACGGCAGAGGACAACAGCACCGTGGCGGGGGATGACACCACCACGGCGGCGGACGACACGCCCGCCACCGCCCCGACCGGCGGTAGTAGCGATAACAAGACCACCGCTGACGCCGGCAAAACCACCGGGACCACCCGGAAAAAGACGGATAAGCCCCCGGCAAACTACGACTTCACGAAGGCACCGATGCCCAGAAGAGAGCTGACCAACAAGAATCTGACCTATTTCTTCTGGGATGACCTGGGAACGGGTGCTAAGGACTGGAATGTGCTGATGGGCAAGCAGTACGGGGTGAAATTCACCGTCAAGAAGGCCAACTTCGCCAACTACTGGAGCACGCTGGCCATGCTCATCCGTTCCGGCGAGGCTCCGGATATCGTTGAGATTCCCAACTGGGATATGTACCCCCGTGCCATCGCCATGGATCTGCTGCAGCCCGTGGACGACATCCTGGACCTGAACGACGGCCTGTGGAACGAGAACCGGGATATCATGGAAAGATACAAGTGGAAGGGTAAAACGTACCTGACGTTTACGGCTACCGGTATGTATTCCTGGTTCTACTACAACGAGAAAATGATGAAGAACTACGGCATCAAGAAGACCCCCAAGGAGCTGTTCCTGGAGGACAACTGGACGCTGGAGGAGTGCAAGAAGATCGCAGACCAGTTTGTGAACAAGAGCAAGGGCACTTTTGGTCTGGCTATTCAGAACTGCAACATCATGGCCGTTTCCGGTGTGCCGCTGGTGGAGAAGGATGACGTCAAGAACTACAAGCTGAACATGAAGGACCCCAAGATTGCGGAAGTGATGAACTGGGTTCACTCCATGGGTGCGGCCGGTTCCAATGCGCTCGTCTGCGAAGACCCCATCGGTGATTTCTGCAACGCCAAGTGCCCCATGATTATCACCGTGAGCAGTCTGTTTGTGGATGAGCGTGTGCAGAAGATCCGTGACGACGTCGTTTGGTTGCCGATGCCCAAGATGGACAAGGATGCGGATTACTATCTGGAGATGGGCGACGCTCCCAACCTCGGCATCGTCAAGGGCGCCAAGAATGTGGAAGGCGCTGCTTTGGCGTTGGAGTTCCGCCGCTGGCTGTCTCTTGGCAGTAGCAAGACAATCAGTCAGTTCCAGAAGCCGGTTCAGAATGCGGCTGATGCAAAATATAAGATCAAGGTAGTTTCCCTCTACGATCAGTTGAGCGATGAGGAACGTGCTTGGACCGAGGAGGTTCTAAATAAGTACAAGTACAAATATGCCGATATGAGTTGGATGTCCTGGATCAATATCAACGGCTACTCCTCCAGCTACCCCGGCTATTATGAGGTGTTGCGTGAGGGTAAGTCGTGGTCCACGATGGTCAGTGCCGAGTACGACCGAATCGACACGCTGCTGAAAGGCATGTTCATATAATCTTTTTTGGGAATAACGGGTGTTACTGCTGCTGGATGCGGCATCAGCAGCAGTATCTCGTATTTCAGTATAAATATTTTAAGAAAGGAGCGTATGGACTATCCATACCAAGCAAGCGATGAAACTGAAAGCATTAACAATGGTTTTGGTGATTGCGATGATGGTTTCCTGTTTTGCGGCGTGTGGTACTGAGCCGGTAGAAAGCGACCCGCTGACCAGCGACGTGACCACCACAGGCGATGTGGATGTGACCACCACCACGGCGGAGGACAACAGCACCGTGACGGGGGATGACACCACCACGGCGGCGGACGACGACACCCCCACCACCGCCCCGGGCAGCGGTAACAGCGACAACAAGACGGAAGCTGCTGACCCCGGCAAGACCACCGGAACCACCAAGAAAAAGACGGACAAACCACCGGCAAACTATGACATCACCACGGCGCCGCTTCCCAGGAGAACCCTGACAAACAAGAACCTGACCTATTTCTACTGGGGTGACCTGGAAACGGGTGCAAAAGACTGGAACGTGCTGATGAGCAAGCAGTACGGGGTGAAATTCACCGTCAAGAAGGCCAACTTCTCCAACTATTGGAACACGCTGGCTATGCTCATCCGTTCCGGCGAGTCTCCCGACATCATCGAGATGCCCGGCTGGGACTTCTACCCCCGTGCCATTACCATGGATGTTCTTCAGCCGCTGGATGACATCCTGGATCTGAACGATGGCCTGTGGAACGAGACCCGTGACATCATGGAGAAGTACAAGTGGAAGGACCAGACCTATCTGACCTTCCTCAAGTCGGATATGTACTCCTGGTTCTACTACAATGAGAAGATGATGAAGAACTACGGCGTCAAGAAGACCCCCAAGGAGCTGTTCCTGGAGGACAAATGGACGCTGGAGGAGCTGAAGAACATCATGAAGATGTTCCAGACCAAGGATGGCTCCAAGTGGGGCCTGACGGTACAGAACTGCAACCTGCAGGCTATCACCGGCGTCAACCTGGTGGACTATGACGCCAAGGCCGGCTACAAGCTGAACATGAAGGATCCTAAGATTGCCCAGCTGATGAACTGGATTTACTCCGTGGGCGTGGCCGGAGACAACACCATGCGGTGTGAAGACCCCATCGGTGATTTCGCCACTGAAAAGTGCGCTATGATCATCACCGTTTCCAATCTCTTTGTAGATGACCGTATCAAGAAGATCCGGGACGACATTGAGTGGGTGCCTATGCCCAAGCTGGACAAGGATTCCTCTTACTATCTGGAGATGAATGAGGCCCCCAACCTGGCTATCGCCAAGGGTGCTAAGAACCTGGAGGGCGCCGCTCTGGCCCTGGAGTTCCGCCGCTGGCTGTATCTGGGCCGTGTGCAGACCACCGACTTCCTGCCCCCCAAGACCAATGCTGCAGTGAAGAAATATAAGATCAGCGTGGCCTCTAACTATGACCGCCTGACTCCCGACGAGGTCAAATGGACGGAGGAGATCCTGAAGAAGTACGACTACAAGTACGCCGACATCAGCTGGGGTAGCTGGGTGAACACCACCGGCCACTGGTCCAGCTACCCGGGCTACTATGAGGTGCTCCGTGAGGGCAAATCCTGGTCCAGCCTGGTTGAGACTGAGTACAACAAGCTGAATTCTCTGCTCAAGGCGATGTGCAGCTAAGCAAATTCCTTTTCCCCGGCGCGCTGGTGCACGCCAAGTGATTTAGCTATCAACGGGGCGGTGCCCCGCCCCGTCGGTAAATAAATAATGAAAGGAAGAAACTCTATGAAACTCAGCAAACGGATTCTCTCTTATCTGGCTGTGCTGGCGATGGTAGCTACCCTGTTCTCGGGTGTTATCGCTGTCAGTGCAGAGGCTGACCTGACCGCCCTAAATAAGGTGGTCGCCCAGGATTTCAGCAATACCGAAGCCGGTACCTGGACGCCTGACTTTAATTCGGGCAACGGTTGGGCTACCGGCTCGATGGTTCTGAATGCCACCGAGATCAATGCAGAATGGGAAGGCTATGCTTTCTGGCTGTCTATGGGCTGCCAGTATGGTGTGGAAAACTTTATGCCTTACCTGTCTGACGGTAGCGGCATGTGGGGTGCAGCCAACGGCATCACCCTGGTAGCCACCGACGGGACTGTCACCGAGTTGGCTCCCGTGCAGGCCTATACCGCTGCCTATACTGGCATGCGCTACGTCATCCCTGCTGGCTTTGAGGGCTGGGTATATGTGGCCAAGTCCTCTATCGCCAACTATCTGTCTTATGGCTATCTCAGCGATATGACTTCTACCACGGCTTTTGCCAGCCTGAATGTCGAGATGAGTGGTTGGGTTGCTTCGACCATGTTCGACAACATCTCCTGGCTGGTAGACGCTCCCTGCACCCACGATTGGGCAGACGCTACCTGCACTGCCCCCAAGACCTGCGCTCTCTGCGGCGCTACCGAGGGCGAGGCCCTGGGCCACAACTACGCTGATTGTGTCTGCACTGTCTGCGGTGCGAAGGACCTGCCGGCTATGGACAAGACTGTCGCTCAGGACTTCAGCGATACCGATGCCGGCAACTGGATGCCTTCCTTCAACATGAGCAACGGTTGGGCTACCGGCTCGGTCGAGCTAAACCCCACCGACATCGGTGCAGAGTGGGAAGGCTTTGCTTTCTGGATTACCCTGCCTACCTACTATGCTGATGGTAGCAACGCCGTGCAGGTGCCTACCGACGTTAAGCCTTATCTGGTGGATAGCACTGGCATGATGTGGGTACCTACCAATGGCATTGTTCTGGTAGCGGCCGATGGCACCGTTACCGAGCTGGCTCCCAAGAATGCCTGGAGCGGTGCTTACAACGGCGCACAGTATGACCTGTTCGATGATTTCGAGGGCTGGATTTATGTTCCTAAGGATGGCCTGGGTCAGTTCTGGGGTGGCGCAGTCTATCTCCCGGCTGATACTTCTACGGCTGTTTTCACCAACTTCGGCATTGAGATCAACGGCTGGATCAATACGGGCGTTGTCGACGACATCTCCTGGCTGACCATCCCTGCCGCTGCCTGCGAGCACGAGTACACCTATCCCTGCGATGCGCACTGTGCCCTGTGCGGCGAGCTGACCAACCCGGATGCGGCTCACAGCATCCAGCATGTGGAGGCTGTGGATAAGACCTGCTACGAGAACGGTAACATCGAGTACTGGTACTGCGCTGATTGCGGTACCGCTTGGGCTGACGAGGCTCTGACCATGCAGACCAACCTGATGAGCGTGGTGACCCCCATGGCTCATGCTGAGGCGACCCACGTTCCCGCTAAGGCTGCTACCTGCTACGAGAACGGTAATATCGAGTACTGGTACTGCGCTGATTGCGGCCAGGCTTGGCTGGATGAGGCTTGCACGCTGAACACCAACCTGATGAGCGTAGTGACTCCCATGGCTCATGCTGAGGCGACTCACGTGGAGGCTAAGGATGCTACCTGCTACGAGAACGGTAACATCGAGTACTGGTACTGCGCCGATTGCGGCCAGGCTTGGCTGGATGAGGCCTGCACGCTGAACACCAACCTGAAGGCGGTTGTTCTGCCCATGTTGGACGCTGTTGCGATGATCGGCGAGGACAAGTACGCTTCTCTGGCGGACGCCTTTGCTGCTGCTAAGGATGGCGACACCATCATTCTGCAGTCCGACATCGAGACCGACGCTACCTATACTGTGGCCGACGGCATCGCCATCACCCTGGATATGAACGGCAAGACGATCACTGCCACCGACAAGGCCGGTGCTAAGACAAACTACGAGCTGTTCTATATCCGTGGCGAAATGACCGTGATTGGTAACGGTACAATCACACTGACGGCTACGACCGACCGCAACTGGGATGCCCTGTCTGCTATTTTCCACAACCGTGGCGGCG
>JAFURT010000010.1 GCA_017471765.1 Clostridia bacterium
GCGGTAGGTATGGAACCAAGATGGATGCCGATAGAATCAATTCGCACTATTTTTTCAAAACATGCAGATTACACTGAATCCGATGAAATGCGACGTGGAATATATTTGCGTGAATATTTGGCCTTAAATAAAATACTCCGCTAAATATCACTAATCAAAAAATATTGAACATATAAAGAAAAAGGACTATGACATTTCTTTTGTCATAGCCCTTTAAAATAATTTGCACCAAGTTTGCACCAAAGCAAAAAACAAGGCAAAAGTAAAACCCCGAAACCAAAGATGGTTTCGGGGTTTTTGAATACTCTGTAAGATAAGTGATTATCTCTTTGAGAACTGGGGAGCACGACGGGCAACGCCTGCGAGCGCCGCCGGTGGCGGATACAGCGAGCAGGGGTTGGCGTAGCGGTCGAAATTCTGTGAGCGATAGCGAGGGACAGAATTTCGGGCACCGCAAGAGGGGGCTGGGAAGGGCGCCCATACAAGGAAAAAAGCACACAGCCGGGTGGCTGTGTGCTTTTTGAGTATAAGTTCGGTAGTTCGTACAGCTTAACGCTTCGAGAACTGGGGAGCACGACGGGCGCCCTTCAGACCGTACTTCTTACGCTCCTTCATACGAGGATCGCGGGTCAGGAAGCCAGCCTTCTTCAGCGCAGAGCGCAGGCCCTCGCTGTCATACTGCAGCAGAGCACGAGCCACACCGTGACGGATAGCGCCGGCCTGGCCGGACACACCGCCGCCGGCAACGCGGCACTCGATGTCGAACTTCTCGGTCAGCTCGGTCAGAGCCAGGGGCTGACGGACAATCAGCTTCAGGGTCTCCAGACCGAAGTAGTCGTCGATGTCACGACCGTTGATAGTCACCTTGCCGGTGCCCTGGTACAGGCGCACACGGGCGACAGAGGATTTCCGGCGGCCGGTGCCATAGAAAAAGGGTCTAGAATTGTAATCCATGTTCATTAGCCTCCTTCAATCACAGTTCAATCACTTCGGGCTTCTGGGATGCGTGGGGATGCTCAGCACCGGCAAAGCAGTGCAGGCGGGTCTCCGCATTCCGGCCGTTGTGGTTGTTGGGGATCATGCCGCCCACGGCCAGCTCCATCGCCTTGGTGGGGCGCTGAGCCATCAGGGTGGCGTAGTTGGTGCTCTTCATGTTGCCGATCCAGCCGGTGTGACGGTTCCACTTCTTCTGCACCAGCTTGTTACCGGTGAGCACAGCCTGAGCGCAGTTGATGATGATAACGTTATCACCGCAGTCGACATGGGGGGTGTAGGTGGGTTTGTGCTTGCCACGCAGCAGAACAGCCGCCTTGGCAGCTACACGACCCAGGGGTTTGCCGGCAGCGTCGATGACATACCACTTACGCTCGACCTGACCGGGCTTTGCCATAAAAGTCATAGTAGTTTCCTCCTATATTCATGTGGGCCCCCGCAAACAGGGCCATCTTCGGGGCGTGTTGGGTCCGCCTTTCTTCCGAACGTGCCCTATCATACCACAGGAATTCCACAGTGTCAACCCCAAAAATCCCGATTTTTTAATTTACAGCCGCCATTCTCTCGTTTTCTCTCGTTTTTACGCCGTTTTGCTCTATTTCTCGTTTTTCATTTCGTTTTTTGCAAAAAGAAAGCCCTGTACCAAAACAGGGCTTTTCGGTTATTCATTTACCGGAATAGAGACATATTCGCCAATCATCGGCTGTAGCACCATTTCCCAGTCGTATTCCGGCACCAGTAGCTCATACGCCTCGCCGTTGTGGGTTACCTCCAGCGCATATACCGCACGCAGAGTGAAAATGTCGCTGTCCTCATCGTATTTTATCTTATAAGGTTTGTAAGTAGGCGATTTGGGGGTCTCGTCCTTCCACCACAGAAACACCTTCACTTTGCCCTCCCGGCGGCGGACAGTGATAGCCGACAGGGGAATAGCAAATTTCTCGCTGTTGTTGGCTAGCAGAAGCTCGCCGTCCTCCACCCAGGCGTACATGGAGAGATTAACGTAATCCTGATCCTTATCGACCGGTTTTTTCTGCCCGTTTCTAACCTTATATATATAGGACAGTACATCCAGATCAGCGGTTTCGGCAGGGATCCCCAACAAAAACTGGGAGGTATCGGCGGCATTTTCGACGTCCGTTTTCATCGCTTTGAATTCGTCACTTTCGATGACGCTCTTGCGTCGGCGGCGATCCGCCCAGAACAGCACTCCCATCATCACCAAACAGCCAAGACCAACAGCCGGTAGGATATAATCAATCTGCTCCAGCTTCTGCTCGCCCAGTATGTCGAAAAAGTGCTCTATCAGCCCCAGACCAACGCCGGCCAGCACCACCTCGCCTATTAACATCGGCCAGCTAATCAGTTTCTTTACCGAACTGGTCAACTGCTCTGTCTGCGCGTTCAGCCGTTGTTCGTGATACGCCGGCACGCTGGCTCGCAAAAAAACCTGCCCATCTGCCGGAGCGTCCTCGTTCTCCGTCACATTGTACCCGAATATGTTCCGCATAATCTTCCCTCTTTGTCTGCTTCGTTAAACAAAGTATACCATGCACCCTTCACTTTGTCAAGAAACCGTGCTGCGGTGGGAAAGCCTGACTTTCTCGCATTTTTCGCCTAATCCCTCTTGACAGCGCACATGTGTATGAGTATAATTGTATACAAATATACGACTATACGTTTTTGTGAAAGGAGTGGTCGCTATGCTGGAATTATCCAATAAGACGAATTTGCTGGAGCAGAAGTCCTATAAGTACGCTTTGCAGGATGTAGCCGAGCCGGAGCTGTACCGGGAGGTTTACAGCTACGATACCGTGCCGAAGGTGCCCTTTAACCATCGCCGGGTGCCTATGGGCATGCCGGAGGAAATCTGGATCACCGACACCTCCCTGCGTGACGGACAGCAGTCGGTAGAGCCCTACACCGTGGACCAGGTGGTGCGGCTGTACCAGCTGATGAACAAGCTGGGCGGCCCCTTTGGCATCATCCGGCAGACCGAGATGTTTGTGTATAGCCAAAAGGATCGGGAGGCACTGGAGAAGTGTCAGGCGCTGGGGCTGAAATTTCCCGAGATCACCACCTGGATTCGTGCCAACCGGGCGGATTTCAAGCTGGTGAAGGATTTGGGCATCCGGGAGACCGGTATTCTGGTCAGTTGTTCCGACTACCATATCTTCAAAAAGCTGAAGATGACCCGAAAGCAGGCTATGGAGCAGTATTTAGCCGCCGTGGCCGATGCCTTTGAGGCAGGGGTCATGCCCCGTTGTCACCTGGAGGATATCACCCGGGCGGATTTCTACGGCTTTGTGGTACCCTTTGTCAATGCCTTGATGGAGATGAGCCGGGATGCGGGCATCCCGGTACGCATCCGGGCCTGTGACACTATGGGCTATGGCGTGCCCTATTCCGAGGTGGCTCTGCCCCGCAGTGTGCCGGGCATCATCTACGGCTTACAGCATTATGCGGACGTGCCCAGCGAGATGCTGGAGTGGCACGGCCACAACGATTTCTACAAAGGCGTGGCCAATGCCTCCGCCGCATGGCTGTACGGCGCCTCTGCCGTCAACTGCTCCCTGCTGGGCATCGGCGAGCGCACCGGTAACGTGCCGTTGGAGGCTATGGTGATGGAATACGCCTCTCTGCGAGGCTCGTTGGACGGCATGGACACCACCGTCATCACCGAGATTGCCGAATTCTTCAAGAAGGATATCGGCTACAAGATTCCTCCCATGACCCCCTTTGTGGGCCGTAATTTCAATGTCACCCGGGCGGGCATCCATGCCGATGGTCTGCTGAAGGATGAGGAGATCTACAACATCTTCGACACGAAAAAGATCCTTGGCCGTCCGGCATCGGTGCTGATCAGCAAGACCTCCGGTCTGGCCGGCATCGCCTACTGGATCAACGAAAACTACGGTCTCACCGGCGACCGGCAGGTAGACAAGCGCAGTCCTCTGGTGGTGGCCATGAAGGAATGGGTGGACAAGGAATACGAGGACGGTCGACAGACCAACCTGACCAACGAGGAATTGGAAGAAAAAATCGAGGAGCTTTCCGGCGGACAATTAACCCGTACGTAAAGCCTGTGAGGAGTGAATAAGGAATGGCAGAGCATAAGAGCGTATCGCTGGCCGATTGCGTGTTCGAACGGCTGGAGAACGATATCCTGGGCGGCAAATACGCCTATGGCGAGGTGCTCACCGAGGCCCGGCTATCCGAGGAGCTGGGGGTCAGCCGTACCCCCATTCGTGAGGCCATCCGCCGGCTGGAGCAGGAGAATATTCTGCGGGATTGCGGCAAGGGCATGGTGGTACAGGGCATCACCCGGGAGGATGTGGCGGATATTCTGGATATCCGTCTGCATATCGAGGGGGAGGCTGTCCGCCGGGCGGCGCAGAACATGACCCCGGAGCAGAAGCAGGCGCTGATGGAAGCGGTAGAGCTACAGGAATTCTACGTGTCCAAGCAGGATGCTGACCATATCCAGACGCAGGATCACCACTTCCATGAGGGGATTTATGCCGGTTGCGGCAGCATCACCCTGCAGAGCGTGCTGGTGCCGTTGCACCGCAAGGCGCAGAAATTCCGCCGGGCATCGGTGGAGCAGCCCGGCCGGGCTCTCCGGTCGGTTCAGGAGCACCGGGCGATTGCCCAGGCGATCCTGGATGGGGACGGCGACACCGCCGCCAAACTGATGGTAGACCATATCCGGCAGGCTCGGCAGAGCATGCTGGGAGAATAAGATAAGGAGTATAGAATATGGGATTGACAATTGCACAAAAGATTATCCGTGACCACCTGGTCAGCGGCGAGATGGTGCCCGGCACCGAGATTGCCCTGCGTATCGACCAGACGCTGACCCAGGACGCCACCGGTACGATGGCCTATCTGGAGTTTGAGACCATGGGCATTCCCCGGGTACGCACCGAGCGGAGCGTGGCCTACATTGACCATAACACCCTGCAGTCCGGCTTCGAGAACGCCGACGACCACCGGTATATCCAGTCGGTGTGTAAGAAGCACGGTGTCTACTTCTCCCGTCCCGGCAACGGTATCTGCCACCAGGTGCATCTGGAGCGCTTCGGCAAGCCGGGCAAGACCCTTATCGGCTCCGACAGCCACACCCCCACCGGCGGTGGCATTGGCATGCTGGCCATGGGTGCCGGCGGCCTGGATGTGGCGGTGGCCATGGGCGGCGGTGCGTATTACATCACCATGCCCAAGATGTATAAGGTAGAGCTGACCGGCAAACTGCGTCCCTTTGTTACCGCTAAGGACGTGAGCCTGGAGATTCTGCGCCAGCTGTCTGTCAAGGGTGGCGTGGGTGCCATCATCGAGTGGGGCGGCGAGGGTGTCGCCACCCTGTCGGTGCCGGAGCGTGCCACCATCACCAACATGGGCACCGAGCTGGGCGCCACCACCTCCATCTTCCCCTCCGATGAGACCACCCGTGCCTTCCTGAAAGCGGAAGGCCGTGAAGAGGACTATATTCCGCTGGCCAGCGACCCGGATGCGGAGTATGACAAGATTCTGCACATTGACCTGTCTACGCTGGAGCCGCTGATTGCCTGCCCCCACAGCCCCGATAACGTGGTGCCGGTATCCTCCCTCAAGGGTACCAAGGTAGACCAGGTGTGCATCGGCTCCTGCACCAACTCCTCGCTGCAGGATATGCTGAAGGTGGCGGCTTTGCTGAAAGGCCGCACCATCCTGCCCTCGGTGAGCCTGTCTATTTCCCCCGGTTCTAAGCAGGTGCTGACCATGCTGGCGGAGTGCGGCGCACTGACCGACATCCTCGCCTCCGGCGCCCGTGTGCTGGAATGCGCTTGCGGCCCCTGTATCGGCATGGGCTTCAGCCCCAATTCCGGCGGTATCAGCCTGCGCACCTTCAACCGCAACTTCGAGGGCCGTAGCGGCACCGCCGACGGTCAGGTGTATCTGTGCAGCCCCGAGACCGCCGTGGCCGCCGCTATCACCGGCGAGATTACCGACCCGCTTCTGCTGGGCGAGATGCCGGAGATTGTCTTCCCCGAGGCTTTCCGCATCGATGACAGCGCCGTGCTGGCCCCGGCTGACGAGGCTGAGGCCGCCAGCGTGGAGGTGCTCCGTGGCCCCAATATTAAGGAGTTCCCCCAGAGCCATCCCCAGGAGGATACTCTGTCTGCACCGCTGGTGCTGAAGGTAGGGGACAACATCACCACCGATCATATCATGCCGGCGGGCGCCAAGATTCTGCCCTACCGTTCCAACATTCCGCACCTGTCCCAGTTCTGCTTCGGCGTCTGCGACAAGACCTTCCCGGAACGCGCCAAGGCCGCCGGGCAGTCCATCGTGGTGGGCGGCAGCAACTACGGCCAGGGCTCTTCCCGTGAGCATGCGGCGCTGGTGCCGCTGTATCTGGGCGTGCGTGCGGTGATTGCCAAGTCCTTTGCCCGCATCCATGCCGCCAACCTCATCAACGCCGGCATCATGCCGCTGACTTTCCAGAACCCCGACGATTATGACAAGCTGAGCCAGGATGATGAGCTGGTGCTTACCGATGTATACGCTGGTATGGACAGCGGCTCCATTACCCTGACCGACAAGACCACCGGGGTCACTATTGCCCTGTGTGCCGATTTCACCGACCGGCAGAAAGCCATCCTGAAGGCTGGCGGCCTGCTTGCGTATACCAAACAGATGGGAGAATAAAATTATGCAGAAATACATTGATAACGCCGTAGAGCAATTCCGCACCCTCATCACCGAGCAGCTGGCTCGTCAAAACCGGATGGAGGCAGGCGAGGAAGTCAAGGATTTTGCCAACATGGAGCATCTGGTCATCGGTATTTGCGGCGGTGACGGCATCGGCCCCATCATCACCCACGCCGGTGAGGATGTGCTCCGCTTCCTGCTGGCTGACGATGTGGCCGCCGGCCGTGTGGAGTTCCGGGAAATCGACGGGCTGACCATCGAGCGCCGCACCGAGGTGGGCAAAGCCATCCCCGACGACACCCTGGCCGCACTGAAAGAGTGCGACGTCATCCTGAAGGGCCCCACCACTACCCCCCACGGCGGCAACCTGGAGAGCGCCAACGTGGCCATGCGCCGTGAGCTGGACCTGTACGCCAATGTGCGTCCCACCTGCGTGCCGGAATTGGGCATCGACTGGGTGTTCTACCGTGAGAACAGCGAGGGCGAGTATGTCCTCGGTAGCCGTGGCGTGGAGATCCCCGGCAAGCTGGCCATGGACTTTAAGGTGACCACCGACGCCGGCACCCGCCGTATCGCCCGGGCCGCTTTCGAGTACGCCAAGAACAACGGTAAGGACAACGTGGCCATCGTCACCAAGGCCAACATTATGAAGAAGACCGACGGCAACTTCAGCCGCATCTGTCATGAGGTGGCCGCCGATTACCCCGGCATCACCGCCGAGGACTGGTACATTGACATCATGACCGCTAACCTGGTCAATGAAGCCCGCCGCAGCCAGTTCCAGGTGTTTGTTCTGCCCAACCTGTACGGCGATATCATCACCGACGAGGCCGCCCAGATTCAGGGCGGTGTGGGCACGGCCGGCTCCGCTAACGTGGGTGACCGCTACGCCATGTTTGAGGCCATCCACGGCTCCGCCCCCCGTATGATCGAGATGGGCCGTGGCGACTACGCCAACCCCGCTTCCGTGCTGAAGGCCTGCGCCATGCTGCTGCGCCATATCGCTAAGGTAGAGGAGGCGGAGAAGCTGGAGAAGGCTCTCGCCATCTGCAATGATAAGATGAATATGACCGGTCGTCCCGGCGGCAACACCTGCAAGGAGTTTGCCGAGGCGGTCATGGCTGAGGTGGAGAAGCTGTGATGGAACTGCGGGAGATATTGCCCTATGTGGATCACACAGAACTAAACCCCGCCGCCACCTGGGAGGCTATCCGTACCCTGTGCGACGATGCGGTCACCTATGGTACCGCCACGGTGTGTATTCCCCCATGCTATGTGCGCCGGGCGGCCAATTATCTTGGCGACCGGCTCCCGGTGTGCACCGTCATCGGTTTCCCCCACGGCAACAGCCCCACCGCCGCCAAGGCGTATGAGGCGGCCCAGGTGGTGGCCGCCGGTGCCGCCGAGGTGGATATGGTGGTGAATATCGGCTGGGTCAAGGACGGGCTCTTTGATGCGGTCACCGACGAAATTCGCATCGTCAAGCAGGCGGTGGGCAAGGCTGTTCTGAAGGTCATCATCGAGGCTTGCCTGCTCACCGAGGAGGAAAAGATTGCCCTGTGCCGGTGTGTCACCGAGGCTGGGGCAGACTTCATCAAGACCTCCACCGGGTTTTCCACCGGGGGGGCCACGGTGGAGGACATCCGGCTGTTTGCCGTCCATGTGGGCAAAAACGTGAAAATCAAAGCCGCCGGCGGCATCCGCACCCCGGAGGCGGCTACCGCTATGCTGGAGGCCGGTGCCCACCGCATCGGTGCCAGCGCCCTGGTGAAGCTGGCGAAAGAACAGTAAATAAAAGAACAAAACAGCCGACCGCTTTGTTAAATGCGGTTGGCTGTTTACTTTTTTATTTTTGCATCTGGGGATTGTTCGTTCGATCAAGGAGAAAATCCACACTTACGCCGTAATAGTTTGCTAATTTAATTAAGACCTCAGCCGTTAAGGATATAACGCCTGTTTCATACTGGGAATAGGTATTTTGCGACACATTTAATATTCGAGCAATATCTTTTTGCTTGATATCTCGATCCTCTCTAATACCTCGCAGGTTTTTGAATTGCATAATCATCGCCTCCACGAACATTATGCAATATCTGCAATAAAGATATTGACTTTTATCTGTAATACAGATATAATAAACGCAAGATGACCGCAAAATCACATTGCTAAAAACGCAAGGAGTTAGTACGATGAAAAAATACCTATCTTTTTTTGCTGTAACACAAATCGTTCGTATAGAAGCAAGGCTACATTATTGGACAAAGGTACCAGACACCGTTAACGAAAAGGAGATAGGATGAGGACGGTACGGACGGTGTGTGGGCTGCTGGCGTTGGCGGTTGCGTTTGCTTTAGGGGTGTTGGCAGGAAGGGGGTCGGTGACGGCGACGGATGCGCCAACGGATACGCCCGCCCTCTCCGCTGAAACAGGCTCTCCACAGGACGCCGTTCTACTGGCCGTGCCGCCGCTGGGGCAGCACCCCGATTATCCCACCGGTTGTGAGGTGGTGTGTGCCGCTATGGCACTGCAATTTGCTGGGAAGGGGGCGACGGTAGACGAGCTGATCGACAGCCATCTGCCCACCTCTCGCGACTGGTATTGGTATGGAGGGCGATTTTACGGTCCCGACCCTAACGAGGTGTTTTGTGGCGACCCTCGTAGCGAGCAAAGCTACGGATGCGTTGCTCCGCTTATTGAGAAAATGCTTCTTTCCTATCTTGGTGACAACCGTCAAGTGATAAATGCCACAGGGCTATCCCTGTCCACCCTATGCACCCGTTATATCGATATCGGCGTGCCGGTGTTGGTGTGGGCGACCGTCGGTATGAACCCCCTAACGGACGGGCGGAGTTGGATTCTGCCGGACGGCAGCGATTTCACTTGGCCGACGGGGGAGCACTGTTTGTTACTGATAGGCTACGACGGGGAAAACTATTATTTCAACGACCCCACCGACGGAAAGCGGGTTGCCTATGTTCGCATAACAGCAGAACAACGTTACGAAGAAATGGGACGGCAGGCATTAGCCGTAATGTCCTAAAAAGCGTTCGCTAAAAAGCGTTCGGGGCAATAAAGGTGTCGCCCACCGCATCGGTGCCAGCGCTCTGGTGAAGCTGGCGAAAGTCGGGAAATAACCCAAAAGCGCCTGACGGTCTGTCAGGCGCTTTTTTACCGAAAAAAGCGAAATCTCCTTGAAAAATTCCGGCAAAAGGGGTATACTAAAGCAAATTATCCAAAAAAGAGGCGACACGTATGCTCATTGATTTTCATACCCACTGTTTTCCGGAAAGCATCGCTCAAAAGGCGGTGGATAAGCTGGCCTTTGCATCGGGAGGCCTGCTCCCCCACACCGACGGCACCGTGGCCGGTCTGCGCCGTGCTATGGCGGAGGGCGGGGTCACCACCTCGGTAGTGATGAACATCGCCACTAACGCCCACCAGCAACAGAAGGTGAACGATTTTGCCGCCTCTATTCACAACGGGGAGGACATCGTGTGCTTCGGTTCGGTGTATCCCGGCAGCGAGGACGCCTTTGAGGAGCTGGAGCGCATCAAGGCGTTAGGGTTGCCTGGTGTCAAGCTACACCCCGACTATCAGGGCTTCCGGGTGGATGATGAGCAGTGGAAGCCGCTGTATAAGAAGATTTCCTCTCTCGGCCTCATCACCTTATTTCATGCCGGGCTGGATTACGGCTTCCCGCCTCCCTACGGTGCTATGCCGGAGGCGATGGCCACCGCCTATCGCTGGCTTGACAGCCCGGTGATCGCCGCCCACTGGGGCGGTGTCAACTGCCACGAGGGGGTGCTGCAGCACCTGTGCGGCACGGATATTTATCTGGACACCTCCTTCGGCTATTCCATGTTACCGAAGTATTACGCCGCCAAAATTCTGGAAAAGCATGGCACCCAACGGATGCTGTTCGGCACCGATACCCCCTGGCATACCGCCGGGATGGAGCTTCGCCTGCTGAATACCCTTGACCTCAGCGATACAGACCGGGAGCGCATCCTCTTCCGTAACGCACAGGCCCTGTTGGGGAAATAACGATAAAAAGCGCTGTGACAAGCTACTGTCACAGCGTTTGTTGTAAGCGAAAACCACGCGATAGTCGCGTGGTTGGAAAGAGCTTTAGCGATGCAAAGAATCCTCCAATTGTGTTAGAAAAGTAGTGACCTGCCAGTCACGAACAAAAAACAAAATTGGAGGATTAATCAATGAAAAAAGGAATCATCGACACACTTCAAAAGCGATAGGTACAAAGAAGCTAAAAATGCTTATCTAACTGACCTTGCGCAAACAATAAAAGGCGAATTCCCGACAGAAGTAAATATCGAGCAAGAGGCATTGATTATGTATATGACTCGAGATACGTTTTACGCATTTACCGAGGGGAGCATTTCAGAATGGATATTCGAATTCGCATCTAAGAATGGAAATACAGACGTTCTTTATGCGGAAGCCGAATAAGACATGTTTTTTCGAATGATATCTAAATCGGTGCAACTTGCCAAATAGGAAAGCCTAGCTATTCGCTGAATAGCTAGGCTTATTCTCTTGTTTTGAGTATTTGTGCTAAGACGGCAGAAGACCGATTTAGTCGATGTATTCCTGTTTATTTGGGCGGTACGGAATGGGATGGAAATTTATTCTTTGCAGATAAATCCTTTGCAGGACTATCAGGTGTCTTCTCGCTGCACCCTTGCCTCTACCCGATAAATCGGTAAGCCCTGGTCGATGAATTTCTGCTCGTATTCCGTGACGATGTTGCCCTCGATGCCGTCGGCGTGGAGGTCGAGGGACACTGCGGTCAAGGTGTAGCCGGTCTGGGAGAAGCTCTCCAGAGAATACTGGAAAAACACCCGTCCGTCGGTCTTTTGAATGACCGTGGCTTCCGGGGCGAGTAAGCCCTTATACATCGTGAGGAAGTGGGGGTGGGTCAGCCGGTGGGTGGCCTGCCGCTTTTTGGGGAAGGGGGTGGAGAAATTGAGATACAGCCGCCGGATACAGCCGGCCGGGATAAACCGGGGCAGATACTCCGCATCTCCCCACAGGAAGCGGATGTTGGTAAGCCCCTGCGCCTCTGCAGCCTCGCAGGCGGTAACCAGCACATTGGCGTATTTCTCCACCGCCAGGAAGTTGACCTCCGGGTGCCGGGCGGCTAATTGGCAGATAAAGCCGCCCTTGCCGCAACCGATTTCCAGTTCCACCGGGTTATCGTTGCCAAACAGAGTGGCCAAATCCAGGTGGTGGGATTCCCCCTCTTTGTCAAAACGGACGTCCTCCACCCGCATATCGATAAACCGGGCGGTACAGTCCGCCAAACGCTCATCCAGGTGTTTTTTGCGCCGCATACGCATGATTTTTCGCTCCTTTTGGGGCTTTTTTCGCCCCTTTTGCAAATTATGCTGGTAATTTGTGCAGATATGTGGTATGATAGAATAAATATGGAACGGTGTGGGTCAGTTCAGCTTGATGATTAGCTGTGTGCCGGCCCGTCGCATACCGGCATCCCCCGACAGCACCGCTAAATTACTGCGGTACAGCAGAGAGGGGTCCTCCAGGAAGCGTTCCTGTATCTGCTCGGCCTGCCGACGGTCGAACACCCGTAGGGATACGCTGAGCAGGTCGATGCCCTGGTCCTGGACGGTGCAGGTGACCTTGTAGCCACCCTCCTCCAGTTTTTCGATGTCCACCTTGTTATCCTTTTTTATCTGGCGGCGGCGCAGTAATAACAGGGCGGCTTTCACCGACCGTTCCCGAAGAGTAAAGGGGATACGCAGAGACAGGGACTCCCCGATCTGCCCGCCGGTGACGGTGGTGGCAAGCAGTCTGTCCTCGCTCTCGACCAGGTGTTGCAGGCGCAACAGTTCCTCTATCGCCTCTTCGGTATCAAAGTAGTTCGCCATCCCCTCAGCGGTGATGATGTCGGTGACCTCATCCCGGCCGATGGGCTGTCCTACGGTATGCAACATATAGCACAGGAGGATCTTAATCTCCTGGGAGGTGGTGAGCCCGCCCGGCTCCACCCCGGCGGTAAATACGTCTGCCATGGTGACGCTCCTTTTGTGTTTCTTCTGCTGTTTGTGTCCGAAACAGCGCAACAGCCACATTATACACTATTTTTGCAGAAAAGAAAAGAGCGCAGTGGGATTTTTTCAAAAAATCTTGTCTGTCCCTTTGCAAGGAGGTTCCTTTTATGAGAAAGTTATCGGTTTTTTTGCTTATTTTCGTTCTTGGTGTCACCCTGGCCGGTTGTGGCGGTGCGCCGCAGGAGGCCAGTGAGCCGGATTACAGCGCGCTCATTGTGCCGCCGGTAGACCTGACCATCACCGATTGTATCAGCGAGCAGGAGCTGTCCACCGTTTTGGGGTACACCATGACCCTGCTTGGTGTGGGGGAGGAGGGCTCCCAGGCGGTGTACCAGACAGAGGACGGTACCTGCATAGTGACGGTGCATATGCTCAACCAGACCCGGGCCGGGTTTGACGCCATGGTGAACGCCTCCGCGGTGCCGATGGTGCTGCAGGAGGGCTTGGGGGAAAGCGCCTACTGGTACGGCGATACCGCCCAGCTGATGCTGTACAGCGGCGGCTATGCCGTGGATGTATCGGTGGTGTGCGTGGACATCTCCGAACCGAACAGCTATGTCCTGCAGATTGCGGAGAGTATCCTGTCCCGTCTGCCTCAGGATGGATAAGTAGACTTTGTATGAATGAGAATGACATTCCAGGAGGTGATGGCGGTATGCAGGATGCCTTATCCTTTGTCCGGGAACGCACCTGGGCACAGGTGGATTTGGACGCTGTCCGCAGGAATTTTGATGTTATCCGCCGCACACTGCGTCCGGGGGCCAGGCTGTGCTGTGTGGTCAAGGCCAATGCCTATGGCCACGGGGCTTGCAAGTTGGCTCCCCTGTATCAGCAGTGGGGGGCGGATTGGTTTGCGGTGTCCAACGTGCAGGAGGCCATGCAGCTCAGGCGGTGCGGAATTACCCGTCCGGTGCTGATTTTGGGATATACTGCCCCGGAGTGTGCGCCGTTGTTGGCGCAGCACCGGCTGTCCCAGTGCGTGTATTCCACCGAGTACGCTACCCAGCTGTCGGCTTTTGCCGTCGAGGCGGGGGTGACGGTGAACATTCATATTAAGCTGGATACCGGCATGGGGCGCATCGGGTTTGTATGTACTGACCTGTCTGCTGTTCCTGCTGTGGCCGGGGAGGTTTGCCGGGTCTGCTGCCTGCCGGGATTGCACCCGGAGGGGGTATTCACCCATTTCCCGTCGGCGGATGAGGGAGAGGCCGGAGAGGCCTATTCCCGTCAGCAGTATACCTGCTTTACCGCCGTGATTGAGACGGCCCGGGAACAGGGGATTACCTTTGCCCTGCGGCACTGCGCCAACAGCGCCGCCCTGTCGGATTACCCGGACTGGCAACTGGATATGGTGCGGGCCGGCATTGTGCTGTACGGACTTCAGCCCTCATGCGAACTGCGTTGCCGGTTGGCATTGCAACCGGCTATGTCGCTTCACTCGGTGGTATCCCATGTGAAGGAGATCTCTGCCGGGACGGCGGTGAGTTACGGCCGCACCTTTGTGGCCGACCGTCCCATGCGAGTGGCCACGGTGCCTATCGGTTATGCGGACGGCTTCTGGCGACACAACGGCAGTGCCGGGGTAGCGCTGGCGGTCAACGGCCACCCGGCCTCCATTGTCGGCCGGGTGTGTATGGACCAGCTGATGGTGGATGTGACCGCCCTCCCGCCAGTGTCTATCGGTGACCCGGTGGTGGTGTTCGGCCCCGCACCGGCTCTTACCGCCCAGCAGTTGGCGGAGAAAAACGGCACCATCCCCTACGAGATCGTGTGTGCAGTGGGGGAGCGTGTCCCCAGGCTGTATTTACAGGATGGCCAGGTCGTGGATGTGTTGGATAAGGTCATGGAGTAGCCATGACATTTAAAGGAGAAGAAAATAAGGAGAGACGGTTATGAAAATTGCTGTTGCGGGCACCGGATATGTAGGGCTTTCCATTGCCGTGCTTCTGGCGCAGAAGCACGAGGTCACGGCGGTAGACATCCTGCCGGAAAAGGTGGAGATGATTAACAGCCGCCAGTCCCCTATCCAGGATGACTATATCGAGAAATACCTGGCCGAAAAAGACCTGCATCTGACGGCCACGCTGGACGGCAAAGCGGCCTATCGGGAGGCGGAGTTTGTGGTTATCGCCGCCCCCACCAATTATGACAGCGCCAAGAATTATTTTGACACCTCTGCGGTGGAGGCAGTCATCCGGCTGGTGATGGACTGTAACCCCGAGGCGATTATGGTCATCAAATCCACCATTCCGGTGGGGTACACCCAGGCTATCCGGGAGAAAACAGGCAGTAAGAACATCCTGTTCAGCCCGGAGTTTTTGCGGGAGTCCAAGGCGCTGTACGACAACCTCTATCCCTCCCGTATCATTGTGGGCACCGACCTTGCCGATGAGCGTCTCACGGCGGCGGCCCACACCTTCGCCCGGCTGTTGCAGGAGGGTGCCCTTAAAGAAGACGTAGACACGCTGTTTATGGGCTTTACCGAGGCAGAGGCGGTCAAGCTGTTTGCCAACACCTATCTGGCTCTGCGTGTGTCCTTTTTTAACGAGCTGGATACATACGCCGAGATGAAGGGGCTGGATACCCGGCAAATTATCGAGGGTGTCTGCCTTGACCCCCGTATCGGTGACCATTATAATAACCCCAGCTGTGGCTACGGCGGCTACTGCCTGCCCAAGGATACCAAGCAGCTGCTGGCCAACTATGCCGATGTACCGCAGAATATGATGACCGCCATCGTGCAGAGCAACCGTACCCGCAAGGATTTCATTGCGGAGCAGTTACTGCGGATGGCTGGCTATTACGACGATTTCAACCAGGGAGATTATGCCCCCGGAGAGGAAAAACAGTGTGTCATCGGCGTATTCCGCCTGACCATGAAGAGCAACAGCGATAATTTCCGGCAGAGCTCCATCCAAGGCGTGATGAAGCGAATCAAGGCCAAGGGTGCCACCGTTATTATCTACGAGCCTACTTTGGAGGACGGCAGTGGATTTTTCGGGAGCAAGGTGGTCAACGACCTGGATGCGTTTAAGCGACAGAGTCAGGCTATCATCGCCAACCGGTACGATTCCTGTCTGGATGATGTGCGAGAAAAGGTGTATACCCGGGATATTTTCCGCCGGGATTGATTGCCGGTTTGCGGGATATACTAGATGTGTTCGAGCTATGTGGAGAATGGAGAGAGAATAGCGATGACGCATACCATTGGTATTTTAGGTGCCGGTACCTGGGGCGTGGCTTTGGCCCGGATGCTGGCTAATTCAGGCCATGCTGTTACGGTGTGGTCGGCGCTGGCGTGGGAGGTGGATACCCTCGACGCCGAACGCAAGCACCCCAACCTGCCGGGCATGCGTATCCCCAAGGCGGTCCGGTTTACAAAAGACCTGGCCGAAGTCTGCCGGGATAAAGAGCTGTTGGTCTTTGCCGTGCCCTCGCCCTATGTGCGGCAGACGGCGGCTAAGGTAAGACCGTATATTCCGGACGGACAGATTGTTGTGGATGTGGCCAAGGGTATTGAGGCGGACAGCCTGTATACCATGACGGAGGTTATCCGGGATGAACTGCAGAAGGACGGAGCTCACGGACAGGTGAAGCTGGTGGCGCTGTCCGGCCCCACCCATGCGGAGGAAGTGGCCCGGGACCTGCCCACCACCATTGTGTCTGCCTGTACGGATATGGTTGTGGCGCAGACGGTGCAGAAGGTGTTTATGAACACCTGCATGCGGGTATACACCAACACGGATGTGACCGGAGTGGAGCTGTGCGGTGCGGTGAAGAACATCCTGGCACTGGCGGCCGGTATCTCTGTGGGACTTGGCTATGGGGATAATGCCCGGGCGGCCATCATCACCCGGGGATTGGCCGAGCTGACCCGGCTGGGTATGGCGATGGGCTGTGTGGAGCAGACCTTCTTCGGGTTGGCCGGTGTTGGCGATTTGATCGTGACCGCCACCAGCAGTCACAGTCGGAACAACCGCTGTGGGCAGCTGATCGGAGGGGGGCTGTCCCCCTCGGAGGCGGTGGACGCTGTCGGTATGGTGGTGGAGGGCATCCATGCTCTGCCGGCGGCGCTGAAGCTGGCGGACCGCTATGGGGTGGAGATGCCCATCGTCATGGCGGTAGACAAGGTTATCCGGCAGGAGCTGTCCCCCGGCGAGGCGGTAGAACAGCTGATGAGCCGGGATAAAAAGAATGAACTGTCTTAATTTTTTCGGAACGGTGACGCGAGATAAAGGGAGATTGGCATGAAGCGTGTAATCACCTATGGGACGTTTGACCTGCTTCACTACGGACACATCAACCTGTTGCGGCGAGCCAAGGCTTTGGGCGACTATCTGATAGCCGTGGCGTCCTCCGACGAGTTCAACTGGAGCGAAAAAGGGAAGAAGTGTTACTTCCCTTACGAACAGCGTAAAATCCTGCTGGAGTCCATCCGGTATGTTGACCTGGTCATTCCGGAGAACAGCTGGGAGCAGAAGCGAACCGATATTCACGATTACCACATCGACACCTTTGTGATGGGGGATGACTGGAGGGGCAAGTTTGATTTTCTTAAGGAAGAGGGGGTCGAGGTGGTGTACCTGCCCCGCACGCCGGACATCAGCACCACGGCCATCAAAAAAAGATTGGGACAGCAAATGAGGGGAACGGATTATGTTTGATGCAAAACGAGTAAAAGACGATTGTGTGGCGTGGATTCGCCGCTTTTTTGAGGAAAATGGCCCGGGCTGTAATGCCGTCGTAGGCATCTCCGGGGGTAAGGACAGCTCCATCGTGGCGGCCTTGTGCGTGGAGGCGCTGGGCGCTGACCGGGTCATCGGTGTGCTGATGCCTTGCGGTGTGCAGGCGGATATCGACTGCGCCGTACAGTTGGTGGAGCACCTGGGCATCCGTCACTATGTGGTGAACATCCAGGCGGCTGTGGAGGGGATAAAAGGTGCTTTCCCTGCCGAACTGCCCCTATCGGAGCAGACGGTGGTCAACCTGCCCCCTCGTATCCGGATGGCGACGCTGTACGCTGTGTCCCAGAGTTGTAACGGCCGGGTGGCCAACACCTGCAACCTATCGGAGGATTGGGTGGGCTATTCTACCCGTTATGGCGATGCCGCCGGAGATTTCAGTCCCCTCAGCCGGCTGACGGTGGCAGAGGCCAAGCAAATCGGCCACCTGCTGGGGTTGCCGTACGAATTGGTAGAAAAGGTGCCCATCGACGGCTTGTGTGGCAAGACGGACGAGGACAACCTGGGCTTTACTTATGCGGAGCTTGACCGATACATCCGCACCGGGGAGATAGAGGATGAGGGCAAAAAAGCCCGCATCGACCGTCTCCATCGTATCAATCAGTTCAAGTTGGAGTTAATGCCGGTATTTGAGCCGGAGCTGTAACGAAGAAGCCGCCCCAAAGGGCGGCTTCTTTGCCGCTATGTGGAAATATTAGGCAGGAAAACATCTCTGCCAGCGGTTGCTATTTATGACGTAGTGTGTTATAATGTAGGGCATTAAGAAGGAGGGGGAGCCCATGAAACAGAAAAAATGGCTTGTTTTGGCTGCGGTTGTGGCCGTGCTTGCGGCGCTGGCGGTGGTGTTTTTCTGCCTGCACCTGCCTACCTCGCCGGGAGAAGCCCCCATGTCCTCCCGTCCGGTGGCGGCTACGACGGCCACCACGACCACCGCTACACAGACGCCGACAACCTCCGCTACCCAGGCTGTCACCACCACCACGACCAAGCGTGAACTGCGCCTGGACATCACCTCCCACCGGGCTGGACATACCAGCACAGATGAGCCGACCACGGTGTTTAAGGGCACCTCTGACCCGGCCCATCCCCTGACCGTCAACGGGGAGACGGTGCAACGGACGGCTGATGGGGCCTTCGCTCTGGAATACTCCCTCACGCCGGGGGATAACACCTTCCGTTTCACCCATAAGGGGGAAACGGTCACCTATACCGTCCGATACAACTATGTGGTGATACGTTCCCACTCACCGTCAAATAGCCGCCGGCTGAAAAGCGGCTCGGTGCTCAGCGTGGTGGTCACCGCCCGGTCGGGCAGTACGGTCAAGGCGACCTTTAACGGCAAGACTGTCACCCTGCAGGAGGACACCAGCAAGCGGGTAGATGGCGGCGATGGCACGGTGTTTGCCGATTTCACCGGCAGTTTCACCCTGCCGGGGGATAACACCAAGGACCTCAATCTGGGCAAGGTGAAGTTCACCGCCACCCATAACGGGTACAAAAACACCGCCCAGTCCGGCACGATTACCTGTGAGAAGGTACAGCTTCCCACCATTGCGGAGATTGTCACCTTCTCTGCCGAAACCTTTAATGGGAATACCGCTGACGACGATTCCCGCCCCACCAATAACTACCTGCCGGAGGGGACGGTGGATTATGTGGTGGGCCGCACCTACTACGGAGAGAAGGAATATCTCAAACTGCGATGTGGCCGCCGGGTGTATGTCAGCAAGAAGGATGATATCGGCAATACAAAGGTGACGGTGGCCAAGGAGTATGCCGGCAAGCTCCCCTCCACCAACCAGCTGTCAGTGGCGAAGGTGGAGGTCACACAGAGGGCGACAACGCTGACGCTGAATACGGCGTGGAAGGCGCCATTCCTGCTGGATCTGCTCCCCCAGACCTATACCGACCCGGGACGGCAGGATTACACCGTCAGCCAGGTGACCTGTGAGTATGTGGAGATTACATTCTGCTACGCCGACGCTTTTTCCGGTAGTATCGATTTTGTGGATAACCACCCTCTGTTTACCAGGGCGACGGTGACAAAAGGGAAGGACACCTGCACGCTGCGGCTGTATCTGCGGCGGAGAGGTGGCTTCTATGGCTGGGATGCCTCCTATAACAAGGACGGTCAGTTGGTGTTCTGGTTCCTGCATCCGGTGCAGGTGAGCGAGGCGAACAACGCCTACGGAGCCGACCTTACCGGCGTGACGGTGATGCTGGATGTGGGACACGGCGGCAAGAGCCCCGGTGCGGCAGGCCTGGACAGCCAGCATCCGGAGAGCGAGCGCAATCTGTATCTGGCCGGGCTGATCCGGGAGGAGCTGGAGAGCATGGGCGCCACGGTGGTGCTCAACCGCACGGGGGATACCACCATCTATAACGATGACCGCTGTCAGCAGCTCAAAGCGCTCAAACCCGACCTGTGTATCGCCATCCATCACGATTCCAATGCTTCCTCCCGCCCCAATGGGTTTGGGTCGTTCCATTCCACACTATTCTCCCGGGAGGCGGCCCGGTACATTTATGAGGCCACCATGGCCACCGGCATATACAATAGCCAAGCACCCGGCAACCGCAACCGGTTTGAGTGGCATTACTATTTCGTTGCCCGTATGACGGATTGCCCGGTGGTGCTGACCGAGAATGGCTTTATGTCCAGCCAACGGGATCACCCCGGCATCATCAGCCCGGCGGTCAACCGGCAGAAGGCGAAAGCCATCGCCGCCGGTGTGGCCCGGTATTTTCTGTCCATCCGTCAGCCGGACCTGCCGCCACTGGTGACGACTACGACAACCACGTCCCATAAGGAGACGACCACCGCCACGGAGGTGGAAACCACCATTACCGCCGACAGTGCCACCGCCACTACAGGTAGCACAACGGCGGTGGATGTGCCGACTACCGCTACCACGGTTTTGACGGCGGCTCCGACGGAGACGGCTACCACGAGGGAGACGGAGCTGACATCCTCTGCCGGTGATACACCATAGAAAAAGCCGCTGACCGGCAGGTCAGCGGCTTTTTTATGCCTATTCAGTTTATTTCAGGGCGGCCATAGACTGCTCCAGCAGGGTCAGCTTCTCCTGCAGCTGGGCCGCCTGTTCCCGGGCACCGTTAACCACGGCCTCGGGGGCCTTGTCGGTGAAGGCCTTATTGTTCAGACGGGCCAGCACGCCGTCCAACTGCTTCTGCACGCCTGCGTGCTCCTTTTCCAGACGGGCCAACTCAGCGGCCTTATCCACCAGGGCATCCATGGGAATCTTGATGGTGGCGGCGGCGGTGACAATGCTCACGGCGCCCGGCACCTCAAAGTTATCCCCGATGTGCACCTCAGCGGCAGACGCCAACCGCTGCAGGAAGGGTACACCGGCGGTGAAGGTGTCGCCAAAGGTGGTCTCGATGAACAGATCCGCCTTCTTGGAGGGGGGCACGTTCATCTCGGCACGGCGATTGCGGATACCACGGATGGCCTCCATGATGCGCTCCATCTCCTTCTCCTCGGTGGGGAAGGACAGGGCGGCGTCGTACACCGGCCAGGGGGTAACCATCAGGCTGTCACCCTCGTGGGGCAGAGCCTGCCAGATTTCCTCAGTGATGAAGGGCATAAAGGGATGGAGCAGGTGCAGCATACCGTTCATCACGTACAGCAGGACACGACGGGCGCTGTCAGCGCCATCCCCCTGCAGACGGGACTTGCACAGTTCGATATACCAGTCGCAGTAGGTGTCCCAGATGAACTCATACAGCTTATTCACCGCGATACCCAGCTCAAACTTCTCCAGGTTGTCGGTGACCGCCTGTACAAGCTCATTGTACCGGGACAGCACCCACTTGTCCTCCAGCGTCAGGTCGGCCGGCAGGGTCAGGGCGACCTCGTGGCCTTCCAGGTTCATCCGCAGGAAACGGGCGGCATTCCACAGCTTGTTGGCGAAGTTCCGGGAGGCCTCCACCTTATCGGTCATATAGCGCATATCGTTGCCGGGGCTGTTGCCGGTGGCCAGCATAAAGCGCAGAGCGTCGGCACCGTACTTGTCGATCTCCTCCAGGGGATCCACGCCGTTGCCCAGGGACTTGGACATCTTGCGGCCCTGGCTGTCACGCACCAGGCCGTGGATGAGCACCGTCTTGAAGGGGCTCTTGCCGGTGTAGGCCAGGCCGGAGAAGATCATCCGGCTGACCCAGAAGCCGATAATATCGTAGCCGGTGACCAGCGTGTCGGTGGGATAGAAGTAGTCCAGCTCCTCGGTGTGCTCCGGCCAGCCCAGGGTAGAGAAGGGCCACAGGGCGGAGGAAAACCAGGTATCCAGCGTGTCGCTGTCCTGTGTCAGGTGGGTGCTACCGCACTTGGGACAGACAGCCGGGGCTTCTTTGGCCACCACCGTCTCGCCACAGTCGTCGCAGTACCAGGCCGGGATGCGGTGTCCCCACCACAGCTGACGGGAAATACACCAGTCACGGGTGGCACGCATCCAGTTGAGATAGTTCTTGGTGAAGCGCTCGGGAACGAAGGTGATCTCACCCTTCTCTACCGCCTCGATAGCCGGGCCGGCGAGGGGCTCCATCTTGACGAACCACTGCTTGGACACCATCGGCTCGATGGTCTGGTGACAGCGGTAGCAGGTGCCCACATCGTGCTTCAGATCTTCGGTTTCTTTCAGATAGCCGCCGGCCTCCAGGTCGGCGAGGATGGCCTTGCGGGCCTCCATGGTGGTCATACCGGCATACTTGCCGCAGTCCAGCACGGCCGGCTCGTCGGCGGCCGCCTTACCGGAGGCGATGTACTCGTCAGCGGCGGCCTTGTCGGCGGCACCGGTCATGTGGCCGTCGTAGGTGAACACCCGTACCATGGGCAGGTCGTGACGGCGACCCACCTCAAAGTCGTTGGGGTCGTGGGCGGGGGTGATTTTCACCACGCCGGTACCCTTGGTCATGTCGGCGTGCTCGTCGCAGACGATGGGGATTTCCTTATCCAGCAGGGGGAGAATTACATGACAGCCGTGGAGGTGCTTGTAGCGCTCATCCTCGGCGTTGATGGCCACGGCGGTATCACCAAGCATAGTCTCCGGACGGGTGGTGGCCAGCTCCAGCTGTTCACCGGTCTCCTTGACGGTGTACAGCAGGTGCCAGAAGTGGCCGTCCTTCTCCTCGTATTCCACCTCGGCATCGGAGATGGAGGTGTTACAGGTGGGACACCAGTTGACCATCCGGTTGCCACGGTAGATGAGTCCCTGCTCATACAGGCGGATGAAGACCTCCTTCACCGCCGCGGAGCAACCCTCGTCCATGGTGAAGCGCTCCCGCTCCCAATCACAACTGGAGCCGATGGTCTTCAGCTGGCTGACGATGCGGCTGCCGTACTTCTCTTTCCATGCCCATGCACGCTCCAGGAAGCCGTCACGACCCAGCATTTCCTTGGTCAGCCCTTCCTCACGCATGGCCTCGACCACCTTCGCCTCGGTGGCGATGGAAGCGTGGTCGGTACCGGGCATCCACAGGGCCTCATAGCCCTGCATCCGCCGCCAGCGGATGAGGATATCCTGCAGGGTGTTGTCCAGGGCGTGGCCCATGTGCAACTGGCCGGTGATGTTGGGGGGCGGCATCATGATGGTGTAGGGCTTCTTTTCCTCACCCTTGTCGTTTTTGGCGTGGGCGGTGGCATGGAAATAGCCCCCATCCAGCCAAAACTGATAAATGCGCTTTTCTACCTCGCGAGGGTCATACACCTTTGCGAGATCTTTACTTTCTGCCATAGTGTTATTCGTTCCTTTCGCAGGTTATTTACTTAGTGGATGGCGCTACCGGGGGTCATCCCGTCTACAAACAGCACCTTGACATTCTCTTCGCCCTCGGCGGTGTGGTCGGTGGCGGCCAGAATCATGCCCTGGCTCTCTACGCCGCACAGGGTGGCCGGCTTCAGGTTGGCCACCAGTACCACACGGCGACCGATCAGCTGGTCGGGGGTGTACCATTTGGCAATGCCGGAGGCCACGGTGCGGGGCGTGCCCGTACCGTCGTTGAGGGTGAGCTTCAGTAGCTTTTTCGCCTTCTTGATGGGCTCGCAGGCGGTAATCTCCGCTACACGCAGGTCTACCTTGAAGAACTCGTCAATGGTAATCTCCGGCAGGAAGACAATGCCTTCCTTTTCCTCCTCTGCCTCTGCGGCGGCGGCCTTCGCCTCCAGCTCGGCGGCAATTTCCGCCAGCACCTTTTCGGTGTCCAGACGGGCGAAGAGGGGGGTGGGAGTGCCCACGGCGTAGCTGTCCGCCGCACCGAACTTAGCGGTGTCCATGGCGGTGAGGGTGTCGGCTACCTGCAGTTGGGCGTGGATGGCCGGGCCGGTGGAGGGCATGAAGGGGGTCAGCAGGATGCCCAGTACCCGGATGCAATCCAGCAGGTTGTACAGCACCGCTTCTAACTGAGCCTTGTTGGCCTCGTCCTTGGCCAGCGCCCAGGGGGCGGTCTCGTCGATATACTTGTTGCACCGCTTGGCCAGATTCATCACCGTTTCGGCGGCGTCGGCGTTGTGCCAGGTGTCCATCTGGACGGTGTACTTCTCCACCGTGGCGGTACAGGTGTCGATAAGCTCCTGTCCCAGCGCATCCTGCGTGGCGGGCTTGTGCACCCTGCCGCCGAAATACTTGTTGGTCATGGCGATGGACCGGTTGACCAGGTTGCCCAGCGTGTTGGCCAGGTCTGCATTGTAGCGGTTGATGACGTTCTCATAGGTGATGGTGCCGTCCTGCGCAAAGGGGATCTCAGTGAGCAGGTAGTACCGCACCGCATCCACACCGAAGCGCTGTGCCAGCTCGTCCGCATAGATGACGTTGCCCTTGGACTTGCTCATCTTATCCTCGCCGGACAGCAGCCAGGGATGGCCCAGTACCTGCTTGGGGAGCGGCTCACCCAGCGCCATCAGGATGATGGGCCAGTAGATGGTGTGGAACCGCACAATGTCCTTGCCGATGACGTGCAGGTCAGCGGGCCAGAACTTTTTGTACATCTCGCTGGGGTTGTCCGGATCGTACCCACAGCCGGTGATGTAGTTGGTCAGGGCGTCCAGCCACACATACACCACATGCTTGTCGTCAAAGTCCACCGGGATACCCCAGGTGAAGGAAGAGCGGGATACACACAGGTCGTTGAGTCCGGGCTTGAGGAAGTTGTTGATCATCTCGTTGCGGCGGGACTCGGGGGCAAAGAACTGCGGATTTTCGTTATAGTACTCCAGCAGCTTGTCCTGGTACTTACTCAGCTTGAGGAAATAGGCCTCCTCCTTGGCGTCTACGCAGTCCCGGCCGCAGTCAGGGCACTTGCCGTCCACCAGCTGGCTGGGGGTGAAGAAGCTCTCGCAGGGGACGCAGTATTTGCCCTCGTAAGCGCCCTTGTAGATGTCCCCCTGGTCGTACAGCTTGCGGAAAATCTTCTGGATGACCGCTACGTGGTCGGGGTCGGTGGTGCGGATGAAGCGGTCATAGGTGACGTTCATCGCATCCCACACCTCTTTGATACCGGCGGCGGCCCGGTCAACGAAAGCCTGGGGGGTGATGCCCTCCTCGTTGGCATACTGTTCAATCTTCAAGCCGTGCTCGTCAGAGCCGGTGAGAAACCGCACATCAAAGCCCATCATCCGCTTGTAGCGAGCAATCATATCGGCCAAAACAATGTCATAGGTATTGCCGATATGGGGCTTGCGGCTGGCATAGGCGATGGCGGTGGTGATATAAAACTTTGGTTTTTCCATGGGATAAATTCCTCCTTTTCGGATTACAATTCTTTATTTTAACATAATTAAGAAAAAATACAATATTTTTCCGGGATTTTTTTGCTTCTTTGCGGGAAAATTTTTCTCCGCACATAAAATGCTTGATTATGAGGCAAAAAAGTGCTATAATAACTACGCTTATGCTGTATAAGTATGTCTGTAAACACTTTTTTGGAGGAGGAACGGCTGTGAAATGGGGTTGTGTTGTGCTGGCGCTTTGCCTGTTGCTGACCCTGACCGGCTGTCAGACCGAGCCGGCTGAATCCGACCCGGCCTCCCGCCCGGATACACCGACCGCCGACACCAATGAAGCGTTGCAGAATTTTTCCTTGGCCTATAGCCATGAGGATACGCTGAACCCTTATGCGGCCAAGACAGAGGTCAATCTGAATCTGACGGGGCTGTTGTATGACAGCCTGGCGGTGTCGGACAGGGCGTTTGCCCACCGGCTGTCCCTCGCCTCGGTGGTGGATACCCCGGATGCCACCCATCTGGTGGCCACACTGCGGGAGGGGGCGGTGTTCTCCGACGGCTCTGCCGTGACGGCCGCCGATGTGGTTACCTCCTTTAAGCGGGCAAAGGCGTCGGCCAATTACGCCCCCCTGCTGGAAAACATGACCGCCGCTACGGCCAACGAGAAGGCCCGACAGATTAGCTTCACGCTGGCTTCGCCGGATGTGAATGCCCTTGGCTGTCTGACCTTCCCGGTGATAAAAGCCTCCACCCTGACGGAGGAGGCGGGAAAAGCCCCGGTGGGCGGCGGTGTTTACCGCTATGAGCTCACCGATACCGGTGCCCGGCTGGTGGCCAATTCTCACAGCGGCAGTAAGCCTCATTATGCGGTGGTAGGGTTGCGGCATCTGCCGGATTCCAGCACGCTGTATTATGCGCTGTCCTCCGGCGATATCGCCTATTATTTCGACGACCTGGACAGAGGCGAGCTTCCGCAGGTAGCCGGAGCCAACACCCCGGTGGAGATGAATGCTCTGCTGTTCCTTGGGGTCAACAGCACCCGGGGTAAACTACAGGATGCCACCGTGCGGCAGGCCCTCTCTGCCCTGCTGGACCGCCCGGCCATCGTGAATACGGTGTATGCCGGACGAGGCGTGGCCTCGGTGCAGCCTTTTCACCCCCATTGGCAACCTATGGCCCAGCTATCTCAGCCCTCGGTGGCTCGTGATTTGGACGCCGCTGTCAAGCTGCTGGAGCAGGCGGGCTGTACCGCCGGCACCGGTGGCAAACGGCTGGCGCTGGAGCTCATCTACTGTGTTGATAAGGCCGACCGGGGTGGGGTAGCGGAGCTCATCCGCACCCAGCTGGAAGGCGCCGGTGTGACGGCAACGGCTGTGCCGCTGGACAAAAAGACCTATCTTGAACGTCTGCGAAAGGGCGAATATGACCTGTATATCGGCGAAATCCGTCTGACACAGGACATGAGTCTGCGGCCATTGCTGGCCGGTGGCAAGGCTTCCTACGGCGTCCAGCGCTGGGGAGCGTCTGCCAATGCCTACGCCGCCTATCTGCGGGGCGAGACAACACTGGAAGGCTTCTTACAGCAGTTTGGGGCAGATATGCCCTATATTCCCCTTTGCTGGCGTAGCGGCTTTGCCGCCTATGACCGCCGGCTGACCGCGGTTACCCCTGTCGGCTACGACCCTTATTATGGTCTGGCTGACTGGCAATAAAGATGATTACCTCGCTGTCTGCTGACAGCAAGCGATATAACGAAAGGTGTGTGTGACTATGATTCGTTTTGACAACCGATACGGTACGGTGGAGATCTCTCAGGAGTATTTCCGGTATTTGGTGGGGAATGCTGTGTCTTCCTGCTACGGTGTGGCGGGGATGGTGCGCAACGGCCCCCGGCAGGGACTGCGTGCGGTGTTGTCCCGTCGCACCTTTGCGGACGATGGTGTCCGTGTACGGGGGGACGGCGACCGGCTGATTGTGGATATCCATATCGAAGTGATCTACGGCATGAACATTGCCGCTATTGCCAAGAGCATCGTCAACAAGGTGCGCTATACCGTAGAGGAGGCCACCGGCCTTTCGGTGAAAAAGGTGAATGTGTTTGTAGACGGGATGAAGCCCGAATAAAACGCCGTCCGGCGAAGTAAATGGGCGGTGTTGTTCCGCCGTGCAAAGGAGTGCTTGAATTTGATACAAGGAGCTATGCTGCGTGATGCGATGATTTCCGCATCCAACGCATTGTCCAATGCCAAACAAGAGGTTGACGCCCTGAACGTGTTCCCGGTGCCGGATGGCGATACCGGTACGAATATGTCCATGACCATCGGCAATGCGGCCAGAGAATTGGCCCGCATGAATGCCCCCACTGCCACCGAGGTGGCAGATGTGGCTTCGGCGGCTCTGCTCCGTGGCGCCCGGGGCAATTCCGGTGTTATCCTGTCTCTGTTGTTCCGGGGCTTTTCCAAGGGCCTGAAGGGCAAGGAGGAGGCGGACGGTGCCGACCTGGCGCAGGCGCTTACCCTGGGCGTGGAGGCCGCCTACAAGGCGGTGATGAAGCCCACCGAGGGCACCATCCTGACGGTGGCCCGTGAGGCCGCCGCTGTGGGCAAGACGGTTGCGGAAAAGGATGCCGACCCCATCGCCGTGTGGGAGGCTATCTGCACCGAGGCCGCCGCTTCGCTGGAGCGTACTCCCGACCTGCTCCCTCAGCTGAAAAAGGCTGGCGTGGTGGATGCCGGCGGCAAGGGTCTGCTCATCGTGATGGAGGCCATGCTGGATGTTTTCAAGGGTGGCGAGATCGTTGCCGGCAACAACCCGGTGGCTGCCGCTACTCCGGTGAAGAAGTCCAATAACGCCGTGGGCAACTTTGACCAGGATATTGAGTTTGCGTATTGTACCGAGTTCATCGTGGGCCGTGACCCCAAGTGCACCCTTGACCCGCTGGCACTGCGTGCCTATCTGGAGAGCATCGGTGACTGCGTGGTGGTGGTGGATGACGATGAAATTATCAAGGTGCACGTCCACACCAACCATCCCGGCAAGGCCATGGAAGAGGCGCTGAAATACGGTCAGTTTGAAACCGTTAAGGTGGAGAATATGCGCATCCAGCACGAGAACGCCGGCTGGGTAGAGGAAGAAGATGCCACAGCCGCCCAGCCGGTGCTGGAGCGTGTGGAGCCGGAGAATGACTACGGCTTCGTAGCGGTAGCCGCCGGTGTGGGTCTGCAGTCCCTGTTCCACGACGACCTGGCCTGTGACCAGGTGGTATCCGGCGGACAGACCATGAACCCCTCTACCGACGATATTCTCACCGCCATTCAGGCCACACCGGCCAAGACGGTGTTTGTGCTACCGAACAATAAGAACATCATCCTTGCCGCTGAGCAAGCGGCACCGCTGGCCGACCGCCAGGTGTGCGTCCTGCCCACCCGGACAATTCCTCAGGGCATTGCGGCCATGCTGGCCTTCAACCCCGAGGCAGACAGCGAGGAGAACATGGTCGAGATGCAGAAGGCGGCGGACAATGTGTCCACCGGCTCGGTGACCTTTGCCGCCCGCGATAGTGATTTCGAGGGGCACAAGATTCACGAAGGTGAAATCCTGGCGCTGGATAACGGCAAGCTTTCTTTTGTAGAAACGGAGGTAGGCCGGGCAGTACCCAAACTGGCTAAGACGCTGGTCAACGGCCGCCTTGCCACCGGTAAGGATGTGAATTTCATCACCGTCATCTATGGCGAGGATGTGACCGAGGAAGAGGCCGAGCAGGTCTGCGACGGCATCCGGGCCAAGGTGGGGGACGATGTGGACGTGTCCGCTATTCCCGGCGGCCAGCCCGTGTACTATTATTTCCTGTCTGTGGAATAATGCACTGCACGGCGTCCCCGAGAATGGGCAAAATATCCATTCTCTGAGGCTTGTAAGGTCTGCGGGCATCCTCTCACAAAGCGAAAAAACAGCGGGGCTTGGTTGCTCCGCTGTTTTTGGTAAATTTATATGCGAAACAACCCCTCAGGCAGACTGGCGCCTGCCAGCTCCCCTTGCACAGGGGAGCCTTATGGAGGCTTGCCTATGCAACGAAAGCATAACAAACAACTAACTCCGATAGCCAAACGGTTGCGAAAAACAATGACAAAAGAAGAACGACATCTGTGGTATGATTATCTGCAACGGTATCCGGTTCGGTTTTATCGCCAGAAGGTTTTGGGAAACTATATTGCTGATTTTTATTGTGCTTGTGCAAAGCTGGTGTTGGAGTTAGACGGTTCTCAACATTTCAAAGAGGAAGGTTTGTGGAGGGATGCACAACGGACACGGTACTTAGAGGAATATGACCTGCTTGTTGTTCGCATCCCCAACAACGAGGTGAACAGAAATTTCAGAGAGGTGTGTATGTATGTGGATTTGTTGGTGAGGCAAAGAACCCAAGGAACGGTTGCTCCACTTGGTCGGCAGATTGTTGAGCATAATATGCGCTTGAATCCTTCCCCGTTTGAAAAAATAAACAGTGGGCAAAAGACAATCGAACTTCGTTTGTTTGATGAAAAACGTCAGCAAGTTCAAGCTGGCGATAAGATTGTTTTTACCAATTCTGCTACCGGAGAAACGCTTAAGGTCACAGTTGTGAAATTGCATCGGTTCGATACCTTTGATGAATTATATAAGGCTCTGCCTTTAACACGGTGTGGATACACAGATGAAAATGTTGATAAAGCAACACCTGCTGATATGGAACAGTATTATTCTGTCGAAGAACAGAAAAAGTATGGTGTTGTAGGCATTGAATTTGAAATAACAGATAAAGCGGAGCACCCCTAAAAGCCCTCCCTGTGCAAGGGAGGGTGGCGGCCGTAGGCCGTCGGGAGGGTTGTTCAAAGAATCAAGAGAGTTAAGAGAAAAGGCTCGTTGGGAAGAAGGAAATGGCATGAATATCCTGTGTATTGGTGATGTGGTGGGGGCTGTGGGTTGTCGCCATCTGGAACAGACCCTGCCCCGGGTCAAGCGGGAGTTGGCGGTGGATGTGTGCATCGTCAACGGAGAAAACTCTGCCGACGGCAACGGCATCACGCCGGTTTCGGCCGGCCATATTTTCGATGCCGGTGCGGATGTCATCACCGGTGGCAATCACACCTTTCGGCGTCGGGAATTCTACGACCTGCTGGAGGAGAACGAATATCTGCTCCGCCCGGCCAACCTGCCGGCCGGTACACCCGGCCGGGGATGGACCACCATTGACCGTGGCCGCTACCAGGTAACGGTGATCAACCTTCAGGGAACCGTGTACATGGAAGCACTTACATGCCCCTTTGAAGCGTTGGATGAGGCGCTGGAGCAGGCAGGCAACCCGAGGTTCTGTGTCGTGGATGTACACGCTGAGGCCACGGCGGAAAAAAAGGCGCTGGGCTTCTACGCCGATGGACGTATTTCGGCCCTGTTTGGCACCCACACCCACGTGGCTACGGCAGACGAGCAGATTTTACCCCACGGTACCGGCTTTATTACGGATGTGGGTATGACCGGCCCTGTGTTGTCGTGCCTGGGCATCCGGCCGGAGCTGTCCATTGAAAAAATGAAGAGCAAACTGCCGGTACGGTTTGCCATAGCCGATGGCCCCTGTGCTATGGATGGGGTGCTGTTCACATTGGATGATAAAACCGGCCGCACGGTAGCGGTGAAGCGTATTCGTATGTAAAGGATAAGGAGTGAAAGGTATGCGTTACGATATTACGAACATTCCGGTTTCCGAGGTGTTTGAGGAGGGGGACGGCTGTCCCATCTGCCGCCTGCGCAACAAGCTGGAGCAGCGTGCTGTGGAGTACATCACCGGTGCGGCCATGATGGAGCCGGATATCCGTATTGAGACCAACAAAAAAGGCTTCTGCCTGACCCATTATCGGCAGATGCTGAAACAGCGCAACCGCCTGAGCGTGGCGCTGATGATGGAAACCCGGCTGGATGAACTGGAGAAGCAGGTGTTCAGTGGCCTGCCCCTTCTGGGCAAAAGCGCCCAGAAGCAGGCGAAGGACGCCGGTCATCGCACCGAGACCTGCTTTGTCTGCGACCAGATGAACGAAGCACTGACGAAGATGCTGGCTACCGTCTGCCGTACATACGAGCAACAGCGGGATTTCCGGGAACTGTTCGAGAAGCAGGATTGCATCTGCCTGCCCCATTTTGCGGATTTGGTGGAAGCTTCTCAGACGGCGATGAGCAAAAAAAATCAGCCGGATTTCGCTAAGGCAGCCTCTAAGCTGGCCCACAACTACCTCACTGAATTGCGGGAGGATGTGCGCCATTTCTGCAAGATGTATGACCACAGCAACGCCGGTAACAACGACTGGGGCAATTCCAAGGATTCCATCGAACGGGCCATTTGGTTCCTGACCACCCGGGAGCCGTAAAATAGTAGGCTGTAAATTTATAGAAGAATACCCCACCTGAGAAACGTAAAAATCGAAGCCGCAGAGAGAATCCGCTCTCTGCGGCTTTTTGTGAAAAACGAATAAAATTTATCGAAAAACATTATGCTTTCTGCGTATTGTTTTTGCCTGCCGGTTTTGTTACAATAAAACCATCATGAGGGAGGCGAGGGTATGAAGCGTTGGGTGAAGGTGAGTCTTTGGACGGCGGGGGTGCTGGCGTTTTGCTTTGTGGTCAGTCTGCCGATGCTATTTTGGTATTCCCTGTTCCATGCGGAGGTGTATACCTATGACCGCTTGACTGCCGGGCAACGAGCGGCACTGGAGGAGCTGATTGGCTTCACCTTTCCGGAGGATATGACCGACATCACCTGCGTATTTGCCCACCATTGGGATGGCCCTGTGTTGGAGATCGAGGCACCCTATTCCCACGACGCCTTTGCGCTATATGCCGGACTTGTGCCGGTGGACTTGGACAGCCAGGCGGTGGTGGATTATGACCACTTTGGCAGTTTCACGCCAATGGGGGCGAAGGTAGAGGCTTCCTTTGAGACACAGTCCCAACTGAACAGAGAGGAAACCTCCGGTGACTATGGGGAATACATTTATTTCTACACCTGGAGCGAGGAACTGGACTACGCTACTTTCCTGAAAGCAAAATAAGCCAAACCAAAGGGCATCTTCCGGAAGAAGATGCCCTTTCGCTTATTCCTTTTCGTCCGGGATATATTCCAGAATATCCCCCGGCTGGCAGTCCAGCGCCTTGCAGATGGCGTCCAGTGTGGTAAAACGAACCGCCCTGGCCCGGTTGTTCTTGAGGATGGACAGGTTGGCGAGGGTGATGCCCACCTTATCGGATAATTCGGTCAGACCGATCTTCCGTTTCGCCATCATTACATCCAGATTGATCATAATGCCCATAGGCGTCCCTCACCTCCTTAAATCGTCATGTCATTTTCTTCTTTGTACTGGTTGGCCTGGCTGAATATCTCCGCCAGCACCAAAAGCAGACAGCCGCCCAGGATAAACACCACGAACAGAAACGCCATAAAGAACTTGGACATCCAGAACATGGTGGCACCGTAGAACAGAGCCAGCACCAGCACCTCCACAGCGGCTACCCGCAGGCGATGTACCGTGTTGGCAGTAAACACCTTACCTACATTGACATTGTGGATCATCCCCCGGCACTGCCACAGGATCAGCTCCGCCATGATACCGGAGTAGGTGAGGATGACCAGGTATTTGATATACAGCCCCTGGGGGTCATCAGGTGTGCGTTCGGTGATCCAGGTGATGCTCCAGGGCAGGGTCAACAGCAGGCCGATGACCACGATCATCAGCAGGATAAGCCCACCCTCGATCCAGCGGCTCAGGCTGCCTTTTCCGATTAGCTTCATGGTAATGTCTCCTTCACAACGGTGATGGGCGGTGTACCGCCGAATACCAGTAATATTATATCGGTTTTCGATATTCTTGTCAATAGGGCTATGGGGCTATTTTCCGGTCATTTCCCCGGCTTTTGCCGGAAATATAGAGGAAAATCCTACAGCCAGGCATAAATTCACGGAAAATTTACCCTTTGGGCGGTTGTAACTTGCTGTAAAGTATGCTATACTATTAAAATACTGGGTGATTTTCGGGTTTTATCCCTGTGATGATATAAGTGAAAGGTTGCGATCCCATGTCTTTACTGAAAGCACTGTTTGGCGATTACAGCACGAAAGAAATTAAAAAGGTGCGCCCCATCTGTGACAAGGTGTTGGCGCTGGAGCCCACCTATGCCGCCATGGACGAGGCACAGCTCCGGGCGCAGACGGACAAGCTCCGTGACCGCCTCTCTTTGGGCGAGAGCCTGGACGATATTCTGCCGGATGCCTTTGCGGTATGCCGGGAGGCCTCCTGGCGCGTTCTGGGAATGAAGCATTTTCCGGTGCAGGTTATCGGCGGCATCATCCTGCATCAGGGGCGTATTGCCGAGATGCGTACCGGTGAGGGTAAGACCCTGGTGGCCACCCTGCCGGCCTACCTCAACGCCTTGGCCGGCAACGGCGTGCACATCGTTACGGTCAATGACTATCTGGCTCGCCGTGACAGTGAGTGGATGGGCAAGGTGTACCGCTATCTGGGGCTGACGGTGGGGCTTATCTGCCACGATCTGACTAAGGAGCAGCGGCGGGCCGCCTATGCCGCCGATATTACCTACGGCACGAATAACGAGCTGGGCTTTGACTACTTGCGTGATAACATGGTGGTGCGCCAGCAGGACAAGGTACAGCGTGGCCATGCGTTCGCCATCGTGGACGAGGTGGACTCCATCCTGATTGACGAAGCCCGTACGCCGCTGATTATCTCCGGCCAGGGGGATAAGTCCACCGAGCTGTATGAGGTGGCGGATAAATTCGCCCGGGGGCTGAAGGCCCATCGCATCAAGGAGATGGACACCAAAGAGGAGCAGGACGCCATTGATGGGGACTACATCGTGGATGAGAAGGCCCGCACGGCCACCCTGACCCAGTCCGGTGTGGCTAAGGCGGAGGCTCATTTCCACGTGGAGAACCTGATGGAATCCGACAACGTCACCCTGCTGCACCACATCAACCAGGCCATCAAGGCCCGGGGCGTTATGCAGCGGGACGTGGACTATGTGGTGAAGGATGGGCAGGTGCTCATCGTGGACGAGTTTACCGGCCGTATCATGTTTGGACGTCGGTATAATGAGGGCCTGCACCAGGCCATCGAGGCCAAGGAAGGGGTCAAGGTGGAGCGGGAAAGCAAGACCCTGGCCACCATCACGTTCCAGAATTTCTTCCGTATGTACCGCAAGCTGTCCGGCATGACCGGTACTGCCATGACGGAGGAGGCGGAGTTTACCCAGATCTACCACCTGGATGTGGTGGAGATTCCTACCAACAAGCCGGTTATCCGTGACGATAAGCCGGATGTGATCTACAAGAGCGAGGCGGCCAAATTCCGGGCCATTATTGAGCAGATCAAGGAGTGCCATGCCCGGCAGCAGCCGGTGCTGGTGGGCACCATCTCCATCGAGAAGTCCGAACTACTCTCCTCCATGCTGAAAAAGACCGGCATCCCCCATGAGGTGCTTAATGCCAAGTACCACGAAAAGGAAGCGGAGATCGTCGCCCAGGCCGGTAAGCTGGGGGCGGTGACAATCGCCACCAACATGGCCGGCCGTGGTACCGATATTATGTTGGGCGGTAATGCGGAGTTCCTGGCCAAGGCGGAGATGCGCCGTATGGGCGTGCCGGAGGAGCTGATTGCCGAGTCCACCGCCTACGGCGAAACGGATGACGAGGAAATTCTTGCCGCCCGGGAGCAGTTCAAGGCGCTGAATGAGAAATACAAGGAGCTTATCCGTCCGGAGGCGGAGCAGGTACGTGCGGCTGGCGGTCTGTTTATTCTGGGCACCGAGCGCCATGAGTCCCGGCGTATCGACAACCAGCTCCGTGGCCGTGCCGGCCGTCAGGGCGACCCGGGTGCGACCCGGTTCTACCTGTCGCTGGAGGATGACCTGATGCGTCTGTTCGGCGGCGCCCGGGTAGACAGCATGATGGAACTGCTTCGCATCGACGAGAATATGCCCATCGACGCCAAGATGCTCAGCGGCCTCATCGAGAACGCCCAGAGCCGGGTGGAGGAGCGCAACTTCGGCATCCGCCGTGACGTGCTGAAATACGACGATGTGATGAACAAACAGCGGGAGACCATCTACGGCCAGCGCGACACCGTGCTGGCGGACGGCAACGTCCATGACAGCGTGGTGAAGATGGTGGAGCAGTCCATTGCCGCTAACGTGGCCCAGTATGCGTCGGATGATAACGACCACCTGAACTGGAACCTGGACGGCCTGCGTAGCTATTACCTGGGCTGGCTGGCCACCGAGGAGGATTTCCGGTATACGCCCCAGCAGCAGGAGGATATGGAGCGGGAGGAACTCACCGAGCTGCTTACCGAGCGTGCTATGAAGGTATATGCCGCCAAGGAGGAGCAGTACGGCAGTGAGCTGATGCGGGAGATCGAGCGTGTGATGCTGTTACAGACGGTGGACCGCTACTGGATGGATCATATCGACAGTATGGACGAACTGCGTCGGGGCATCCACCTGCGCTCCATCGGCCAGCACGACCCGGTGGTGATGTACCGCAACGAAGGCTTCGAGATGTTCGAGCAGATGGTGGCCGCCATCCGGGAGGATACCGCCCGGGCGGTGCTGACGGTGCAGCTGCGCGCCCAGCAGGAGCCGGAGCGCAAGCAGGTAGCGAAAATCACCGGCACCTCCGGTGGCGACGGCAGTGATAAGAAACAGCCGGTGCGGAAAACCGCCTCTCAGAAGGTGGGCCGTAACGACCAGTGCCCCTGCGGCAGTGGTAAGAAGTATAAGCAGTGCTGTGGACGGTAAAAGCATAAACCCGCCGCCCCTACCCGATGAGGGTAGGGGCGGCCTTTTCTACGGTGGAGATTAATTGGTGTCTTTCCACACAATGTCGTACTCTGTTCCGGCGGCTTGACCCAGTTGACGGATGTAGTTTTCGATAATGCTTTTGGCTCTGTTTTGCGCCTGGGCAAGCAAGGCTGTGTTGCCGGAAACAGCTTCTTCCATTTTGGCTTGCGCCTTTTGGATGGCCTCCTGCTGTTCTTCTGTGGTGATTTTGTTCTTGAACAGGAAGCCATCGGCCGACATGACATAAGAGTCCTCCGTCAGCGTGTCATCCACAATGCCTACCTCCAGCACTTTGGCGGCTGGAATGGTCACGGTCACGGTGTTGCCGGAGAGTTTCATAGAAACCTCTTGCATATCAACGCCTAAATCTGCGTACCCCTCGTACTCAATCCACATTTCCCGCTTCTTCTGGAAAATAGTATCTTTTTCTTTTGTTTCCTTGGCAACGTTATTGTAGTACGAACGGATGGTAGCCAGCTCACAAATAGCACGGATTTCGGTTTCGGTGGGGACGGCGGAGTTGTCTTTGCAGGAGCAGGCCAGTGTAGCGATGCACGCCACCACCAGTAAGATAGTTAGCAAACGTTTCACAGTAACCCCTCCTTATTCTTCAACATACTGGATTTCAATGGTGTAACCGTCTTTTTCCAGTTTTTGCGCCAGGGGTGTCATCAACGCTGTGAGAGTATCGATGGCACTGGTTCGGGCGGTGGCAAACAGTGCCTCGCTACTTTTGGCTTTTTCTTCCAAATCTGCCTGACAGGTGGCACGGGCTTTCGCATAAAAATCTTCGGTGTTATACCGTTCTTTTACAAATATGTAATCCAGCTCGTTGTCAACGTTGACAGAGGAGATGGTGATTTCCGGCAGGTGAACGATAATGGTTTTGTTTTTCTGTGTCACGTTTAAGGCGCTGAAATCAAAGCCGGCTTTGACGGTACCCTCATAAGCCACGTGACAAAGTTCTTTTCCTTTTTCATCGGCGATGACGGCGATGGAGTTGTAGGTAAACTCCGCAGTAGACAGTTTTTCTTGCTCGACGATGCGTTTCAGGGCTGTTTCGGTTTCGATGGTGATATCCCCCGAGCCGCTAAACACGACGCACAGCAGAATAGCCAGAACAATAACGCCTGCCCCGCAGAGAAGAGGCATGAGCTTAGGCTTTGGGGGCTGGTTGGTAGTCGTAGAAGTTTTTGCGTCTGTGGTTTCTGTTACCATTGTCTTTTCCTCCTTGAAAAATAAAAAAGTGTGTGCAACCGAGGTTACACACACCGAAAAACGCATAACTCCCGATTGCTACCACACAAATCTTCTGGCATATCCCAAGGAATGCACAAATGGAGAATGCATTTTTGCCGAAACAAAAACAGCATTCCCTTGTTATATGCCAATATGCAGATTTGTGTGGTAACTAAAGTATACCACGCTGGGGAGCGTTTTACAAGTCCTAAAATTTTCACGCAAAAAGGCAACTGGCTGGCTGCCTTTTTGCTGTATAACCTATGGATGTTTACTCGAAAAAGATGCCGAAATCTGCAAAGTTGTATCGGGCGTCCCAGAAGGGGGGGTCACGGAGGAACTACAGGCGACGGCAGTGATAGTAACAGCCGATATTCTTCTTTTTCGCTCCGCCCACTTGACATTTCTGTTGTCCCGTGCTAAACTAGACGAAAGCGTTGATGGGGACGGCTTTTGCGGACTTTTCCAGAGAGTGTGCGGTTGCTGCGAGCACACAGAGCGAGCAAAGAAGGCCCACCACCCCGGAGCGTGCGCCGAAACAAGGCGTGCCGGTTGACCCCGTTACCCGTCGCCAAAGCGCCGTCACCGACGGCGGAAATTGGGTGGAACCACGTAGCTTTAGCTTCGTCCCTTTGCGGACGGAGCTTTTTTATTTTTTTGGTAAAAGGAGCGATTTTCTATGCTAAACATTACTTTACCCGGCGGCGACGTCCGTCAGGTGGCCGAGGGCACCACGGTGGACGCCCTGTGCCGTGAGATTTCTATGGGCCTGTACCGCAACGCCTGTGCGGCGCTGGTAGACGGCAAGGTGGCTGACCTGCGCACCGAGCTTAACGCTGACTGCGAGGTGGCCATCCTCACCTTTGATGATCTGGATGGCCGTAAAGCCTACTGGCACACCGTCTCCCACGTGATGGCGCAGGCGGTCAAGCGTCTGTACCCCTCCGTCAAGCTGACTATCGGCCCCTCTATCGACGAGGGCTTCTATTACGATTTTGATTCCGACATCTCCATCACCCCCGAGGTGCTCGCCGAGATCGAGGGCGAGATGAAGAAGATCATCAAGGAAGGCCTGGAGATCACCCGCTTCACCCTGCCCCGTGCCGAGGCGCTGGAGCGGATGAAGGACGAGCCCTACAAGGTAGAGCTGATCAACGCTCTGCCGGAGGATGCTCTCATCTCCTTCTACACCCAGGGCGAGTTTACCGACCTGTGCGCCGGCCCCCACCTGACCGATACCGGCCGCCTGAAGGCGGTCAAGCTGCTGTCCGCCACCGGTGCCTACTGGCGTGGCGACTCCAACAACAAGATGCTCACCCGCATCTACGGTATCGCCTTCCCCAAGGCCAGCCAGCTGGACGAGCACCTGCTCCGTCTGGAGGAGGCCAAGAAGCGTGACCACAACAAGCTGGGCCGTGAGATGGAGTTCTTCACCACCGTGGAGTCCATCGGCCAGGGTTTGCCCATCCTGCTGCCCAAGGGCGCCCGTGTCATCCAGCTTCTGCAGCGCTGGATCGAGGACGAGGAGCAGAAGCGTGGCTACCTGTTGACCAAGACCCCCCTGATGGCCAAGCGTGACCTGTACAAGATCTCCGGCCACTGGGATCACTACCGTGACGGTATGTTCATCATGGGCGACCCCGACGACGAGGAGAAGGAGTGCTTCGCTCTGCGTCCCATGACCTGTCCCTTCCAGTATCAGGTGTATCTGAACCGGGCCCGTTCCTACCGTGACCTGCCCATGCGTCTGGGCGAGACGTCCACCCTGTTCCGCAACGAGGAGTCCGGCGAGATGCACGGCCTCATCCGTGTGCGCCAGTTCACCATCTCCGAGGGGCATCTGGTGCTCCGTCCCGACCAGCTGGAGGAGGAGTTCCGTGGCTGTCTGGAGCTGGCGAAGTACTGCCTGGATACGGTGGGTATGCTGGAGGATTGCACCTTCCGCTTCTCCCAGTGGGATCCCGCCAACCCCAAGAACAAGTACGAGGGCACTGCTGAACAGTGGAACGAGGCCCAGGAGGTTATGGGCAAGATTCTGGATAACCTGGGTGTGAACTACACCGTGGGTATCGACGAGGCCGCCTTCTACGGCCCCAAGCTGGACATCCAGTACAAGAATGTGTTCGGCAAAGAGGATACCATCGTCACCATCCAGATCGATATGCTGTTGGCGGAGAAGTTTGGTATGGAGTACACCGACTCCGACGGGCAGAAAGCCCGCCCCTACATCATCCACCGCACCTCGCTGGGCTGCTACGAGCGCACGCTGGCCTACCTCATTGAGAAGTACGCCGGTGCTCTGCCGCTGTGGATGATGCCCACCCAGGTGATGGTACTGCCGGTCACCGACCGTGCCCACGAGTACGCTCATGGCCTGGTGGAGAAGCTGAATGTCGCCGGCATCCGGGTGGAGGGCGACTTCCGCTCCGAGAAGCTGGGTTACAAGATCCGTGAGGCACAGCTGAACAAGATTCCCTACATGCTGGTGGTGGGCGACCGGGATATGGAGAACGGTACCGTGTCTGTCCGCACCCGGTCCGGTGAGGATCTGGGCGCGATGACCGCCGATGAGTTTATTGCCAAGTGTCTGCTGGAGATTGCCACCAAGGCGAAGAACTGATAGGAGCGTGCTTGTATGCGTATCGTATTTTTCGGTACCAGCCATGGTGTGCCGGAGCCGAACCGCCGCTGTTCCTCTACGCTGATTGAGATTGGCGAGCGCCGCTATTTTGTGGATATGGGCACCCAGTCCATTGAACAGCTGATTTCCCGGCGGATACCGGTGGAGTCGGTAAAGGGCGTTTTTATCACCCATATGCACGGTGACCACGCCAACGGTCTGGTGTCCTTCCTCGACCTCTGCTCCTGGTATTTTCGCACCGCCGACCCGGTGGTGTGTCTGCCGGAGCCGGTGGAGATGGCAAGGGATACCATCGCCGCATGGATCAAGTGCAATCATGCGGAAATGCGCCCCTTCCGGTTTCTGCCGGTGAAGGAGGGTGTGGTGTACGAGGATGAGGCCATCCGTGTGACAGCCTATCCTACCCGGCATCTGGAGGGCTCCCATGCCTTTCTCATCGAGGCGGAGGGCAAGCGGGTGCTGTTTACCGGCGACCTGGGCGGCCCCTCTATTGATTTCCCGGTGCAGGTGCTGGACCAGCCGCTGGAGCTGGCGGTGTGTGAGTGCGCCCACTTCCAGGGGATGACCTATGTGCCGGTGCTGGAGGGGAAAACCACCCTCAAGCAGATGTGCTTTAATCACTATACCACGAACGCTACCTTGGTTCCTCCCACGGAGGAGATATCCAAGGCACTGGGGGATATCCCGGTGTTCTGCGCTACCGATGGCATGGAGATTGTGCTGTAAATGTGTAAAAAAACCGCCTCATTCCGGAGTTTTCGGAATGAGGCGGTTTGTATTGGTTGTACCAAAGACAACCCCCGGTTTTACCGGGGGTAAAAGAATAGCTTTTAGCGAGGAGTAAAGTAGACAAAAAAGAAACACCCTGTTAAAGTAGAAGTGGTTTGCCGACCACACAACTAAAATAACAGGGAGGTTTTTAACGTGAAAGAAAAAGACATAAGTAGTTTAAACCACACAACCTGGAGATGTCAATACCACATCGTATTTGCACCAAAATATCGCCGAATGAGTATATACGGAGAAATCAAGGTGGACATAGGGAAGATACTACGGCA
>JAFURT010000001.1 GCA_017471765.1 Clostridia bacterium
GAAGGGGACGTCCTCAGCCTCTACGAATACGAGCGTATCCGCGGTGTGGTATTTACTGTCAGTGCGTGGTTACCTGCCGACTCCAAGGTGCTGTACCTGCGGTGTCGTATTGAGAATACCGAGGACAGACAAAAGCCTATGTACTGGTGGTCCAATATCGCAGTTCCCGAGACCCCTGACACCCGTGTTATCGTACCTGCAGAGGACTCTTTTCTTTGCTCCTATCAAGAGGATCATTATGTGCTGGATAAGGTAAGCATTCCCTATTCCCAGGGGACGGATATCTCCTATCCCGCTAACCTCAAGAATTCTCAGGACTTTTTCTACAAGATTCCCAAGGAGGAGGCGAAATGGATCGCCTCGGTGGAGAAGGACGGCATCGGATTGTTACAGTGCTCCACCGACAAGTTGATTGGTCGCAAAACCTTCCTGTGGGGACAGAATCCTGGTGGTCGTAACTGGAACCGCTTCCTGTCCGACCGGGATTTTCCCTATATTGAGATTCAGGCCGGCCTGGCTCATACACAGCTGGAGCATATTCCTATGGAGGGGTGCAGCGAGTGGAGCTGGGTGGAGGCATACACTGCCATGGAAGGCGACCCTGCTCTGCTGTACAGCGAGGACTGGCAGACGGCGATGGGGGAGGTATCCCGCTACCTCTGTGAGCGAGTAGGGGATCCTCATACCCTGACCTTCCCCTCGGAGGAGTCGGTGACCGCTCGCCATCTGCTGTTTTACGGCAGTGGCTGGGGTGCGCTGGAGGAGGCTGTTCGTCAGGCGCCTATCAGTCGCTATCATGCCTTCCCCCGTGTCGAGGGGGAGACCGACCGTTGGCACACTCTGCTGGCTGAGGGGTGCTTTCCCGCTCCTGCAGGACGGCCTGCCCCCGACAGTTATGTGACGGGTGAGGCTTGGGCACAGCGGCTGGCAGCTCTGCCTGAGCAGAATTGGTATAGCTTGCTGCAGTTGGGTGTAGTACGGTATGCCGGGGGCGACCTTAAGGGCGCCGAGACGGCATGGCTGGCATCGCTGGAACAGGAAGAAAACGCTTGGGCACACCGCAATCTGGGTGCACTGTACAAGAATGAATACGGCAATCTGGAGACCGGCAAAGCGCACCTGCTGCGTGCGGTGGAGCTGGAGCAGAATTGCCGCTCGCTGTACGTGGAGTGTGGCAGCATGCTTACCTCCTGTGGTGAGGATGCTCGCTGGTTGGCGTTGTTTGACGATATGTCTGCCACTCTGCAGCAGGACGGTCGCTTGCGTTTGTACCGTGCTATTGCGCTGATGCATCTGGATCGCGTGGAGGAGTCAGCGGACATCCTCAACCCGGATTTTGTGATGAATGATATCAAAGAAGGTGAATTGTCGGTATCTGCGGTGTGGTTTGATCTGTACCGCCGCCTGTATGAGAAGCAGAACGGGGTGAACGACCCCGTAGCGGCTGACAAGGCATATCCCTTGCCACGTGCTTTGGACTTCCGCATGCATTTGTAAGAGAGTATGATAACCTTTTATTTCTTGGGCAACACCACCTCAACCCAGATGTTGGGGTGTGTGCTGCTTACCCCCCATAACGTCGTGGTGTTTGATGGTGGGTTGCCGGCGGATGCAGCGCAGCTGACGACATTGCTGCGACAGCATGGCCGCCATCATGTGGATGCTTGGTTTTTTACCCATCCCCACGGGGACCATATCGGTGCCTTTACGGAGGTGCGGGATGTTACCGTGGGAACGCTGTATCATCACTTCCCTTCGTGGGAGATGCTGTATGCTTACGGCGCACGAGGCGATGCGGAAAAGGGAATGTGGCAGCGGATGGAGGAACTTTGTGCCACCTATCCAACGGTACAGTTGCAGCAGAATGACACCTTCTCCTTTGATGAGGCGGTGGTGTCGGTCTTGCGGGTGTTTGCCCCCCGCATCCGTGAGAATGCGATTAACAACAGTTCTACCGTCTACCGTATTGACACCCCTCATAGGAGCGTGTTGCTCTTGGGTGATCTGGGGGCGGAGGGTGGCAGAGCGTTGCAGGCCGCTTGTCCAGCCCGACGGCTGTCAGCCGACTATACCCAGCTGGCGCATCATGGGCAGGGCGGAGTGGATCGAGCGTTTTACGAGTACATCCGTCCGCAGCGTTGCCTGTGGGCAACCCCCGCCTGGTTGTGGGAGAACGACAATGGCGGCGGACCTAATAGCGGGCCGTGGAAAACGGGGGAGACCCGCCGATGGATGCAGGAACTGGGTGTGACGGAACACATTGTTCAGAAAGATGGAACGGCAGAGATCGTTCTGTTTGAAGGAGAATGAATATGAAAGATTTTCAGGAAAACATCGTCCCTGCCCGGGGACAAAACATAAAGGATTTTTTCCTTCTCAAGGAAGGGAGAGGGCCGGCGGTGCTGTTTATCGGCAATTCCATTGCTAAGCACGCACCCCGTCCTGAAATCGGTTGGTATCGGGACTGCGGTATGGCCGCTTCTTGCGAGGAGAAAGACTATGTGCATCTTCTGATGGCACGTATCGAGTCACTTTACCCTGATGCTTCCTTTGCGGTGCTGTCTGCTTCGCGGTATGCTACCTGCTTCTATGAAAAGACGCCTGCCGACCTGTACGGAGAGCAGCCGCCCTTCCGCCCCGATCTGGTGTATATGTTTATCGGTGCCAACGTGCCGTTTCCCTATGACACTGAGGCGAATCCGCCCAAGACCTACGGACAGGCGTATGAGGATTTGCGGAATTATTTTGACAAGGAAGGAAAGACGGTGTTTTTCCATTCTCAGGGTTTCTATCTGCGCCCCAACCTGGATGCGGAAAAGGAACAGGTAAGCCGTAAGTACGGCGACTCTTTTATCTCGATTGCGGATTTTCGGGAGTTGCCTGAAACCCACGGAGAGTTCAACCATCCAAGCGACTATGGCATGCAGCGGATTGCCGATCGGTTCTGGGAAGTATCGGAAAAAGCTGTAAACCAAATTACCTTTACACCTGAAGGAGATGTTATCTATGGCAAATAAACCCGTCAACTCGTGGAAACAGCACGAATTTATCATCTCGGCCTATCATACCCGCAGCGGTACCAAGCCGGAGGTGTTGCCGAAATCCTTTACCAATCTCAAACAGGCAGGTATCAACCTGCTGATTCCCTGTGATATTCCTACTGTGGAGCAGGAACTGGAAACTTTCCACCTGTTGGAGGAGGTTGGACTGCCCTTTTTGGCGGCCAGCAAGTCGGTGTTTTGCGAAAAGCGCATCGACTCGGAGGAGGCCTTTGCTGCCTATGCGGAGGCGGTGAGGGATCTTAAAACCTGCTACGGCTACTATATTTGGGACGAGCCGAAGGAGGAGAAGTTCGGGGACATTCGCTACAATCACGAACTGGTGGAGAAATATGACCCCGGCAAAGCCACTTATGTGTGCCTGTTGCCCAGTTACGGTCCTTTCTATTGGGAGCAGGAAGACAATTCCGGCACCTACTGTAAACATGTAGACGATTTCTGCGCGATTGCCCGGCCGGCTGTTCTCTCCAATGACTACTATCCCTACAGCGACGAGAATACCGACCTGGTCCACCATAATATTTGGCGGGATATGGGGTATTTGCGTGTGAAATCTTTGGAGTGCGATATTCCCTATTGGCACGTGTTTCAGGCCATCTGTGGTTTGTATGACCACAGTTACGGTTTCCTGACGCCGGAGCGGATCGCAGTTCAGATGAACTGTGCTTTGGCTCACGGTGCGGCAGGTGTCAGTTACTTTATCAGCACGAAAATTTTGGTGGATTGGGACGGCGAGCCTTCCTCCATTTATGATGGTCTAACCGCGGTAAATAAGCGTGTCAAGGCGATGGGTGACCAGCTGCTGCCCGCCACCTCGGTGGCAGTGTATCACGGTGGTCTGGAGGAGGACCTGCGGAAGAAATACTATGCCGACGACATTGCCGTCTCGCCGGTGCTGTCCTCTCTGCCCGATAAGCTGTTGGCGGGTGTGTTTGAGGCGCCCGACGGAGCCGAACTGCTGTTTATTGCCAATAAAGATTATAAAAGCGCCGTCAGCGGAGAGATTGGTTTGCGCGGCGACTTTGTCGTGTCGGTGTTTAATGAGAACAACGAGTACGAGGCGGTAGCGGTTGCCGTTGGGCGTCTGCCCGTCACGGTGGCACCCGGTGGTGCGGTGTTGTATCGTTTAGGGTGAGTGCTATGAATGAGATTTTGCGGTATTATGAAGATTTTTCGGTATATTCAGCCGCGTTAGCAGTGGGGGAAGCTGCGTGGTTTGATTACCAAGCCCCCTCCAGCATGCACTCAGGGATAACCCAGTGGGCATACGGCACCCGTGTAACCCGTCGCTGTGTTTCCCTGTCCCGTTTAGGGACGGTGGAGGCTACTGTAACTGTTCCCAACGGTGGGGATCGCTATTGGATTAAGCTGACCGCCTGCCTGGAGGAGTGGCAGAAGTATTGGAATGACATCACCGTGTCGGTGAACGGGCAGGTAATCGCTCAGCAGGAGCGAGAACTATTCGAAAATGTCAACCTTGGCTGGCCCGGGGTATATTATCCTGTGCCCGCAGGGGTGATGCGTGATGGCGAGAACATGGTCACCGTTTGTACTGCCGATACTAACGACGCAGGACTGCTGCTGGCATCGGTAGAGGTGGTATCTCTGCCTGCTATTCCACCCTACGCCCAGATTTCCTATGTGCAGGTGGCACGGCTGGGGGAACGGTACGGGGTGGCATTTTCTGCCTCCCGTGAGGACTTTGTGCGGGTAGAGAATGAGGTCAATTGTACCTTGACGGATGTTCGTTTTTTTGCCCCCGACCTGCTGATGTTGCAGTTCTGCTCCGCGCAGGAGGGGGATGCCTCCTGCCGTGTGGTATTCGCAGACCGCACGGTGGAGGCGAAGCTGCCCCGTATCTATCGCAATGAGGATTTCTGTCTGGTAGGCGTGGACAGCGACGACCACCGCCACGATCTATCCGACGAGGCGGATCGCATCCCACGCATCTTTGCGCTGTCCGGGATGGGAAACTATTTTCAGTTCCGCCCTCAGCGCCCTCGCAACCATTATGAGTTGGCTCCTGCCTCTGCGTGGGAACAGCGGTTGGGTCTGCTCACTGCTTTCGGTAATCGCATTGGTTTGACCGACCCAAATAAAATGTTGCCGCAGATCCCCGCATTGGCAGGGGACGCCTTTTTTATGACCCATGTGCACGAGCCGTATCTGTTCTTCAATCTTCGTTTGGGCGAGTTTGAGGAAGTGCGCCGCCTGTATCTCCACGATAACGAGGCGGTGCTGGGCTCTGAGAGCTTTGGCGAGTCAGAGGTGATTTTTCGTGATGTGTTACGAAGACGCAAGGCGATGGTAGGGGACAGTGGGCTGAATTGTTCCATCGGTTCTCCCAGTCTGCTCAGTATATATGAGTCGGACGTGGATTTTGAGTATATTACGCTGGAGCCTGTGAGCAATATAAACCTGCTGGTCGGCACGTTGCGCAACAAACAGAAATGGGGAGCCCATCTGCCGCCGGACTGGTATTTTGGTGTGCCGGTAGACGCCTGCAAGGCGAGAAAAGCCCGTTTAGCAATGCAGTATCTGTATCTAAACGGCGCCTCGTATGTGTATTTTGAAAACGCTACCTTTAAAACTAATGCCATGGAGCGAGTGGATTGGGAGAGTGAGTATTGCCGTCTCAATCGGCAATATCTGCGTGATTTTTACACCTACACCGTACAGCATCCCCGTGAGGGGGAACTGTTGGTGGACAAGGCGGTGGTGTACGGCAACCACGAGCATTTTTATTGGCAAAACGACGACCGTATTGCGGAACTGAACGCGGACGGTGACTGGGACTCCAAGGTGTGGGGTAAGTGGGAGGACACCCATCGGGATTGCTGGAAAGCGATTCGCGGTTGGTTGCCCCATGCGGCCCAGCAGGAGACCTGTCCCTCGCCGATGAATAAACACCTTTTCAGCGGCACCCCCTACGGCGAGGTGGATATTGTCACTGCCACACAGGATTGGTCGGGGTACAAGACCGTAGCGTTCCTCGGCTGGAATACGATGGACGATGGGATGATGGAGAAAATGAAGGAGTATGTGACGCAGGGCGGCACCTTATTTGTTTCCTACTGTCATTTTAATCGTACCGATCGCAATGACCGTCCGATGACCTTCCCTACAACCCAGGAGATGGCGTGGCTGGGGGTAGAAATCGGGGAGATGTACTGCCCGGAAGGGGAAATCTCGCTGGATGGACAGGCGGTAGCCTGCGCCGATACCTCTGTTTCTGCTGTGGTTTGTACGGGCGGCGAGGCGGTGGTTGTCGATGGGCAAGGACGTAGGCTGGTCGTTCGCACCACCTATGGGAAAGGAACGGTGTATTTTGCCGCGTTCAAGGACTATTTCACCTCCGCATGGGCGGTCGAAACGGTGCAGGCGCTGTTGCGTCGTATTGGGGAGGACGGAACTGTCCGTTGCGACAACCCCAACGTGGCCTTTACCCGTCGCCGTCTGGCGGATGGACGAATGCAGATCGACTTGTTGAATATGAACTGCGCCGCAGAGAACGGCGAAGAAGCTTTTACCCTCACAGTGGACGGACACACGGCATGTGGACGGGTCAAAGAAGGTGAACCCTATACCGTGGTTGTATAAGGAGAAATTAGGATGATCTTACCTCGTGTAAAAAAAGAAACCCTCGGACAAAACACAGTGCGTTTGTCTCCGTGCATTTGTTTGACGGCGCCTGCCACTCATCGGGAGAATGCTGCTCGGTTGCTGTCGCTGTTTCTGCCCCAATGTGTTGTGACGGAGGATGGAGCGGTATCGCTTACTGTCTGGCAGGAAGATGTTGTGGGCGAGGAAGCCTACCGCTTATGTATCCATGACGGCAAGGTTGAGCTTGTCTATGCCGATTATGCCGGGCTGCGCAATGGATTGGCCGCTTTTTCGATGGTTGTTCGTGTGGAAGAGGGGCTGTTGGTGCTTACCGACACGGAGATCGAGGATAGCCCTACGGTGAAGTTCCGCGGTGTGATGCTGGATCTGGCTCGTGGCGTCAAGCCCTTTGATCAGCTGAAAGAGGATATGGTGCTCATCGCCAAGGCGCGAATGAATGTGCTGCACCTTCATCTGGCGGATGGCTCCGGTGTATGCTTTCGGATGGAGGCATTGCCCGAGGATTGCTACCTCAAGAACGCCTACACCAAGGAGCAGATGCAGGAGCTGATTGCATTTGCTCAGTTGCTGGGCTTGCTGATTATCCCCGAATACGATATGCCTGCCCATTCGGATACGTTGCTGCGAGTGTTTCCTCAGTTCCGCTGTGATACGGATGCGCCGGAGCCGCACAGCCGCTTTGTGACTTGCACGGCGACCCCCGAGGTGTATCTGTTGTTTGAGGCGATCATTCGGGAATTGGCTGAACTTTTCCCGGGACCCTATCTCCACGTGGGTGGAGATGAGCTGGACTTTGCCGACGTACCCCATTTGGGGGCGCTGTGCTATTGGAACAGCTGCAAAAAGTGTGCCGCCTTCCGTCGGGAGCACGGGCTTGCTGACCGGCAGGAGCAGTATTATTTCTTTATGAACCGCATTTATGAGTATGTGAAGTCTACGGGGCGCACCATGATTATGTGGAGCGACCAGATTGACTGCACTCGCCCTGCAGGCCTGCCACAGGACATTATTATGGAGTTCTGGCGTGTGGCGGCTGAGGGACGTGGTCCTCACGATGGCTGTTCCATGAACGGACAGCTCTCCATGGGCTATACCGTCATCAACTCCTGGTATCCCCATCTGTATGGGGATGAGGAGGAGTATCTCTCCTCCGAAAATTTGCGTACATGGCGCAACTATACCGCTCCTGCTTGCGATGACGCGTACCGTCGGCAGATCATGGGTGACGAGGTGTGTTTCTGGAACTACGGCGATATGGGGGCGAAGTTTGCCCATTACGCCCACTCTTTCCCGTCGGCAGTGATGCTGGTGGGGGATAAGCTGTGGAATCACGACGACCTGCCCTACGGCGAGGAATACGGCTGTGCTTTAACCCGTGCTTTGCTGGGAGCGAGTATCCCTAATGAGTTCAATGTGTTCCCTGCTATCGGCGACCTGCTACCGCCCCGTACCGAGGAGCTGGCTTACATTGACCGAGTGACCCTTTCCAATGAGCAACTGGCAGACATTCTGGCGATATTGGCTGAGGATGTATATATGGGTGGCGACCGCCGCCGTGCCGATGCCTATGCGAACTGTGTTCGTTATGTGCTGCAAAGAAGGTAAGTTTTCATGGAGACAACCAATCGAAAGAAACAGCAAAACATACATATTTCCGGCGTGGATGCGCTGGGGCGGGAGATTCCGGCGGTGGACGGGTTCCGACAGGATCGCTACGTGGGGATGTTCTATTTCTCCTACCAAAGCAATGAGATTCACACCAATACGCAGACCCCCTGTGAGGAGGGGCTGACTCCTACTGCCACCTGCCCACCGACGGTGACAAAACCGGTGCTGGACGTGGAGCGACTGCTGGCTAACGACCCTGCTCTCCTCTGGAGCGAGGAGGAAGTGGACGGATCGTGGTACTGTACCCAGCCACTGTACGGCTACTATGACCATGCGGACCTGTGGGTTATCGCCAAGCATATCGAACTGTTTATTGAGGCGGGTATCGATTTTGTCGCTTTTGATATCACCAACGGGGCGGTGGAGCCCCGTTGTATTGGCAACTACTTGGAGGTATCGGAGCAGTTCCGTCAGGCGGGTTGGAATGTGCCCAAGTTCTGCTTTTTCACCAATTTCACGCATTTTATTCAGGCCAAAGAACGGTCGTTGCTGAAATGGCTTTACGACCATATCTATGCCAAGGGGTTATATCGGGATCTGTGGTTTTACGGTCCCTATGATAAGCCGCTGATGATCGGCTATCCCGACAGTTACGCCGGGCCCCAAAGGGCGTATGTGCCTATTGACGGCTCGTCACGCTATCCCGATGGGGTGGAGCAACTGTCTGCGGAAATGGTGGACTTCTTCCATTGGCGCCGACCCCAGTGGCCGAGCCAGAAGCATGACCCTAACGGCTTCCCTTATGTGAGTGTGGAGCGGCCTCAGCCGGTGCACACTGATACCGTCAGCGTATCGGTGGCGCAGCTGGGTGCGGGTGCTATGAGCTGGGCGGAGCATCCGCCCATTCCCTTTAAGGGGATGTTCCAAAACATTACCAAGGGACGAGGCTGGTCGGATACGTTGGGAGAGAATGTAAAAGCACTGGTTCCCTATGACACCAACTATCAGGAGCAGTGGGACTACGCCGTCGATACGGATGCCTCCATTGTGTTCCTCACTGGCTGGAACGAGTGGGGTGCAGGTAAGCATTTTTGGACACGAGAAGGACATACCACCCCTACATATGTCGATAGTTTTAACTTGGAGTATTCCCGTGACATAGAGATGATGAAGGATGGACTGCAGGACAACACCTTTATGCTCACGGTGGCGAACATCCGCAAGTATAAAGGCATACAGGAAGAGCATACGGCGCCTCGCGGTGTGGATGTGGGCTGTGCCGCCGACCCCGCCTGGGTGTGGGAGGATGGCGTGTGCTATGCCGGTCGTCCCTTTGCCCGCACCGCACGGGATTCCTACGGCGCTTGGAACGACATCCGTTACACCTCGCCCGCACCCTCCAATCCTGTGGAGGAGATTCGGGTGGCACACAGCGTGGATAATCTGTATTTCTATCTCAAGATGAGCCAGTCCATCGCTCCACGAAAATCGGGGCAGACCAACCATCATGTGCTGTTCCTGCGGGTGGAAGGGGCAGAGGGACCCTCTTTTGAGGGTTTCCAATATGCCATAGGTCGCAACCCCAATACCGAAGGAAAGACCTCGCTGGAGATGAGCGTGGGTGGCTACCGTTTCATCCGTGTGGGGGATATTCTGTGTGATATCACTGATGACCGGATGGAGATCTGCGTTCCCAAGAGACTGTTGGGCATCGTGGGTCCCCGCTTCTGCATCGGATTTAAGTATGCTGACGGAGTACAGAAAGAGGAGGACATTATGGATTACTACGTCACCGGCGACGTGTTGCCGCTGGGACGGCTGTGCTATACTTACGAGGTGTGATTATGCTGTTGAAATACACTCCTGCCGTGTTTGCGGTAGGCACAGATTACTTGATTATGGTACCAGTGACGGCAGATTGTTTGTTTTCGGTGAAGATCGGAGATAAGGTGTATCACGATGCGATCAGCGGCGTGCTGCGTTCCAAGGTGTGTGTCCATCGAGTAAAAGTCCCCCAGAGGGAATTGGACGCGGTTGGTGCTTACACTGTTTGCGTGCGTCCGATGGTGGAGCGTTTGCCCTACGATTCGGTGACGGGTGAGCCGGAGGAGTACACCTATGCTTTTTCTCCCGTGCCAGATACCGACGTGCGGATATACCATCTGGCGGATTGCCACACCTATGTGCCGGAGCCGCTGGCTGCGGCTGCGGTATTTGGGAATATTGATTTGCTGATTCTCAACGGAGACGCATTCGGAGATGCGGATGCGGAGATTATGTTCGAGCGCATCTATATCCTTTGCGAGCAGTTGACGGGTGGGCACATTCCTGTGGTGTGTGCCAGAGGAAACCATGATCTGCGTGGCGCCTTTGCGGAGGATTATACCGATTGGATGCCTGCCGATGGGGATAACACATTCTATACCTTCCGTGTAGGCAAGATCTGGGGCGTGGTGCTGGATGCGGGTGAGGACAAGGCAGACGACGCCCCTACTTATAGGCACACCGTCTGCTGCACCGGCTTTCGGAAACAGCAGACTGCTTTTCTGCAGAGAGTAATTGATGAGGCACCTACCGAGTACGCTACTCCTGACGTAGTTACCCGTCTGGTGGTGTGTCATATTCCCTTTACGGAACTGTTTTCGCCGCCTTGCGACATTGAGCAGGAAACCTATGCAGCATGGGCGCAGCTATTGGCGGAGCACATCCGCCCCGACCTGATGCTGTGCGGGCATACTCATCGTCTAGCTGTAAAAAAAGAAGCAACTCCCTGTCCGTTGATGATCGGCTCCGCTTTTGGAGAGCACTACGTGGCCGGATGCGGTTTAGTGCTGCAGGAGAAAGGCTGTGCGGTTATGTTTACCGACAGCTGCGGAGATGTGTTGGAAGCGGAGTATATTCCCTTTGAGAGAGGAGAACTTAAATGAAACGACCGTTATTTGTGTTCGCAGGGCAATCCAATATGATGGGCGCCGCGGTATATCCCGCTAAGGAACAGATTGCATATACCAATAGCTATGAATATCTGCACAAGCCACGTCGCTTCGGGCGGGATATGGGTGAATTTAAATCGGTTGGTTTTCCGGTGGGGGAGTTTACCTATCGGGATCTGCAGGCTGCCTACGGGCAAACCGCCGACCCCACGGCGGTGAGTTCTCTTGCTAACTACACCGACAACACCCTGTTTGGTCCCGCTATGTGCAACCTGCTGGACGATGAGCAAAAGACTACCGTACCCTTTGCCTCTTTCAGCGAGCAGACAGTGGGGTGGGCGCCGGCTTTGCCCCCATATTTTGTACAGAAACTGGAGGGGCTGGGCTATGCTTGTGCCTACGCCCACATTGCCAAAGGTTCGGTCAGCATCACCTACTATCTGGAGGGGGAGGTGGCTGCCTATTTTGACGAGAAGGTCACCGACTTTTTTGCCGATGCTACCGCTCGGTTTTCCGAGGACGATACGGGGGACAAGGTGTTGGTGTGGCTACAAGGATGCAGTGATGCGGTGGAGGGATACGAAGCCTACCGCCGCCGACTGGATGCCCTGTGGGAGCGGGCAAAAGGGCTTGGTTTCACATGCTTCTTTATGATTCGTGTGGGCTATTGGGGGGATGACCGTATTGCCGGGGTGATGCAGGCGCAGGAGGATTTTTGCACCGCCCATCCCGATGCCTATATGCTTACCCGTGTATGCTCCTATATGGTGTACAAGGGGCAGGACATGGAGGCGTGGTATGCCACTCCTCCCTCCGAGGAGGCGCTGCTCTGCCGGGATAGCTTTTATGGTTTTGATAACCAGCACATTAACGAAAAGGGATTCCGGGTGATTGCTCGTCATGCCGTTCCCAATGCTATTCGTGTAATATATGAAAATAAACAGCCTCAGTTGGAGCAGGAACTGCTGAGGCCTTTGTTGTAAGGAGAAGATTATTATGAACAAACTGACAGCCGTTGTCATCGGAGCGGGCAGCCGCGGTGGTGGCTATGCCAAATTGATGAAGGATACCGCTCTGTTTCAGGTAGTGGCAGTGGCAGAGCCCATCGCTTCCCGTCGGGAGCAGATTGCTTCCATGCACGGTATCCCTGCCGATCGGTGCTTTTCAGATTGGACGCCGTTGCTGGATTGCGGCAAGATAGCGGACGTAGCGGTAATCGCTACCATGGATCGAGACCACATGGGTCCTGCCCTGCGTGCCATCGAACTGGGGTACGACCTGCTTTTGGAAAAGCCTATTGCACCCGAGCCGGCAGACTGCCTGGCACTCTATAAGGCTGCCGAGGCAAAGGGGGTGCGGGTGGTCATCTGCACTGTACTGCGGTATACCAATGTATTCATCAAGCTCAAGGAGATCATTGACAGCGGTAAGATCGGTGAGATTATGTCTGTGAACCATGAGGAGTGTGTGGGTAATATCCACCAGTCCCATAGCTTTGTGCGGGGCAATTGGGGCAATTCAAAGCGCAGCTCCACCATGCTGCTGCAGAAGTCCTGCCATGACATTGACATCCTGCAGTGGCTTATTGGCAAAAAATGTAAGAGTGTTCAGTCCTATGGTATGCGCTCTTTTTTTACGGAGGCGAACGCACCGGAGGACGCTCCCGCCCGCTGCACCGACGGTTGCCCTCACGCCGACACCTGCGCCTACAATGCGCTGAAATGGTACTACGAGGCGAAGGATAACCTGTGGTTCCGGGGTGCCTGTACCGGCGAGGTGGAGCCTACCGACGAGCAGGTGCTGGAGGCGCTTCGCACCACCAACTATGGGCGTTGTGTGTTCCGTGTGGACAACGATGTGGTGGACCACCAGACGGTGAACATGCTGTTTGAGGACGATTGCCTAGTGACCTTTACCATGAACGCCTTTAACGCAGGCGGTCGATTTATCCACATCATGGGCACCAAGGGTGAGGTGCGTGCCGCGCTGGATGGGGAGACCCCCATCGACATCACCTATTTCCAGTTTGTGCCCGGGCAAGGTATGGGACAGGAGCGCATCGACATGAAGGCAGACAACTCCATCACCTCCGGTCACGGTGGCGGTGATGAGGGTCTCATCCGCACCCTCTATGCGTATCTGCGTGGGGAATATCAAGGGAAATCTGTGCCGACCATCGAAGAAACCTACTACAATCACCTGCTGGTGTTTGCGGCAGAACAGGCTCGCTTAACGGGACAGGTAGTGGATGTGGAACAGTTCCGTAAAGCGGTGGAAGAGAGGTAAGGTGGTATAAGTTCTATTGCCCTTGCTCCCGTAGGCCTCTGCTGTGTCTTATATCAGACTGCGAATTTATGGACGAGAAGCACAACAGTACTGTAAGGCACGTGGTATGTGCTAAACTGTTGTTGTCATTCATTGAATGGCCTCCTTTTGATATTTCTTGTAGTTGTCAGACCGCAAGTTTATTCTATATCAAAAGGAGAACTTTGTCTTCTTCATAGGTTTAACCTTGTTCGAACCCCCGGCACTGCCGGGGGTTTTCGATTACAAGAAAGCCGTGGAAACCGGCTGGCTTCCACGGCTGGCAAGGGTGGTCAATCTTCGATGGCTGCTTTGCGTCCGATGATGGCGGCAATGGTGGCGGGGTCAAACTTGGGCTGGCGGCTGTACGTGTACAATCCGTTCTGCTCCTGCTCCACATCGGTGAGCTGGGTGTAGCAGAACCCAAACATATAGGGGTTATCCAGCAGGACATCAGTAAGTCCTTTAAGGCGGGCGAGGAACTCCTCCTCCGTCTTCGGCCCCTGGCCGTAGCCCCAGCCGTCACCGTCAGCTACCCAGCCAATGCCGCCGTATTCGCTGACGAAGAAAGGTAGTTTTCCGTCATAGCGCTGTCTGTCCTCCAGCGCCTGCCAGAAGCCGAATTTATTGGTTTTTCCCAGCTCGGCGTAATGCGCCGCAAAGGTGGCCGGATCTTGCTCATAATCGTGCAGGTCGTAAACATCTGTGACTACGTGGTAGTTGCCGCTGGTGTCGATACAGGGACGGGTGGGGTCGGCGGCCTTGGTGGCCTTGTATACCAAGGCAAGAGCGTCGTTATACTGGCGGCAGTTGTGATAATCCCAGGTTTCGTTAAAGGGACACCAGCCGATAATGGCGGGGTGGTTATAATCTCGGTGGATCTCCTCCAGCCACTCCGGCAGAATGCTGTAGATGCACAGAGGGTTGGTGTGGTCCATATTCCAGTTGGGATATTCTCCCCACACGAGATATCCCATCCGATCGCAGTGGTACAGGAACCGCTCCTCAAAGATTTTCTCATGCAGGCGGGCACCGTTGAAGCCCATGGCCTGGGAGCGTTCAATATCCCCAATCAGGTCGGCGTCGCTGGGAGCGGTGTAGACACCGTCCGGATAGAAGCCCTGGTCAAGAATGAGACGCTGGAACACCGAGCGTCCGTTGAGCAGGAATTTGTGTCCGTCAAACCGGATATCCCGCAGACCGCAATAGCTCTGCACCGTATCTTTGCCGTAGGTGAGGGTGAGGTCGTACAGGTTGCCCTGGCCCACGTCCCACAGGTGTTTCTCGGCTAAGGGGAGGGTTAAGGTCACAAAACCGCTCTTGCAGTGAGCGGCGTAGCTACCCATGGGTTTGCCCTCAAAGAAGGCTTCAATCTTCAGGTCGGCATCCCCCTTGAGCTGTGCTTCTACCGTCAGGATAGCATCCGTTGCGTTGGAGGTGTATTTCACCCACTGGATGTAGGTCTTCGGGGTGAATTCCAACCATACGGTCTGCCAGATGCCGGTAGTGCGGGTATAAAAACAGCCTTGGGAGGCGTAGCTGTGGCTCTGCTTGCCGGAGGGAATCATGGGATTGCGGGTATCATCCGTGGCATAGACAGTGACCACGTTCTCGCCCACACGCACATACGCAGTGATATCAAAGAAGAAGGAGGAATAGCCGCCCTTATGGGCGCCCACCTGCTCTCCGTTGATGAACACGGTGGCTTCATAATCCACGGCACCAAAGTGCAGTACGACACGTCCGGCAATCTGGTCGGCGGTGATGGGGAAGGTGCGTTTATACCATACAGCGTTCATGAAATCCACATTTCCTATTCCGGAAAGGCGGCTCTCGGGGCAGAAGGGTACCTGAATCCTGGAGGAAAAGACTGCCTCTTCGGCGGCGTAGCCACGGGCCTCTCCGCTTCGGGAATTATCCATCTCAAACTGCCATTCGCCGTTGAGGTTGAGCCAGTTTTTTCGCATGAATTGGGGCTTCGGGTGCTCTTGTCTGTACAATGTCATACACACTCCTTTTGGTTGTTGTCTTTATTGTAGCAAAGATACCGGGAAAATACTAGGAACTTTTCTCTTGCAAGATTGACATTTTCTCTTGTTTGCATTAAGATGGGGAAGGGGGGAGATGCATATGATCATCGTGTCAGGCGCACGCCATGCGTATCCTGAGCGTGCGGGATTTTGCATGGACAGACAAACCGGCTACCACGGGGAATATACCTTTCTCCATTTTCATAACCGTGTGGAGATGATACAGGATGGGAACAGAATTGTTTCCCATCCCCATGCCCTGATTCTGTACGAGCCGGACGTGCCCCAGTATTTCCATAGCCATGAGCCGCTTGTCCATGACTGGATGCACTTCGGCGGGGATGGCACGGCCTTGGCCTCAGCGGCGGGGCTACCGCTCAATACCGTCTGCTATCCGGCTAACCCCACCTTTATCACCCAGATGATGGCGGAAATCGAAAATGAGCTGTTCAGCGACCGTCCCGGTCGCAGCCGTATGTTGGAACTAAAAACGGAGGAACTGCTGCTGAAGGTTGGGCGGGCGTTGCTCCAACCAGGGGTGGAGCCGTACAGCCCCAAGCTGCTGGAAATGCTACGTCTGCTACGGGCGGAGGTGTTTATGTCGTTGGAGGCGGCATGGACAGTCAAGCAGATGGCGGACAGGGTCTATCTAAGCGAGTCCCGGTTTTATGCAGTGTATAAGGCTTGCTTCGGCATCTCGCCTACCGCTGACCTGATCCATGCCCGGATGAATGCCGCGCAGAACCGATTGGCGCTGGGGACGGAGAGCGTGGAGGAGATCGCCTACAGCTTGGGCTATCAAAATGTGACCCATTTCATCCGTCAGTTTAAGGCGCATAACGGTGTTACACCGGTCAAATACCGAAAAGACCATGCCGGCTAGAAAAAAGCCCGTACAGACCACAATCTGTACGGGCTTTTTTATACTGTTTGCAGAAGGCACTTAATCTGTCTGTGGACGTTCCTCCTTCAGCGCATCGCCCATGACCCGGATGCATACCGGGACGGCCACGATAGCGGTAGCGATATCCGACAGCGGTTGGGCAGCCTGCACCCCCAGCAGGGGGTCTGCTCCCAGCAGACGGAGCAACAACGGCAGACCCAGCACAAAGGGGATAAAGAACAGTCCCTGTCTGGCCATAGACAGGAAACTGGCGGCGCCTACACGGCCGATGATCTGGGTGAGCATGGTGTTCATGACAATCCAGGCCAGCAAGGGAAAGCCTATACATTGCAGACGCAGGCTCAGCGCACCTAACCGAAGCACCTCGCTGTCGGAACTGAACAGGGCTACCAGTTCCGGGGCAAACATAAAGCCGGCGATGGAGGCGGCCAGGAGCAGGACTGAGCCTAGCCGGACACACAGCCAAAAGCCCTGTTTGACCCGATTATACAGCCGGGCACCGTAGTTGAAGCCGCACACCGGCTGGAAGCCCTGTCCGAAGCCAAGCAGAGCGGCAAAGGCCAGATGGGTTACCCGGTTGGCAATGGACATAGCGGCGATAGCGGGGTCGCCGCCGAACACCCCGGCCATGTAATTGAGGGCGATGGTGGAGGCACTGGACAGCCCCTGCCGACAGAGGGAGGGGATGCCGCCACGCAGAATCTCCTGATAATCCGCCCGGTGAGGGCGAAACAGCAGGGGACGGATGCGGAGGTTATCCTTTCTGGTAGTGCCGAACAGTAGCAGGAGAAAGCTGACCGCCTGACTGATGACGGTGGCCGCTGCCGCACCGGTGACCCCCATGTTCAGTCCGAAAATGAATACCGGGTCCAGCGCCACGTTTAGCAGGCCGCCGAAGCCGATGCCTATCATGCCGTAAAAGGCACTGCCCTGGAAGCGGAGCTGGTTATTCAGCACCAGTGAGCCAATCATCCAAGGGGCTCCCAGCAAAATGATGCCCAGATATTCCCGGGCATAGGGGAGGATGGTTTCGGTGGAGCCCAACAGCCGGGCTAGCGGTGTCAGAAAGCATAGGCCGATGACCGTGATGAAGATGCCGGTGATAATGGCGGAAAAGAAGGCGATGGTAGCCATACGCTCCGCCTCTGCCCGGTGTTGCTGTCCCAGCATGCGGGAAATGTAATTGCCGGAGCCCTGCCCGAACAGGAAGGCACAGGCCTGGATGATGGCCATGAGAGAAAACACCACGCCCACGGCGCCGGTGGCGCTGGTATTATCCAACAGACCGACGAAAAAAGTATCGGCCATGTTGTATATGGACGTGATGAGCATGGATATGACGGTTGGCACGGCCATGCGGCCGATGAGCCGTCCCACCGGCTCGGTGGTCATGCGGATAAACTTCTGTCCGTCATCCATGATGGCCCCTCCTTACTTTTTCATTAGTATATGCGCCGGGAGCAATGTTTAGCCGGCCAATCGGTATAGCTGTTCCTGCCGCCCCTTGCTGTCGATGATGTAGTTATAGGCAATCCTTTCATAGCTGTCCAGCAGGGCGGCGTATGGAAAACGATTGCCGCTGGCATGGAAGACACCGTCTGCATCGTAACAGCCTACGGCATGGATAACCGGCAGTGTTTCACTGAGCTTTAACAGATACCGGTTGTAGGCCGGCAACGCCACGCCGGCTGTCTGCAGGACATACGAGGACAAGTAGTTGACGCTGAGCCGTTCAATAGTCTGCTCCGGGATGTCGTAGTTGGCCCAGATGTAGAAGGGGGTCACATACCGTTGCATCTCCGCTTCGGCGGACAGGCTGTACAGGCTGTCTACGCCCATCAGCTCTTGAATGAAGCTGTTTTCTACACTGGGTTGGTGGTCGCCGAACATACAGATGACGGTGGGCTCCTGCACCTGCTCGAAATAGGCAATCAGTTCCGCAAAGGCATCGTCGGAGTATTTCATCAACGAGAGGAACTGGTTGGTTTTGGGATAGGCGGTGCTTACATCAATGCCGGCCGCTTGGGCGGTGCTGTTGCCCGGTAGCCCAGTCACCCACACCTGCTCTTCAAAATTGCTGGCTTGTTCGGTATAGCCGCCGTGGTTCTGCATGGTTACGTTGAATAGGAAGAAGGGCTCGTTCCGGTTGCGATTTTCAAACAGGTTGATGACCTCCCGGTAGTTGCGGCTGTCGCTGACATACCGTCTGAGCAGGGTGTTTTCGCCGGGGTAGGCGTCCTCCACCAGCTGGATGAGCACCTCGGTGTTGCTACCGCTGGCCGCATACTGGGACAGGATGGAGTTGGGCACGATAGAGCCCAGGGAGGTGAAGCGGGAAAATCCGAAATAGTCATACACCGCCCGCCGATTCCAGCCGCTGGCGTAATAGGGGTGGAAGGCGTGGCTGGAATAGCCCTGCTCCATCAGGGTGGACACCAGCGAGGGGAGAGCCTCCTTGACATACAGCATATAGGCGTTACTCCCTGCCGGGAAAAAGCTGGTGGACACGCCGGTGAGGAATTCAAATTCGGTATTGCTGGTGCCGGAGCCGATCACCGGTACATACAGATTGCCCCGGATGGTGTTTTCCGTCAGGCTATTCAGGAAGGGCATATACTCGATGTTGGTCTGCAGGTCTCCAAGCACGTTCAGATTGGCCAGGGATTCGTTCATGATGCAGATAATATTGGGGACGGTTTCTGCCGTGGCGGCGGAGGGGCCGAGAACGTCTGCGTCCTCCTCCAGTACCTCCGCCATCAGGTCATCCGTCTGCCCGGCATCGTAGCCGCCAGGGGCTTTGAGATTAACGTATTTGGTGTTCAGGCAGAAGTTCATCACCACTCCGGTGCGGTGATAGCCGCGGGCCTGATTCCAGAAATCGGGGGCCAGCCCGGCCTGGGCATACTGGTCGGTGAACAGATAGATGCACAGGATGGTGACGGTCAGAGTGGAAAAAAACACCCGGGTAGCCAGCTTGCCTACCAGCTGAAAGGCGGGGGTGTACAGCTTGTAGCCGGCAATCAGCAGGAACACCAGCAGAAGAATTGAAATGACAATCTGATAATTGGGGGAGAAATCATAGGCTGTCGCCACATTGGCGGCGGTGGTGGCAGCGAATAAATCCATGGGCACAAAGGGGGTGCCACGGAACGCATAGACATAGTGGTTGGTCAGTGCCAGCAGAAAAATCAGGGGATTGACAACAAGCATGGGCAGGCGATAACTGCCGGAGCACACATACACGGTGCCATAAAACAGCATATACAGCACATAGTTGAGCATCAGCGTCCGGGGAGACCAATCCCAGGTGAATACCCCATTTAGACACTCAGCCATGGTCATGGCCACAATAGGGAGCAGGGCCACCACCACCGTGCTGACAAGGGCGGCGACTTTACGGCTGTTAACACCCCAGCGGAGCATGGTCAGTGTACCCAGCACGGCTACCGCCGCCAGAGACAGGCCGTACAGCAGACCGCCGCAGGCCACGTCTTTGCCTAAAAACTCATCCGTGTGCACCAGCACCAGCGTCAGCAACAGCGCAAACAGCACGCCGCCGGCAATCAGCCGGCGCAGGGTGGTGCTGACGGTGAAATAGCGATAAAAGGTATGGCTAAAAAGGGCAGAAGAGTTAACGGATGTCTGCTCCGATGGCTCAGCGGCTATTTTACGGTGAGATACCAGCATACTCGGGCTCCTTATCATCGGTTGAATTCTGTACAGGATTTATCATTATTTTAAGAACAACGTTAAATTATATCCTACAAATATGAATATTTTGTGAACAATCGGGTGGTTTTCTGCCGGCAGTCATGTGAAGATGAAAGAATGAATAAAACGTGAAAATTATTAAACATTTTTGAAGAAAAATTGAAAAAAAGGTTGCTTTTTTGCGAGAAAGAGAGTATAATACAAGCAATTAAATTAAAATGGGCGAGAAGGTGGTTTTTGAAAACCGGCTTGTCGCAAAAACAGGTTTGGAGGTTGTTGAAATGGTAAATGTATTGGCGGCTGAAGTGGGCACAATCATGGGCGATGCCGGACTGACCATTCTGATCGGCTTGGTTGTGGTGTTCGGTGTATTGTTATTGCTCACCGGTGTATTTAAGCTGTTTGGCATGGCGATGTCTGTCGGCGGCGAGAAGGTGAAGGAGGCCGTCCCGGCTCCCGCTTCGGTTGCACCTGTTGCGTCGGTCGCTCCCATTGTTGGCAACACCCAGCCTGTACAGTCTACGCAGGAAATCCAGAACGGTATTCCTGCTGAGACGGTGGCGGTAATCTCTGCCGCTGTGGCCTGTATGGCTCCTGCCGGCACGCAGTATGCGGTACGTGGTATTCGCAAGGCTTAACGGTAGAGGTGACGATTATGCAAGAATTTTTAAATGCTATTATTGACCTTTGGGAAGGTTCCGGTCTGGCACAGTTGCTGAATTTCAGTAATGGTGGCTGGAAGAACCTCATCATGATTGCTATTGCCTGTGTGTTGCTGTTCCTGGCCATTAAGAAGCAGTTTGAGCCGCTTCTGTTGTTGCCCATCGCCTTTGGTATGCTACTGGTCAACCTGCCCCTGGGCGGCGTGATGGATCCCCAGCGGAATGCTATGGTGAACTTTTCGGCCGAAGAGCTACAGTCCTATGTGGACGGTACATACGAGCAGGTCTATCCGGTGTATGAATCGGAGACAAAGTTCAATTATACCATGGAGCAGATCGAGCAGATCAATGCCCAATATAAAATGAAAGTGATTTCTGTTGAGAAGATACTCAACGCGCAGAATCAAGAGGTCTCTGTTGTCCGGATCGATGGGGATATGAATGGTGTCTACGATGAGGTGTACAAGGTGACCGACATCGATGAGGCCGGCAATATTTCCTTGGTGATTCCGTATTGGCAGCACTTTGAGCAGGGCGGCCTGCTGTGGTATCTGTATCAGGGCGTTAAGTTCGGTATTTATCCGCCCCTGATTTTCCTGGGTATCGGTGCGATGACCGATTTCGGCCCCTTGCTGTCTAACCCCAAGAGCTTCTTGCTGGGTGCGGCGGCGCAGTTTGGTATTTTCGTTACCTATTTCGGTGCCCGTTGCCTTAACCTGCTTCCCTTTGCTGCAGAGTGGGGTATTGATTTCACCCCGGCGCAGGCGGCGTCTATCGCCATCATCGGTGGTGCCGACGGACCGACGGCCATCTTCCTGACCTCCAAGCTGGCTCCCGAACTGCTGGGTGCTATTGCGGTGGCGGCCTATTCCTACATGGCGCTGGTGCCGATCATCCAGCCCCCCATTATGCGGGCGCTGACCACCGAAAAAGAGCGCAAGGTTGTGATGACCGAACTGCGTACCGTGTCCAAGACGGAGAAAATTCTGTTCCCCATCATGGTTACCATTATCTGTGTGCTGTTGTTGCCCTCTGCGGCTCCGCTGATCGGTATGCTGATGCTGGGTAACCTGATGCGTGAGAGCGGTGTGGTTGACCGAATCAGCAAGACGGCGCAGAACGAGCTGATGAACATCGTCACCATCTGTCTGGGCGTGACGGTTGGTGCTACGGCGAATGCTCACAACTTCCTCAAGCCCACCACCCTGCTGATTATCTGCCTGGGCCTGATTGCTTTCGCTATGGGCACGGCTGGCGGCACGCTGTTGGGCAAGCTGATGTATGCGGTGACCGGCGGTAAGGTGAATCCGCTGATTGGCTCTGCCGGTGTGTCGGCGGTGCCGATGGCTGCCCGTGTAGCCCAGAAGGAAGGCCAGAGGGCGAACCCCTCCAACTTCCTGCTGATGCATGCCATGGGTCCCAACGTGGCCGGCGTTATCGGCTCTGCGGTGGCGGCCGGTGTATTGCTCACACTGTTTGGCTGATTCTCAACGTATTTATGAATAGAGGCTGGACGATGTATATCGTTCAGCCTCTTTCTTCCCTGTATTTTCTCGAAAGGATGGCAAATAATGCTGACACCATCAGAATTTGTTTCCCTGCGCCGGCAGATTATCGACCGGCAGTTTTCCCGGATGAATCCGCCCCAGCGACAGGCGGTGTACCATGCCGATGGCCCCTTGCTGATTTTGGCCGGTGCCGGTAGTGGCAAGACCACCGTGCTGGTTAATCGGATTGCCAACCTGATTCGTTACGGTAAAGGCTATACCAGTGAAGAGATGCCGGCATATATATCCCCGGAGCAGGAGGTAGCTTTGCGTGCCTGTGCTGCCGGGGAGATGCCGGTAGATAGCGGCATCGTCGACCTGCTGGCGGTGGAGCCTTGCCCGGCTTGGCGTATTTTGGCCATTACCTTTACCAATAAGGCGGCCGGAGAGCTGAAAGAGCGTTTGGTGCGGATGCTGGGGGAGGAGGGCGACGAGGTCGCCGCCAGCACTTTCCACTCTTTCTGTGCCCGTATTCTGCGTCGGGAAGGCGAAGCGCTGGGCTATTCCCGGCATTTCACCATCTACGATACCGATGACAGCCGCCGGTTAATGAAAACCTGCATGAAAGAGCTGAATATGGATGAAAAGACCCTGGGACATAAGGTGATTCTGGGTGAGATTGGCCGGGCGAAGGACGAGCTCATCGACCCCGACGAATATGCCGCCGCCCATCAGGCCGGTGGCGATGTGCGTCTGCGGCTGGTGGCAAAGGCCTATGCACTGTATCAAAAGCGGCTCCATGAGGCGGATGCCATGGACTTCGATGACCTGGTCAACAAGACGGTGGAGCTATTTACCCGCCATCCGGCGGTACTGGAGCGCTATCAAAACCGTTTCCGCTACCTGATGGTGGACGAATACCAGGATACCAACCACGCCCAGTATCGGCTGGTGAGCCTGCTGGCGGCTGCCTCCCGTAACCTGTGTGTGGTGGGAGATGACGACCAGAGTATCTACAAATTCCGGGGTGCAACGATTGAGAATATTCTGGGATTTGAGGAGGAGTTTACCGGCTGTCGGGTTATCCGGTTGGAGCAGAATTATCGCTCCACTGCCCGTATTCTGGCGGCGGCCAATGCGGTGATTGCCAAGAATAAGGGCCGTAAGGGCAAGACCCTGTGGACGGAAAACCCCCAAGGGGATCCCATCCGGTTGGTGGTGGTAGATAACGCCGAGGAGGAGGGGCGCTATGTAGCGGAGACCATCCTGGCGGGGGTGTCCGGTGGTCGCCGCTTCTCGGAATATGCGGTGCTGTACCGCGCCAACGCCCAGTCCAACGCCATTGAACAGGCGCTGGTAAAAAGCGGCGTGCCTTACCGGATCATCGGTGGCCATCGTTTTAATGATACCCTGGAAGTGAAGGACGCCATGGCCTATCTCCGGGTCATCAACAACCCGGACGATGAGGTGAGCCTGCGTCGGATCATCAACCAGCCCAAGCGTGGCATCGGGGATACCACGGTGGACTACGCCGCCGCCATTGCCAGCGGTTTGGGGCTGTCTCTGTATGAGGTGCTCTGTCATGCCGCCGATTACCCGGACCTGAGCCGGGCGGCAAGCAAGATTGCCGGCTTTATGCAGATGATGGAAAGTCTGCGGCAGATGAGCGAGGACGAGGAAGTGCCTCTCCACATGCTGTATGCGGCCATGCTGGAGCAGACCGGGTATCTGGCTATGTGGCAGGCTCAAGGCGACGTCGAGGCCGGCCGTGTGGAGAACCTGGAGGAATTGTCCTCCTCCATCCGGCAGTATGAGAAAAACTGCGGCGATGATTACGCTGATCTGGCCGGGTTCCTGGAGGAACAGGCTTTGATGACCGATATTGATAACTACGATGCCGATGCGGACGCTACAGTGCTGATGACCATGCATGCCGCCAAGGGCCTGGAGTTTCCGGTGGTGCTGTTGCCCGGCTTTGAGAACGGCATTTTTCCCGGCTACCAGACCATGTTCGACCCCACCGAGCTGGAGGAGGATCGCCGCCTGTGCTATGTGGCCATCACCCGTGCCCGGGAGGAGCTGTACATCACCCGTGCCCAGAGCCGTATGCTGTATGGACAGACCAATCGCAATCCGGCCTCCCAGTTTATTGGGGATATTCCTGCCGAACTGACCGAGTCGATCAACCGCTGTCGCACGCCGGTAGATTTCGGTGGCGATTTCGGCGGCTCACGTTATGGCAGTGCCGGCGGCTATGGCCGGAGCGGCTCCTATGGTGGCGGACGGAATGAATATACCTACACGGCGGCGGAGACCCGTCGCAGTGAGCCCACATTTCCGTCTGCGCCGTCCTCCGCTTCCCGTTCTCATGTGACGGTGGGCAGTGCCCCCAAGCCCGCCGCTCCCTCCGGTCAGTTTGCGGTGGGAGATACGGTGAGCCACTCCAATTTCGGCACCGGCAAGATTCGGTCTATGACCCCCATGGCAGGCGATACCCTGCTGGTGATCGATTTTGATAAGGCCGGTCAGAAAAAACTGATGGCCAACTATGCCAAACTGAAGAAGTGTTAATAAAAAGGAGAGGATATTCGGATCCTCTCCTTTTTGCATAGGGACTACGTCATTCGCCAGACAACGGTATGACGGTATCTCATTGATGTAAAAGAAAACGGACACCCAGTCAGCCATACAGCCATAGAAGGCCTCCGACGAGCGTTGAGTGTCCGCAACACCACTCTACCACAAAATAGCGTTGGTGTCAATACCCAGTTTATGCAGGGGGAGGAAAATTATGCACCGGGCGTGGTGACAGAGGATGAGCTTCTGGCTCGGATGGCGGTAGGAGGAAACAAAAACACCGCTACGAACGGTAGCGGTGGGCAGTTTGCATTTATCGGATACGCCCCTGATGGCAAGGGAATGTACCAAGGTAATTTTCCTCTAGGCACCCCTAAAGCGGCTAAATCCAAACGTATACTGAACTACATTCAGTCTGTTTGGTCAAAGCAACCTATCCCCTTGCGCATAACCGAAAACGGGGAAACAAGAATCATACATGCGCAGTTTGACCCAACCTATGACGAGTCGGGAAACACCTACAGTGATGCGACAAAACTAATGGGTGGAAATCGGCACGGAACAGCAGCAGAACAACGGGTGACACTGGATCTGGCTGACGACTATTATCAAATCGCTTCCGAGGCCAAATACAACTACTCCAAAGATGAAACCGGAAAAGAAACCGCCTCTCATATAGGGGTTAAAAAGTGGCACTACTTTATCAATGACATCTATTTTGCGGAGTATGGCAGTACCACCTACACCCCATACCGGGTAACCATCAACATAAAGGAAAAGGCTGACGGTCACTATGTGTATAGTTTTTCAGCCGAAAAAATAAGAGAGTCGGATACCCCACAGACTTTACATGCTGTAGTTAACGAGGGAGAAAACTCCAACGCCAATATCCAACTCTCTAACACCAATCTACCACAAAACAGCGTTGGTGTCAATACCCAGTTTATGCAGGGGGAGGAAAATTATGCACCGGGCGTGGTGACAGAGGATGAGCTTCTGGCTCGGATGGCAGAGGCAGATCGAAGCCATACACCGCAAATGGAGCAATCCCCCAGTCTCGGCTATGCCGAGCCGGTGTACGCCGCCGGGCGGTATACATCCGATGGGCGCATCCTGCTGAACAGTGCGCTGACCACGGAGCAGGCAATAGACTTTGTCCTAAAGCACGAGCTGACCCACAGCATCGAGAGCACCGGTGGCTGGAGCCTTATCGAACGCACGGTGCGGCGAAGCATGGGCGAGGCCGCCTGGACGCAAGCGGTGGAGCAGGTGCGCCGGGAACGCCGGGCTGTGAATGACACGATGGGGATTGCCCACCCGGAACGGGAGGTCATCGCCAACTGGATCGGGGAAAACCTGTACACCGGCGGCTTTGCCAAAACGCTGGCAGGTAATAAAAAAGCCGCCTCTGCGGCGGTGCGTATCCTGGACAGAATACGCCTTGCGCTGGGCGGAGAGGGCAAGAGCCTGAAGGCATCCCAACTTGCCGCACTGGAACGGACGTTCCTGCAAGCACTGGAGAGTGGTGCGGTAAGGACAGGAAAAATCACTTCTCAAGCACAGTATGCTTTGCTTAATCCGAACAGTTTGACAAAAGAGGTCGCCATAGAGCTTTTGGAAAAGTGCCAAAATGGAGAGTTTGAGATAAAAACCTTTGTCCCTATAAGTCGTACAACCCCGAGCATCGTAATCAATTCCGTCAAAAAGTATGTTAAACTAGAGAAAATTCCTATGGTAATGGAAGTAGGAAAGGTTCAGCAGATGATGGAAGAGACGGACGTCGATGATGGAGGCCGCCGTTTTCACGGAATCGACGCGCCTACGGCTTCTGCAATTTTTGAAGGTATGTTTGATCCACAATATGTTGTTTATCAAACAGACAACAACCGAATCGGCGTTCTTGTGAAGATGCCGAGAGGCTACCGTGGAATGGCTCTGGTTGTTCTTGACAAGGGAAGGCAGTTTAACGCAAACAAACTCAATGGTTTCACAGGCGGTGTATACAACGTTTCTGTAACCTTGTATTCCTTGGATGATGTCCAATACTATCTGAATCAAGAAGAGAATATCGTAAGATATGAAAAAGGCAAGGAGAATCGCGAGGAAGAAACCGGCAGCCACGTGCCTTCGCTATCAAACGATTCACCTTACCTTGACACCTTTATACCACAAAACGGCACGGGTGTCAATACCCATTCTATGCAGAACGGGCAGAAAAATGCACAAGGCGGTCAAAATGCTTTCCTTCCGGCGGATGCGTTTCGCAGTCGAGTGCAAACGGAGACGTCATCTCCATTTGATGAAAGGCAATCCTCAAAGAATAATTCTTCTCTTGAAATGTATAGCGAAGAGCAGTATAATACTTTTGGATGGGCAAGTTATAATGGCGTTATATCCACCCAAGAGCGAGAAACACTATTCTCACGCTATGCGGACTTCAAGCATAATCGCAACCAGTACCCTGTTACAAAATGGGGCGAGGCGGTTATCCATTCTACCGAAACTCCTAATGTCATTATGTATGTGAGAGCATCAAGTTCCATTGAGGCTCCTAAAATTACAAGAATCGTTAAGATACAAGCATTGACGCAAGAAGATGCGGCGGAAATACGAGAGGAGATTGTAAGCAATGAATGGAATCGTAGCAACCAACCGTACCAATCTATTGAGGACTATTACGGATATGAATTTTTCTCAATCCACAAAGCACGAGATTATGCATCTTTTCGGGAGTATCAAAACTCACTCCGAGAAGGAAGAAGCAGCCAAGAGAGCCATTCCTTTAGTGAAAACTTGCCGGACAGAGGAAGAAGCGGTAGATACGGTCTTGAAAGTAGTCACAGCCATAGCGACACACCGCTAGGCGCAGGCGGACAAGAAAATACCGGAGCAAATGAAAGCTCGTCATCGGTGCAGAACGGCACCGGGGCGGGCTTTTCTGTTGGCCAAAATGCTTTCCTGCCGGCGAGTGCGTTTCGCAGTCGAGTGCAAGAGAGCGGCTCCAAGGTGGTGGCGCAGGGGCGCACTATGGAGGAGCTGGCGCAGGAGCTGGGCGACCGGGAGCTGGACCGGCGGCTATACATGGCCATGCAGATGGAGAAGCTCCCCACCAGGGTGACGCTGGACGGTATCGAGATGAACACCGACGCCTATCTGGACGCTTTGGAGGAACGTCTACCGGACAGCCGGGAGGAGCTGGAGGCGTACATCGCCGATGCAGAACGGCGGCTGGCGATGGAGATGCAGGCGGCCTATGAAGCCGGTGACCCGGAGAGGGTGGCCAGCCTGCCGGTCAACCTACAGCTATTCGCCGCACGGCGAAAGCTGGAGCTGACACTGGAGCCCGGTGAGGAGGGCAGCGAGATGCGCCGCTTCTTCTGGCAACGCACCCGGGGACTGGATGCCAACAAGGCTCACGAGGCGGAGCTGATCGAATACCTGGCCGGGCGGAGCGAGACCTACAACCCCATCAGCAACCAGGAGACGCTGGATAAGGCCAAGGATGCCCTGCAGCGGCCGGGGTATGCAGACGGTCTGGTGAAGCGGCTGGGACGGTACAACCCGAAGGACCGCTTTACCGAGGTGGAGATGGCGGCGGCCATGGTGCTTATCAACGACGCCAAGAACGATGGCGACCTGGAGCTGTACACCGACCTGGTGGCGGCGCTATCCCGCAAGGGCACCGATGCCGGCCGGGCGGTGCAGATCCTGGCCATGCAGGCGAAGCTGACCCCCGAGGGCACCATCCGGGCCGCCAGGCGCACCCTGCGGCAGGAGACCGACCGGGTACACGGCGAGGGCACCAGCGAGGCCATCGACGAGCTGGCCGGCACCGTGGTGGACGCTGTGGAACGAGCGGTGGAGGAGACAGAGGTAAAGGTAAGCAGTAGCACTTCTGCTATCAGTGAAAAAAATAAAGCCAACAATACGTTGGCTTATGTATTGGCCTCTAACTTGGACACTATACGGGACATGGCGCCGGTTGCAAATCTAACCGGAAAGGAATTTAACGACCGCAACGTGAAGTTATCCGAGCAGATTGCCGGCTTTTTCCGTTCCCTTGGTAACAAAGTGTTACGCAATGCATTTGGAAATGTCGAGCTTGGCGACTACGGCGTACGGTCTATCATCAATCACAAGCCGGTCAATCGGGCAAAAATCGTCAGCGTAGCCGCTGTACCTGCCGTTATCCAACAAGGACGACAAATTGGGTATAGTGCTAGCTGGAAAGGACGCGGCTATGAAAGCTATATTTTTGCCGCTCCGGTAACAGTAGGGGACTCAACAGTGTTTGTAGCGGCTGTGGTTGACAAACGCCCAGACAGTAAATTCTATCTAAGCGAAATGGTCGACTCGAACGGAAACTATGTCAGGATAGAAGAAAGCCCCTCCGGCAACGCAAAGAACGGAGTTACCGATGGGGCCGGAAAAACCGACAGGGCCGGGGTTACCGCTAGGCCAGAGGGGCTTTCAGAGGAAGGCGACCCCTCTGCCACAAATACAGAGCCCACGCCTTACCTCGATGATAGTGTACCACAAGAAATCGGCGGTGTCAATCCCCCGGACATCAACGTAACCGGCCAGCCTCCGGCGGCCGACCAGCCCACGGCTACGACGCCCCGGAAGGGGACGGCGAAGCCGAAGGGTAAACGGACGGTGACCCCGGAGCAGGCCCGGGAAATCCTGGACGGCATCCTCCGGGAGAAGATCCAGGACGTGCCCCAGCTACGGAAATGGCTGAAGCGGACGGATATCCAGGTCAAGCTGGCCGACCGCATCGCCAAGCTGGTGAACGAGGGGACGCTGAACGACCACACCATGGAGCAGGCCTTCCGGGAGGTGCTGGAGCTCCCCCATCTGACCACCGCCGATGTGGGCACGCTGGTGGAGCTGGTGAACGCCATGGGCGCCACCGAGGAAGGCACCGCCCAGCGTGCTGAAGCGGAGGAGGCTATCTATTGGCTGGGACTTTTTAAATTCCCGTCACACTTTTTTCCTCCGGTACATACATTAGATAATGAAGCAACGGCGGTACCGCACGCCGCCCTATGCTTACATACTGACAGGGAGGAATACGTTATGTCGGATTCCAAGTTCATCCGGGACAACGGATGCAAGGAGGCAGTATGCGTCGATGCCGGACGGGTGTATGACAGCTGCTGTGACAAGGATTGTATCGAAAATATGCGTTTGTTCTTTACCGAACGGGAGCAAATGCTGGTAGACCATGCTACCGGAATTCGGGCAAAAAGAGCAGAGGTCATCACGACCTACATAGACGTAGAAGCTCTCCCCTTTAACCGGGGGTATTATTCCTGCGACCTGACCTTCTTCTTTGATGTGGAGGTAGAGGTCTACGGCGGCCATGGCTGTCCCTGCACCGTCCTGCACGGGGTAGGGGTGTTCCGTAAAAAGGTTATCCTCTACGGCAGTGAGGGCAATGTCCGGGTGTTCCACAGTGAGTACTGCCCTGATGCCCACGACCGGCAGGAGATGCCTACCCGTAATATGCCTCGGTGCTGTGTGCAGGTAGCTGAACCGGTAGTGCTGGATGGGCGGTTGGTGGACTGCTGTGACCGTTGCCGCTACGATTGCGGCGACTGTGGCTGTATCCCGGCCAGCCTGTGCAACCGGTACGGTGGCAATTTCGTGGATTGTGCCGACAGCAAGCTGGTGGTGGTGACACTGGGGATCTTCTCCATCGTTCAGCTCATTCGCAACGTGCAGATGCTCATGCCGGTGTACGACTACTGCATGCCCAACAAGGAATGCTGCCCCACCAGCGAAAACCCCTGTGATCTGTTCCACAAGATGAGTTTCCCCGTCAATGAGTTCTTCCCACCTGCCACGGAGGGGGACGGCGGCGGTGGTAGCTGTGGCTGCGCCTGCGGCACAAGCACCACGACCACCGGCAAGGATTCCGGCTGCCGGAGGGGCTGCTGAAGCGACATGTAGTTTCAGACGGGAATGCAACAGTGCGGTCGATTCTTGAGAATGGCCGTATGCCATTCTCCCAAGAAAGCCCGGAAAATTGGCGATGAGGCGAAATAGACAACGCCGTAGTGGCATCTTAGGAGTATAGTTGGGGAACAGCCGCCCGATGGACGGCTGTTTCCATCAATTTTTTTGGAAAGACTTGACAAAGAACGTATGTTCGTCTAAAATAGAATTATACAGAAAAAGCAACTGCATGCGGAGAAGTGCAGTTGTTTTTTTATTTGTATATACAGTGAGAGAAAACAAACATGAACTGAAAGGAGAAAAACGATGATTATTTTACGTGATTGGATGGCATCTATCCCGGCAGAGGATAAATGCATCGCTTACGTAGGCGAAAACGAAAGTGTAGAGAAGCAGTTTTTGATTGCCGATAAGACTTGTGGTCTCTATGCAGAGTGGACCTTCCATCTGGATATGGCGTTTGATCTGTCCAGTATTACAACCCGGGAAAGCTGGGAGAGGCAAACTGTCACGCAGACACAGAAGGAAAACACCACTGAAATCAGTAGTGATCTGACGCTGACAGAAACTAAGGAGACACGCAGGGTCACGGAGGAGACGGTGGAAGAGGGCAGTACGACGGATATCGCCTATCTTGCCAAGAAGGTGACAAAGGAAGGAATACTGCTGACCTGGACGGTACGCCGTCAGCATACCCAGTTACCCGGGCGGCTGTGTGCCACCCTGCGAGCGGTTGGCCCCAATGGGGAGGTGAAGAAGTCAGCCGTTATGGTATTTGAGGTGTTGCCGGCGGTAGTGGCCGAAGCGGCGGCAGTCGTGCCGGTGAGCGAGTTCGAGGAAATGGAGATGCGGGTGGGGGAGCTGGTATCCATTGCCGAGCAGATCTCCGCCCACATCGACCTGACGACTGCCATGGCCGAGGAGAATATGGCTGATGCACAAGCATATATTGAAAGTGTCGTGCCGGTCATTAACACCAAATGCAATGTGGCTGAAGAGGCGGCGACATTAGCCGATGCGGCTCGGAACAAGGCGGAAGAACACTGTGACGATGCCAGAGAAGCTTTAGGTGAGACGCTGTCTGCCTATGTCATGGCGAACGACTGCGCTCAGCAGGCCAATGCCAGCAGTAAGATCGCCGGTAACTATCGGGCGGCCGCACTGACGGCACAGCAGGCCGCTGAGACGGCTCGTGATGAAGCAAATGCTGCCGCCGAAGTGGTACAGCAGACGGCAGGTGAACTGGCCGCCGCCATCATCCGGGGCGATGTATCCGGAACGGCGGTGCGGTTGGAGGACATTGCCGAGGGGAGTGAAGCCCTTCTGACGGTAACCGGTGTAGCGGATACCACGGCGGTGACGGTGAAACGGTATGGAAAAAATCTGACTCCTACCGTGTTCTCCCGAAAAATCGTTACAGGAGACGGCACCAACAATTACATCGATACCAGTTCCCCCAAGGCCAGCGTGGTATCTTTGAACGAACAGCCTGTGGGTCAGCAGTATGCCGTTTCGGTGAGCTTTACAGTCAATGGGAGTTTAACGCAGGTGGAAAACGGCCGTTATCTGTATTTCTACGTAGCCTACACGGATGGCAGTACCGAATATATTGACATTGTAGGCACGGGAAATTGTCCTGCCAGTGGGCGGTGCTCCTTTGCAACAGCAGTTGGGAAGACGGTGAAAAGCATTGATGTGCGTAAGCAAAAACGCTGGACAGCCGGAACGGTTACGCTGGATGACCTGCAGGTGGAGCTGGGGGCTGTAGCAACGGCGTATGAGCCCTATGTGGAGCCAATAAGCTATATACCGGACGAGAACGGCGCTGTGAAGGTGGAAGCCTTTACAGATAGTGTTGCTACCTTTTTGCCGGATACAGCGCTTGTCACTCTAACCTGTACCTATGCAAAAAACAGTACGGCGGTGATAGCGGGGCTTATGAAACGGATTGCTGCATTGGAAGCGGCACTGTTTGCGGTGGCAACGCTGGAAGAACCGATGCCGGATGAAGAATAAGGAGGAGAAATAATGGAAGGAATCATGTTGGTTATGCTGATGGCCGTAGTGGTGGAAGCGTTGGTTGAGTACGGCAAAAGCATTGGCAAGGCGTTCCTGGAGGGGAGCGTAAAAACGGCAGTTACGCAGGTAGTGGCTATTTTGGCAGGGATTCTGCTATGTCTGGCTTGCGGTGGTAATCTGTTTGCTGTTGTGGGGGTAGACTTTGTCTGGCCTTGGCTGGGGACGGCACTAACCGGCGTCTTTATCAGCCGGGGGGCAAATTATATCAGCGATTTTATCAGTAAACTGAAGAGAGGAGGCGAAGAAAATGGCTAAAAAGGTATTTATCGGTGTAGGTCATGGCGGAAGTGACCCCGGTGCGGTGGCCGGCGGCCTCAAGGAAAAGGAGGTCAACCTGGCAGTAGCACTGGCCTGTAAGGCAGAGCTGGAGCGCCATGGGGTGGCGGTGCGGATGAGCCGTACCAAGGATGAGACTGACTCGCTGGAACAGCGTATCAAGGAGTGCAACGCATACGCCCCTGACCTGGCGCTGGATATCCATCACAACGCCGGTGGCGGCGATGGAGCAGAGGTGTTCTATCACTACAAGGGAGGCGTCTCCAAGGTGTTGGCGCAGAACGTGCTGGATGCTATTGTGGCCGCCGGGCAGAACAGCCGGGGCATTAAGGTGAAGCTGAACGCCCAGGGACGGGATTATTTCGGCTTTATCCGGCAGACGGTAGCGCCGGCGGTGATTGTAGAGGGTGCATTCCTGGATAACAAGGCGGATGTGCAGTTCATCGATACCGCCGCCGAGCAGACCGCCGAAGGGGTGGCCATCGCCAAGGGTATCCTCAAGACGCTGGGTGTGGCGTGGGTGCCGGAGGTGAGATACACCGTCACGGTGGCCGGGCTGGATAGGTCTGCGGCGGAAAAACTGGCGGCGGAGATGAAAACCAAGGGTTTCAGTGCCAGCGTAAAAGTAGCCTGATGCCAGACGACCGTCGGCCGTCTGTAGCATAGACTAACAAACAAGACAACCACTTGCTTTGCAGGTGGTTGTTTTTTTGTGCCCTTTTACCCATTGACAGCAGGGCGGACACAAGGTATAATAGTATACGATTTTTTGTCCTTTAAACGGATAAAGCAAGGAAAAGGAGCGGATTGGAATGATTAAGGATACCATTCAGCAGTTAACGGCTTTTGATGCTGAGGTCGGTGCCGCCGTACAGGCAGAGTATGACCGCCAGCGTGGAGGTATTGAGCTGATTGCCTCGGAGAACGTGGTCAGCGAGGCGGTACTGTTGGCCGCCGGGTCTATTCTTACCAACAAATATGCGGAGGGCTATCCTGCCCATCGGTATTATGGCGGCTGTCAGTGCGTGGATGTGGTGGAGGAGATCGCTATCCGCCGTGCCTGCGAGCTGTTCGGTGCGAAATATGCTAACGTCCAGCCCCATAGCGGTTCCCAGGCTAACACGGCTGTCTATGTGGCACTGCTTAAGCCGGGCGATACCGTGCTGGGCATGAGCCTGGCCCACGGTGGCCATCTCACCCACGGCAGTAAGGTGAATCTGTCGGGTAAGTATTACAACTTCGTGTCCTACGGTGTGGATGCGGCTACCGGTAAGATCGATTATGAGGAACTGGAGCGTCTGGCCAAGGAGCACAGCCCGAAGATGATCGTCGCCGGTGCCTCTGCCTATCCTCGTGAGATCGATTTTGCCCGTATGGCAGATATTGCCCACAGTGTAGGTGCCTACCTGATGGTGGATATGGCCCACATCGCCGGCCTGGTGGCCGCCGGCCTGCACATGAGCCCGGTGCCCTATGCCGATGTGGTGACCACCACCACGCATAAGACGCTGCGTGGCCCCCGTGGCGGTCTGATTGTCACCAACAACGAGGAGATTGCCAAGGCGGTCAACAAGGCCATCTTCCCCGGCATCCAGGGTGGTCCCCTGATGCACATCATTGCGGCGAAGGCTGTGTGCTTCGGTGAGGCGCTGACCCCGGCCTTTAAGGCGTATCAGAAGCAACTGCTGGATAACTCCAAGGCCTTTGCTGAGGCTCTGCTGGCCGAGGGCTTTGACCTGGTTTCCGGCGGCACCGATAACCATCTGTGCCTTATCGACCTGCGTCCCATGAACATCACCGGCGTGGAGATGGAGACCTGCCTGGATGAGGTGGGCATCACTGTCAATAAGAACGCCATCCCCGACGACCCCCAGAAGCCCAGCATTACCAGCGGCATCCGTGTGGGTACGGCGGCGGTGACCTCCCGCGGCTTCGGCGTGGAGGAAATCAAGCAGGTGGCTCACCTGATGGGCGAGGTAGCCCGTGATTTTGAGGGCACCAAGGAGGCTGTCCGCAAGGCGGTGGACGAGCTGGTGGCTAAGTTCCCTCTGTTTGAATAAGGTACACAGAAAGTGGAGTCTCTGAACGGTCAGAGGCTCCGCTTTTTTGTCCGTTTGGGTAAGACTGTGATGAAATCCTCATTGACAAGCATACGTATATTTAGTATAATAAATTCAATACGTTGGGTAAAAGGCGAAATAAGCCGTTTTTTGCCGAAAACAGGGTAAAGGAGTAATAGCATATGATAGTAAATCCCTCATTCTACGAAAGAGACGGTATGTCAGAGAAGGGATATGACATTTTCTCCCGGTTGTTGAAGGATCGCATCATCCTGATGTTCAACGAGGTCAATGATGACCTGGCTTGCTCCATCATCGGCCAGATGCTGTATCTGGAGTCCATTGACCCGGAGGCGGACATCTGCCTGTACATCAATTCTCCCGGTGGTTCAGTGTCTGCCGGCTTCGGCATCTACGACACCATGCGCAAGCTGAAGTGCGATGTCTCTACCGTCTGTGTGGGTATGGCGGCCAGTATGGGTGCTTTCCTGCTGTCTGCCGGTACGCCGGGCAAGCGGTATGCGTTGGAGAACAGCCAGATCATGATCCATCAGGTACTGGGCGGCACCAGTGGCCAGGCATCGGATATTCTGATTGAGTCCCGCCACATGCAGAGAGTCAAGACCCGGCTGAACAAAATCATGGCCAAGAATACCGGTCACTCCATTGAGGAAGTGGAGCAGGATACCGACCGCAACAACTGGATGTTTGCGGAGGATGCGCTGGAATATGGGCTGATTGACCACGTAATCAGCGAGGACTGATCCCGGCACAGGCCGCTAAAAAACTTGTGCTGTGGCACAGGAGGAGTAATATATGAGTTACAAAAAGAGTACCCTGTCTTTTGACAGCGCCTGGGTTCTAAGTAAAAAGGACGATTCCGCCCTGCCGGTGGAGGCTTTTCTGCAGGCACTGCAGTCTGTGCTCCCCATCGAGGTGGTTAGCACCAGTCTGACCGATTGCGAGTTCGTGGTAAAGGAAGATATGGCTGACGACGCTGTGCGGGCGGCCATTAATTCCGTGCTACATTCTCTGTACGCCATCGACCTGAATAGCGACGTGGTGGTCTATTCTACCTGTGATTACATTGACGAAAAGCCCGACGGGGTAAAGGATATACCTGCGGCGGAAGATAAGACGGGGTCTTTTACGTTGCCTAAGACCGTTGGAATTGTGGACGAGACAGAAGCCGACGGCGACTTCGGCGGCTGTGCGGGGCAGCCGGAAGCGGTGATGGAGAAAATCCGTGCTCTCATCGGCGCCGAGGAGTTCAAGGCGCTGTGTGAGGAATGTGTCCGTATGGCGCCCGGTATCGCCAAATATAATACATACGAGGCGTTTACCAAGCAGTGCTACCTGTTTGCCATCAACGACGGCAACGGTCTGACCACCTATCTGGAGCTGTTTGCGGAGCTACTGGAATCGCTGGGGCTGTTCAAGTTCGGCGGCCGCAACCGGGTGTGCGAAGAAAAACTGCTGGCCCCCCGCAACGGTGAGAGGGTAGAGGCTTGCTTCGAGCAGGTGCAGCAGATCCTGGGGCGCAGTAATTCCCGCAGTGTGCTGCTGTGTGTGGATATCAGCGAGTGGATGACCAAGGCCGGTGACAAGGCGTTCAAAACCTTCCTGGCGGATGTGGAGAAGCATGCCGGCAACCATATTGTTGTGTTCCGGGTGCCTTTTGTGGAGAATGATATTCTCAAGGGCCTGGATTATCACCTGGGAGATATGCTGTTTATCCGGCATGTGGCTTTTGTGCCCTTCACCGGTGAGGAGATCACTGCCTGCGCTCAGCAAGCGCTGACTACCCGTGGCTTTTCCATTGAGGAAGATGCCTGGCCGATTTTCCAGACCCGCATAACGGAGGAGAAGAACGACGGCCGCTTCTATGGCATTAACACCGTTAACAAGGTGGTACGGGAGATGATCTACCGCAAACAGCTCCACAACGCTCTCAACGGTATAGACGATGCCATTGTCAAGCGGGAGGAGATCCTGACGCTGGCCTCCAACTATGACGATGCTGAGCGCTCCGGTCTGGAGATGCTGGATGCGATGGTCGGCATGAGCGCGTTGAAATCTCGTGTAGAGGAGATTGTGGCTCAGATTGAAATGGCGATGAAGAATAAGTCGCTGGGCTCGCCCTGTATCCACATGCGCTTTGTAGGTAACCCCGGTACCGGTAAGACCACTGTGGCCCGGGTCATCGGCCGTGTGCTGAAAGAAAGGGGTATTCTGCGTAACGGTAGCTTCTTCGAGTATACCGGCCGAGATTTCTGCGGGCGGTACGTGGGCGAGACGGCTCCCAAGACGGCGGCGATGTGCCGGGACGCTTACGGCTCGGTGCTGTTCATTGACGAGGCGTACTCCCTGTACCGCGGTGACGGTACCAGCTCGGTGGACTATGGCCGGGAGGCAATCGATACCCTGATCGCGGAAATGGAGAACCATCGCTCTGACCTGGTGGTCATTATGGCCGGTTATCCGGATGAGATGGCCAACTTGATGAAGGCCAACCCCGGTCTGGAGAGTCGTATGCCCTATATCATCGAGTTCCCCAACTACACCAAGGAACAGCTCTGCGAGATCTTTATGCTGATGGTGAACAAGAGCTTTACCTACCGTGAGGGCTTTGAGGAAGCGGTACAGGCGTACTTCGGTTCTCTGCCGGATGAGGTGGTGTGCGCCAAGGAGTTCAGTAACGCCCGTTTCGTGCGGAACCTGTTTGAGCGCACCTGGGGCAAGGCGGTACTGCGTGCCCAGCTCAACAAGGAGGACGGCTCTGTGCTGACCAAGGAGGACTTCCTGCTGTCCAGCTCGGAGAAAGAGTTTATGTACATGATGCAGAAGCAGAGCACCCGGCTGGGCTTCCTTTAATGCACAGTTCGTATCCTGCCATCGGCTGTGTGCCGGTGAGTAAATATATTTTTTGGAGGTAACGACAATGGATGACGAGAAATTGATGAAACAGGCAAAATCGGTGTATGACACCATTTGCAAGATGCTGGATTCTAAGGGCTGGCATTACACCGAGCATGCCGATGACCTGGTAATCACCTGCGGTGTACGTGGTGAGGACCTGTCCATGGACATCCTGCTGCGGGTCAACCCCCGTGCTCAGGTGGTATCCCTGTTCTCTCCCATGCCCTTTAAGGTGCCGGAGGATAAGCGTGTAGAGGCGGCGCTGGCGGTGTGTATTGCCAACTACGGCCTCATCAACGGCTCCTTCGACTATGACCTGTCGGATGGTGAGATTCGCTTCCGTCTGGTGTCCAGCTACCGGGAGAGCATTCTCAGCGAGGCGCTGTTCAACTACATGGTGGTGGTATCTGCCGGTACCATCGATGACTACAACGACAAGTTCCTGATGGTCGCCAAAGGCATGATGTCTGTGGAAGATTTCATCAAGTGGGAAAACGAGAAAAATAACGCCTAAAAACTGTATGCACAAAGCGTGCCTTCTGGCGAGGGCACGCTTTGTGCGCTCTTTTTCGATTAAAACAGAGGATTTTGGAGGATGTGCGGTATGTGGATTAGGTGCTTTTTCGGGGCTCTGCTGGTGCTGGTGCTGGCTGTTTGCCTGGCGATTTTCGGCAACCGGTTCAACCGGCGCTGGGAACGGGTATTCGACCCGTTGCGCACCCTGTTGCTTGGCGTGATTTTGTCGGCGGTGATTTTATTTATTCCGCTGTATACAGAGGAATTTAACGGAAGCGGTTGCGGCCCGTTGGAAACCTTCTTAATCTCCGTTCACAATACCATCCGTCTGTTTGTGGTGGACGGTGATTTCGATTTTGTGGTCAAGCACCTGCGTTTTGACGAAAACGAATGGCTGTACAACGCCTATTCTATCCTGTTTTCGTTGCTGTTCGTGCTGGCACCCATGCTGACTGCCGGTTTTGTGCTGACCTTTTTTAAGAATTTTTCTGCCTATTTGCAGTATTTACGCAACCTGTTTGCGGATGCGTACATCTTTTCTGAACTGAACGAGAAATCTCTTGCATTGGCTGAAAGCCTGCATGAACATACAAAAAAGAAGAAAAAAGCACCGGTGGAAGAGGCTGAGGCAGGGGACGAAAAAAAGTCCAAAAAGCGGATGCTGGTGTTTACGGATGTGTTTGATAGTGGGGAAGAGCGAAGCTATGAGCTGTTAACCAAAGCGAAGGCATTGGGGGCGGTGTGCTTTAAGCGGGACATCACCGCACGCTTCTTCCGGCTGCACTGGAAAAACAGCAAGCTCTGTTTTTTCACCATTGGTGAGGATTTTACCGAGAACACGCGGCAGGCTTTAACGCTGTTTGCCAACTACCGGAACCGGAAAAATGCGGAGCTGTTTGTGTCCTCTACTCAGATAGAAACCGAGCTGTTGCTGGCGAATGCCTGCTTTGGCAAAAAGGACGATAAGAATCCGCCTGAGATGCTGGTGCGCCGTATCCATGAGGTGCGCTCGCTGGTTGGCCGTACGCTGTATCAGACCGGCTACCAGGCACTGTTTGCCTCGGCGGCAGAGGGTGAAGGAGGCGACAAGCGCATTACCGCTGTTGTGGTGGGTATGGGAAGCCACGGCATGGAGATGACCAAAGCTCTGGCCTGGTATGGGCAGATGGATGGCTACAGCCTGGAAGTTCACGCTTTTGACCGCACGGCGGCCAGTGAGCGGTTCAGCCTGGCCTGCCCGGAGCTGGTGGGTCCCTTCCATTATGACCCAGAAACGACCCCCGGTACGGAGGATGCGTACAACATCACGGTGCACGATGGGCTGGATGTGGATAGCAAGGCCTTCTTTGATGCGGTGATGGCGCTGCCGCCTGCCACCTACGTGTTTGTGTCTTTGGGCAATGATGAGCTGAATATTGCTACCGCTGTGCAGTTGCGGGAGTGGTATGAGCGTGCCGGGCACCATCCGTATATTCACGCTATCGTCTACAACACCGATAAAAAAGAGGCGCTGGAGGGGATTACCAACTACAAAGGGCAGGCGTATGATATCCACTTTATCGGGGATATGCGTACCACGTATTCCGAGGATACATTGCTGAACAACCAGTTGGAGAACAAGGCTCTTGCTCGCCACAAAAAGTGGGGCGAGGAGAGCGAATTCTGGCAGTATAACTACAATTATCAGTCTTCCATTGCTTCGGCCATCCACTACGAGGCGAAAAAGGCCTGCGGTATTCCCGGTATCGAAAAAGCATCGACTGACCGGACACCGGAGGAGAGAGAGGCTATCCGGCGGCTGGAGCATCGCCGCTGGAACGCCTATATGCGTTCCGAGGGCTATTGCTATGGCCCGCAGCGAAACGACCTGGCCAAGCTACACCCATGTTTGGTGCCTTTCGAGGCGCTGACACCGAAGCAGCAGGCGTTGGATGATGATTAATAGGAAGCAAGGATGATTAGAAATGAAAAAGATACGAGAATGGTTAAATATACAGCTTGTTAAAAATCCCGGCCAAATGGTGCTGAGCGCCATATTGTTGTTTAATATACTCTTCTTTTTGGTGTCCGCAGTCATCATCAGCAGTCTTTCTTTAGCCGGAACGGAGCATATGAGCTTTATGGAGGCTACTTTCTGTACGATTACGATGATCTTAGATGCGGGCTGTATCCAGTTTGTCGTAGAAGATATTGGTACTGCCGGTGTTGCAACCGTCATTATATGCCTGGCTATCGTTCTGGTGGGAATGATCTCTTTCACAGGCGCTGTTATCGGTTATATCACCAATTATATTGCCAGTTTTATTGACCATGCCAATGCCGGCGCTCGGCAACTAAAGATTTATGACCATGCGGTTATTCTTAACTGGAACAGCCGTGCTTCAGAGATTGTCAATGATCTGTTGTATGCGCCGACAAAGCAACGCGTGGTTGTGTTGGTAGGCGGTCGCCGTGATGAGATCGAAAAGGAGATCAACGAGCGTCTGGCAGATACAATTGCCCGTGAGAATAGGGAGGTGGCCAAGCAGGCAGCAGCGATTGGCGGCATACGTGGGTTGCTGTATGCGTACATGCACGCATTTCGACGGAATGTGACGGTTATTGTTCGTGAGGGAGATGTGTTCTCCTCTAAGCAGTTGCATGATATTTCATTGGAACAGGCTCGAATGGTCATTGTCCTTGGAAACGACATTAACAATACACTCTGTAAGTTTGAACACAAAGAACTGACCGAACAAAAGATGCGCGGTAATGCACAGACAATCAAGACACTTATGCAGGTCGCTGATATTACGGCTGCGGCATATTCCGCTGACAAGCAGAAGATCATTGTGGAAATCACCGATGATTGGACAGCTGAACTGGTGGACAAGATTATCGCCTATAAACAGGTAGAGGGGAAATGTAATATCGTTCCCGTTCGTGTCAATCAGGTGCTGGGGCATATTTTGTCTCAATTCTCTTTGATGCCGGAGTTGAATTTGGCCTATCGCGAGTTGTTTTCTAACAAAGGTGCGGCATTCTTTGCTGAAGAACAGCCTGCTGAAGAGGAAATCAACTATTTACGCCAGTACCTGGCCACGCATACGTGTGCTTTGCCTCTTACCTTTATGGAAAGCCATAATCAGTCCTATGCCTACTATGCTGCCGTTAGCCAGCGTGATGTCAGCCGGAAAGGGGAACCAAAGGTAGCGCCTTATTCCGTAAACCTTAATGCTGATTACTGGATCGAGAGAAAAAACATCATTCTGTTGGGGCATAACAGTCGTTGCGAAGAGATTATGAAGGGCTTTGAGGCCTTCCGCAAGGAGTGGGGCTATAAGGATCGGGATGAGGAAATTGTCCGGGTGCTGGTGATTGATGATGAGAAGCATCTGGAGAAAATGAATTATTATCGCCAGTACCCCTTTGTTGTTGGCATACAGGCGGCACAGGTGTATGACCGTGAGGTCATTTATAAAGCTATCCGGGAGTTCGTAGATGCCAATGAAGAGGATACCAGTGTACTGATCCTGTCGGATGACAGTGCTTTGAATGAGAATATCGACGCTGACGCCCTGGCGAATCTGATTTATGTGCAGGATATTATTCAGGCTAAAAAGGAAGAAGATCCTTCCTTTGATGAAGAAAGCATCGATGTTGTAGTGGAAATCATTAATCCCAAGCACCACGATATTGTCAATAGTTACAGCGTAAATAATGTGGTTATCAGTAACCGGTATATCAGTAAAATGATTACCCAGATTGGCGAGAAGGATGCTCTGTTTGATTTCTATTCGGATATTCTTACTTATGACATGGGGGATGGGGATACATACGAGAGCAAGGAAGTATATGTGAAAAAGGTCAGCCGCTTGTTCACAGACGTTCCGGCTCCCTGTACGGCAGAACAGCTGGTTCGTGCTGTGTTTGAAGCATCAGTTGATGCTTCTTTGCCTAAGGAGAGGCGCAATCCCACCATCGTTCTGGGATATGTAAAGCCAGGCGGACACATGGTGTTATTTGGCGGTGAACAGGCGGATATTCCGGTGACGCTGGATTCCCGTGATAAACTGATTGTATTTAGTAATCATTAAAGCGCGGAAGGTTGACGTGAAGATGAAAGAGGTTTTTATCAGCTATAAAACAGAAGAGTTTGATGAGGCCAACTGGGTGCGGTCTACGCTGGAGCACAACGGTATATCCTGCTGGATGGCGCCGATGAGCATACCCGGTGGCTCCAGCTATGCGGTGGAGATTCCTCAGGCAATCAAAGGGTGCAAGGTGTTTGTGCTCATTTTGTCCGAGAAATCACAGAGCTCCAAGTGGGTTCCCCGTGAACTGGATCAGGCCATTAACGAGGGTAAGATCATCATGCCCTTTATGCTGGAAAACTGTGCTCTCAAGGACGATTTTAACTTCTATCTGACTAATGTACAGCGGTACAATGCCTACGAGAGCAAGGCAGCTACGATGGAAAAGATGATTTTGGAGATCAAGGCGGTGCTGGGGCAGAAGCCGCTTGTGTCCACCCCGGCTGAAGAAGAACCGGAAACCCCGGCGGCAGGGGAGAAGCCCAAACCGGAACCGCCTAAACCGGAGGAGCCCAAGCCGGAATCGCCCAAGCCGGAGCTTCCCGGACCGGAAGTGCCGAAACCGCCGGTGGGACCGCCAACGCCGCCGAAGGCGCAAGCACCCAAGGCGAAATCCCGTCCGGCAGCCAAGTCCTCTGCTCCCAGGCAGAAGAAAAAGCTGTTGCTGTTTGTTGCCATCGGTGTAGTGACGGCTCTGGTAGTAGGAATACTGCTGTCGGTCATTACCTCCTCGGCTAACACCATTGTGATTGCCGGTGAGACGTTCAAAAAGAGTGATTATTCGGTTGTTCTGGAGGATAAGACCCTTACGCAGAATGACATTTTGCAGTTTGAAAAGTTTGATGACCTCAATACTATTTCCTTGACCGGATGTGCACTGCAGGGAAGCCTACGCGCCATGGGACAACACAATCTGACCACTCTGGTATTGGCTCGCTGTGGGGTTACCCAGGAGCAACTGAAAACCCTGGAGCTGTCTGATGAGGTGTTTCGGCTGGATCTGTCCGGTAACCAGGAGATTACCGACCTGGCCCCGCTGAATTTGGCCAACAAGAACTACCTGTATGAGCTACATATCAGCGACACGGGCGTGACGGATATTACCCCGGTAGGGACATTGCCGAAATTAGAGAAGCTGTATGTTAACCGTCTGGGGTTGCTCAATCTAGAAGGGCTGGAAAACTGCATTTATCTGCAGGAACTGCACGCCGTGGGTAACGCTCTTACCACGCTTGAGGGGCTGGAGAACACCTCTAAACTGGCCCGGGTGTACCTCAACGATAACCAACTGACGGATATTACGCCTTTGGCCAGATCGGCAGAAACACTGACGGTGTTACAGGTGAATAACAATGCTCTGGCCTCGCTAGATGTGCTGAAGGCGTGCACGGCACTCAAATACCTGTCTGCCGACAAAAACAAGCTGACCGGCATTGAGGAATTGCCTCGCAAATCGCTGTCCGGCCTGTCGGTGGCGGACAATCAGCTCACGGCTATTGAAAAACCGTGGGGCTTGGTGGGCGACAGTGTGTATATGGATGTGTCCGGCAACCGGATCACCGAAAGGGTAGTCGTTACCGGGGATAAGGGCCGTATTCAACTGGATATGAGCGATAATCCCCTGGTGGATTATGCATATGCCACTGACCACTATTACTCGAACCTGTTTATGCATGGTCTGCCGGCAGAGGATGACCCTGCCCACCATCTTGAAATCTTGATGGAGACCATTGAGGGAAGTCGGTTGGTAATTGACTATGGTGAAGGAATGGAAAAGGCGAATCTGGCTGAAAACGACAAATTCAACGAAGTTTATGTGGTGGATTGTCCGCTGTCTGCCCAGGTAGCTATGCAGGAGCTGCTGGGCTCCTACCGGGTACAGTTTGTGTCTGCGGATGAGGCGGCTGAGCTGGCCATGTCCCTGCCCTATGAGATGCAGTATGATGAGTAAGGAGTAGACTATGCACCTGATCGTGTGTTTGGATAAAAGGGACGGCATGCTGTTCAATCGCCGTCGGCAGAGCAGTGACCGCTTGCTTCGGCAACGGCTGCTGGCCATGGTAGGGGACAGGAAACTGTGGATGAACAGCTATTCCGCTCGGCAGTTTGAGGAAGGCGCATCCATTACGGTGGAAGAGGCGTTTCTGGAACTGGCGGGGGAGGAAGATGTCTGCTTCGTGGAGAACGTGGTGGTCACCCCCTATGCAGACCGGGTGAAAAGCATCACCGTCTACCGCTGGGATAAGGTGTATCCGGCGGATACAGTGTTCCCCTGGGAGGGGTTCTCCGGCTTCCGGTTGGAACAGGCCGTTGAGTTTGCCGGATATTCCCACCCAACGATAACAGAAGAGAGGTATTGCCGATGAAGATGCGGTATAAGCTGTTGGCGCTGTTGCTGGCGATACTGCTGTTGTGTAGTGGCTGTAAGCGTGCGCCGGCGCCGCCGGAGAGCAGTGAGGCCACCTCTGTGCCTACGAGCCAGGAGGAGGCGGTGCTCACCGTTGAGACCGTGCCGGCGTATAGTGGGGCGGCCTATGTGGCGCTGAAAGGAAATCAGCCGGATTTCACCGAGGCGGATATGACCACGGTATCGTATGAATCCTACAGCGACCTGGATGCTTTGGGACGATGCGGCGTGACCATGGCCTGCGTGGGGCAGGATATTATGCCCACGGAGGACCGGGGCAGTATCGGCCAGGTGAAGCCTACCGGCTGGCACACAGTGAAATATGACTGCGTGGACGGGAAATATCTGTATAACCGTTGCCACCTGATCGGATACCAACTCACCGGCGAAAATGCCAATGGGCGCAACCTCATTACCGGCACCCGGTATCTTAACATTGAGGGGATGCTCCCCTTTGAGGATATGGTGGCGGACTATGTTAAGGAGACCGGCAATCATGTACTGTACCGGGTGACGCCTGTTTTTAAGGAAAACAACCTGTTGGCCAGCGGTGTGGTGATGGAGGGCTGGTCGGTGGAGGATGCCGGCGAGGGTGTCTGCTTCCATGTATATGCTTATAATGTGCAACCGGGTGTGCAGATCGATTATGCCACCGGCGACAGTGCGTTGGGAGAGGTTCCCACCACCACGGCGGCGCCGCAGGCGGACGCCCAAACCTATATTTTGAATACCAATTCAAAGAAGTTCCACCTGCCTACCTGCGGTTTGGCCGAGGACATCAAGGAGAGCAACCGAAGGACGGTGACCGAAAACCGGGAGGAACTAATTGACCAGGGGTATTCTCCCTGCAAATCTTGTAACCCATAAATGCATAGACTCGGTATATCAGCGATAGATGATTGTGGGGGAGAACGATGGAGGTTCTGTCAAAAACGAATAATGGGATACTGCCCCGCGTGCTGTCTTGGTGTGGGTATAGTGTGCTGTTCCTTCTGCTTACGCTGACAGTTAACGGGTATCTGGCTGTCCGAGAACTCCCCACGTTGCTGTGGATAGGAATCCCTGGCTTTTTAACGGCCAATTTGTTGCCGGGCTGGTGGGGTAAGGCGATGCCGTCCTTGCGTTTGCGTATTTGCCGTCATGGTGCTGCTTTGCTGTGTCTGTTCTTAGGGGCGACGGTGGTGACGGTAGGCTTTCATGTATATTTGGCGTGGCATTTTCTGCCGGAGCGATGGACAGACCTGCTATTCAGTGTTCTGGTGGCTACCGCTCTGCTGGCTGTGACATTCTGGCACGGGATCGTGTGTATATATGCCACATCCGGGCAGATGCGACTTAAATACCGGATCATTGGCCTGTTGTGTGGCCTGCTTCCGGTGGTGAATATCGTTGCGTTGGGATGCATTTTGCATGTGGTGTTTACAGAATTGCGCGTAGAGGGGGAGAAGGAAGCTCTCAATCGCTACCGTGAGGCAGAACGCATTTGCGCTACACGATATCCGATTTTACTTGTTCATGGGGTATTTTTCCGGGATAGCCGCTATTTCAACTATTGGGGGCGTATTCCGGAGCAACTTATCCGTAACGGTGCCAAAGTATACTATGGCGAACAGCCCTCTGCCGCTTCGGTTGCGGAGTGTGGTGCTTATTTGGCCCGGCGTATCCGGCAAATCACCGAAGATACCGGATGTGGCAAGGTGCACATCATCGCCCATTCCAAGGGTGGGTTGGATTGTCGTTGGGCCCTCGCCTACGGTGGCGCAGCTCCGTATGTAGCTTCCCTAACGACGGTGAACACCCCTCACAGAGGCTGTTTGTTTGCGGATTATCTGCTGGAGAAAGCACCTGCCGATCTTCAGAGAAAGGTTGCGGCAGTCTACAATGGGGCGCTGACTCCGTTCGAAAAGAAGCCGGATTTTCTGGCGGCTGTTACCGATCTGACAGCGGCGGCTTGTGAGCAGTTTGACACCATGCCATCTCCGCCAGACGTTGTGTGCCGCAGTATTGGCTCGGTGATCAAAAAAGCCACAGGGGGGCAGTTCCCACTGAATTATTCCTACCATTTGGTTAAATGGTTTGACGGCCCTAATGATGGGCTGGTAGGAGAAGGTGCTTTTTCCTGGGGGGATACGTATACATTGCTGACCGTTCCCGGCAAGCGGGGCATCTCTCACGGAGATATGATTGATCTTAACCGAGAGAATATTCCCGGCTTTGATGTGCGGGAGTTCTATGTACAGTTGGTGGCTGACCTGAAAAGCCGGGGAATGTAGCCCAGATGTGACTATATCTATCAAAAGGCTATCGGAGGATAAGAAAATGAAAAAGCTATTACTATGTGTGTGGTGTTTGGTGCTGTTGGCGGTCAGCCTGCCGGTTTATGCGGTTGAGCCGGCTACCGTAACGACGACGGCTTCGGCCACCGCTGTGAAGGCGGGGGATGAGGTGACCTTTACCATCCATGTGACCGGTGTGGAAAAGTCGTCGTCTATGGCTCTGCAACCCGGAAAAGGGTTTGACAGCCGGGTGTTTGAATTCGTGTCGGGCAAGTGGCTGATCCAAGGTGCGCTTGCTGATGTGGATACGGCGAAACTGAACGCTGTTATCGGCTTCCAGAAGGCGATGGCACTGGAGGGGGAAGTGTTCACCTTCACCCTGCGTGTGAAGGCCACGGCGCCCGGTGGCGCTACCACGGTCAAGGTGCCGGCGGTCATCGATGGAGAAGATACGGTTTACCTTGTGGGGTGTACGATGACGGTGGCCGGTACACAGACTCCTGCTGTTACCACGACAGAGGCCTCCTCCGGTCAAAATACGACTGCCCGGGGAACCACTACAGCCCGCCCGGCCAATACAGACAGCGTGTTTGGCACGACGATGACGAACGGCACTGTGACCGGCCAGCCTGTGGGTACGGCGGCGCAAAGCACGCCCCTTGGCGGTGTGACGGAGACAACGCAACCGGCAGCCGGTGGCACAACCGAACAGTTAACAGCCAGCAGTACGTCCGTGAAGGCAGATACCTTTACAGATAAAACGGAGAGTGAGAATGTAGCCCGGCCGTTTGTGGACACCAGTGACCTGTGGATGTGGATCGTTATTGCAGGTGTAGCGTTGGCGGTAGCGGCCGTGTGCGTGATTGTTGGCTTGCGCCGTAAAGGATAAGGTTGCTCTTATTGGCGAAATAATCTCAAATTATGTAAATGAGGGTTAAGGATGAAACTGTTATCCATTGGCAACAGCTTTTCCCAGGATGCGCAATATTGGCTACACCGCATGGCGGTTTTGAGCGGCGCAGAGCTGGAAACGGTCAATTTGGTCATAGGTGGCTGTAGCCTGGAGACCCACTGTGCCCATATCCATGATGGCGAGGCCGCCTATTGCTTGGAATGTAATGGGGTGAGTACAGGACGGATGGTTACTCTGGAGGAGGGGCTTTTGCTGGATGCCTTTGATGTGATTACATTACAGCAGGCCAGCCATTTCAGCGGTCGCCCCCAGACCTATCTGCCCTATTTGCCGGAGTTGGCTGCCTTTTGCCGCAAAAAGCAACCGGATGCGGTGTTGTATTTTCATCAGACCTGGGCATACAACAGCGATACGATACATGGAGCCTTTGGGGTTTATAATCATGACCAGCAGGAGATGTTCCGCCGGATACAGGACTGCAGTGCGTTGGCGTCCGGGCTGATTGGTGCCCCTTTGCTCCCGGTAGGGGAGGTTATTCAGACACTGCGGGAGACTGTCCCGGAGTTTGCCTACGAAAATGGTGGTCGGTCCCTTTGCGTAGAGGATGGATTCCACCTGTCCACGGATTACGGCCGGTTTTCTGCCGCAGCGGTGTGGTTTCGTGTACTGACCGGCCGTCTGCCGGTGACAGTGGGATATGAGGGCTTGGAGCCGGCACTGCTAGAGAAGATTATCGCCGTTGTTGACCAAGTGGTAGGGAAGTATTATGAGGATAAGGCATAATAGAGGATGCGAAAAATGGATAACCGCGAACACGGCTGACCTGAAAGGAAAGCGGATAGCGGTATTCGGCTCTACCGGTGGTATTGGCCGGGAACTTTGCCGGTATATCCTGCGTCTAGGCGGCGAACTGATATTGGTCAACAGAAACGCCTGTAAAGCAGAAGGACTTGTCGGGCAGTTGCGCAAAGAATTCCCAGCCGCCCCCATCACCGGCGTGACGGCTGACCTGGAGGACATTGTCTCGGTGGAGGCGGCATGCCGGGAACTGCTCCGCTTGGAGGTGGATGCGGTTATCCACAATGCCGGAGCATACAGCATTCCCCGTACCCGGTGCTCTACCGGTTTTGATGCAGTGTTTCAGATCAATTTCGTCTCGCCCTACTACATCACCTGCCGGTTGGCGGAGCATTTGGCCGCCCGCCGGGGACGTGTGGTGGTGGTGGGGAGCATTGCCCATAATTATGCCAAGACCGACCCGCAGGATAGGACCTTTGCCACCCGGCGCCAGGCAAGTCTGGCCTATGGCAATGCCAAGCGGCATCTGATGTATGCGGCATACGGTTGGGCAGATAAAAATCCGGCTGTGGGGATGGCGGTGACCCATCCGGGCATCACCTTCACCAATATTACCGCCCATTATCCGCCCTGGCTGTTTGTCCTTATCAAGCATCCTATGAAATGGCTGTTCATGCCTCCGCGTAAGGCGGCGCTGAACATTATAGCCGGGCTGTTTACCGATACGCCACCCGGCACATGGATCGGCCCCCGGCTGTTTAATGTGTGGGGGCTTCCACGGAAAAAGACGCTTTGCACAGCCTCCCAGGAGGAGCAGCGTGCTATCATTGCCTATGCAGAGACGCTGTATGAGACGTTGGCGGATACTTATGTAGCAAAAAAGGAGTGAGCCGTTGCTCACTCCTTTTTATCATCCTCAATGGTTTCTACAAAAAAGCTTACCGGACGGAATCCGTCATTACAGGACAGCATGGCCGAGTGGGGATTTTTCATCCACCCGTCATAGAAGTTTCCGCCGCCCTGTGCCAGCGTCTGCACAAAGGGGGAGAGAGTCTCCCAGGCACTGTCGCAGAAGCCTGTGGGCTTTTGTCCGTCTTTGGCAAAAAAGACCTGTCCCAGTTGTATATCGCAGGAATGCTCAATAGGGTTTTCGTATTGCTCGATAAGGTCGGTATAACAGGCTTTTCGTATGACAGTGATCTTTACGGTATACATAGTGCTCCCTCCCTTGGTGAGTATACCACAGTCAAATTATTTTTGGCGCAGGTCTACATGGAAAATGTATTTATCCCCACGCACGATGGATTTGGTGTATTCAATGAGTAAGTCTCCCTCATAGCTGAAGCGTTCCAGCAGGATGCAGGGAGAGTTAGGCGGCATTTGCAACAGGCTTTTTTCTTCCGGGCGTGGCATAACAGGACGGAGGGTCTCCCGAATGCTGTCAGCGTGGAAATTATAGTTTTTTCGCAGGAAATCGTACAGCGATCCCTTGGACAGCGCATCCAGGTCCAGTTCGGCAAACCGGGCGCAGGGGAGATACGTGGTCTCCAGCATTAAGGGATATTCCTTGGCGGAGCGCAACCGCACGATCTGATGAAAGGTAGCACCCGGGGCGCATTCGGCGTTGCGAGCCAAGGAGGTGTCGGCTGTTACTTGCTCATACCCGACGATGGTGTTCTGGATAAGCACACCGCTGTTTTTCAGGGTGTCGGCAAAGGAATAAAACTGGGTCAGCGGTTGGGTGTACACCTGGGGCTTGATAAAGGTGCCGTTGCCCTGCACGGTATAGACTACGTCGGATTCTTTCAGCAATTGCATGGCCTGCCGGATGGTAGAACGGCTGACGTGGTATTTATCGCATAGGTAGCGCTCGGAGGGGAGAGGGGCGTTTTCGGCGTATTCTCCGTTCCGGATGGCGGCCAGGATTTTTTCGTAGATTTGTACATACAGGGCAGAGCTGTGCATGGTTGGATGCCTCCTTTACTCGACATCTTTATTGTACCAAAACCAACCGGCTGGTGCAAGGGGGAACGGAAAAAAGCCCACTTGTACCAGTGGTATGGTTTTTGCCGGCGATAGCGTTTTGGAAAGACAAAAAAGGCGGGATATACTTGCAATCAGCCCGGATTGCGTGTATAATGACGCTGATTAAAGAGGTGATTGGGTATGGCATGGTATATTGGTATTGACGGCGGCGGAACCAAAACGGCTTTTGCGCTGGGGCGGGAGGACGGTATGGCTGTCTATCGGTTACAGCGGACAGGTTGTTCCTATCAGAGAATTGGTCCGCTGGCGGTGGCGTCTCTGATACGCGAGGGAGTGGATGCCTTGCTGGAACAGGCCGGAGTTGATGCCACACAGGTGGCAGGGTGCTGTATCGGGCTTCCCTGCTATGGAGAAAGCCGTAAAATGGATGCTTATATGGAGCAGACCTTGGCGGAATGTCTGGCACCCATGCCGCTACGGTTGGTCAATGACAGTGTGGTTGGCTGGGCCGGCTCGCTGGAATGTGGCGAAGGGATTCACCTTGTAGCCGGAACCGGATCGATCGCCTTTGGCCATGGCTGTGACGGCACAAGCCTACGCAGTGGCGGCTGGTGTGAGTTCTTTGGCGACGAGGGTTCCTGCTACTGGATTGGACGGGCGGCGATGGGGCTGTTCTCCAAGCAGGCTGACGGACGGATGCCCAAGGGGCCTTTGTACCACCTGGTATGTGCCAACTATGAGATAGACAATCCCTTTGAGATGATGGAGATCATTTTGGCGAATATTGCTCCTCACCGGGAACGGGTGGCTGCTTTTCAGCTCTTTGCGGAAAAGGCGGCACTGGCCGGCGATACGGCAGTGGTAAAGCTGTACCAACAGGCGGCTGACGAGCTGGTGCTGCTGGTGCAGGCTTTGCGGGAACAGCTTACCTGGTCCACGAATGTGGTAACGGTGTCCTATTATGGCGGTCTGTTCCGGGCAGGAGAGCTGATTTTGGCCCCTCTGCGTCAGCGACTGGCAGAAAATCAGTGCCGCCTGCAACCACCTATGCATACGGCCGACGAAGGGGCTCTCTTTTTGGCAATTGAGCAGGTTCGGCAGGGTGAGAAATAAAAATATTTACTGGATAAAAAAACTATTGCAAAATGAGCCGGAATGCGGTACAATGACAGGGATGTACCCACTATATAGCAGGAGGTCAGTCGCATGAAGATAACTTTACACAACATACAGGAAGATTTGCTGTCTGCCGTGGCGGCATTGTCGGATATTGCCGGGTTTACTCTGGCGGAGGATGGCTACCCGGTGACGGTGGAGCAAGGGGATAAGCCAGGTCTGTCTATCGTCTATGGGGCGGAAGGGGCGACGCTGACCTACGGTCAGCGTGCCGAGCTGTTCCGTGGTATCGGCCGATTGGTGGAAACGCTGGAGGGCCGGGAAAATGTAGTGGAAACACCCGCTTATGAGGATCTGTGTGCCATGTTCGATGTGGCCCGCAACGCTGTGCTCACCGTGCCGGTGGTGAAACAGCTCATCCGCCACATGGCGCTGATGGGGTATACCTCTCTGCAGCTCTACGTGGAGGACTGCTATGAGGTGGATGGCTATCCCTATTTCGGCTATATGCGTGGCCGCTACACAAAGGAAGAGATGAAGGAGCTGGCCGCCTACGGCGACCTGTATGGGGTGGAGCTGACCCCTTGTATTCAGGTGCTGGCCCATCTTAATCAGATGTTCCGCTGGCGTGCCCATGGGGAGATGCTGGACTGGCGGGATATCCTGCTGGTGGATGAGCCCAAGACCTACGACTTGATTGAAGCAATGTTCAAGACCTTGCACGAGTGCTTTACCAGCCGTCGTGTCAACATCGGTATGGACGAGGCCCGGATGCTGGGCCTGGGGCAGTATTTCAAGAAGCACGGCTACAAGGAGTGGTCGGAAATTCTGGGCAGTCACATGAGCAAGGTGATGGCCATCTGTAAGAAGTATGGCTTTGCCCCCATGATGTGGAGTGATACGCTGCTCAGCGCCGCCTTTGTGCGTAACGATTACTATGCTGCCGTCAATATGGAGGATCCTCATCTGCCTCAGGATGTCATTGACAGCGTGCCGGAAGGCATGGAGCTGATCTATTGGGATTACGGCAACTACTACAAAGAGGTAGACATCATGGCCCGGGTGCACAAGGAGTTCCGGGCGGATAACCCCATCTGGTTTGCCGGTGGTGCCAGTAAGTGGCAGGGCTATTGTCCTCTCAATGAGTTTTCCATCGACTGCTCTCGCTCTCAGCTTAAGGCGATACGGGAGCATGGCATTACTAAGGTGATGGTCACCATCTGGAACGGTGCGGCGGCTAACCTGTCTATCCTGCCCACGCTGCAAATGTATGCGGAAGATTGTTATGTGAACAACACGGAGGATGCCTGGCTGGCCAAGCGGTTCAAAACTTGCTGTGATGGCGATTTTGCCGACTTTATGCTGCTTGACCGTCCCAACCAGATTCCCGGCAACCCCAGCCCCGGTGGTTGGTGGTGCACACCCTGCACATTCCTGATGGACCAGGATGTGATGGTGGGCTTGTTCGATAAGCACGTTCTGCCCGGGCAGTTGCCGCCTCATTTCGCAAAATGTGCGGCTGACCTTGGTGCGGCGATACCCCGCAATCCTCGTTGGCAGTATATGTTTGATATGACCGCCAAGCTATGTCATGCGTTGGAGCTGAAGTGCGAGGCCGGCGTTAAGCTGATTGCCGCCTACAAGGCTGGGGATAAGCCGGTATTAAAGGAACTGGCTGAGGTGTACCTGCCGGAGATGACTCGGCGTGTGGAAGCCTTCTACCAGTCCTACCGGGCTCACTGGATGGCGGAGAACAAGGTGTTCGGTCTGGAAATCGTAGACTATCATCTGGCTGGCCTGTGCGCTCGTTGCCGGGCGGCAATCGAACGGGTGAATGACTATCTTGAGGGACGTGTGGACTGCCTGCCAGAGCTTATGCAGGAGCGTCTCTATTACGACTGCAAGGAGCGGGAAGTCCCCGATGCCATCGTGGAGGCGGTGGGCTGGACGGCCAGTGCGTCGGCAGATTTGTTTATTTCTATCTAACCTCTGATTTAGTCAAAAAGGCCCGCAGAGCCAATGCTCTGCGGGCCTTTTGTATAGCTTAGTTTTTGACGGGTTCTGTTTCTTGGTCGGTAGGCTTTTTCCATTGTATGTCGTGGCGCAGGATGCCTATGAGGATGGACAGCATGGCAATGGCCTCCATGGCGATGCCGGAGATGTTGCCCACGAACAGGTGGTTGGTAATCCAGCATACCCCTACCAGTAGGGAGATGCGGCGTGTCCATTTTACGTCCTTCATCCACAGGGCGACAGTGGAGCAGAGAGAGCCGAGGATGGGAAAAACACTCAGAGGGCTCTGCCAGGTCAGCAGGCCGGTGACCACCATAGCTGCCATGAAACCCACCAGCCACAGAGGAGAGGAGGCCCATTTCTTCTCCCGCTGGGAGAAGGTCAGTGACCGAAAAAAGGCCAGCACATCCTGGGCACCGCCTACCACATCGCCGAGAATGAACATATTGATGGCGCAGGTGATGCTGGCGGTGGTCTGCAGGGCCATCAATGCACCACGCTTTTTCTGCTGGAAGGAGAGCAGGGAACACACAACGCTGATCCAACCGACCAGCTCCCACTGCACAAAGAGTTTATCCATCATCTATCCTACCGCCTTTCTTCTATAAGGGGATTATACCTGTTTACACCTATGCCGTCAAGATGAATTTCCCCCCGGGTATTGTTTTTTTACCTTACTTAGACAGAAAAAAGGAGCAACACGGATGAGCCGTGTTGCTCCTTCAACTTACTGGGCTATGGGCTTAGATAATGCCCTTGGCGCGGAGGATTTCTTCCACAATCTTGCGGACAGCGGCCTCCTGGGTAGCGGCCTCGGCACCGGGGCCATACACACCGGCAGAGCCGAACAACTGCATTTTCTCCATAACCGACAGCTTGACCGCCTCACGGATGGAGGGCAGCAGGTCGATGATGCCCTTGCCCAGCTCGGTGAAGTGACGCAGAGCCGCCTCTACAGCGGACACGTTGATGTCGGTGAAGATATTGACCTTGGAGATACCGGCCTCCACGCACTTGCGGAAGTCGTCGTCCGTCAAGCCGGAACCACCGTGCAGTACCAAGGGGGTGGGGATGGTAGCGGCAATCTCACGGATGCGGTTGAAGTCCAGCTTGGGCGGCAGTTTGTAGGCACCGTGGGCGGTACCGACGGCAATCGCCAGAGCGTCAACACCGGTGCGGTCCACGAAATCCTTAGCCTCCTCCGGCTTGGTGTAGAACTTGGCGGCATCCTCCATGCCCTCGGCAGTGGCGGCACCCTCAGCACCGCCTACGTGACCGACCTCACCCTCGATGGAAGCACCATAGGAGTGGGCAATGTCAGCCATCTCACGCACCTTCTGGCAGTTGATCTCGTAGGGATCGGTGGAGCAGTCGTACATGATGGAGGAGAAGCCCAGCTTCAGCGCCTTCAGACAGGTCTCCTTGTGCAGACCGTGGTCCAGGTGGACAACAACCGGCACAGAAGCACGCTTGGCCATGGGGATCAGAATCATAGCCAGATCTTCCAGGGAGTTGTAAGGCAGCAGCACCTCGGCCGTACCGAAGATAACAGGGGAGCCCGTCTCCTCGGCGGCGGCAATGATGCCCTGGGCCAGCTCCAGCGTAACAGCGTTAAACAGACCGACTGCATAATGGCCTTTACGGGCGTCCTGCAGCACTTCATTCATGGTTACCAGCATAGTTTTCCGTCTCCTTATCGTTAGAAACTGTTGTGTATCGATACACAGCCTTTACTGTGCATCATTTTACCACAAAGTGGATAGAGAGTCAAGTGTCTAATTTAAAATTGCAGGAGGCATATTTCCCCAAAGGGAAGTAGGGGCAATTAGTTGCACTCGGCCTCCAGGGGACCGGCCAGGTCTTTCAGGAAGAACAGGCGGCCGGCCAGAGTGGGGATGTAGGAGGAGGTGATCCAGGGGGTGGTGCCGTGACGCAGAGTCATCCACAGGGACAGTCCCTGCCACTGCATACCGCGGCCCAGGGTGCCGTCGGCACCGCCGATGGCGTAGTCAGCCTGCAGGAACAGGCCGGGGCCGATGGTGTTGGCGCGGCAAGGCACCAAGGGGGTACGGGACTTGAAGCTGGTCAGCGCATTCTGCTCCACCGTCAGGGGGTGAATCTTGGCACCGATGCGGTAGGGCTGTGCCTCCCACTCCTCGGCGGTGGCATAGTCAGCGGCAAAGGTGGGCTCCCAGAAGGCGATGTGGCACATACGGCCGATGCCGTACACCAGCACCAGCTTAGCACCCTCCGCCTTCAGGGCGGCAATCTTCTCGGGGTAGGTGGGCAGGTTGGCCTTGGTGGCAAAGTTACGCTGTGCCACCGGTACGGTCAGCTCGCCCAGGGGGTTGAACAGCGCCTGCTCCATGGCGTACTGGAAGGAGCCGTGGTTATCGGAGGGCAGGGTGTTGCCCTCGCCGTCCGCCCACTCGTCCATGTTGAAGGTGTAGACGTGGTCGCAGGCCACCTTCCACTCTTTCAGGAAGTAGACGACCCACTTGTACATGCCCATGGGGCCTACGGGCAGGATGAAGGCAATCTTCTCGCCACGCTCTTTGGCCAGCTTGATCTGCATGGCAATCTCGTGGCCCATGTAGGTCTCAAACTCGCCCAGGCTGTCGCACTGGACAGGCTGGAAAGCGGGATTCCAGAAGGGCTGGGGGTTGCAGATGGTCTCCGGGGCGTCGATGCAGGCGTCGATCTTCTCGAAATCCCAGCCGGCGGGGTAGAAGCCCTCCAGGGCGGAGCCTTTTACGGTAGAATTAAAATCCATGGTATTTTCTCCTCTCTGATATATGTATGAATTACGGCAAATAGCGCTTGGTGGTACCCTTCAGGTAGACCTGGCACTGGCGGAAGCCCTCGGCGTAGTCCGCACCGCACTGATAGCCACGGTAGCGGGAGCAGGTCTTGACCATGTCGGGGAAATCGATGCCGTCGTGGTCACGCATCCACACAATCTGGGACTCGTGGCACTCCAGCATGTCCGCTTTCTTATCCACATAGGGGGTGATGTCTACGTACTCGGTGGGGTTGAAGTTGACGCCGGCCAGCGTGTCCATGTAGTAGATGGGCACCATCTTGGCTGCACCCTCTACCGCCGTGTGGTAGTTGGGCAGGGTGGCGGTGAAGCTGGCATCGAACACCAGACGGGAGACAGCGGTGTGGTCGGGCATATAGTCGTCCGGGTCGTGGGTGATGATGAAGTCCGGATTCACCGACTTGATTACATCTACCACCTTGTCCCGGGCCTCTTTGTTGTTGTCGTAGATGGCCAGGTCGTCAAACCGGCTGTGGATAATCTCAAAGCCGGCCATTTCTGCGGAGCGCTCGGCTTCCTTGGCACGCATCTCGGTGAGTTCATCCGGGGGGATGATCACGTGGCCCAGGTTGCCGCTGGACAGATGGCACACCACCACACGGTCACCACGCTCTTTACACTTGAGCAGGGTGCCGGCGCAGGCAATCTCCATGTCGTCCGGATGGCAGGAAATGCACAATACAGTATACATAGATACAACCTCCTTGAAATTTTTATTGTTCTACCTTACATTATACGGTTTTTGACTTGCAAAGGAGTGGAAAATCAGGTATAATACTAACAAAATCAGCCGAGGGGATTTTCTATGCAGAATAATATTGTAAAACACAGCTTTGACACGGTGTTTGAAATTGAAAAGCTCATCACTATTTTCTATATGGAAATGTCCAAGGATTTCTGCTATGAGGGAGAACAGCACGACTTTTGGGAAATGGTGTACATTGACAAAGGGGAGATGCTATGCACCGCCGATAAAAGCCAGTTTGTCCTGAAAAGCGGCGAGCTGACCTTCCACCAGCCAAATGAGTTTCACAATCTTTCCGGTGACCGCCGTGTGGCCCCCAATGTAAGCATCCTGACCTTTGAGTGCCATAGCCCGGAGATGCAGCATTTTGCCGGCAAGATTTTTCGCCTTAACGCCGAGGAACGCTCCCTGCTGGCTATGCTGTTTGAGGAGGGGCTGTCCTGCTTTCGCATGGCTGATCCTCACGACCCACTGCTGCAACGGATGGAGCTGGTGGGGGATGCTCCCTTTGGCAGCCAGCAGCTGACTAAAAATCTGCTGGAGATCTTTCTGGTTAAGCTACACCGGCACAAGGAATCCCTAACCAAGCAGAGCCGCTTTAATGTGCAGGTAAACGGCATTGCGGTGCCCATGGAGGTAAAAGAAATCTTGGACGTGCTGGAGGCGAACATTTACGGGCGGCTGACGGTGGCGGACATCGCCCGGGTATTGGGTAAGAGCGAAAGCACGCTGAAAGAACGGTTTGCCCTTTACCGTTCCGGCGGCATTATCCATCACTACAACTCTTTGAAAATCAAAGAGGCAAAACGGCTCATCCGGGAGGGCCGGTACAATCTGGCGCAGATTGCTGACCTGCTCCGGTTTGATACCCCACAATATTTCTCCAAATGCTTCAAGGACCATACCCGCATGACGCCCAGTGAGTATAAACGGTCGATATTGCGAAACTGAACAGAAAGAAAAAACGGTATGCCGGGCATACCGTTTTTTCTTTAGATATATTTCCGCTTGCTTTCCACGACCAGGCCGACGATAGTGACCTGAGTCATCTGCTCGCCCTCAAAGCGGCGGGGAGGATAGTAGGGGTTGACGCTCTGCAGCTCCAGCCACTCATCCGTGTACACCACACGCTTGACCAGTCCCTCCTCGCCATCCACCAGCACCACGGCATAGCGGCCGGAATCCACCTTGTCCTGGCGACGCACCAGCACCAGATCCCGGTCATTGATCATGGGGGTCATGCTGTCCCCGGTAACCCGGAGCCAGAAATAGTCACAGCCACTCCGCAGGGTGGCGGCATCCACCGGCTCGGTGCCGGAGGGGTCTTCAAACACTACGCCGCCACAGCCGGCACGCACAGCGCCCATCACCGGCAAGGGAACGGCATCCGGGGAGGCAAAGCTGGCGGGGGGCTCCATCTCGTCGGATAGCCCCATCAGCCACTGGGTGCTGACATGAAAATGGGTGGCCAGCAGATGGAGGGTAGGGAGGTTGATTTTAGAGGTATCGCCGCGCTCCCACCGCATGACGGTGGACTTGTTTACACCGGTGAGTTGGCCAATCTGTTCCAACGTTTCGTGGGAGTCCTCCCGGCATCGCCGCAGACGCAGGGCGGTAAGGTTTTCATTCACGATATTCGCTCCTTTCGGTAAAGGGGGTATAATTTCTATGCATATTCTAACACATGGTGTTGAGAAATGCAACACAAATTTCGAAAAAGTTGCAAAATGCTATTGACAAGTGCGGAAAATGGGTTTACAATAATAGGCAAGACGAACGTTTGTTCGATTGCAAAGACGCTTCGGACAGAGGTGCCGGGAACAGTGTAGCGGAGGTGAAGCGATGAAGCTGGGAGAATGGAACGGATTGGTGCATAGACTGCCGCCGGAGACACCGGTGGTGTTTTTATGTGACGGAACAAAAGCGTTGGAGCCGGGTGACTATTGCGACGGCCTGGCTGTAAAGCCATCGGAAATGTGGGAAGGGGATGGTTGGCGTCCCTGTGTTTTAGTGGAATTGGGGGAGCCGTTTTGATGTCTTTTTATATTTGCACAAAGTTGCAAAACGCAATCGGAGGTGCTTATGCATAACACAGTATTAAGGCGATGGCGGCTGGCGGATATTGAGGCGGCTATCCACCGGGCGAAGGCCTATGCAGAGGCGCAGGAGGTACCGCTGACGGTTGAACGGCTGGCGGCAGAAATGGATATGGAGCTGTCTGTGTTCCGGCAGATAGCCGATGGGGAGATCATCGGCACCAGTCCCGTTATGATCGCCAAGGTTACCGCTATCCGGCGGGCGGCCGGGGAGGCAACTGCCAGCGTGATGGAGCATGCTCTTCGTCGAGGGACAAGCCCCAATATGCACATGCTGTACCTGAAAAATCATGCCGGCTATGATACGGATAAAGCCAGCCGGGCATCGGAGCCGACACGGCCACCGGTGCTGTTTGTGGGAGAGGAGGACATTCCAGACTAACATGGATGAACTGATGGATGTTTATAAGCGATCTATTCAGCAGTTGCAACAGCGGCACGAAAAACTGACGAAAGAAATCAGTCTGTATGATAAACGTGTGGCTTTGCTGGAGGAGGAGATCGACGAATTGTATGAGGCGATGAGCATGATGCGCCGCCATATGAGGGATTGATATGGAGCCGGTCAAGGTGTATCTGCCTGAGGTGGTGGGTGGTGGATACCGGGCTTTCTGGGACTGCCGCCTGCGGTACCGGGTGGTCAAGGGCGGCAAGGCCTCGAAGAAATCCTCCACCACGGCGCTGTGGTATATTCTGCATCTGATGAAATACCCGGCGGCCAATCTGCTGGTGGTGCGGAATGTCTACCGCACCCATGCAGACAGTACCTTTGCCCAGTTGCGGTGGGCCATTCGCCGGTTGGGGGTGGAGCATCTGTGGCGAGCTGTGCGGGAGCCGTTGGAGCTCTGCTACACGCCCACCGGGCAACGGATCCTGTTCCGGGGGCTTGACCATGTGGAAAAGCTGGCCTCCACCACCGTGGAGCAGGGGGTGCTGTGTTGGGTGTGGCTGGAGGAGGCCTTTGAGATTGCCCGGGAGGCGGATTTTGATATGCTTGACCTGTCCGTACCCCGGGGAGAGGTGCCGCCGCCCCTGTTCAAACAGACAACGGTGACCTTTAACCCCTGGCATGAGGGGCATTGGCTGAAGAGTCGGTTTTTTGACCGGGAAAGCCCGGACGTGCTGGCCATCACCACCGACTATCGCTGCAATGAGTTCCTGGATGAGACCGACCGGCAAATCTACCAGCGTATGCGGGAGGAAAATCCCCGGAAATATGCTGTTGCCGGGCTGGGGGAATGGGGACACAGTGAGGGACTGGTGTTTGAAAACTGGCAGGTGGAGGCTTTTTCCGTAGAGGAACTGCGGCGGGAAGGTGTGCGGCATATCTTTGGGCTGGATTACGGCTATACCAATGACCCCACCGCCTTTATCGCCGCTGCTGTGGAGGAAGCCACCGGGCGGCTGTATATCTACGATGAGCATTACGAAAAGCGGATGCTCAATGGGGATATTGCCGCCATGCTACAGCGCAAAGGCTATGGCAAGGAGCGTATCCGGGCGGACAGCGCGGAGCCAAAATCCAACGATGACCTGCGGCGGCTGGGCATCAGCCGTCTGCAACCGGCCGGAAAGGGGCAAAACTCCGTTATTGCCGGCATCAGCCGCCTGCAGGAGTACCGGATGGTGGTGCATCCCCGGTGTGTCCACACCCTGGCAGAGCTATCCGGCTATGTATGGGAGCAGGCGGGGGACGGTACCTTCTGCAACCGGCCCTGTGACAGGGATAACCATCTGATGGATGCTCTGCGGTATGCCATGGAGGACGTGCCCCGGTCTACCACGCAGACCGGACAAGTGTACCGGTACGGACTGCCGCGGGGCGGATGGCGATAGAAAGGAGACAATATGGCGTTTTGGATTGGTTGGTTTTGTGGCTTGGCCACGGCGGCTCTTGGGCTTCTGTGGCGGTGGCTACGCCGCACCGGTGTGGAAAAGCCGGTGGCGAAGCGACGATACGCACAGACCTGGCAGGAGACACGAAATTTTCTCTACTATGACGGGACGGTAATGCCTGTCAGCAAACACAAAAAGGAGGACAACAATGGCAAAAAACACTAAACGGCGTATTCCGCCTGCACAGGTACAGCAGGAATATCGGCAGGGGGTGGAATACAAGCGTCAGCTTGGTGCCCACGGAATGGCTGAGCAGAGCCGCATCAATGAGCGCTTCTATTCCGGTGACCAGTGGTATGGTGTGAACTGCGGGGACAGCCGTCCCCTGGTGCGGCACAATGTCATCAAGCGGATCGGTGACTATAAGATGGCAGTGGTGGGGGCGGCCCCTGTGTCGGTGCGCTACTCCGCCGAGGGGGTTGCTGATACCCCTGCTATCCGGGAGCAGGTGGAGGGGTATCGCCGGGCGCTTTGCCGGGGCGATAAAGCCACTGCCCCCACAGCGGCGGCGGTGAAGACCCAGGCGGCCGCCCGGGCACTGACGGATTATTTCCAGACCACGGCAAAGCGGCTGAAGCTGGACTATCTCAAACAGCGGGTACTGCGGAATGCCTATATCGCCGGTACCGGCGTGCTGTACACTTACTGGAATGACAGTGCTGGCACCGGCCAGTATGCGGATGACGCCTGCACGGCGCCCATCCGGGGCGATATGGCGGCTGAGGTGCTGGAAATTGAGCAGGTGTACATGGGGGATGTGACGGTGGAAGACATCCAGCAACAGCCCTATGTGCTGATTGCCCAGCGCCAGCCGGTCAGTCGTATCCAGGCACTGGCCAAACGGCATGGCTGTCGAGACTGGGAGAGCATCCGTGGGGATGAGGCATCCGGCCGTAACGGCCACGCCACGCTGCTGACCCGCTTCTGGAAAGAGGTGGGGGAGGACGGCATCTGCACCGTCCGTGCGATGCAGGTATGCGGTGACACCGCGGTGCGTGAGGCATGGAATATGGGGCTTCGGCTGTATCCCCTGGCGATGTTCCGCTGGGAGGAAAAACGGCATTGCTGTTACGGCGAGAGCGAGATTCCTCACCTGATCCCCAACCAGATTGCGATCAATCGCACCGTATCCGCCGGGGTGTGGGCGGTGATGATGATGGGGATGCCCATCATGCTGGTGAATGGGGATGTGGTGACACAGCCCATCACCAATGACCCGGGACAGATCATTCCGGTGTATGGCTCGGCTGACGAGCTCCGGGAGGCGGTGCGGTATGTGGATCCCCCGGCCTTTTCAGCCCAGCTGGACGCCAACGTGCAGAGCCTCATCAGCGATACCATGACCCAGGCGGGCGTGAGCAGTACCCTTTTGGGTGATGTGAAGCCCAACAACACCTCGGCTATTATCGCCGTGCGGGAGGCATCCCTGATGCCTCTGCAGATGATGCAAAACCGTTTCTACACCTTCATCGAGGAGGTGGCTCGCATTTGGGCGGAATTCTGGCTGACCATGTATGGTAGCCGGGGACTCCGCATCGAGGAGGAGCAGGGGGTCTGGTATATGCCCTTTGATGGGGCACAGTACCGGGCGCTGTTACCTGAACTGCGAGTGGACGTAGGCAGTGGTGATGCGTACAGTGAGACCCGTGTCACCGAGACACTGGATAACCTGTACAAGAACGGTATCATCACCGCAAAACAGTATCTCAGCCGCCTGCCCAGCGGAGCCGTCCCCAGATTGGATTCGCTGTTGCAGGAGCTGGCATAAATTCTCTCACCCCACCCTTATCCGAAGGGAGGTGAACGATATGAAGGAGGAGTAGCCATGAACCCAAGCGAGCAGGAGCCGATTATTGCCACGACCGAGCCGGAGGTGCCGGTGAGCGAACCCGATATAGCCCCCCCGGAGACGGATGTGACCGATCGGCTGGCGGCAGATTTTTTGCAGCTTACGGAGGAATTCCCCGCACTGCAAAGCCCTGCCCAATTGCCGGATGCGGTGCTGGATATGGCGGCGGAGGAAGCAATTCCTTTGCTGGATGCCTATCTGCGCTACCGCTGGCAGGAAGAAAAAAAGGTGCAGGCCGCTACCCGGCAGGCTGAGGAGGCGGCACGGCGTTCAGCCGGGTCACTCTCTGCCGGAGCACAGCAGGCACCGCCTGAGCAGGATGCATTTCTCCGGGCATTCCGCCGGGCACTGTAAACAACAACGATGTATAACAGAAAGGAAAGAAAAACTATGAGTCTTAATTTGGAAACTATTTCCCAGAAGATGACCGACGAGCTGGACAAGGCCGTCGTTCAGAAGCCTGTCACCGGTTTTATGGCGGACAACACCCTGCGGGGTAAGTTTGTGGGTGCCAAAACGGTGATGATTCCTGAGCTGAATATCTCCGGTCTGGGTGACTATGACCGGGATACCGGCTTTGTCACCGGCACGGTGGCGGTGTCCGCTACCCCCTTTACCCTGTCTATGGACAGAGGCCGTTCCTTCCAGCTTGACCGGGAGGACAACGATGAGTCCGGCATTGCCGACCTGGCCGGTCAGGTTATGGGCGAGTTCGTCCGTACCCGTGTTGTGCCGGAGGTGGACGCTTATGTGCTGTCCAAGCTGGCCGGCTATGCGGTGACCGCCAATCAGACTGTGACCGGCACCCCCGCCGAGGATGCCTACGCCATGCTGACCGAGGCAATCGCCAAGGTGCAGAACAGTGTGGGCTATGATGAAGAACTGGTAGCCTTTGTGGATGGGGATATGCTGTTTGCTCTGCAGAACAGCCCGGACATCTCCCGCCACCTGGTGATGAACACCTTTGCCAAGGGTGAACTGCATACCCAGGTGAACAGCCTCAACGGTGTGGCTATTCTGCCGGTGCCGGACAGCCGCATGAAGACCGCCTACACCTTCTGCGACGGCACCACCGAGGGCCAGGAGGCTGGCGGCTTTACGCCTACGGATTCTGCCAAGAGCATCGGTCTTCTGCTGGTGCCCCGTCGTGCGGCTTCTCTTATCAAGAAGACGGAGCAGGTGCGTTGCTTTGACCCTGCTCACAACCTGAAGGCGGATGCCTGGAAGCTGGACTACCGCCTGTACTATGACGTGGTCATCAAGGATAGCCTGAAGAACGGCATCTACGCCTACGTCTATTAATAAGGCGGTGAGCGCATGACCGGTATGAGCATTTTGCGGCAGGCGTACAGCCTGCTGGGACAGCCGGAGCGTCTCACGGCAGAAACAGCGGGAGAGACCGGTCTGCTGGTAATCAATCAGATCTGCAGTGAGCTGTGGCACCGGGAGCATGCTGAGGAGTTTGTCCCCTTGGATAACCTGGGGCAGCGTGTGGCGCTGTCCGGCCGCTGTCTGCCGGCACTGACATACGGTACGGCGATGCTGTTGTGCCTCAACAGCCAGGAGGAGACGCACTATGACCGGTATCTGGAGCTGTACCGGCAGGCGACTGCCGGTATTGGCGGCCAGCCCTGGCGGCGAGCGTACACGATGCCCACAGAGGAGGTGACGGCATGAGCGATGTTCGTCCTCAGCCGCCCCTCTATGACCGTCGCCGCTTGGAACAGTTGGTGATGGCCCACCGTATCCGGGTGTTGCAGCAGCAGCGCCGGGGGCGGCATACTACCGGTGACAGGAAGTGACCGGGTTGGGGGATTGGCTGTCACTGGTGTCTGCTCTGGGGGTGACGGTTGCACTGCTGAGCAACCTGCGTACCCTGCGGGACAAGGATGCGCGCAAAGCCGGGGAACTGACAGAAATGCGTTCGGATATCAAGCATATCCGGGGACAGGTGGATAAAACCGATATGCTGATTGCCGATATCCGGGTGCAGGTAGGGGATGCCCGTGACCGGGTGACCCGTCTGGAGGAGGCTATAAAAAGCACCCAACATCGTCTTACGGCTTTGGAAAACGCAGAAAAGGAACTGGAGGCGGAGCTCCGCTGACAGCCGGATGGGGTGGAAGGCTTGCTTTCCACCCCATTTTTGCTGCTGTTTTTAGGGATAATCGGGGGACGGTCTTGACTTGCAGGGGAAAAGTGGGTAAAATAATCCTGTTAAGCGAGGTGAGACAGATGAACCTGTGTATCGCCGGGTTGCCGGTACGTATTGAGAGTGCAGACAAGGCCTGGTTTGCCGGCCGATTCGCCGACTACATCCGGGAAGATGACCGTCCACCGGTGATGGAGATGACCGTCCGGGTGCTAGAGACGGTGTGTCCGCCTGCGGGAGAGACTGTACAGCAGGTGAAATCTGTTACACTCTTGCGGCTGGCAGATGGACGACTGTGTCGGTTTGGCCGTGACAGAGAGGGAAGAGTGCCCTTTGCACTGTACTATACGCCGGACTACGCTTGTGTAGAATTGCACCTGTGGGCTGAGCGTCGGCACCCGGTGTTCACCCTCCGGGACTGGGAATATATGTACACTGGCATGGCTTTTCAGAATCGGCTGACGGTGCTGGGGGGCGGTGTGCTGCACAGCTCCTCCTTGGCCTGGCGGGGGCATGGGGTGGCTTTTTCTGCCAATTCAGGCACCGGAAAATCCACCCATGTGGGGCTATGGAAGCAACACCTGGGGGATGAGGTGACCGTCATCAACGACGATAAGCCGGCTATCCGCTTTGAGGGGGATATGCCTGTGCTGTACGGCACCCCCTGGAGTGGCAAAACAGCCCTCAACCAAAACGTACATGTACCGCTTCGGACGATTGTGTTTATCGAGCGGGGAGAAACCAATCATTTGCGCCGCTTGGACACGATGGATAGTTACTGTCGGCTGTCTGAGCAACTGATACGTTCCTACTACGATAGCGAATTAGGCGTAAAGGTGTTAGACTTTACAGATAAATTGTTGGCGGCTGTGCCGGTGTATGCATTGACCTGCAACATCAGCCGTGAGGCGGTGGAAACGGCTGTGCGTGGCCTGTTTCCGGGAGAGGAGTGCGTGCTATTATGAAAATCAAAAGCGGATTTGTGCTCCGTCAGGTAGGGGAGCAGTATGCGGTGGTCCCGGTGGGGGTGCAGACGGTAGACTTCCGCTGTGTCATCACCCTGAATGAGACCGGCGGTTTTCTGTGGCAGCAGTTGCAGGAAGAGACCACCCCCGAGGCGGTGGCGCAGGCTCTGCTGGCGGAATATGAGGTCAGCCCGGAAACAGCGGCGGCTGATGTGGCGACTTTTGTGGAACGGTTGCGGGAAAACCGCTTGTTGGATGAATAAGCGGGAGGGAGCACCCGGTGCGGTGCAATTACCCATGGCTCAGCTTTCGCCGCTGTTACTGGCGTGTCTGGCAGAGGGGCAGGAGGTGGTGCTGGCCGTCACCGGCAACAGTATGGCTCCGTTCCTGCGGCATGGCCGGGACCAGGTCGTGTTGGCGGCTTGTGATGGGGCTGTTTTGGGCTTTGGTGATGTGCCTCTTTATCGCCGGGATAACGGGCAATACGTGCTCCACCGGGTTGTAAAGCGGCGGCAGACTGCCGGGAGCGTGCGGTATACACTGCTGGGGGATGCCCAGTGGGAGATGGAACCGGAGGTGACGCCGGAGCAGGTGGTTGCCTGTGCTGTGGGTTTCATCCGTAATGGAAAACGATATAGCTGTACCAGCCCTTGGTACCGGGCACGGGTGCGTGTGTGGCAATGGCTGCTGCCGGTACGGCGGTGGCTGATTGCGGTGTACCGCCGTTCATGGAAATAAAAAAAGAGCAAACTGCCCCCTGTCTGCATTGGCAGACAGGGGGCAGCATTCTTATTGTTCAGTCCTCATATTGGGTCAGGTGACCGGAGGTGCGCATGCCGGGATAATTCCACTGGCGTAGCACCTCAAACACCCCCACCGCCACAGCGTTGGACAGGTTGAGGGAACGGGCAGAATCGTTGTCAATCATCGGCAACCGGACACAACTCTCCGGGTTATCGTGGAGCAACCATTCGGGCAGGCCCTTGGTTTCTTTGCCGAACACCAGATAGGCGCCATCGGGATAGGCTACATCGGAATGGATGTGCTTGGCTTTGGTGGAAAAATAGAAGAAAGGCCCGGCATTTTTGGCGAAAAAGTCGTCCAGCCCTTCGTAATAGGTGATGTCCAGCAGGTGCCAGTAGTCCAGCCCGGCCCGCTTGAGCTTACGGTCATCGATAGTGAAGCCCATGGGTTTCACCAAGTGTAGCCGGGCACCGGTGGCGGCACAGGTGCGGCTGATGTTGCCGGTGTTTTGGGGAATCTCCGGCTCTACCAGCACGATGTTCAGCGTTGACACGAAAATCGACCTCTTTCTCCGAAAAATAACAGAACACGCTTATTTTACCGCAGAAATACGGATTTGGCAATGGAAAATTGCAAATATTTTTCTGCGGTTCGGGACAAACTAGGCGTGAAAGGAGGCGGAGACGATGAAACAAGGTATGTGTAGCTTTATGAAAGGTATGGGCATGGGGGTCGCTTTGGGGTGCACCGCCGGCGTAGTAGGGACCTGCATGATGAAAAAGAACAAAAAAGGGCTCAAGCGCAATGCCGGTCGAGCCTTGCATTCCTTCGGTGACCTGCTGGAGAACGTGACAGATATGTTTTAAGCGGTGAGCAAAAAAGACAGGGTAGACACCCTGTCTTTTTTATGAATTTTCCGTGTTTTTTCGGTGTATTTTTGCTTTTTCCCTTTACAAAATCGGCGTTTTCGTGTACAATACTTTGGTATGGTTTTTACTTCCCAATATTGTACAAGGACGTGACGAGCATGAGTGAAGATATGGAAAAGAATATCCCGGAGCTGGATGAGCAGTTAGAGATTTTCGGTCAATCAAAATCCCGGGAGGAAATCAAGGCGGAAAAGCGGGCGGAAAAGGCCGCTCAGCGTGCTGCGGCCAAAGTGGCGGCGGCGGAATATAAAGCGAAGAAGAAAACAATGCCTAAGGAGAAGCGTACCGACCTGCTGGCGGTCACCGGTATTCTGGTGGCGGTGGTGCTGTTGTGCGGTGTGGCTCTGGGTGTGCAGTTTGCGAAAGAGAAAAAACAGGCCAAGTTTGAACGTGACGAGACGATACAGGACTATTTCCTGTATACCGATGCCGAGAGTGAGCTGGAACTGGCGGATGACGGCATCACGGCGGCGGTGTATCAGGCGTATTACACGAACGGCGGCTATTTGGCGGTGGAGATGATTCTGGGAAACGGCACGGCGAGCGAACAGCACCTGACGGCCATTTCCGTGAAGCTGAGCAACGGGGATACCGAGGAGCTGATTGCCAGTGGCAAGACCACGGATGTCAGCGAGAATTACACCATCCCGGCCGGTGGTAAGAAGCCCTATACCCTGTATATTTCTCCCGAGCATGTGGTAATTAAGGACGATCCGCTGTCCACCATTTCCTACACCATTACCGCCGACGGCATGCCGGTTGGCACTCCGGTGTCTACCGGTGGTACCACCACTACGACGGCGGCGGAATAAGTGAGATTGGCTGACGGAGGTCAGCGAAAGGAACCTGAAGTTATGCTGGAATTAAAGAATATTTCCTATCAAGTGGATGCGGAGGGCCAACAGCGGGATATTTTGCACGATGTGAGCCTGACCATCGACGAGCGCTTTGTGGCTATCACTGGCCCCAACGGTGGCGGTAAATCTACCCTGGCTAAGGTGATTGCCGGTATCATCACCCCCACGGCGGGGCAGATCTTGCTGGATGGTGAGGATATCACCGGTTGCTCTATTACCGAACGGGCACAGAAGGGCATCAGCTTTGCCTTTCAGCAGCCGGTGCGGTTTAAGGGGTTGACGGTGCGTGATCTCATCACCCTGGCTGCCGGCCGGGATATCACCGTGTCCGAGGCCTGCGCCTATCTGTCGGAGGTGGGTCTGTGCGCCCGGGAGTACATCGGCCGGGAAATCAACGCCAGCCTGTCCGGGGGTGAGCTCAAGCGCATTGAGATCGCTATGATCATCGCCCGTGGCACCAAGCTGTCCATCTTCGATGAGCCGGAGGCGGGCATTGACCTGTGGAGCTTCAACAACCTTATCCAGGTGTTTGAGAAGATGCATGAGAAGCTGGGGGGCTCCATCCTCATCATCTCCCACCAGGAGCGTATTCTCAACATCGCCGACCGGGTCATTGTGGTAGCCGATGGGCAGATCCGTGCCCAGGGCAACCGGGAGGATGTCCTGCCGGAACTGCTTGCAGACGGGGCGACCTGCTCTGTGCTGACGGACAAGCTGTAAGGGAGGGGTAGCCATGGATAAGATTGAAAAAGACCTGCTGGAGCAGGTAGCCGACCTGCATGAGGTGCCCCAGGGCGCCTACAACATCCGTGCCAATGGCCAGATGGCGGGACGGAATACCACCGAAAATATTGACATCGTCACCAAGACGGATAAGCCGGGCATTGACATCATCATCAAGCCGGGCACAAAGCGGGAAAGTGTGCACATACCGGTGCTGCTCAGCCAGTCCGGTCTGCAGGAGATGGTGTATAACGATTTCTTCGTCGGCGAGGGGGCTGACATTACCATCGTGGCCGGGTGCGGTATTCACAACGGCGGCGATGAGGAATCCCGTCACGACGGCATCCACGCCTTTTACTTGGCGCCGGGGGCTCGTCTGCGGTATGTAGAGAAGCATTACGGCAGCGGAGACGGTAACGGCCGTCGGGTGATGAATCCCACGACCATCATCGAGCTGGGGGAGGGCGCCTATATGGAGATGGAGACCACCCAGATCAAGGGGGTCACCTCCACTATACGGGATACCCGGGCTACCCTGGCCGCCGGGGCGACCCTGATTGTCCGGGAGAAGATCATGACTCACGGCCAGCAGTTGGCGGAGACCAATTTCACCGTTGACCTCAACGGTGAGGACGCCAGCACCCATCTGGTGTCCCGGTCGGTGGCCAAGGACGAGTCCCGTCAGGTGTTCCGGTCGGTTATCAACGGCAACGCTCGTTGTACGGCCCATTCCGAGTGCGATGCCATCATTATGGATGAAGCCTCGGTCAGCGCCATCCCGGAGGTAACCGCCAATCACCTGGATGCCTCCCTTATTCACGAGGCGGCCATCGGCAAGATTGCCGGCGAACAGCTCACCAAGCTGATGACTCTGGGCTTGACGGAAAAAGAAGCCGAGGAACAGATTGTCAGCGGATTCTTGAAATAAGGTTTATTATTGCGACACCTTGCGGCGTATGTCGTGGGGTGTCGTTTTTCTTTTGGTTGACAATGGATACACCTTGTCCTAGGAGGACAGCAACCGGCGGTTGCCGAAAAAATGTCCGGCCTGCTTGGTAGACATATTTCCGGCGGTGACATACAATACTAGTATGTGAGAGTAAGCGAAAGGAGCGATTGAGATGACAATCGGACAGAAGATAGCGGCTCTTCGTGTGGAGGCAGGTCTGTCTCAGGAACAGCTGGCGGCGGAGCTGGCGGTGTCCCGGCAATCTGTGTCGAAATGGGAATCCGGCCAATCCCTACCGGAGATTGGCAAGGTGGTGCAGTTGGCCGGGCTGTTCCATGTGACTACCGATGACCTGCTGCGGGAGGAGATTCCCCTGGCACCGGCATACGCTGAGCCGCTGTTCAGCCCCTTGGATACCCAGTCCTATAACCGTAAATATTTCGGCACCGACGGCTTCCGGGGGGAGGCCAATGTGGCGCTGACAGCGGAGCACGCCTTTCGTATCGGTCGGTTTTTGGGCTGGTATTACGCCAGCCCCCTGTCCGGCTGCCGGGAGACCGACCACCGCACCCGGGTGGTGGTGGGCAAGGACACCCGGCGCTCCAGCTATATGTTTGAATACGCTATTATGGCCGGGCTGACCTCCTCCGGGGCGGATGCCTACCTGCTCCATGTCACTACCACCCCCAGTGTGGCCTTTGCGGTGCGGCAGGGGGAGTTCGATTGCGGCATTATGATCTCTGCCTCCCATAATCCTTTTTACGATAATGGTATCAAGCTGGTCAACCGGGCAGGGGAGAAGATGGACGACCGCACCCTGGCCCTGGTAGAGCGGTATATTGACGGCGATGTGTCCTTGTTCGGGTTGGAAGGAGACCTGCCTCTGGCCAAACGGGAACGGATCGGCCGGATTGTGGATTATGTGGCAGGGCGCAACCGGTATGTCAGCTTTCTGATCTCCACAGCGGCCAATTCCTACCGTCCCTTGCGTATTGCGCTGGACTGCGCCAACGGCTCGGCCTGGATGATCGCCAAGGCGGTGTTTGACGCCCTGGGGGCCCAGACGGAGGTTATTAACGCCCAGCCGGATGGGGTGAACATCAACCTGGAGGCAGGCTCCACCCATATCGGCGGCCTTCGCCGATATGTGCGTGAGCATCGCTGTGATGTGGGCTTCGCTTTTGATGGGGATGCTGACCGCTGTATGGCGGTGGATGAAACCGGCCAGGTGGTGAACGGCGACCATGTGCTGTATATTCTGGCCGGGCAACTGCGGCAAAAGGGGCAATTGAAGGGGAATAGGGTGGTCACCACCGTGATGTCCAATCTTGGGCTTTTGCGTGCCTTGGAAGCGGAGAATATCGCTTACACCCTGACTACCGTGGGGGACAGATATGTGCTGGATGCCATGCTGGAGCAGGACTGCAGTATTGGCGGTGAGCCTTCGGGGCATACCATCCTGCGGAAATATGCCTCCACCGGTGATGGCATTTTGACCGCTATCATGCTTACCGAGGCGATGATGGATACCCACCTGTCGCTGAGCAAGCTGGCGGCACCGGTGGTGATGTTCCCCCAGACTATCCGTAGCCTGGCTGTAACGGATAAGGTGGCGGCCGCCCGGGATGACCGTGTGTTGGCTTTGGTGGAGAAAATCGGCGAAGAGCTGGGGCGTGACGGACGCATCCTCCTGCGGGAAAGCGGCACCGAGCCAGCCATTCGGGTGATGGTGGAATGTGATGACCAAAAACGGTGTGAGAACTATGCCGGGCAGGTGGCGGCACTGCTGGAGCAGTGCGGCTATATTGCCAAGGGGCAAAGTGTGTCGTATTGAAAGGGGGCCGCTATGTGCGGAATTATCGGATATGTAGGCAATAAACCGGCGGCACCGCTACTTTTGCAGGGGTTGGCCCGGCTGGAGTACCGGGGGTACGATTCTGCCGGCTTGGCGGTGGCCGATTGGGGTGGGCTGACGGTGTGCAAGCGGCAGGGACGCCTGGCTGTGCTGGAGGAGGCTGTAAAGGGGCTTCACTTGCCACAGACGGTGGGGATAGGCCATACCCGTTGGGCTACCCATGGGCGTCCCAGCGACGGCAACGCCCATCCCCATGTCAGTGAAAGCGGCCTGTTCGCCGTAGTGCATAACGGCATCATAGAGAACTATGCCTCTCTTCGCAGGGAATTGGAGGCGGATGGTGTGGTGTTTCGTTCCGATACGGATACCGAGGTGGTGGCCCATTTACTGGAGCAGGTCTATGACGGGGATGTGAAAACGGCAGTGTTTACGGTGCTGTCCCGGCTGACAGGGGCTTACGCCTTGGGAATTTTATGCGCTGACCGGCCGGGAGAGCTGTTTGCGGTATGTAAAGCCAGTCCCCTTGTCATTGGGGTTGGGGCGGAGGAACAGTTTATCGCTTCGGATGTGACGGCACTGCTCCCCTATACCCGGCAGGTGATATGGCCGGCGGAGGGGGACGTGGTGCGGCTGACCGCCAGTGACTGTATCCTATGGGATGCCACCGGTCAGCCGGTCTGCCGTCAGGCCGAGCAGGTGATGATGGAGGCTATGGCGGCAGATAAAGGAGAATTCCCCCATTTCATGCTGAAAGAGATTATGGAACAGCCGGCGGCGCTGGAGGCTACGCTGGCCCCTCATCTGACCGACACCGGTGTGCGTCTGGAGGAGCTGGAGGGGCTGTTTGCCGACTGGCGGCAGGTACACCGGCTGGTCATCGTCGCCTGTGGGTCAGCCTACCATGCCGGCACGGCGGCAAAATACCAACTGGAACGATTGACCGGCCTGCCCACAGAGGTGGATTTGGCCTCCGAGTTCCGCTACCGGGAGCCGCCGCTGAATCCATATACCCTGGTGGTGGTTGTCAGCCAATCCGGGGAAACCGCGGATACGTTGGCGGCGCTACGGGAAGCGAAACGGCGGGGAGCGCCGGTGGTGGCGGTGGTGAATGTGGCAGGCAGTACCATCGCCCGGGAAAGTGACCGGGTATTGCACACCCAGGCTGGCCCGGAGGTGGCTGTAGCAACCACCAAAGGGTACACCACACAGGTAGCGATGCTGGGACTGTTTGCGGTGTGGCTGGCGCATAAGCGAGGCAGTCTGTCGGCGGTACAGGGGACATCACTGCTCCATGCCTTACAGGCATTGCCGGCGGTAGCCGCCCGGGCGCTGGAGCAACCGCACCTGTGCAGGCTGGCAGAGAAGCTCGCCCGGCAGGAGCAGGTGTATTTTATCGGACGGAACACCGATTATGCGGTGGCACTGGAGGCGGCGCTGAAGCTGAAGGAAATCAGCTATATCCACGCAGAGGCTTATGCCGCCGGGGAGCTGAAGCATGGGACGATTTCCCTCATCGAGGAGGGGACACCGGTTGTAGCGTTGGCCTGTCACCGAGGCCTACAGCAAAAACTGTTGTCCAACATCCGTGAGGTGACCGCCCGGGGAGCACAGGTGGTGACCGTCACCACAGAGGAGCAGGCACCGCTGTTTGCGGAGGAGGGGGAGGTGCTTATCCTCCCGGATACCCCGCCGTTGACGGCGGCAGTGGTGGAGGCGATTCCCATGCAGTTGTTCGCTTACTATGTGGCGAAGGCACGTGGCTGTGACATCGATAAGCCCCGCAATCTGGCCAAAAGTGTAACGGTGGAATAAAGAAAGGCACAAGCGCCCTTAGCGACGCTTGTGCCTTTTTTGTTCGTTATTCCACGCCCCGGCGATAGAGGCCACGGGTAATGGCCGCAGGGGGCTTGCCTCCTTGCCGGTAGGCCGTCAGCACGGCGGCAACCTGTTGTGCCGGTTCCGTGGTGAAGTGGAGCAGGTGGAAATCCACCGACGGAATATCCTCCGGCTTATCCCCCCAGTACAAGGGGACGCTGTTGAGCACCTCACTGCACCCTCCGACACACATGACGGGGAAGGCGGTGCCGGTGCGGTCGGTCAGTCCCTGACCGGTGCAATCCTTGCAGGAGGCACCGGCACAGCGACGGGGGCAGTTGCGGGTGAGCATGAGTGGCTGATGGCCGTACAAGAGCAGGCCGGTGGGGAGGGGGGCTGGCAACAGCCCCCGTATCTGGGGGAAGGTCAGCTCCATAGACAGGGTGGCGGCGGCCAGACCGTGTTCGGCGTAGAAACTGACTGCTTCCCGGTTGGTGAGATTAAGCCCAAAACCACCCACAGCGGGGAGGCCGGCCAGCGTGGCCAGGGGCAGTGCCCCCACATTGCCGCACAGGGCAAAGACAGCACCGGCGGCTTTTGCCCGGGACAGTGCCTCTCGTATGGCTTCTTCCCGTCCGAACATGCCCCGGGGTATTTCTATCCCCACAGGACTGTGGGCGGCGATGGCTGTGATGGTAGCGGCATCCGTGTCCAGGGGTAAGACCACCGCTGTTCCGGCCAAGACCTGTGACCACTGACTGGCGGTGGCCAGGCGGAGCAGGTAGCATGGCGATGATGGCGCAACAGGCGGCAGGTCAGCCGGCCTATGCTCTCGGCGGCAGGAGACAGGGCGGGGAGCACGGCGCAGGGCGAGCAGACGCTCCAGCGCCTCTCTCCGCAGTGCGTTGACAGCAGAGAGGGGGAGGGTCAGTTCAGGGTCAATAGCGCACACAACACTGTCCGCCAAGAAGGGGGTGCCGCCGGTCTTGCGAAGCTGTTCTTCTACACGGGCCGGCTCGAGAGGACGGCTTTGCACCGCTTCGCCTCCCTTGCCGGTAACAGTCACATCATGGTCTCCATCACTGACGGTAAGGCGGCTCTCCGTCCCTTCCAGGCAAAAGTCCATATCCACCGGTACACGGGGCTGTTCCTTATCGTACAGGCGGGCCAGGTCTTTCAGTACACCGGCGGCGGCGGTCACGTCCTCGTGGCGGCGCACACCGAACATCCCGGCTCCACGCCGGTCAGTATAGTAGCCATCGGTAAAGCCCGACCGGGAAAATACCCGGCCCAGTTGCTCCATGGCTTCGGGGGAGGGTGTTTCTCCTCTGGCGGCCGCCGTATATACGGTGGTGGCAGCGGCTACATATTCCGGCCGCTTCATACGTCCCTCAATCTTGAAGGAAGCCACGCCTAGGGCGGTCAGCTCCCGGACGTAGTCCACCAGACAGTTGTCTTTCAGACTAAGGGCGGCCTGCTCCGGCGAGGCGGGCCGGCCATCCCCCTTGTTGGCGGAAAAGGGCAGGCGGCAGGTCTGGGCGCAGGCGCCCCGGTTGCCACTGCGTCCCCCCAGCATAGCGGAAAAATAGCACTGCCCGGAGACACTCATGCACAGAGCACCGTGGACGAACACCTCCAGCTCTACGCCCAGTCCGGCGCAGGCGGCAATTTCCTCCCGGGTCATCTCCCGGGCCAGTACCACCCGGGAAAACCCAGCATCCCGTAAAAAGGCCACCCCGGCCGGGGTGTGGCAGGATAGCTGGGTGGAGGCGTGGAGCGGCATATCCGGCATAGCGGCCCGTAGCGGCCGGGCCAGCCCTACGTCCTGCACGATAAGGGCGTCTATGCCAAGGGAGGCCGCCATGAAGGCGGTATCCATGGCCGCCTCCAGTTCCTCCTGCCGGATGAGGGTGTTGAGGGTGAGATGGACTGCCACCCCACGGGCATGACAATAGGCCACCGCCTCGGAGAGCTCGGTGGCTGTGAAATTATGGGCGCCTCGACGGGCGTTAAAGCTGTCTGCCCCTAAATAAACAGCGGCGGCACCGCATCGTACCGCCGCTGTCAGACATTCCGGTGAACCGGCCGGAGCCAGTACCTCCGGGAACGGGCGTGTTGCCGGATGGCTCATCGGGCCGCCAGCTTCCGTTCCAGGTCTTCCTTCTCCCGCTTGAGCTGGGCGACCTCACGGCGCAGGCTCTCCGTTTCACTGCGGGAACGGTTGTTATCATCAAAGAAGGATTTTAGCTGTTTACGCAGGTTGTCAGCGGTCTGGGTAGCCTTTTTGGCCTCGTCCGCCATCATCAGGGCGGTCATCACCGTGGCCATCACCAGGGAGGTACGCTCGTTGCTGTTCATCACGTTGCGGATGCGGGCGTCCAGCTGGGCACCCAGCTCCTGCATATAGCCGGGAGCCTCGTCGGTGGTCACCACATAATCGGTGCCGCAAATATGCAAAGTAACCTTTTGAATGGTATCCATATCAAAGTCATCCTTTCGTTTGTCGAAATTTGTCCATGCCTATTATAGCGTGAATTTTTTCCTTGGTCAAGAGAAACCGCATTTTTTCTCCTTGCGATACGAAAATATTTATGGTATCATAGGAGGAAAAGGAGGTGGCGGGATGCAAAGCATGGGTTTGTACATCCATATTCCCTTCTGTGTGCGGAAGTGCCCCTATTGCGATTTCTACTCTTTACCGGCAACGGAGGAGGCACTGGATACTTACACGGCCGGGTTGCTGACCGCCATGGAACACTGGGCTGACAGGCTACCTGATTATCGGGCGGCAACGCTGTATTTTGGTGGTGGCACCCCCTCGCTGCTGGGCGGGGAGCGTTTGGCGGCGATTGTTCGCCGGGCAGAGGAACGGTTTGGCCTTTTTGCCGGAGAGACCCCGGAAATCACGTTGGAGGCCAACCCGGCGGATGACTTGGCGGAAACCTTAGCCGCCTTTACTGCTGCCGGTGGCAACCGGCTGTCTTTGGGCATGCAATCTGCCTATCCGGCGGAACTGACGGTGCTTGGCCGTCGCCACACGCCGACGGATGTAGAACGTACCGTAGCGGATGCCCACCGGGTCGGAATTGATAATATCTCCCTGGATGTGATGCTGGGTATTTCCGGGCAGACAGTAGCTACCGCCACCGGGTCGGTGGAAAGGGCGGCCGCACTGGGAGCCAGCCATGTGTCCGCTTATCTGCTCAAGGTGGAGCCGGGGACACCTTATGGTGCCTGCCCGCCGCCCCTGCCGGGGGAGGATGACACCGTCGATATGTACATGGCAGTGATGGCACGGCTGGAACAGCTTGGTTACCGGCAGTATGAGATTTCCAATGCGGCTCGCCCCGGCCGGGAGAGCCGTCACAACACCCTGTATTGGGACAGCCGGCCCTATCTGGGCCTTGGCCCGGCGGCCAGCTCCTATATCGGAGGACGGCGGTTTACGTATCCCCGGGATGTGGCCCATTTTCTCGCCGGCGGTGAGCCTGCGGAGGATCCCGGCGAGGGAATTCCCGTCGGGTCGCCGGAGGAATATGCCATGTTACGGCTCCGGCTGGCTGACGGTTTGCAAAAGGATGCGTTTTTCTGCCGCTTCGGCACGGCGTTGCCGGAAACCTGGCTCAGCCGGGCCGCCGCCCTGCCTGAGAGGCTGGTGGTTGCCGATGAGACAGGCATCCGGCTGACACGAGAGGGCTTTTTGGTGTCCAATACACTGATTAGCCACATTTTGGGCGAATAATTTATTTTCTGTTCATACTCCAGCGCGGAAATATGGTAAACTATACTTGAGGAGAAACACAGGCAGGCGGCTTCTGCCGACTGGAGGTAGGAAATGTTGAACGAAGTGAAAATCATGGTGGTAGATGACGACAGCAACATCTGCGAGTTGTTGCGTCTGTATCTGGAGAAGGAAGGATTCCGGACGGTCATCATGCCGGATGGAGAAAAGGCGTTGGCGGCCTTTGACAGCGAAAAACCGGACCTTATCCTGCTGGATGTGATGATGCCCAAGCTGGACGGTTGGCAGGTGTGCCGGGAGATTCGCAAAAAATCCCAGTGCCCCATTATCATGCTGACAGCCAAGGGCGAGGTGTTCGACCGGGTGCTGGGTCTCGAGCTGGGGGCAGACGATTATGTGGTCAAGCCCTTTGAGACCAAAGAGGTCATCGCCCGAATCAAGGCGGTGCTCCGCCGTAGCGGCGTGAGTGAGGCCAAGAGGGTGCGCCAGGTGGAGTATGAGGGCCTGTACATCAATATGGAAAATTACGAATTACGGGTGAACGGCAAAGTTGTTGACACCCCGCCTAAGGAGATGGAGCTCATCTATCATCTGGCCAGCAACCCCAATCGGGTGTATACCCGTGACCAATTGCTGGACGAGGTATGGGGCTTTGAGTATTACGGCGACAGCCGGACGGTGGACGTCCATGTCAAGCGCCTGCGGGAAAAGCTGGAGGGCGTATCCGACCAGTGGACATTAAAAACCGTGTGGGGCGTTGGGTATAAGTTTGAAGTACGCAGCTGACAGGGGGTTACCCGGTGTATAAAAGCGTTTTTTCCAAATATCTGTCGGTCATTTCACTGGTGGTGGTGTTAGGCTTTTTGGCGATGACACTGCTACAGGTGTTCCTGACGGCGGGGGCCCTGGCACACAGCAAGCGGGATCTGTTGCACGAGAATGCCGGCAATATTTCCCGCCATACCGTCTTGGCAGCTACCGAATCGGTGTTGCGGGATGGGCAGGTCGTGTACCAGCTGGATCAGAAAAGTCTTGCCCCTTTACTGCATCTGTTGGCGGATACCATCGATGCCACGGTGCTGGTAACCGATAGTCAGGGTGGGGTGCTGTTGTCCTCTGCCGAGGACACGATTCCCGCCGGCAAGGCCATTTCCCACAGCCTGCTGGAGCAGGTAGGCAAGGATTTTTACACGGTGGGGATGCTGGAGCCTCTGCTGGATGAGCGGCAGTATATTGCCGCAGAGCCGGTGGAGATCAACGGCCTGACGCTGGGGTATGTTTTTGTGGTGGCTCCGGCAGATGCCATGTCCCAGACGCTGGAAGCAAACCTGCGTATTTATGTGGTTTCCGTGTTAGGCGCATTGAGCCTGTCCTTCTGCGTGCTGTGGCTGATGACCTATCGGTTTGTACGGCCTCTGCGGCAGATGGCCACAGCCACACGGCGCTTTGCCCAGGGGGATTTCAGCTACCGCATCAAGGTGAAAGGAAAGGACGAGGTGGCCGAGCTGGGCGACGCGCTCAACCACATGGCGGTGTCTCTGTCCTCTGTGGAGATGATGCGGCGCAGCTTTGTGGCTAACGTATCCCATGAGCTGAAGACCCCGATGACCACCATAGCCGGCTTTGTGGATGGTATACTGGACGGGACGGTGCCGGCAGACAAGCAAGCGTATTATTTGAAAATCGTGTCCGATGAGGTGAAGCGCCTGTCCCGCTTGGTGCGCTCTATGCTGGATCTTTCCCGCATCGATAGCGGAGAGCTGAAGCTGGGGCGGGTGCGGATGAATCTCACCGATGCCCTGTGCAGTGTGTTGGTTTCCTCTGAGCCTCGCATCGAAAAGAAGCGGCTGAACATCACCGGCCTGGAGGACAGCGAAAAGATGGAGATCGACGGCGATTACGATCTCATCAGCCAGGTGCTGTATAATTTGCTGGACAACGCCATAAAATTCACCAATGAGGGTGGAGACATCGATATCCGGATGCATCGCACCGAGGGGCGTGTTCATCTGGCTATACGGAATACAGGTATCGGCATCCCGGCCAACGAGTTGCCGCAGATATTTGAACGGTACTATAAAAGTGACCGTTCCCGCAGTTTGGATAAAAACGGCCTCGGTTTGGGGCTGTATATCGTCAAAACGGTTATCCGTCTGCATGGCGGTGAAATTACCGTGCGGTCAGTGGAAGGCGAATTCACCGAGTTTAGCTTTTGGTTACCTGCCGCCGGCACACCCCTGCCGGATGTTCAATAAATATGTACGCAGATTTCAACAAAAGAACACAAAACCCTTGTATACTGTTCCAAGACACTTAGGAAAGGTCGTGTAGAATATGTCTGACGTATGGAATTTTGATGATAAAAAAGAGCCGGTCGTGCCGACTGAACAGCCTACGGTAACAGACCCTCCGGCAGAGGAGACGGCGATGCCGGAAGCTGCCGCCGGCGAGGCTTCTGTCACCCTGCCGCCGGTGGAAGAATCGCCTGTCGCCGAGCCGACTTCGCCCTGGACGGCGGCCACTGTCCCTACCGAGACAGCTCCCCTGCCGGATGAGCCGGCAGTTGCCCAACCCACCGCCCCGGAGACGGTGACGGAGGAGACAGCCACCGCAGAGCCGGTGGCTCCCCAGTCACCCTATCAGCAGCCGCCGATGAACGGCTGGAGCAGTGATGGCGGCTATCGTTATGTGCCCCCTAGCTCTGCTCAGCCGCCGGTGACGCCGCCGTATCAGTCTCCGACGCCGCCTTATGGCAGTTATTCTCCCAATGGTTACACGCCATACCGCCCCGCTACCCCTGTCCAGCCGACTACACCCCCTTATGGCACGGCATCGCCGGTACCGCCGATGGGGAACAATCAGCCGCCCCGCAAGAAGGGTAACGGCTGGGTGGTCGCCTTGGCCCTTGTGGCGGCTATAGCGATTATCGGTTGCGTGGTGTTGGGCGCATATATCGGAATTTCCCGGTTTGATCGGCCGGGAATAGATAGCAACGCCTCTACCGACAGCTCGGCTGACGGAGACACCTCTCGGCCTGATGTGCTGGAAAACGCACCCTCTTTGGATATTACCTCCTGGGATAACGATGACGGCGGTCTGGCCACCAAGGAGATCGTCAAGCGGAATTATGCCTCGACAGTCTTGCTGACTGCCTATTCTCAGACGGAGGATTACTACTATTTCGGGCAGAGCGATTTGGTGGAGGCGGGCGCCGCCACCGGCATTGTGATGACGGCAGACGGCTATATCATCACCAACCGGCATTGCGTGGTCAACGAATCCACCGGTGAGCCCTTCGACCAGATCGACGTGACGTTGTATGGCGGCAAGGTGTATGAGAACGCCCGGGTAGTGGGCGCAGATGAATCCACCGACCTGGCAGTGATTCACGTCGAGGCGAACGACCTGACCCCGGCTCAGTTTGGCGACAGCGCCGAGCTGGAGGTGGGCGACCGGGTGGTAGCCCTGGGCAATGCGGCCGGTTTGGAATGGTCTGCGTCGGAGGGCATCGTTTCGGCGCTGGCCAGAGATGTGTATGACGATACCGGCTATGCCATCCGGTGCCTGCAGGTGGATGCTTCCATCAACCCCGGCAACTCCGGTGGCCCCCTGCTGAACAACCAGGGCCTGGTGGTGGGTATCAACTCGGCGAAAATCTCCGCCACCGATTATGAGGGCATTGGTTTCACCATTCCTATCAACGAGGCCAAGACGATTGTGGATTCCCTCATTAAGTACGGCTACGTAAAGGGCCGTGTGGCACTGGGAATCACCGGCCAGACCGTGTCCAGCGGCCAGTATAACGGCTTTATGATTACCGAGATTCAGTCCGGCTCCGACTTGAAGAATACCGAGGCAAAGGTGGGTGACCTGATTGTGTCGGTGGACGGTGTTACTGTGGTAGATTATGGTACACTGCGTGCCGAGCTGGCTAAGCATAAGGTGGGGGATACCGTGACTTTGGAACTGCTCCGGTCCGACCGCCGTACCGGGCGGGTAACCTCCCATAAGGTTAAGGTGAAGCTACAGGAGCAGACGAACTAAACACGATACTGAAAAAGCCTCCGGGAGACCGGGGGCTTTTCCCCGTTGACAGTGATGCGGTAATGCCGGGGAGCAGAGAACAAAAGAGGGATGTGAAGCCGTGAGCGAAACGGAGGAATACGAACTGGCCCTTGCCCGCCGTCAGGCCATGCGTCGGCGGCGTCGGCGACGCAATAGGATGCGCCAACGAATAGTGGAGATTGCGGCAGTGGCTGTGCTGGTGGCGGTAATTGCTATCCCCATTTGGCTTTTGTGCCGTCCGAGAACAAAACCGGAACCGGAGACAAGTGCGCCGTCGGATACTTCCACCTCAATTGAGCCCCAGTTGCCGGAGATTGTCTATCCCGTGGCAACAGCGGATACCCAGGCACTGGGTGAGGAGGTGGATGCGGACTGTGCGGTGTTGGTGGATGTGACGGCCAACCGCATTGTTGCGCAGAAACATCCGGACACCCGGATTTATCCGGCGTCGGTGACTAAGGTGATGACGTTGTTGGTGGCGGTGGAGCATATCACCGACTACAGCGAGACGTTCACCATGCCCTTTGAGATGCTCAACCGCCTGTTTATTGAGGAAGCGTCGGTGGCGGGCTTTTTAGCAGGGGAGAAGGTGTGCATGACCGACCTGCTGTATGGGGCGATCTTGCCCTCCGGAGCGGATGCAACCGAGGCGCTGGCACTGCACGTTGCCGGGTCGGAGGAGGCTTTTGCCGCCCTGATGAACCAAAAAGCAGAGGAGCTGGGGCTGAAGGATACCCACTTTACCAACACCAGCGGCCTGCACGATAAAGAGCACTACACCACGGCCGCTGATATGGCGGTGGTGTTGCGGGCGGCGATGGAAAATCCCCTGTGCCGACAGGTGCTGTCGGCTGTCAGCTACACGACAGCCGTCACCCCGGAGCACCCCGAGGGCATCGACCTGTACAGCACCATGTTCAGCCGGATGTACGGTACCGAGCCGGAGGTGGCCACCGTCATCGGCGGTAAGACCGGCTACACGGCTCAGGCGGGTCACACGATGGTCAGCTATGCGGTGGGGCAGGACGGTCATGACTATATCGTGGCTACCATGCAGGGCTCTAACCGCTATGGGGCCACCTATGATGCCATCAATATTCTGAAAGCTTATTGTGGTGATAGAGAAGAAGCGGAATAAATGCTCCTGTCCGGCAACCGTTCAGGTGTGGACAGGGGCTTTTTCTTGACAGCGTTTTTTTGCGGTGATATACTCGTATAGTAGAGGAACAGCGGAGGGAACTATGGCACAGCTGAAAGTTAAAACCAGAGGGGATGGCAGTCCGCAGGGTAAGCAGAAGGTGTATTTCTGCTGCCATCCGGCGGACTTTTCTGCCTTTTTTGAGCCGCTTTCAGCGGAAATTCTGGAAAAGCAGAACTGCGCCATTTGGTACGACGATACCCTGGCACCCCGGGATGAAGAATTCCTGGCACAGTTGCAGGAAATGCAGCTGTTCGTGATGCCGGTGACCTCCCGGTTGTTGCAGACAGATAACCCGGTGATGGAGACGGAGTTCCCCTTTGCCATCACCCACCATATCCCGGTATTGCCGCTGATGCAAGAGGATGGTCTGGAGGCGGTTTTTAACGAAAAGTGCGGCGACCTGCAATTCCTCAATAAAAACGATGCCGACCCTACGGCGATTCCCTATGACGAAAAGCTGAAAAAGTACCTGTCCTCTGTGCTGGTCGGGGATGCGTTAGCCGCCAAGGTCAGGGCGGCCTTTGATGCCTATGTGTTCCTTAGCTATCGCAAAAAAGACCGGCAACACGCCAGGGAACTGATGCGGCTGATTCACAAAAACGACTTCTGCCGGGATATTGCCATATGGTACGATGAATTTCTCACCCCCGGCGAAAATTTCAACGATGCCATCCGGGACGCTCTGGAAAAGAGTGGCCTGTTTGTGCTGGCAGTGACCCCCAATCTGGTGAACGAGGTCAATTACATCATGACCACCGAGTATCCCATGGCCGTGGAGCGGGGAAAACCGGTGGTGCCGGCCGAAATGGTGCCTACGGATAAGGTGGCGCTGGCGGATAAGTACGCCGACATCCCGCCCTGTGCCGATGCCCACGATGAGTCAGCCTTGTCCGCCGCTCTGCTGGCGGCGGTGCAGAAGCTGGCTATTGCGGAGAATGACCATTCTCCGGAGCACAATTTCTTTATCGGGCTGGCGTATCTGAACGGTATCGATGTAGAGGTGGATCACGACCGGGCGCTGGCACTCATTACCGGTGCGGCCGAGAGTGGGCTGGTAGCGGCGGTAAAAAAGCTGGTGAATATGTACCGAAGCGGCACCGGTGTGGATCGCAATTACAGGACGGCCATCCACTGGCAGGAGAAGCTGGTCGCCATTCGGGAAAAGGCGTATGCGGCTTGCATAGAGGCCAAAAAGACGGACGTTTTGCTGTCGCTGGAGGACTTGTTCAGTGATGATGGGGATTTTTCACAAGCCCAGCTACTGCATGATCTGTTCTGGGAACTGATCGACAGCGGTAAATTTTACTGCGAACTGGGGCGGCCGGGTCTGGCCAAAAAAGTGTATCTTAAATTGTTGCAGTACCTGGAGAATTTCGACTACGACAAAACAGGCGACAGTATGCAGTATAAGTTCTTCCTTTGCTATATGAACCTGGGAGATGCTTGCCGGGATATGGAGGATATAGCGGATGCCGAAGCGTACTATCTGCAGGGGCAACAGATAGCCAAAACAAATGCAGAGAAGGGAAATGAACGGTTTCTGGAAAGAATGTCCCTTATCCACAATCGGCTGGGCTTGTGTTATGCCCGAAAGGGAGACTGGGAGAAGGCCCGATATTATCATGAAAAGCAACTGGAACAGGATGAAGCCCTGGCTGAGAAAACCGGTGAGCCAGCGGAACGAAGGAATTTGGCCGTTTCCTGTATCAATCTCGGCGATGTGTGCGAAGGGGAGAAGAAGCTGGAGGTTGCCTTTACCTACTATGAGCGTTCACTCCATATTCGTCTGCAACTGGCAGAAGAACTGGGAGAGGAAATTGACCTGACGAATTTAGCTGTTACTTATTCCAGACTGGGACGGAACAGTAAAAAGCGGAAGTGCTATGAGCAGGCCAAGGACTATTACCAGAAGGCTCTGGAGATTCAGGAACAGATGGCAGACAAGATCGGGACAGTACAGAGCCGCCAGCAGTTGGCGGTGGAATACAGCAATGTGGGCCAGCTGTTCCGGGACATGCAAGACTGGCCGGTGGCGCAACAGTATAAAGAACGGGCCTTGGCCATTTACCTTTGCCTGGCCGAGGAAGTAAAGACCTATGAGTTCCGTGAGGAAATGCGCGTCTGTTGCCGTTCTTTGCGTAAGCTATGTGCAAGGCAGGGGAATCTCCGTTCTTTCCGTGCAAGCTACGTGGAGGCTATCGCCGTGACCGAGAGACTGGCAGAGAAGCTGGGCACTACACAGATACGGTGGGAGTTGTCCTGTGCCTATATTGAGATGGGTACCGCTTGCAGAGATGACAAGGATTTTGCTGAGGCTAAGGTGTGGTTTGGAAAGGCCTTGCAGGTGCGTGAACAGTTGGCGGACGAGTCACAGAGCCTGGAGGACCAACGCTCCGTGCTAACCTGCTGGCTTTATCTTGCGCGCAACAGTGAGAAAATGGGGGATTACGCCACTGCCAAAGAACAGTATTTGCGCTATTTAGCTATCGTCCTCTCTATGCAGGATAAAGTGGATGCGGGTGCCACAGAGGAGTCTTACGACGCAAATGGCGATCTGTATGATGCCTACCGATGGTTAGCGTCTGTTTGCGAAAAACTGGAAGAGTGGGAAGAAGCACAGCAGTATCGCCTTGAGGCAGAGAGCAGGAGACCGTTGCTAAAGGGCCTCGAGTCTCTTAATGCGTTATTTGATGATTAAAGAGCCTATGGCTTTGTGTGAAACAACAAGGAGGAACCTATGCCCTTTTTGCCGATAACAAAAGAAGAAATGGAACAGCGTGGCTGGGAGAGGCCGGATTTTGTGCTGGTGACAGGGGATGCCTATGTGGATCACCCCAGCTTCGGCACGGCCATCATCTCCCGGGTACTGGAGCATCACGGCTATACGGTGTGTATCCTCCCTCAGCCGCAGACGGACGCAGACTATCGCCGTTTTGGCACGCCCCGGCTGGCCTTTTTGGTGAATGGCGGCAACATCGACCCTATGGTGGCCCATTATACTGCTGCTAAACGGAAGCGGAGCCAGGATGCTTATTCTCCCGGCGGCAAGGCTGGTTTGCGCCCTGACCGGGCCACCATCGTGTATTGCCGGGCCATCCGCCGGCTGTTTGGGGATGTTCCGCTGGCCATCGGCGGCTTGGAAGCCTCCCTGCGCCGCTTTGCCCACTATGACTATTGGGACGACGCCGTACGCCCCTCCATCCTGTTTGACAGTGGGGCAGACCTGCTGATGTACGGTATGGGGGAGAGGCACATCGTGGAGATTGCCCGGCGGCTGAACGAGGGGGAGCCGATTGCGGCGCTGACGGACATCCGAGGCACCTGCTACGGGGTAAAGGCATGTGACTTTACACCTGTTTCGTCGGCGGAATGTCCCTCTTTTGAGCTGGTTTCCGCCCCTACAGACAGCGGCAAGAGGCAGTACGCCATTTCCTGCCGCATCCAGCAGGAGGAGCACGACCCGGTGCGCGGACGTACCGTCATCCAGCGCCACGGCGAACGCATTTTGGTGCAAAATCCCCCGTCGCCGCCCCTCTCCACCGAGGAGATGGATGAGGTGTACAGCCTGCCCTATATGCGGGACTACCATCCCAGCTATGAGGCGGCTGGCGGCGTGCCCGGCATCGAGGAGGTCAAATTCTCCGTCATCCACAACCGTGGCTGTTTCGGCGCTTGTAACTTCTGCGCCCTGGCCTATCACCAGGGACGGCAGATTGCCTGCCGGAGCCATGACAGCGTGGTGCGTGAGGTGGAGACGATTGCTAAAATGCCGGATTTCAAGGGGTACATCCACGATGTGGGCGGCCCCACGGCCAATTTCCGGCAACCCTCCTGCAAAGGCCAGCTGAAGCGTGGCTGTTGCAAGGATAAAAAGTGCCTTGCTCCGGAGATGTGCCCGGCGGTGGAGGTGACCCACGACGATTACCTCACCCTGTTGCGGCGACTGCGGCAGGTGCCGGGGGTCAAAAAGGTGTTTGTGCGCTCCGGCATCCGGTTTGACTATCTTATTGCCGATAAGGATGAGCGTTTTTTCAAGGAGCTTATTCGCCACCATGTCAGCGGCCAGTTAAAGGTGGCTCCGGAGCACGTTTCTGACCGTGTGCTGAAGTATATGGGCAAGCCCTCTTTTAAGGTGTACGAAAAATTCCGCCAGCGCTTCTATGAGCTGACAAAGAGTGACGGGAAAAAGCAGTACCTGGTGCCGTATCTGATGTCCTCCCATCCGGGTAGCACGGTGAACGACGCCATCAAGCTGGCCCAGTTCCTGAAAAAAGAAGGGCTCCATCCGGAGCAGGTGCAGGATTTCTATCCTACTCCCGGGACGGTGTCCACTTGTATGTTCTATACCGGCCTGGACCCCAACACGTTGCAACCTGTGTATGTGCCCCGCACCCCCCAGGAAAAAGCGGAGCAACGGGCCCTGTTGCAGTATTATCGGCCGGAAAACCGAAAACTGGTGCTGGCCGCCCTGCAAAAGGCCGGACGGCATGACCTGATCGGCCATGGTGCCGGCTGTCTGGTGGCGCCCGACGGCCCTCGCCCGGGGACGCCTCCGCCGGCTAAACGGCCCAACAAAAACAAATTCAGTCGGTACAGCCGAAAAAACAAGAAATGAGGGATAGAAAATGGCATTTTTACATTTTCTCGCTGAACTGCGTAATCCTGTGTGCGATGCGCTGTTTTCCGCTATCACCCTGCTGGGGGAGGAGACCTTTTTCATTCTGGTGGGTCTTATCTTTTTCTGGTGCATCAACAAAAAAGAAGGCTACTACCTGTTGACGGTGGGGCTGGTGGGGACGGTGGTCAACCAGTTCCTCAAGCTGTTGTTCCGCATCCCCCGTCCTTGGGTGCGTGACCCGGGACTGATTCCGGTGGAAGGGTCGGTGGAGGCGGCTACCGGGTATTCCTTCCCCAGTGGGCACACCCAGTCGGCAGTGGGCATCTTCGGCGGCATTGTCCGGTGGAATAAGGGCTGGCTTGTCCGTACGTTGTGTATAGCGGCCGCCGTGCTGGTGGGCTTTTCACGGATGTATCTGGGGGTACATACTCCGGCGGATGTGCTGGTGTCTGCCGGTATCGCTGTGGTGATGGTGTTCGGCCTGTATCCGCTGATGGTGCAGACAAAAGAGAATCCGCGCATCATGCGGCTATTACTGGCCGGTACGCTGGTGTTTACCGTAGGCTATCTGCTGTTTGTCCACCTGTATTCTTTCCCGGCGGATGTGGATGCCGACAACCTGCAGCACGGTATCGAGAATGCTTATAAGATGCTGGCTTGCCTGGCGGCGCTGTGGCTGGCCTATGAGGTGGACTGCCGTTGGTCGCATTTTGATACCAAAGCTGTGTGGTGGGTGCAGGTGCTCAAGCTGGTGCTGGGCCTGCTCCCGGTGCTGGCTATCAAAGCCGGCCTTAAGCAGCCCTTGTATGCCCTCATTGGCAACGAATATGTGGCCGATGGCGTGCGATATTTCCTGCTGACCGCTTTTGCCGGGTGTGTTTGGCCGCTGACCTTCCGCTGGTGGGCAAAAATAGGTAGTAAAAGCAAATAAGGGCTTGCAGAATGGAAAAAATCGGTATATAATGAGAAAAACTATGTAAGGAGATGTGTTTATGGATTGGTCTGCAATCGGTTCTTTTCTGTTAAATCTGGCTACCTCTCTCGGCCTCAAGTTGCTGGAGGCCATCATTATCCTCGTCGTTGGGCTTAAGCTTATCGGCTGGCTCAAGAAGTTCCTCAAAAATTCCCCCAAGCTGAACAAGTTGGACAGTGGTCTGCGGTCGTTCCTGGTCAGTTTTTCCAGCATCGTGCTGTATGTCCTGTTAATTATCACGATCGCCATGATTTTAGGTGTGCCGGTGACTTCCTTTATCACTATTCTGGCCTCCTGCGGTGTGGCAGTGGGTCTTGCGTTGCAGGGCTCTCTCAGCAATTTCGCCGGCGGTATCATGATTCTGCTGTTCAAGCCCTTCAAGGTGGGCGATTTTATTGAGGCCGCCGGGGAGACCGGCACGGTAACGGAGATTACCGTCGTCTACACGGTGCTTCTCACCCCGGATAACAAGCGCATCACCGTTCCCAACGGTACGCTGACCAATTCGGTTATTGAGAATTATTCTGCTGAGGATCTGCGCCGGGTGGATCTGACCTTTACCGCCGCCTACGACTGCGATGTGGAGAAGGTGAAGGCGGTCATCGAGCAGGTCATCGCCGTCCAGCCTCAGGCGCTGAAGGAGCCTGCCCCCTTTGTGCGGCTGTCCAAGCATGGCGACAGCGCCCTGGAGTATGTGGCTCGGGTGTGGTGCAAGAATGCCGACTACTGGACGGTGCATTTCGACATCACCGAGAATGTGAAGAAGGCGTTTGACGATAACAACATCGCCATTCCCTTCCCGCAGATGGATGTGCACATCGACAAGTAAAGAGTATACCAAAAAAGGACACAGGCAAGCGCCTGTGTCCTTTTTACTTGCTTACTTATTTGTTCCGGTTGTTCAGCGTATCCACATACGCTACCAGGTTGTCGATGATTTCGTTGCAGATCTTCTCGCCCAGCTCTTTTGTGGCACGCTCCGGGAAGCCCATAACGCCCACCTTAATTTCATCACGCTGGCCCACGTGCTCCACGCAGAAGGGGCTGTCCACGGCACGCTCACGCTTCTCGAACCAATCCTGGTCGGTGCGCATCATGCGGGCGTAGTAGTCCTCGTCCATGACGATCTCCTTCTGCACCAGTTCCGGTTTCCAGTACATCATCAGGGCGGTCTCCATCATGCCGGCGTGGAAGTCGTGCTCCGGCTCCATGGTAAACCCGGATAACCAGGTGGGGGAGAGGTTCCATGCTTCCACCAGCGACAGGGTGATTTTTTTCGCCAGTTCGGGGTCACGGCGGAGGATCATATGCAGGGTGTTCTTGAGGGCGTTGATGTTGTCGGTGCCGGCGTGACCCAGCAGGATGACGATGTTCTCAAATCCCATCCGCACAAACTCGGAGCAGATGTCCGAGATGAGCAGGCCGAAAGTGTTGGGGCTGACGTTGACGGTGCCCAGCAGCTCGCCGCCGGAGAAGCAGTAGTTCACCGAGGGGGCCACGATCGCATTGAGCCGGTCGCCGGCCAGCCGGGTGGGCTGTACCGCATTATGAATGTCGGTGCTCAGCGGCAGGTGATAGCCGTGCTGTTCCACCACGCCCACCGGGATGATGACCGTCTTGGTCTGTTCCATAGCCCGTTCCATGTCCCGGACGGACATTTCTTCCATATAAAATGCCATAGATTTTTCCTCCTTATGCACTGTTTACATCGTATTATAGCAGGTCGCCCCCCATATTGCAAGACAAATATTTCACAGAATAAAGTATTGCCCGGAAAATTTTGCTTGACAAACTGGTTTACATCGTGTAGAATGGAATTGGTCTACAAGATGTAAAACTTTTGGAGGTGTCTATATGAGCGACTATCAGATGGGAGCGATTGAGTCCCGCTTTGCGGATATAATTTGGGAGAATGAGCCGATTTCTTCTACCGAGCTGGCTCGCCGTAGTGAGGAACTTTTGCGGTGGAAGAAATCCACCACCTACACGGTGCTCAAGCGTCTGTGCGATAAGGGGATTTTCCAGAATGACAGGGGACAGGTGACCTCCCGTATCTCCCGGGAGGAGTTTTATGCCCTGCAGAGCGAGAAGTTTGTGGAGGAGACCTTCGAGGGGTCGTTGCCGGCGTTTTTGGCCGCTTTTACCAAGCGTAAGCACCTGACGGCGGAGGAAGTAGCCTGTCTGCGCCGCATGGTGCGTGATTACGAGGAGGGGTGAGCATGTACGGACTGTTTCTGGAGCTGGGCTATTTGTTCATGCAACTGGTGAACATCAGCATCACGGCCGGCTGGCTGGTGCTTGCAGTGGTGCTCCTGCGCCTGTTATTCAGAAAGGCGCCGAAGTGGGTGTACTGCCTTTTATGGGGCATCGTGGCTCTGCGTCTGCTACTATCCTTTTCACTGGAAAGTCCGATGAGTATGGTGCCCAGCAAGGAAACCTTGCCGGTAACCAATATTTACAGCCCCGACCCAGGCGTATCGGATAACCCTCATTACCATCAGGTGGACAGCGGTGTGGAGGTCTTTGACGCGGTGGTCAGCCCGATTGTCAACGATGTCAACCCCACCGCCATGCGGTCTAATTTCAGCATCTTTGCTTGCGTGTGGCTGGCCGGAATGGCAGTCATGCTGACCTATACGGTGGTCAGCTATCTCCGTCTGCATCGCCGCACCCGGGAGGGCGTTGAGTGGGAACGGGGCGTTTGGCTGTGTGACCGCATCGATACCCCCTTTATTTTGGGCATTGTCAAACCCCGGATTTTTCTGCCTACCACCATGGGCGCTGAGGATAAAATGTATGTCCTTGCCCACGAAAAAGCCCACCTGCGCCGAGGCGACCACCTGTGGAAGCCCCTGGGCTTCGCCTTGTTGACTGTATATTGGTATAATCCTATCCTGTGGGTGGCCTACATTCTGCTGTGCCGGGATATTGAGCTGGCATGCGACGAGAAGGTCATCCGTCAGCTGGGGGAGGAGAGCAAGGCGGCCTATTCCGATGCCCTCATCAACTGCTCTGTTCCCCGGCATCTGGTAGCGGCCTGCCCCCTGGCCTTTGGCGAGGTGGGGGTGAAAAACCGGATAAAATCGGTACTGAACTACAAAAAACCGGCCTTTTGGGTGGTCGTGGTGGCGGTGATAGCCTGTATCGTGCTGGCCGTGGGCTTCCTCACCGACCCGGTAGAGAGGGAGAGCTGGACCTCCAGCCGGAACGGTCTTTTTGTCCATACCATCTCTGCCGAGTGCGAGAATGTGCAGTATGCTCTGTTGGATGCCAGCGCCGAGCCGAAGGACCAGTATATCCAGGTGGAGTGGGAAAATAACACCCAGAATGTGCTTTGCTTTGGCCAGGAATATACGCTGTATAAAGATGATGAGCCTTATCCTATGGGGGATAGGGTGTGGGAACTACTGTTGTATACCATCCTGCCTCGGGGCAATTATATTGAACGGTACAATTTACCGGGCCTGCCGGAAGGGGAGTATCGGTTGGAAAAATCCTTTTATCTGGAGGATGCGCCGGACACCCAGTACCGGGCCTTCATCGACTTTTCGGTGGAGCCTACCTATTCCTTTGTCAACAATACCTTCACCATGGAAGGACTGGTGTACGATGCCGCAGGGTACGAGATTCCCTTTGATGTGAACGATTCCGATGCCCGTATTTTCTCGGTGACCCAGCACAAGCTGCTGTCGGTGGCAGAAAACGGCGGCCAGTGGCTGACGCTGGGCGAATTGCTACCGGTGGTACTGGAGCGCAAGAACTTCGATGACCTGTTCGCCGACACCAACTGGCAAGGGGGACTTCTGGCGCCATAACTGCGGAAGAACTGTCTTAATGCCATGAAGGTGAGCGACCCCACCGCCAACCGGATGGCCTATCTGCTGGAGCAGAAGAACGGGGATATATACATGGCTTACGGCCGTGCCGATATCAATAAACTGCTGTGGGTGTTTAAGCTGGAAGGTACCTACAACGGTTACCTCACCAACCGCTATCCGGAATTGCTGGGCTTACCTACCACCAAGGGGCTGGAGGTATATGTGACGAAGTTCTCTCCCGGCGCTTACCGCTGTACACTGAAAAGTGGGAAAAACTTGGGCTATTCTACCGAAGAACTGATGGAAAGCGATTTTACCGATATTAAGGATATGGCGCAGATTTTGACTACCTACGATCTGCCGCCGGAGGATATCACCATTATTCCGTATCAGCACCCCCTGTCCAGCTTCCTGTGGACGGATGCGGAGGAGGAACTGCCGCTGATTGAAGCCTTATTGGGTGTCCCCGGCTGGCATGCTGATGTGGTGATGCTGGAGGATAAAGCGGAGATAAATAATCTTCCCACCGCCTCGGCGCTGGAGCTGTTCTATGAGGATGGGATGTACGAATACTATTTCCCCTCCATCCGTAGCCAGTATGTGGTGGCGCATCTGAGAAACGGTAAAGAGATACCGGTGGCAGATGCCCTGCGTGAGGGGCTCATCACGATCTACGACCTGGATGCGTGGGGGATTGCGTATTATCGGGAAAAGAAGCCGGATTATGCAGAGGTTCCCACCCTGACACTGGCGTCCCGGTGGGAAAAACAACAAGCGTGGCTGGGTGGCTATACCTGGACCTGCGTGTCCACAGAGGATGGCGCCGGAACACAGATTACGGCGGATGCGGCCACCGTTATCCAGGCGGCAAAGGCTGGGGAATTCGTGCCCATGACGGTGTATTGGGCCGCCTGGGATTCGTCACCGCCTGTGGTGGAGCTCAAGTTTACCATTCCGCCGGATGCGGTGAAGGTCTTAAGCTACCGTCTTTATGCGGATGGGGAGTGGCGGCAGACCAAGACCCATGTGCTGACTGAAACAGGGGATGGCATTTCGCTGATACAGGGAGACTGCCTGTACGAGATCATCGCCACATGGGATGAAAAGGCTGATGGTGAATACTACGGCAGTGCTGTCTATGCCTTCCGGGCAGCAACTAAGCCCATGGAGGAAGACCCCGGTTCTACCACAACCACCCTCCCGGAAGGATACGCCGTGTCGTCCAACCGTTCCACCAACCCCACGAATGGGGATTGACAGCGAGCCGTGCCCCTAACCCATGCAAGAAAAAGATTGAATTTATCGGTAGAATATGGTATAGTAGTTGGGTACTATGCAGGAATTGAGAGTGAACGGCATGGAAAATGAGCAACTCTATACCAAAATACTGACCGAGGAGCTGGTACCGGCCATGGGCTGTACCGAGCCGATTGCCCTGGCGCTGGCCGGAGCAAAGGCCCGTGAGGTGCTGGGCTGTCTTCCTGACCGGGTGGTGGTGTGCGCCAGCGGTAGTATTATCAAGAATGTCAAGAGTGTGGTGGTGCCCCACACCGACCGGATGCGTGGTATTCCGGCGGCGGTGAGTGTTGGCATCGTGGCAGGGGATGCATCCAGGATGCTGGAGGTCATCTCCGGGATTTCCGCAGAGCAGACACGGGCGGCCAAAGAGTATATGGAAAATACCCCTATCGAGATACACTGTATCGAGGGGGGCTTGACCTTTGATGTGTTGCTGTCCGTCTATGCCGGGGAGCAGGAGGCCACCGTCCGCATTGCCAACGCCCACACCAACATCGTGTTTATCCGGCACAACGGCCAGGTGTTGTTGGATATCCCGGTAAAATGCGAGTCCGACGAGGGCATGACCGACCACAGTGTGCTGTCCGGCGAAGGCATATGGGAATACGCCACCACCGCACCGCTTGCACCGGTGAAGCCACTGCTGGACAGACAGATTGCGTATAATACCGCCATCGCCGCCGAGGGTATCGCCGGAGAATACGGTGCTTGCATCGGCCGTGTGATGCTGACCGCCTATGGGGACGGTGTCCGCAACCGGGCGAAGGCGATGGCCGCCGCTGGGTCGGATGCCCGGATGAACGGCTGTGAACTGCCGGTGATTATCAACTCCGGCAGCGGGAACCAAGGGATTACCTGCTGTGTGCCGCTGGTGGAGTATGCCAAGGAGCTGGGGAGCGACCGGGAGACCCTTTACCGGGCGCTACTGCTGTCTAACCTGCTGGCTATTCATATAAAAAGTGGCATCGGCCGCCTGTCCGCCTATTGTGGGGCGGTGTCTGCCGGCGCCGCCGCCGGTGCCGGTATCGCTTATCTCCACGGTGGGGATTACAAGACGGTGGTGCACACGGTGGTGAATGCACTGGGCATTGTGTCCGGTATCATCTGCGACGGCGCTAAGGCCAGCTGTGCCGCCAAAATCGCCGCTTCGGTGGATGCCGGTATCCTGGGCTTCGATATGTACCGCCAGGGCAAGCAGTTTGTCAGCGGCGACGGCATTGTGGCCAAGGGCTTTGAGGCCAACGTGCGGAATATTGGCCGCCTGGGCCGGGACGGCATGAAGACCACCGATGCGGAGATTCTACGTATGATGTTGGGAAAATAATGTAACAAAAAAACGCTCTGCCGTCGGCAGAGCGTTTTTGGCTGTATGTAATCTGTTAGTTCTGTTCGGAGGTGCAGTGGGGGCAACGGGTGGCGTCGATAGCGATCTCCATCTTGCAGAAGGGACACACCTTGGTGGTGGGGGCGGCAGGAGCCGGCTCCTCTTCCTTCTTCTTACCAATGTTGCGCATGGTGTTCATCAGCTTGATGATGGCGAACAGCACGACGGCGATGATGAGGAAGTTGAGCACCGCCATGATGAAAGCGCCGTACTGCAGAGAAGCATCACCGATAGTGATGGCCAGCTCGCTGAAATCCTTCTTGAAAATCAGACCGATAAGAGGGGAGATGATGTTGTTGACCAAGGCATCAACGATGGCCTTGAAAGCGGCACCGATCATGATACCGACAGCCATGTCGACCACATTGCCACGGTTGATAAATTCTTTGAATTCCTGGATAATCTTTTTCATACAGAGACACTCCTTTTTCAATTTTTCTCCAGTATACCACAGAAAAAATGAAAATGCCATATAAAAATGCAAAAAAGGCGAAAATTCTCAGAATCTTCGCCTTTTTGGGGGTTGGGTGATTTAGTTTTCCCGCTTATCGCCCCAGAAAAACAGGGCTACCGTGCCGGGGCCGGTATGACACCCGATGGTGGTGCCGATGTTGTAGATGCCCACCTCACCGTTGAGGGAAGGGAAACGCTTTTTCACTTCAGCGGCGACTGTGCGTGCGTCTGCTTCGCAGGCGGAATGACAGATATAGCACTTCTCGCTGTATCCGGTGCCGTTCCAGGCGTGCTCCTCCATCTGGTTGACCAGTTCCTTGAGGGCTTTTTGCTGGCCACGGATTTTAAAGCGAGGAATCAGTCTCCCCAGGTGGTCCATATTCAGCACCGGGCAGATTTTCAGCACCGTGCCAAACCAGCCGGCGGCTTTGGTGATGCGGCCACCCTTGACAAACTGGGTCAGGTCGCTGGCAGTAAACCAGTGGTGCATCTCCAGACGGTGCGCGGTGATCCAGGCGCAGAGACTGTCAATATCCTCGCCGGCATCCCGTTTGTCCGCCAGTGTTTCCATCATGAGGCCGATGCCGGAGGAAGCTCCCAGCGAGTCCACCACATACAGCTTCCGGTCGGGGTACTGCTCTGCCAGCATTTCGGCGGCGATGCGGGCGGAGTTAAAGGAGCCGGACAGACCGCTGGATAGCGTGACGTGCAGGACGTCCAGTCCCTTTTCTAAAAAACGGCTGAAATACTGGATATACTCCTCCACATTCACCTGGGAGGTGTGGACGTCTGCACCGGCGGACAGGGCGGCGTAAAAATCGGTGGATTTCATGGATAATCCCATATCATCAGTCTTATCCACACCGTCCATGGTATAGTGAAAACACGCAAAATAGATGTTCCGCTTTTCCATCTGTTCGGTGGTCAGGTCGGCTACGGAGCAACAGCTTAATACATAACTCATGGTATGTTCTTCCTCTCGTATCTTAGTTCTTTATCAGTATACCCAACAAAGAAGAAAAAGTCACCCTACTGCCGACAATGGCCATTCTCTGCCGCAGGACAGGGGGGTAGAGAGAAAAAAGTGGCACTCTACTGACGGTAGAGTTTACCTTTCTCTTGCAATCAGTGGGGTTTTGTGTTATAATGATATCTGTCAAGATATGATGAACGGGTTCGCTAAGGAGCTTTGCACGAGGTAACTGTATGGAAGAACTTAAGATGATTATCGCCGGGAATATCGGCACATTGCGCCGTGAGGCAAACATGACCCAGTTGGAACTGGCAGAACAACTGAATTATTCCGATAAGGCTGTATCGAAATGGGAACGTGGCGAGTCTATCCCGGATGTGATTACGCTGAAGCAGGTGGCGGATTTGTTTTCCGTATCGGTGGATTATCTGTTGCGGGCGGACCACCCCTCTGAGGTAGAGGCAAAGCGGGAATATACCAAGCGGCAGCGGAGGAACCACCGCATTATTACGGCGCTGTCCTGTATGCTGGTGTGGTTTATTGCAACTTTCATCTTTTTCAGCGTAGATCTGGCTGTGTCCGGTAAGCCGGTTTGGTTGGCGTTTTTATACTCGATTCCTATCACCGCCATTGTTTTATTGGTGTTTAATAGTATTTGGGGTAATCGGCGCCGTAATTTCCTCGTTATTTCGATATTGGTATGGAGCCTTTTACTGTGCGCCTATCTGACGGCCTTGGTGCTGTTTTCAGCTAACATTTGGTTGGTATTCTCTCTCGGTGTTCCTGCTCAAATCATCATTGTATTGTGGGCGGGGCTGCGGCTTAAATAAGGTTAAATCGAAAAAAGGCACTGCATCAAAGGATGCAGTGCCTTTCCTTATCAGGGCTGTTTGACTTTGGCCAACAGTGTCTTTCGTAGTTTCTGTCTGACAGCAATGCCCTTGGCTGTGTACAGATAGTTGGCTCGTTCTATCAGAGCCATAACCATCATGAAGTTGGCCACCAGCTTGGGGGTCAGCAGGGGATGATCCACCATGCCCTGGATGCAGAAACAGGCTGCAAAGCCTAGGACGGCGAAGCCAATCCAGAAGGAGTAGCCGTATCCGTTGCGCATCAGTTCTATACCGTTTTTGACGGCCTTAAAGCCGATAAGCGCCATGATGATCAGAGCAATGATGCCGCCGCCCAGCAGGAGCTCCAGCACGATATTGTGGCTGTGGGGGGCATTGATGCCGGCATCAGCCAGTATTTCCTGGGAAACGCCGTTCCCCATGCCGTGGCCAAAAATTGGGCGATTACCGATGCTCTCCATAGCTTCCAGCCACATGCGGTAACGGTCGTTCACCGCCAGGTCGGCGGTGGAGCTGTTGATGATATCCGAGGGGGTCACCAGCAACTCGCCGGCGTTGTGTGTAATATCGGTGGAGAGCGAGGAATTGTCCAGTAGCTGTTCGCCTAAGGAGATGCCGGGAATGATGGTAACAAACCGCTTGAAGACCTCGTCGGGGATGAGCAACGCCGTGCACATCGCATACAGGGAAACGGTGGTGAACCGATGCCGGATATTCAGTAGTAACAGGGCAATGGCCAGCAGGAGGATGGCCAGGTATCCACCACGGCAGAAGGAGAAGATTACGCCGCCGAAACAGAGGAACAGGCAGATACGGCAGAACAACCGCAACCCGTCACGCCGTTCGTAGAAATTGAAATACACCACAAAGGGGGCGACGGCGGTGAGGTACATGGATAGGGAGTTGGGGTTGGTGAAGGTGGAGCAAGAGCGCATGACGTACTCGGGTACGGTCAGGTCTAGCGGAATCAAAGGAAAGACGATATCGTCCAGCCAGCCCCAAACTTCGATGAAATTCGAGTTGGTAAACAGACAAATGCGGTACTGCAGACAGGCGATAAGCCCCACAAGTCCTGCCACACCGGTGATGTACAGCATCATGGAGTCATACCGGTCTGTGTCGGTGAGAAGATTGTACAGGATGAGATAGACCAAGAAGAAAAAGGCCCACATGCCTACATTGCATAAAGTGACAAAGCGATTTTGGCTGTACAGCAGCGTAAAAGCCGTATATCCGATATAGGCCAGCATCAGCTTGCCGATGGTACCAATGGCAAGCTTTTTACCAGCCACCCGCAAGTGGCAAAAGGCCAAAACTGCCGCCGCTATGACGAGAAAAAAGCTGATGTATTCCGGAAACAGAGGAATGAGCGCCACCAGTAGCAATGCCAGCTGATGAGGCTGCTTGAGGTCTTGCCGAATCTGTCTTAAGCTGGTTTTCACAGGCCGCACTCCTTTTCCGAAAAGTCACCATACTATATCATATCCCAGCCCAAAAGGCAAGAAAGGTTACAACATTGTAACCTTTCCTTAAAGCGTTGGTGAGGAACCTCATTGAGGTTCCCGGAGAGTATGTGGAGAAGATTGATTTTAGCTTTGACTTTGAGCAGTTTACAAACAGCTTAGACATCGCAGCATAACAAAAAGCCGAGCAGAGCGTGATTTGCGCTCTGCTCGGTCTAATGCACGACTGCAAAAAATAGTTTGAAAAAAATTTCATTTATGCTATAATGAGATGAAGTCAAATTTTGCGGGGTATTTTGATGAATATCAACATTAATGTGATTCGTTAATAGCGAGGTGTGATTATATGAAAACGGTTAAAAAGACGTTGATTGTCGTCGATATGCAAAACGATTTTATTGATATGGCGCTCGGCACCAAAGAGGCGGTCGCCATCGTTCCTAAGGTCAAGGCAAAGATTCAGGAATATGCCCAAAACGGCGACGAGATTATCTTCACAAGAGATACCCATTTTGAAAACTATCTTGATACCACAGAGGGCAAGCATCTTCCCGTTCCGCACTGCATCAAGGACACAAAAGGTTGGGAGATTGCCGACGGTCTTTATGTCGAGGGCTCGAAGATTATTGATAAACCCAATTTCGGCTGGCCCCATTGGGATGAGGAAACTCTTGAAAGTGTGGAGTTGATCGGGCTTTGCACCGATATCTGCGTGGTTTCCAACGCGCTCATCATCAAAGCAACCTTCCCCGACGCGCAGGTGAAAGTGGATTCCGCTTGCTGTGCCGGTGTCACCCCCGAGAGTCACGAGGCTGCTTTGAAAACTATGCAAATGTGTCAGGTGGAAGTGGTATAAGGTGAAAAATGGAGAAAAAAGATGCAAAAAATTATAGTTATAGGTTGCCCCGGTGCCGGTAAAAGCACTTTTTCAAGAGTACTGGGCGATAAGATCGGTTTGCCGCTTTTTTATCTGGATATGTTGTTTTGGAATGCCGATAAAACCAACATTTCACGCGAGGAATTTGACCAAAAGCTTTCCGACATTCTAAAACAAGATAAATGGATCATCGACGGCAATTACGGCAGAACGCTTGAAATGCGCCTAAGAGAATGTGATACCGTTTTCTTGCTTGATTTTCCTGTTTCGGTTTGCCTTTCGGGCGTAGAATCGCGTATTGGAAAACCAAGAGAGGATATGCCTTGGATAGAGCAGGAATTTGATGCGGAATTTAAAGAGTGGATCATCGATTTTCCCCAAAAAGAGTTGCCACATGTATATGAGTTACTGGAAAAATATAACGATAAAAACATTATTATTTTCAAATCTCATAATGAAATAGATGGTTATTTGGAGTCGATACTATGAGAAAACTAAAAGGATTGATCATTATGCTTTCAATTTTAGCTTCTTTATTCGGTATAACCGCTTGTTCCGACGGCGGCGCCAATTCGTATGAGCAAATCACGCCCGAACAGGCAAAGACGATTATGGACACCGAAAGGGACTATATCATCATCGATGCCCGCACCGATGAAGAATTCGCCGAAGGGCATATTGCGGATGCCATTCTCATCCCCGAATACGAGATCGCCGATCGCGCCGAAAAGGAGCTGCCCGATAAGGATGCGCTGATTCTCGTCTATTGCCGCAGCGGCAGACGGAGCAAGATCGCCTCTGAGGAACTGGTGAAGCTTGGTTATACCAATGTCAAAGACTTCGGCGGCATCATCGACTGGCCGTATGAGATTGTGAAATAAGAGGATATTATGGGATTATTGGATTTTTTAAAGAAAATACCAACACTTAATGAGATCAGCGGCGGTTTTGGCGAATGGATGGCAAAAACATATTCAAAGACCATATCCGGCGCACTTGTTCTGCACGATGTTTTGATTGACGGTGCCGATGAGTATACCTCGCAAATCGACTTGGTTTTGATCGGCAACAGAGGCGTTTATGTCGTTGAGGTGAAGTCGTTCGACGATGCTAAAATCTATGGTGATACCAAAAAATCAAAGTGGTATTATTATAGTCACGGCAAAAAATATGAAATTTACAGCCCGTTACGACAAAACCAAAAGCACGTGGAATACCTGAAAACCTTTCTGAAAGAGTTTGGTGACGTGCCGATGTTTTCGATCGTCACGATGATTTGCAACGACTTCAAAATCAGCGGTGAATATCCTGCCGATACGATCATTTGCAATTCTCTTCCCGCGATGGAGAGAGGAATATATAAAATTGCAGAAAATAAACCTGAAGTTTTTGACGATACGCAAAAGCAAGAAATATTCGACTACATAAAAAACAATCAGCATATCGGCAAGGAAGCGAGATTAGAGCATAAGCAAAATGTCATTGCTTACAAACAATCGCTGGAAGAGATTAAAAAGCAAAAGATTTGTCCTTATTGTAAGGGCGAACTTGTTTTGCGTAACGGTAAGAACGGAAAGTTCTATGGTTGCAAAAACTATCCAAAATGCAGATATACGATGAGTTTTGAGGAAAAATAAAACGCTTGACCCTCACGTTGCGTCATAGTGTATACTCCTTTTCGTGGGGTGATAAAAGTGAAAATGCAAACGGGCGAGTTCGCAAAGCTCGTAAGTGTCAGCGTCCGTACACTACACTATTACGATGAAATAGGTTTGTTAAAGCCCGCCTTTGTTGACGAGCAAAATGGCTATCGGTTTTATGACGAAATCTCTCTTGAACGTATGCAAGAAATCCTGTTTTATCGTGAACTTGATTTTGAACTGAAAAGCATTGCAGAGATCTTATCATCTCCCGATTACGATAAGCAAAAAGCACTCGCCGAGCAGCGAAAACTCTTAATTCTCAAAAAGGAACGATTAGAGCGAATTATTGCTGCTTTGGATAGCGCTGAGAAAGGAAAGATTACAATGTCTGCATTTGATAACAGCGATTATGAAACCGC